>NZ_CP113432.1:1200000-1800000 GCF_026686735.1 Pseudomonas triclosanedens | reverse complement strand
GACCTTGCCGGCCGGAACACAGATCAGTTGGCTGCGCGACCAGTTTCTCGACTTCGCCGACGCCCTGAATCTGGACGCCCTGATCGAGCCCTGGCGTCCGCAGCACCCCTGACCTATAGGAGAGCCTCGTGGCAGTAGAACTGAACAAAGCCGTCGCCGACTTCCAGGCACAAGCCACCAGCGGCGTCGAAGTCCGCCTGTCGGAACTGAAGGGCAAGCAGGTCGTGCTGTACTTCTACCCCAAGGACAGTACGCCTGGTTGCACCACCGAAGGCCAGGGCTTTCGCGACCAGTATCCGGCGTTCCAGGCCGCCAACACTGTGGTGTTCGGGGTTTCCCGAGACGGCCTGAAATCCCACGAGAACTTCAAGTGCAAGCAGGAGTTCCCTTTCGAGCTGATCAGCGACAAGGACGAAACCGTCTGCCAGCTGTTCGACGTGATCAAGCTGAAGAAACTCTACGGCAAGGAATACATGGGTGTGGACCGCAGCACTTTCCTGATCGACGCCAACGGTGTGCTGCGCCAGGAATGGCGCGGCGTGAAAGTACCCGGCCATGTCGATGCAGTGCTGGCCGCGGCACAGGCCTTGAACAAGGGCTGAGCCACCCGTAGACATGAAAAAGGCCCCGCGAGGGGCCTTTTTCATGTCTATCACATCAACGGGCTGACCTGTGGTTCCGGCTCCGGCTGTCTCGGCCAGGCATCCAGCACCGCCTTGACCAGGGTTGCCAGAGGAATGGCGAAGAATACGCCCCAGAAGCCCCAAAGCCCGCCAAACAACAGTACGGCGCAAATGATCGCCACCGGATGCAGGTTCACCGCCTCGGAGAACAGCAACGGAACCAGTACGTTGCCATCCAGCGCCTGGATGATCGCGTGAGCGACCATCAGGTAGATGAACTGGTCGCTCCAGCCCCACTGGAATAGTGCAATCAGCGCCACCGGCACGGTCACCACCACTGCGCCGATGTAGGGCACCACCACCGACAGCCCGACCAATAGTGCGAGCAGCGCCGCATAGTTCAGGCCCAGCACCACGAACGCGATATAGGTCACGACGCCCGTGATGAAAATCTCGACGACCTTGCCGCGGATGTAATTGGCGATCTGCTGATTCATCTCCACCCAGACCTGCTTCATCAGCCCGCGCTCACGCGGCAGGTAGCGACGGAACCAGTGGTAGAAGCGCCGACGATCCTTGAGGAAGAAGAACACCAGGATCGGCACCAGCACCAGATAGATCATGATGTTGACCAGCACCGGCAGGCCCGAGAGCGAGAACGTCAGCGCCCACTGGCCAAGCTGCCCAAGCTCGCTGCGCGCCGCCTCGATGATACGCAGCACCTGCTCCTCGGTGACCATGTCCGGATATCGTTCCGGCAGCATCAACAGCACCACCTGCCACTCGCCCAGCATCCGCGGAAGCTCGTTGAGCAGCGTGAACAGTTGCTTCCATACCAGCGGGACCAGCACCAGCAGAAACACCGCCAGCAGCCCAAGGAACAGTGAATACACTAGCCAGACGGCGAACAGGTGCGGCACGCGCAGGCGCTCAAGCATGCCGACCATACCCTGGATCAGGAAGGCGATCACCATCGCAGCCAGCACTGGCGCGAGCATGCCGCCGAATGCCAGGATGACGCTGAAGCCGAGCACCAGAATGACCGCCAGCACTATCGCCTCCTCGTCGGAGAAATAGCGCTGCATCCAGTCCTGCAAAACCTTAAGCATGAAACGACCTGCGAAACAGATGGAATGCGCCTCCGTCGCACGGAGGCCCGATGTTGCGCTCGCTACTTCTTGCGCAGCCAATAGCGATAGACGCCCGCTTCGACCTCTTCGCGGAGCAGCGAGTGCCCTGCAAGTTCGGCGAATGCGCGAAAATCGCGCTGCGAGCCGGCGTCGGTGGCGATCACCTTGAGGACCGCGCCGCTGGGCAGCCGATTCAGCTCCAGCTTGGCCTTGAGCAGGGGTAGCGGACAATTGAGACCGCTGGCATCCACTTCCGCGTCACAGGCGTAGATGGGCGGCGAGGGCTGAGACATCGGGACACTCTCCGTACAAGGCGCTCAAGAATACCGAAAGCATTGGAAAAGTAACCAGGCGCATCGTTCGTGCCACTCGTTAGTCCTGCCTTCAGCGGTGGGCCCTCCAACGAAAATCCAGTGGCACAAGCCCATCGTGCACCATGCTGCAGTTGCGTTCTGGCAACCTAGGCATTCACAACGACCTGCGGCTAAAGTAGAGCCTTTCTCGGAACGAGCCCTGTGTACATGAAAGTACTGCGCCCTGCCCTGCTCTCCATCGCCTGCGCCCTTGCAACGCCCGCGATGTCGGACGACCTTCCTTCCCTGGGCGACGCCAGCTCATCCATCGTTTCTCCAGAGCAGGAATTCCAGCTCGGCCGGGCCTGGCTGAGCATGCTGCGCAACCAGGTCGATTCGCTGAACGACGCACAATTGAAGGATTACGTAGAGTCCACCGTCTACCGCCTCGCCGAGTCGAGCGAACTGCAGGACCACCGCCTGGCGTTCATCCTGATTCGCGACAAGCAGATCAACGCCTTCGCCGCCCCCGGCGGCGTGATCGGCGTCAACGGGGGCCTGTTCCTCTATGCGCAGACCGAAGGCGAATACATCGCCGTACTCGCCCACGAACTCGGCCACCTCAGCCAGCGCCACTTCGCTCGCGGCATCGAGGCCCAGCAGCGTATGCAGATTCCGGTGATGGCGGCCATGCTCGCCGGCATCGTGGCCGCAGCCGCAGGAGCCGGCGACGCCGGCATTGCAGCGATCGCCGGCACGCAGGCAGCGGCGATCCAGAACCAACTGCGCTTCTCCCGGCAGAACGAACAGGAAGCCGACCGCGTCGGCGTTACCACGATGGTGCGCGCCGGCTACGACCCTCGCTCCATGCCAAACATGTTCGAGCGCCTGGCCCGCCAGTACCGCTACGAAGGCAAGCCGCCGGAATTCCTGCTGACTCACCCGGTGACCGAATCGCGTATCGCCGATACCCGCAACCGCGCAGAGCAGTACCCCAAAGGCGGCAAGGAGGACACCCTGCGCTACGAACTGATGCGCGCCCGTGTCCAGTTGATGTTCGAGGAAACTCCGGGAATGGCCGGCAAGCGCTTCCGCGCAGTCCTGGATGACGACCCGAAGAACGATGCCGCGCACTACGGCCTGGCTCTCTCGCAGATCCGCATCGGCCAGTTGAACGACGCCCGCAGCAGTCTCCAGCAACTGCTGGCGAAAGCGCCCAACGACATCAGCTACAACCTGGCGATGGTCGACCTGGACGTCACGGCCAACAAGCTGCCCGATGCCCAGAGCCGCGTACAGCGGCTGCTCAGCCAGTTCCCGGAAAGCTATCCGCTGATCCAGGCCCAGGCCGACCTGATGATGAAGACCAATCGCGCAGCCGAGGCGGAGAAAACGCTGTTCAAGCTCTCCCAGCGCCGTCCGCTCGACCCGGACGTCTGGAGCCGCCTCGCCGATGCCTGCACCCTCAGTGGCAACGCCATCGGCGTGTACCAGGCCCGCGCCGAATACTACGCGCTGACCGGTGACTACAAGCAGGCAATCGAGCAACTCGACTTCGCCAAGCGCCGCGCAGGTGGCAACTTCACGCTCGCTGCTCGCCTGGACGCGCGCCAGCAGGAGTTCCGCGACCAGCAGCGTATCCTCAAGGAAATGATGGGCCGCTGATTTCCAAGCCGTACCATGAAAAAGCCCGGCATTTGCCGGGCTTTTTCATGGTGCTTCCAAATCAGGCGTTACCTGCCAGCTTGAGCTTGGCCGCATGAGTGAAGTCGAGCATGCGCTTGAGCGGCTTGATCGCCTTCGGAATCAGCGCCGGGTCGACAAAAATTTCGCCACTGCCCTCTTTCAGGCACGCCAGGGTGCGCTCCAGGGTGTTCATCGCCATCCACGGGCAATGCGCGCAACTACGGCACGTCGCGCCGTTGCCAGCGGTAGGGGCTTCGATGAACTCCTTGCCCGGGCACAGTTGCTGCATCTTGTAGAAGATGCCGCGGTCGGTGGCGACGATGAAACGCTGGTTAGGCATCGTCTGCGCGGCCTTGATCAACTGGCTGGTAGAGCCCACAGCATCGGCCAGTTCTACCACTGCTTCGGGCGATTCCGGGTGCACCAGTACCGCGGCATCCGGATATAGCGCCTTGAGATCTTGAAGTTGCTTGGCCTTGAATTCCTCATGGACGATACAGGCGCCGTCCCACAGCAGCATATCGGCACCGGTTTCACGCTGGATATAGCGCCCCAGATGCTGGTCCGGCGCCCAGAGAATAGGTTCGCCGTTATCCATCAGGTGCTCGACGATTTCCACCGCGCAACTGGACGTCACCACCCAGTCCGCACGGGCCTTGACTGCGGCCGAGGTGTTTGCATAGACCACCACGGTACGCTCCGGATGCTGGTCGCAGAACGCCGAAAACTCTTCCACCGGGCAACCCAGGTCCAGGGAACAGGTCGCCTCCAGCGTCGGCATCAGTACACGCTTTTCCGGATTGAGGATCTTCGCGGTCTCCCCCATGAAGCGCACACCAGCCACCACGACGGTCTGTGCCGGATGCTGGTTGCCGAAGCGAGCCATTTCCAGCGAGTCTGAAACGCAACCACCGGTCTCCTCGGCCAGAGCCTGGATCACCGGATCGCAGTAGTAGTGCGCCACCAGCACAGCGTTCTGCGCCTTCAGCTCAGCGGCGATGGCTGCACGGTAGTCAGCCTCCTCCTGGGCAGTCAGCTCCCTGGGCTGCTTGGCAGCCAGATGGGCCTGAACCAGAAGGCGTTCGGGAATCTGGGACATCGTGTGCAAACCTCAACAGACGCAAATCTGATTATGCCGGCCATTTTATCATCGAGCCCGGGCCGACGAAGCAACCGGACGCCCAATGGCTAAGCACAGCCAACCCGCTATCACGAGCCAGCCCCCAGGCTATCCGGGCTGAGCGCCAGGAATCGATCCAGCTCGGCCGGAGTCCCCAGCACATGCACATCCGTAACGGCGAGATCGGAAATGGAAATCTTGCACCCTTCGGCAATCATCTGCCGGTAGAGAGGGGCAATGTAACGCTCGCCGCGAACCAGGTTTTTCTCGTCGGAGAAGAACTGCTCATAGGCGTGGACATAGCCTGTGGCATCCGCAAACCAGTAGAGACCGATGGAAGCAAAGTCCGAAATCTTCTGCTTCTCTGCCAAATCCACAGCCCAGCCATCCTCCCCCAGCGCCACGAAACTCCAATGTTCGCCGGGAACCTGGAAGCACGGCACCCAGCCATCGGAACCGGCACGAATATGCTCTGGCTTAAGAGCATTCGGAACAACATAGGTGTCGATGTTGTAGACCAGCAAAGAGCCGTCCGGGTGCCACAGGTCGCGCGAGACATAGGCACTGGTGGCCTGGCCATCGGTAACCTGGTCCAGCTCCAGCACTCGCACATCCGCAAGGCCAAGCGCTTCGCTACGCTGCAGAACGTACTCAGCCGAATTGTTTTCCTTGAGACAGACGAAGATCACCCGGCTTTCGGCATCGAAAAAGTTCTTCAACGACAGCATTGACCAATCGAACAGGCTACGACCGTGCGCCATGATTTCATACTTGGGAACGGTATAGCCCGCCTCGTAGAAACGAGAGCCACGACCGGCCATAGTGATAACGACGTTCTGCATGCTCGCAGTTACTCCTGCCCCAGCAATTTATGGATTTCCTCTTCGCTCATACTGAGGAACTCATCCGGGCGCACAGCCCGATCATCGATGTAGAAGCCCTTGGTACGCGGCCAGGGCTTGCCGAACAGGATCTCGTCGTACGGCACATCCCACTTGGCCAACCACTCGAGCAGTACCGGTGCCGTGTGCTTGTTGATCAGCCCCAGGCTACCGCCATGGGTTTTCATGTTGCGCGCAGTGAACAACAGGATCCGATACCCCTTGGACTGATATTCTCGAAGCTTGTCGATCATCGACTGGCGGGGTAGCAACTCGGCATATGACTGATCAGCGGTCTTGATATCACAGAGCGTGCCGTCGATATCGACAACCAATACCCCGTCCATTTCCTCAAAGGCTGTGTTCACCTTCTACCTCGTCAAGAATCTGATGGGCTTTCAGCATGAAAGCGATCACTTTGTTCGGATAATCGATGTGCAGCGGCAACATGGAAAGGAACAGTGATGCCTCCCCAAGGCGCATGATCCGGGGCTCGAAGCCCATTTTCCGGACCTTCTGCAGGAATAATGGCTTCAACGAGGAATGGCCGCTGTGGCGCAAGCGCAACACCAAATCGTTGGCGTCAGAGAAGCCTACGTCGTACAACCCGTTATTGATGAAGTCATAATCTCCCATGACGCTGTGCGACACCTTGCACAGGTCATACAACGGGTGTGTCCACAACTCTGCCTCACTCACCGCCCCCTTGGGGTCGATCAGCTTGAGCAGATAACGCTGCTGGTCGTACAACAGGTTGGAGAAGCATGGATCACC
Source organism: Pseudomonas triclosanedens (assembly GCF_026686735.1). NCBI lineage: Bacteria > Pseudomonadati > Pseudomonadota > Gammaproteobacteria > Pseudomonadales > Pseudomonadaceae > Pseudomonas > Pseudomonas triclosanedens. The sequence goes on along the minus strand of NZ_CP113432.1, from coordinate 1,793,493 downwards.
ATGCCCCACCACTAAGGAATCGGTAGCGAAGCCCTTCCGATACCGCTGATACAGCCTCAGGTAACGCGCCAGTTGCCGATTGATGTCGAGCGCCGGCGTTGCACTGGTAGCCAACTGATTGATCCGCAGCCCTTCTTCGCTTGTAAGAAACTGCCTGATCCTCGCTTCGAGTTTGTTGACGAACAGATCCTGGGCGATTTCGAGCGAGCGATCCCTGGAGCATTTCTGCCTGGGGCGCTCGGCGAGAAAGAACAGCAGACGCTCAACGAAGGGCTCGAACGTCTCGGCATCAAATGCACCGTGCACCCATTGCAGGGCAGCATCCGCCAAGTAATAGCGCAGCATCTTGTACGAGGCCCGATCACCCTCGTCCTGATAATCGAAGGGCTGGATCAACCACGGGCGCATGGACTCCGGCACCAAGCCATAGAAAGAGTACTCGGCCAGCATCTTTCGTTTGTCGCTTGAGCTCTTCGTATAGTAGTAAGAGTCGATCTGCACCTCGTTGAAATGGCGCGTAGCGGTCGATCCGCTGGTAAACGACAGAAAGTCACGGATCCTATCCAGATCCAGCGGCTCCACCGACTGGACACGCTGGCTTCCCTGCCACGCCCTATCCCATAGATGCAGCGGGCTTGCCTCGAACGCCGTCCACTGGTCCACGAGAAAATGCGCGTTCCGCAGAAAGACCAGTAGTGGTTTGTAGAGGCGGTCGGTGAAATCCTCCTCTGCGTAGGGAATACGTTCAACGAGCTGTGTCAGGCGCTCCGGCAGAGCAAAACCGGCCCGCGCTGCAATAATACATACCGCTGTACTTTCTCCGCTGGACTCCAAGGTCTGACGCAGGACCGCCATGTCCTCATCGTTACGCAGATGAACCAGGTGCGGGCGAGCCCACTCCGGCAATGCTGCACGAAAATACTCAACCAGAGTACGGCGCTTGAAGATGATATCGCCAAAACGGCGACGTCCTACCAGGCTACTCACCTCGCCCCGGGTAAATTCACGATCATCCAGGATCAACAAAAACATCTGACGAGAATCCGGCACGTCACGACCTCTGCAGTTTGAATCGCACCGAGAAGCACACGGCGCCAAGGAAAATGAGTGTCAACGCTACCAGCGCTAGCGACTGGTAAATGCCAAAGGCCTCGGTATTACCTACCCCACCACCCGGCAGGCTGGACAGAAGGCCAGAGACAAACAACGTGGCGAAATTCGGCTCACCAATCGAGAACTCATTGATGAACAGCGCCAGCGCCAGGATTTCCAGGGCCCAGACCAGCAGAGACAGCAACAGGAAGCCAGAGAGGCGGCCTTCCAGCGAACGGTGGATATCCTGCTCCAGCAAGCGCAACGAGTGGCTGGTTCGCAGCAGCCACAACCCACGAGCGCTATGGCTGGCCAATACAAGATGGCGGTTCAGATATACAGAGACCTTGGCAACCGCGAAGATCGCCAGCAACCCGAAGACACTAGCCAGAACAAATAGAATGAAGACGATGCGCATGGCGGGTGGAATGCTGATGTTGAAGACATAGAGCCCAAGAATGAAGGCTGCGATGACGAGTACATCTCCGAAGCGTTCGGCCAACCACACTGCAAAGGCCTTTCGACGCCCGCCGTAAACCTGGAAGAAGGCCGTCAATCGCAGCACTTCGCCGATCTTGAACGGCAGGAAACTGCTGGGGAATGCCGTCAACGTATGGGCAGCCATCAGCGGAAATACCTTATCCCTCTCATCAAGCGTCAGCAGCGTCAGTCGAAAGATGCGCACGATATGCGAGCAAAGATAAAGCGACATCACCCCCACGAACTCGGCCACACGCTCACTCGCTACAAAGTCCGCCAATGAAGACTTGTGCAGCCAGAGCCAGCCGAGGATCACTGCCAGCAAGATCCCCAGGTAGCAGCGAACGGTACTTTTCATCTGGACGCCGAGCCCTGGCGGTGCTGGATCTTCCCGCTATAGCTATCAAAAGGCTTGGCGCGCATTTCCCCACGGAGGAACCCACCGCGCTTAAAGAAATATCCGGCCAGAAGCCCGAGCACCTTGAATGCCTGGCGGAACAGTCGGACATTGGAAAGCTGGTCCTCCTCGCGCCAACTGATCGGGAAGAAGCGCACTTTCTGCTTACGATAGTAACTGGCGAGGAGCATGACGTAGTTGAACGTCAGGTCGTCCGGAAAACCCTTGTAATAGAACTCTCGCAAGGTTGAAACACGGTACAGATTAAGGCCTGAACCGAGATCGTAAATACTGCGGAGCACAACCAGAGAGAACAACGCGTTATATACGCGATTTCCGAAAGTTCGGAAGAACGAATAACCCTGGAGCCGGCTACCCGCCATGAAGCGCGCGCCCAGCAGGCAGTCGACATCCTGATGCTTTCCAGCCTCCAGCTCGGGAATCAGGTCGTGAATATCCGCCTGATCATCACCGTGAAGAACGACAATATAGTCATAGCCGTTCTCAACGGCATACCGCATGGCCGCCTTATGCGAGCCGCCCAGGCCATAGTTGTCATCATTACGCCAAGCGATGAATTCGCTCTGTACGAGCGTCTCGCTGCCCTGGCGAATAGCGGCTTCAAGCGTAGCGTCCGGAGAACGATTGTCCACGACGATTACCGTTTCGACCCAAGACTGGACCTTTGCATCGAACTGCTGAAGCACGCGGGGAATCTGTGCTTCACAGCGATAAGCTGGGATGAATACAAGTATGCGGGGCTTATTTTCCATGCGTCACGGCGCCTTGATCTTATTCATAAAATGAGTGAGAAACTTCATGAAAATGAAATTAGTTACGAGATTAAATGGGGTCACGAAGATCTTTGCGGCAACAGCCGCTTCGCCGCCAAGCAGCGAAGAAATCGCCGGATCGCCAAAAACTCGGACCATTAGATTGAGACAGTGCGAATACACCAGGATCGACAGAAACTGAAATGCCCAATAGAGCAGCAAAAAGCGCGAGCCAGCCCTACCAGTTGCCCGGAACACGCTCTTCAATGAGGTGAACCAAACGAACGTCACGCCCACATAAGAAGATATAAAGTTAGCCACTGCCGGAGAGATATCAAACAGCTTGACCAGCAGCGTATAAGTACTGAAATCACACAACCAACCCAGCCCGGATAGAAATACAAACCCCATGAACTGTCGTATATACTGAAGGCTCTGTTGCCTGACGGGGAAAATCACTTTAACGCCCCCTGCTGTTCGCTCAATTCAGGCTCGATAATGATTTGCTTCAGAGTCAGCACACCATGATTTTCAAACCATGTACGAACCTCGAGTTGAGGTACTTCTTCCTTCAACTCAAAGGTGAAGCGCAACAACCGATCCTCTCCCGCAGGCATTTCGGAGCTAGCTAGCGAGACAGGATTTTTTGGGTCGGCAAAAATACCGACATCTGCTTTATTCCCCGCCACCGTTGCCGAGTAGAGGACTGTCGCCTGGTAGCGTCCAGCAGGAACCCTGATGTAAGGTCCATAAGAAAGAAACCCGATCGGATCAATTCCGGCCTGAGCGACTCTCGTCGTGCCCACAGCCTTACCAAGCTGACCAGGCAGTTGATCGGCGGTCGCCACAAACCGCCCTCCTCGGCCCAACGCAAACAGAAGAGGATCCAAATTCTTCTGTACAACCTCATTCAGCGCCAAGCTGTCGTACAGCCAAACCTCTGAATCAGTATTCGCACAACTCACAACTTTGCTGGGTGCGGGGATGAGCCGTCCAATGGTTTCCGGCGTCAGATCGAACGACGAAACAGTTCCCGATCGCCGCAGAATTGCGAAATTATAATAATCAAAGCCGTATCTACCTGGATCAACGAGAGGGCCGAGGCTCATCATCTGAAAACGCGGGCTCACATTATTATAAACAGGCAGTATGTGAACTGGCTTATCCACCTTGTAAGCCACACCACGAGCATTCCAAAAATCAGCGATACCGCCGCGAAGCTCAAACCCATCAGCAGAGATCTGGTTCAAACAATTCCCGACCCGATCAGAATCTCCCGAAATGCCCTTATGAAGAACATCAGAAAAATCACTTCGCCCTGTCGAGTCAAATCGATTCTTTGCTGTAAGCAGCCCCATAAATACGAGCAGCAGAATGGCAAGCCAGGCAGCCCATCCAGACCAACGCAGATTAAAGCTACCCCGCGAGTCGATCATGGCTATGCAAAGCAAGACACCCAAGACTACCGGAAACGCAAAATACCTGTATCCCCAAAGATCTACGAGCCCACCCGAGAGCACCGCACCCGCCACATTGACTGGAAGCACGATCAACAAGAACAGCACGCAAAGGCTATAGCGCTGCCTTACATCCGAAAAATTGGAGCTGAACAGTGGATACTTACCCACATGTTCTCCACGCAGAGACTTCAGACTGAAAAGCCAATCGAGCACTACCCAAGCCATGCCTACAACGACCAGCACCGCAAGAGAGAATGTGTAAATATTATCCGGTGAAAAAGTGAGTTTCGTTGCCTGGACAAGCACATTGTAGGAGTTTAGCGCCGCATCAATTGTCATTGGGGCACGCCCGGCCAAGGCATCGTAAGGCAACAACTCCTTGTTAATTACTGTACCCAGAACCTGCCCAGCGATTACAACAAAAACGATCCAGACAACTGATTTAATCCTGCGCCTACCAACGAGAAGTACCAATATTGACGCAATGGACAGGACAATCAGCGGCAGCACAAAGGAAAGTGCAAATACCGAGGTCGAGGCAGCCCCCAGCATAGCGCCAACGAATACCCATACGGACCTCAGCATCCCACCCTTGCGCCAGAACTCAAGAGAGAATGCCATACAGAAAAGAGGAAAGAACAGTGCAGCAAAATGATTATTGGTGCTATTGAAGAACAACCACATACCGGAGTTTGAGGCAACCAACAAAGAAACACCAACTAACAGGACGATTGCCAGCCTTGCATTGAGCGAGACCTCTCCCATAAGCATAGTAACGAAGCGCGTAGAAACCCAAGCCAACAGTAATGCCTGTACAAGGCAAACAAAGACGACTCGCTCCATTACGCCAGGAAATACAAAGTAACCAATTGCGTAGGCCAACATATCCGGGAAGTAGGCAGGCGCAGGAGTTATTTTCCAGTCAAACCAACTTCCACCGTGGACAAAAATATCCACCATAATATTATCGAGAAGCGTCAGATCACTTTGAAGATAAGTCTTGAAAAACAGAAGCACAGGCATGACAGCCAGAACAAGCCAGGCTACAAGTAGACGATTCATTTATATCCAACTTCCCCAATCTGCTCCGCACATCAAGCATGCAGCGGAGCCTTCCAAGGCACTCCGTGCCCATGCAAAGCAGCTCAGAATTTCTCGAAAACACAGCGTTTGAGAAGCAGCCGGTTTTCTAACCTACATTTGGCACTACGCTTCGTTTGATGTCAGATTTTTCTGAAAGCCATCATTGGGATTGTACTTTTCTTCGCCAGGCCAGACTAGAGTATTTCCGAAGGCACTGTCAGGGACATACAGCCCTGCCACGCCGCAGCAAGGTGAATGCCTACTAGCTGCGGGGCGCGGATTTCTACGAGAAGGAAGGGCTTACGAAGGGGCGGCGGGAAGGCGAAGCAGCGAGGCGCATCTGGCAGCATATGGACGAACCGTCCGGCTAGATCCGATGACAGAAATAAAAAGCCCCAGCTGCAGCCAGCTGGGGCTTTGAATGTTGGTGGGTCGTGTAGGATTCGAACCTACGACCAATTGGTTAAAAGCCAACTGCTCTACCGACTGAGCTAACGACCCAACGCGAGGCGTATAATACTGATTTCTAACGTAAAAACAACACCCCTCGGAAACTTTTTTCAGAAGTATCGCGTCGGGTCGTCAACTCCTGCCATCGAGAAGCCTTCGGAACGCAGCCGACAGCTATCGCACTTACCGCATGCTCGCCCGTCATCGTCAGCCTGATAGCAGGACACCGTCAGGCTGTAGTCCACGCCTTGCGCGATACCTGCCTGAATGATCTGCGCCTTGGAAAGGAACTGCAGCGGCGCCTGGATGCGGAAGCCATCACCTTCGACCCCGGCCTTGGTCGCGAGATTTGCCAAGCGTTCGAAGGCCTCGACGAACTCTGGCCGGCAGTCCGGGTAGCCGGAGTAGTCCACGGCATTAACGCCAATGAAGATATCGCGCGCCCCCAGCACCTCCGCCCAGCCGAGGGCGAGAGAAAGAAACACCGTATTTCGTGCGGGCACATAGGTGACCGGAATGCCTTCGCCTGGCGCCTCAGGTACGTCGATACTGCTGTCGGTCAGGGCCGAGCCACCAATACCATTCAGATTGAGGCCAATCACCTTGTGCTCGATCACTCCCTGCTGGCGAGCCACTCGCTCGGCTGCCTGCAATTCGGCGCGGTGGCGCTGGCCGTAGTCGAAGCTCATGGTGTAGCAGGCATAGCCCTCGGCCTTCGCCAATGCAATCACGGTGGCAGAGTCTAGGCCGCCTGATAGCAGAATTACGGCTTTCTTATCAGTCATGAAGAACATCTCCTCCGTGCTCAGTGGCCCGGCTCGTCGTTCCAGAGAATCTTGTGGAGCTGCAGTTGCAGACGGACTGGCAGGTTGTCTGCCACGATCCAGTCGGCAAGGGCACGAGCGTCGACCTGTCGGTGACTGGGAGAGAACAGCACCTCACCTGCGCGCAGCTCCAGGCGATACTCGATGAGCTTGGAAACCGCCCAGTCGTAGTCGTCGCGGGAGCAGATGACGAACTTCACCTGGTCGTTTTGCGTGAGCTGCGCAATATTCTCGTAGCGATTACGGGCGACTTCGGCGGAGCCAGGGGTCTTCAAATCTAATACCCGGCTGACGCGACGATCCGTAGCGGAGATGTCGAGTGCGCCACTGGTCTCCAAAGAGACCTCGTAACCGGCATCGCACAAGTGCCGCAACAGCGGAACGCAATTGGGCTGGGCCAATGGCTCGCCGCCAGTGACGCAGACATAGATAGGTTTGTAGCTCGCGATACGAGCGAGAATGGTCTCGATGGACAGGATCTCGCCGCCGCTGAAGGCATAAGCGGTATCGCAGTACTGACAGCGCAGGGGACAGCCAGTCAGGCGTACGAACACCGTCGGCAAGCCGGCGGTGCGCGTTTCCCCCTGCAACGAGTAGAAAATCTCGGTGATTCTCAGAGTCTGTTGCATATCAGCCACGGGCGTGACGGCGATACAGGCCATCCGCCTCCGTTGCGTTGGAGTCGTGGGCGCGCGTCAACGCACCCGGCATATCCGGAGCGACGCAGACATCAGCGGAGCTGAAACCACTGGCGCTTCCGGGGGGCGGATTCTAACGAAAAAACCCGCGACAAGCGCGGGTTTCGGATTACGTGCGGGAGACTTTCACTTCAGGTTCTTGAGGTCCCGCTGAGACAACTGAGCGGCGGAGCTGCCCGGATACTGGGCGATAACCTGCTGGAGAATACCGCGGGCCTTGTCGGTGTTACCCAGACGACGCTCGACATCAGCGAGCTTGTACAGCGAATCCGGCACCTTGGCGCTACTCGGATAAGCCTGACTGACACGGGCGAAAGCCTGACCAGCGCCCTGCAGATCACCCTTGGCAAGGTTCACTTCGCCCAGCCAGTACTGGGCATTGCCGGCGTATTGGCTGTTTGGGTACTTGCGCAGGAAAGCCCCAAAGGCCTGACTGGCCTTGTCGAAGTCCTTGGCCTTGATTAGATCGAAGGCGGCATCGTAGTAGAGCTTTTCCTTTGCCGGATCGCCCGGCTCGCTGCTGGCGGCAGGCTGCTGAGTAGCGGCGGCTGCGCCGGCACCTGCAGCAACTCCGGCACTAGCGCCAGCAACTGGAGAATTCTGTTGAGCAGCACTGGCCGAACCGGCACCCGCACCACCGGAAATCCGGCTGTCAAGGTCCTGATAACGCTCCAGGTTTTCCTGCTTCATCTGCTGGATCTGGTTCTGCTGCTCTTCGAGCATGCCGCGCAGCCGGGACAACTCGTCCTGCATCTGCTGCAACTGCATGAACAGCTGTGCCTGTCCGGAGACGGGAGTTGTCATCCCGCCTCCGGCATAGGCGCCCTCTGCACCTGCGGTGCCATAACCCGAAGGCGGCGCGCTGGCATAGCCACCGCTACCGTCCTGTACCGGAACCGCGGCCGCCGCCATCAGGGGCAGACCGCATGCCAACAAGGTCAGAAAACGCAGGCGCATCGGCATCACGTCTTACTTCTTCAGCTCAACGCGACGGTTCTGGGCCCAGGACTGCTCGTCGTGGCCAGTAGCAACCGGACGCTCTTTACCATAGGAAACCAGTTCCAGTTGAGCCGGCGAAACGCCCTGCAGAACCAGGTAGCGTTGAACGGCCTTGGCACGACGCTCACCCAGAGCCATGTTGTACTCACGGGTACCGCGTTCGTCGGTGTGACCTTCCAGAACTACGCGCTGACCGGAAGATTTCAGGTCCTTGGCGTGTACGTCCAGAGCGCGCATGGCTTCCGGCTTCAGGTCGGAGCTGTCGTACTCGAAATAGAAGGTGGTGATAGCGCGCAGAGCAGCTTCGTCGCTCAGGGAGCCGTCAACGGCACCGCTGTTGGCACCGTAGCCTGCGTTCGGATCAACGCCGCCATTGGCGCCTTCACCAGTAGCATCGCCTTTCTTGGACGAGCAGCCTACTGCAACGGCCATGGCGAGGGCGATAACGGCAAATTTGCCGAATTTCAGCATTTCCATCATGTAACTCCTAATGAACCCCAGTGTATAAATTTGAAACAGTTGGCAACCGTCAGTTCAGGTAAGGGGACCAGGAAGGCTCGCGCACGTCGCCTTGAGCGGTGGGTAGCGGTAACCGAACACGTCCGTTGATGCTCACGAGCATCAACACGCCCCGGTCCTGCTGGCGGGTGGCATATATTAGCATCGTGCCATTGGGCGCAACAGTGGGCGAGTCGTCCAGAGTAGTGTTGGAAAGTACGCGCAGACTGCCGCGCTGAAGGTCCTGGGCCGCGATCTGGAAGTTGGTGAAACCGTCCTGGCGGTGAACCATTACGAGAGTTTTCTCATCCGCGGAAAGTTTCGGGTTGGCGTTGTAGTTGCCAATGAAAGTTACGCGGTCGGTTGCACCGGAGTTGACGTTCATTTTGTAGATCTGCGGCTTGCCACCGCGATCCGACGTGAAGTAAAGGGTCGAACCATCCTTGCCCCAGAAAGGCTCGGTGTCGATGGCGCCATTATTGGTCAGACGCCGCAGTTGACGGCTTCCCAGATCCATCACGTAGATTTCCGGGTTGCCATCGCGGGACAGCACGAACGCCAGGCGGTTGCCATCCGGGGAAAACGCCGGTGCACCGTTAAGGCCTTCGAAGTTGGAAATCTGCTCGCGGCGACCGGTATCGACATACTGCATGAAGATGCGCGGACGCTTCTGCTCGAAGGACACGTAGGCGATACGACGACCATCAGGGGAGAAGCGCGGCGACAGGATCGGCTCGCGAGACTGAAGCAGGGTCACCGGGCGAGCACCATCATAGTCGGCACGCTGCAAGGTGTAACGAGTATTGTCCACCGAGAAACGCTCCGCGGTCACATAGAGCAACTTGGTGGAGAACGCGCCCTTGATACCGGTGAGCTTCTCGAACGACTGGTCGGCGATGTAGTGCGCCATATCACGCATCTGTTCGGTGGTACCGCCCACGTTGCCGGTCATGACCTGCTGCTGAGTCGCCACGTTGAACAGCGCGTACTGGATCTGCAGACGACCGCCGGCCGGTACGATATTGCCGATCAGCACGTATTGCGCGCCAAGAGCTTGCCAGTCGCGGTAGATGACCTCGCTGGCCTGGGCCGGCTGGCTGATCATGTTCTGCCGCGGGATCGGCTCGAAGTAGCCGGAGTTACGCAGATCATTGCCGATGATGTTCGACATATCCTCGGGCAGAACGTTACCGCCCTGCCAGCCGAACGGAACTACGGCAATCGGTACGGCCGCGTCGCGACCGCTGGAGATCACCAGCGGGTCGGCGGCCTGCGCGACGCCGGCCACCAAAGCCAGGGCGAACAGCGCGAAGCGAATCAGGGTGCTCACAGACTTAAATCCTCCGGTTTGAAGACGATGCGGCGTTGACGGTAGAGACTATCGAACGTCGCACGATCCAGTTGTTGCATCTCGGGAATCCTACCGACGTTACGCACCGCAGCCACCGCAGACGCATCGAACGGTTTGTCGCCGCTCGAACGGGTCACGCTGGCATTGGTGATGGTACCGTCCGGCAACATCTGGATCAGCACCTCTACGCTCATTCCGTTACGCGCCGATGGCGGGCGGTTCCACTGCTCGCTCACCAGCTTGACGATCAGATCATCGAGGCTACCAGCCACTTCGTTGCCCTGCTCGTCAGCCAGAGCCTGCTGCCGCTGCGTATCGTCCGACAGCAGTTCAGCCAGCGCCTGGGCCTTCTTGTCTTCCTGCGCCTTGCGGGCAGCCGCCGCAGCGGCTTTCTTCTTGGCCGCCTCGACTGCTGCGGCCTTCTTCTTGGCCTCATCGGCTGCCGCTTTCTTCTTCGCGTCCTCAGCGGCCTGCTTCTTGGCCTCTTCCTCGGCCTTCTTCTTGGCGATATCAGCCCGCTGCTTCGCTTCGGCCGCCTTTGCCTCGGCCGCCTTTGCCTCGGCCGCCTTCTTGGCTGCGGCAGCATCAGCAGCCTTCTTGGCCTCTTCTGCCTTCTTGGATTCGGCAGCCTTTTGAGCCGCGTCGGCCTTCTTTTGTTCCTCGGCTTTTGCCGCAGCTATGGCCTGCTGCTCAGCCTTTTTCTGCTCCAACTGCTCTTGCTCGTACTGGCGCGACGAAGTCTTCTTCGCCTCGCCGGCGATCTTCTGGTTGGTCTGCTGGGTTGCCTGGCTCTTGGATTTCAGCTGGTACAAGGTCGCCTGAACGACCGGCCGCGAAGGCGGCAGCTCAGGTGTCATTGCCCAACTGACGAAGAGCATCGCGAAGATCAGGACGTGCAGGACTACGGCCAGAACGATCGGCCAGAAGTAGCTTTCCGATGGAGAGCGCTCGAGCTGGTGCATCAAGTCCCCGGCGCCTCGGTAATCAGACCGACATTGCCGACACCGGCCTTCTGCAGGCCGCCCATGACAGCCATGACCGAACCGTAGTCGACGGCTTTGTCACCACGGACGAAGACCTGGACTTTCTTACCCTGACGACTGTTCTCGGCCATGATTCCGGAAGCAGCGTTGACCAGTTGATCGAGGGATACAGCTGTCTGGCTGCCCTTGCCCTGATCGGGATCGACCTCGGACCCCATATTCCAGTAGTAGGTCTTGTCGGCCTTGATGGAGATGGTGAGAACGCGGGAGTCGTTGTCCTGCGGCAGCGCCTCACTGGAAACCTTGGGCAGGTCGACCTTGACCCCCTGGTTGAGCATAGGCGCGGTCACCATGAAAATGACCAGCAGCACCAACATCACGTCGATGTAAGGCACCACGTTCATTTCGGCGACCGGCTTGCGCTTGTGACGAACCCTTGCCATATCGGCTTACCTCTTACGTCGTCTTCAATCGTCGCTGGTATGCACTTTGCGGTGCAGGATGGCCTGGAACTCGTCGGCGAAGGTGTAGTAGCGGCCGATCAGAGTTTCCGCGCGAGCGGAGAAGCGGTTGTAGGCGATAACCGCCGGGATCGCCGCGAACAAGCCAATCGCAGTAGCGATCAGCGCTTCAGCGATACCCGGCGCCACGGTGGCGAGGGTTGCCTGCTGCACAGCAGCCAGGCCGCGGAAGGAGTTCATGATGCCCCACACGGTACCGAACAGACCGATGTACGGGCTGGTGGAACCAACAGTGGCAAGGAACGGCAGGCTGGTTTCCAGCTTTTCTTCCTCGCGGGAGATTGCAACGCGCATGGCACGGGAAACACCTTCCATCACCGCATCCGGATCGACGCCGGCCTGCTGGCGCAGACGGGAGAATTCCTTGAAACCGGCACGGAAAATCTGTTCCACGCCCGAATCCGGGTCGGGATTGCTGCCTGCCTGGCGATAGAGCTTGGACAGGTCGATGCCCGACCAGAAGCGCTCTTCGAAGTTTTCCAGGGCTTTCTTGGCCGAGCGCATCATATTGCTGCGCTGGAAAATCATGATCCACGAAGTGACCGAGGCGGCCACCAGGGTCAGCATGACCAGCTGTACCACGATGCTGGCGTTACTGATCAAGCTCCACATGGAAGTATGGTCGACGACGTTCGGTTCCACGTTAATCTCCTGCTGAAAGGGTGTCCGGACTGCCGGCAAATGCCGCACGCAACACATCTGGGATAGCGCGGGGTTTCAGGTTGTCCGCCCGCACGCACGCCACCAGGAATCGCCCCTCGCAGAGCAAGGTCGAATCCGACGCCCGCCGAACCTGTTGACGAAACCTCAGGCTCGCGCGGTTCAATTCCTCGACTTCGGCACTGACCAGCAGCTCGTCATCCAGACGGGCGGGCGCGTGGTAGCGCGCCTCGGCCGAGTGAACGACGAAAAGCAGGTTCTCTCCCGCCAGCTGTGACTGGGCGAAGCCCAGGTCACGCAGCCGCTCGGTACGAGCCCGCTCCATGAACTTGAGGTAATTGACGTAGTAGACGATGCCGCCGGCATCGGTGTCTTCGTAATAGACCCGATACCGCATCTGGAACGGCTGACCCCCGTGTTGCGCGCGCATACTCTAGAACCAAGTCAGGGCTTTGCCAATCGGCAATCGCCCACAAATGCAATTAATTACCATCTTCAGGGGAAAACATATCCGACGTTGCCCCCTCCCCCATCCGCTTCGGCACGTTCAGGCCGAAATGCAGATACGCGTGCCGGGTAACTACACGGCCTCGCGGCGTACGCATGATGTAACCCTGCTGGATCAGATACGGCTCCAGCACATCCTCGATCGTGTGTCGCTCCTCACTGATCGCAGCGGCCAGGTTATCAATCCCCACCGGGCCACCATCGAACTTGTCGATCATGGTCAGCAGCAGGCGACGGTCCTGGTGATCGAAGCCCCGCTCATCCACGTCCAGCAGGTTCAAGGCCTTGTCAGCCACATCACTGCTGATGTGCCCCGTACCGCGCACCTCGGCGAAATCACGCACGCGACGCAACAGCCGGTTGGCGATACGCGGCGTACCGCGGGCGCGCCGGGCGATCTCGTAGGCCCCGGCAGGCTCGATTTCCAGACCAAGAATGCCCGCTGATCGAGCGACGATGGTGGACAGGTCATCCACTCCGTAGAACTCAAGACGCTGCACGATGCCGAAGCGGTCACGCAAAGGATTGGTCAGCATGCCAGCCCGAGTAGTCGCCCCCACCAGGGTGAAGGGCGGCAGGTCCAGCTTGATCGAGCGGGCTGCAGGGCCTTCGCCGATCATGATGTCCAACTGGAAGTCCTCCATCGCCGGGTACAGGACCTCTTCAACAATGGGGGACAGCCGATGAATCTCGTCGACGAACAGGACGTCGTTCGGCTCGAGGTTGGTCAACAGCGCGGCCAGGTCGCCCGGTCGTTCCAGCACCGGGCCGGAAGTGCTCTTTAGCGACACCCCCATTTCCTGAGCGATGATGTTCGCCAGAGTGGTCTTGCCCAAGCCGGGCGGCCCGAAGATCAGTGTGTGATCCAGCGCCTCGTTCCGCCCCTTGGCCGCCTGAATGAACAGTTCCATCTGCTCACGCACCACTGGCTGACCGATGTACTCGGCCAGCTTCAGCGGGCGGATAGCGCGGTCGAACTGCTCTTCGCGGTCGCGCCCGGAACCTGCGGAAATCAGGCGATCAGCTTCGATCATCGATAGGTACCTAGACCATGCCTTTCAACGAGCGGCGTATGAGCTCTTCGCTCGACAATCCCTCTTCCTGTACTGCCGCCACGGCGCGACTGGCCTCCTGCGGTTTGAAACCCAGTGCGATAAGCGCACTGACAGCATCGGATTCGGCGCTTGAGACTGCGGTGACCAACTTCGGTTCCACCACCAGCGGTGCGATCGAGGGAATATTTTCCCAGGCCTTGAAACGGTCTTTGAGCTCAACCAGCAAACGCTCGGCGGTCTTCTTGCCCACTCCCGGGATCTTCACCAGGGTGGAAGTGTCCTGCGCCTGAACGCAGCGTACCAGCTCATCGACTTCCAGACCCGACATCAGTGCAAGAGCAAGTTTCGGCCCCACTCCGTTGAGACGTATCAGCTCGCGGAACAGCTCGCGCTCACGCTTTTCGGCAAAGCCATAGAGCAGGTGCGCATCCTCACGCACCACCAGATGCGTGTGCAGCGTCACCGGCTCACCGACACTCGGCAAGCGATAGAGCGTGGTCATCGGCACTTCCAGCTCGTAACCCACACCATTCACATCGACGATCATGTGTGGCGGCTGTTTCTCCACCAGCGTGCCGCGCAGGCGTCCAATCACAGGTCCATATCCTTAAACAAGCTTGAGTCGGAGGTTACAGGCGCAAACGCCCACCGCGCCGGCGCGCGCCAACCAGCCCATGTGGCAGCAGGCTTTGCCGGGTGTGCGCGTGACAGAGCGCAATGGCCAAGGCATCGGAGGCGTCGATCTGCGGCTTCTGCACCAGCTTGAGCAAGTGCATCACCATCATCTGCACCTGCTGCTTGTCCGCACCGCCGGTACCGGCGATAGCCTGCTTGACCTGGCTGGCGGTGTACTCGGCGATCAGCAAGCCTTCCTCCGCCGCCGCCACGATAGCTGCGCCTCGCGCCTGCCCGAGCTTGAGGGCGGAATCGGCATTACGCGCCATGAAGACCTGCTCGATGCCCATCATGGTTGGCCTGTAGGTCTGGATGACCTCTCGCACGCCGCGAAACACAATCTGCAAACGCTCGTGCAACTCGCCATTGCCAGTACGGATGCAACCAGAGGCGACGTACTCGCACCCCCGTCCCGTGTCGCGCACCACGCCGAAGCCGGTGATGCGCGAGCCAGGGTCGATTCCGAGAATCAGGGTCATATCCGTTCGATCACACCTTGTAGCGCCAGGCCAGATATCAAAAACCGGAAGCGGGAGACGCCGCATCCGACCACCCCCGCTTCCGGCTTCATCGTTGCGCCGGTGAACGGATCAGCCCAGTTGGGCCATCACCTCATCCGGAATATCCGCATTGGAGTAGACGTTCTGCACATCATCCAGGTCTTCGAGCATGTCGATCAGCTTGAGCACCTTCTGCGCGGTTTCAAGATCAAGCGTCGCGGTAGTCGACGGGATCATGGTGACCTCCGACTCCTCCCCTTTGAAACCAGCCTCGGCCAGCGCCTCGTTGACCGAAATGAAGTCAGTGAAGCTGGTGAACACGTCAATGGATCCGTCATCGTTGACCACCACGTCGTCAGCACCAGCCTCCAGCGCAGCATCCATCAGGGCTTCTTCGTCAACACCCGGCGCGTAGCTGATCTGACCCTTGCGCTCGAACATGTAGGCCACCGAACCATCGGTACCAAGGTTGCCGCCGCACTTGCTGAAAGCATGGCGCACTTCGGCCGCGGTGCGGTTGCGGTTGTCGGTCATGGCTTCGACGATGATCGCCACGCCGCTGGGCGCGTAACCTTCGTAGGTCAGCTCGGCCATGTTGTCCGCTTCGCTGGAACCCACGCCACGCTGGATGGCGCGGTCAATGGTGTCGCGGGTCATGTTGGCGGTCAGCGCCTTGTCCACGGCCAGACGCAGACGCGGATTGTCTGCGGGAACTCCACCACCCTGCTTGGCGGCAACGGTCAGCTCACGAATGAGCTTGGTGAAGATCTTGCCCTTCTTGGCGTCCTGACGTTCCTTGCGGTGCTTGATGTTGGCCCATTTGGAATGACCAGCCATAACTCACTCCGTATCGCTTGTTTCGGCACGCGGCTCCCGATGACGAGAGCCGCTGCAGGTTGAATCGACTTACTCGGCAGCCTTCTGCTGCTCGCGCAGGCGGATGTGCAGCTCGCGCAGCGCCTTGCCATCCACGGTCCCCGGAGCCTGCGTCATAACGTCGCCAGCGCTCTGGGTTTTCGGGAAGGCGATGACTTCGCGGATCGAGGCCGCGCCGGTCATCAGCATCACCAGACGGTCCAGACCGAAGGCCAGGCCACCGTGCGGCGGCGCGCCGTACTTGAGGGCGTCGAGGAGGAAGCCGAACTTCTCTTCCTGCTCCGCATCGTCGATGCCCAGCACGCGGAATACAGCCTGCTGCATGGCCTTGTCGTGGATACGGATGGAACCACCGCCCAGTTCGGTGCCGTTGAGCACCATGTCGTAGGCACGGGACAGCTTGTCGGCCGGGTTGGCCTCAAGCTCTTCCGGAGAGCACTTGGGCGCAGTGAACGGGTGGTGCAGGGACGTCAGGCTGCCGTCGTCGTTCTCTTCGAACATCGGGAAGTCCACAACCCACATCGGCGCCCACTCCTTGGTGAGCAGCTTGAGGTCATGGCCGACCTTGATACGCAGCGCGCCCAGGGCATCGCAGACGATCTTGGCCTTGTCGGCGCCGAAGAACACGATGTCGCCGTCGACCGCACCGACGCGATCGAGGATCACGTTCAGGTTGGCTTCCGGGATGAACTTGACGATCGGCGATTGCAGGCCTTCCACGCCCTTGGCGCGTTCGTTGACCTTGATGTAGGCCAGGCCCTTGGCACCGTAGATGCCGACGAACTTGGTGTAGTCATCGATCTGGCTGCGCGGCATGGAGGCGGCGCCCGGTACGCGCAGGGCGGCGACGCGGCCCTTCGGATCATTGGCCGGGCCGGAGAAGACCTTGAACTCCACTTCCTTCAACTGATCGGCAACGTCGACCAGCTCCAGCGGGATACGCAGGTCCGGCTTATCCGAACCATAGCGGCGCATGGCTTCTTCGAAGGACATGTGCGGGAACTCGTCGAACTCGACGTTCAGCACCTCCTTGAACAGCTGGCGAACCATCTTCTCGGTGATCTCGATGATGTCGCTTTCGTCAAGGAAGCTGGTCTCGATGTCGATCTGGGTGAACTCCGGCTGGCGGTCGGCACGCAGGTCTTCGTCGCGGAAGCACTTGGCAATCTGGTAGTAGCGGTCGAAACCGGCCACCATCAGCAGTTGCTTGAACAACTGGGGCGACTGCGGCAGAGCGAAGAAGTGCCCCGGATAGGTACGGCTCGGCACCAGGTAATCGCGCGCGCCTTCAGGGGTCGGGCGGCCAAGGATCGGGGTTTCGACATCGAGGAAACCATTGTCATCCAGGTAACGGCGGATGCTGCTGGTGATGCGTGCACGCAATTTCAGCTTGGCGGCCATTTCCGGGCGACGCAGATCGATGAAGCGGTAACGCAGGCGTGTTTCCTCGCCCACATCGGAGTATTCGTCCAGCGGGAACGGCGGAGTCTCGGCCTGGTTCAGCACTTCCAGCTCGTAACCCAGCACTTCAATGGCGCCGGAAGCCATGTTGGCATTGCGCGCGCCTTCAGGGCGCAGGCGTACCTTGCCGGTAATCTTCACCACGTACTCGCTGCGCACGCGGTCGGCCTTGGCGAAGGTCTCGACACGATCCGGGTCGAACACGACCTGGGCCAGGCCCTCGCGATCACGCACATCGAGGAAGATTACCCCGCCGTGGTCGCGGCGACGGTGGACCCAACCGCAAAGAGTGACTTCCTGGCCGTCCAGGCTCTCGTTCAACTGGCCGCAATAATGGCTGCGCATCATGGTGTGTTTCGCTTCTCGAAAGTCTTGAATTCTAGGGAACCGCTCATTCGCTGGCGGAGCAGCCGCCACCACCGCATCCGGTGGCCGGACAGGCCGCAGGAGCATCACCGGAAGCCAGATTCTTCTTCGCTCCGGTCTTGAAGTCGGTCTCGTACCAACCGCGTCCGCCCAGACGGAAGCCTGGCGCCGACAACATCTTCTTCAATTCAGGGGCCTGGCAGGCCGGGCAATCGACCAACGGCGCATCACTGAACTTCTGAATGGCTTCCAACTGATGTGCGCAGGATTGGCACTGATATTCGTAAATCGGCATCGGACACCTTGGCTGAGACAGCGCCACGGGCCCGCATCCCGCGGCAAAGGCGCGGATTATAGCCTGAAAAATCCAAGGCTTGCAGCCAGCCCAACATACGCTGCTCGCGCCCCCACAACTGCCAATTCAATAGAATCTGCCTATCGGGTACCTTGACAGATGCCAAGAGGATTGCGCGCGCAGCGATGTTAGCCTGACCCCCGAGAAACCAATCGACAGACGAACGATGAGGAGGTCGCCGTGGAAATCAACATTGGAATCGCTGAACACGATCGCGCCGTCATTGCCGAAGGCCTGTCACGACTACTGGCCGACACCTACACACTCTACCTGAAGACCCACAACTTCCACTGGAACGTCACCGGCCCGATGTTCAACACTCTGCACCTGATGTTCGAAGGACAGTACAGCGAGCTCGCGCTGGCGGTCGACAGCATAGCGGAGCGCATTCGCGCACTGGGCTTCCCCGCACCGGGCACTTATGCCGCATACGCCCGACTCTCCTCGATCAAGGAAGAGGAGGGCGTGCCGGATGCAAGCGAGATGATCCGACAACTGATACAGGGACAGGAAGCAGTGGTACGCACCGCACGCGGCCTGTTCCCGCTGCTGGACAAGGTCAACGACGAACCGACCGCCGACCTGCTAACCCAGCGCATGCAGGTGCACGAGAAGACGGCCTGGATGCTCCGCAGCCTGCTCGCCAGTTGATGCGTATATAGAAAGAAGCCCGCCTCGAGACGGGCTTCTCCTCTCTGCAAACTGCCTAAGCGGTTGATTTGAGTAGCTTACTGGATTGCGGTTAAATACGACCGTGCGCGCCCGCGCATAGGCCGTCCGGCACGCTTTCACCACTTTACTCGGCGCTGCACCGGTGGACGGCTGTTTCCTAGTTACCGCCAAGGTGAATCCGTAGCCATGTTGAAGATCGTCCACTTACTGTCGGGCATTGCAGCCCTCCTGCTGTCGCTGGTCCCCAGCTTCCGCAGCGATGCACTCCCCTACCTGCAACAGAGCGATGCCATTTATCTGACCCTGCTCGGCCTGACCAGCGTGCTGCTCGCGCCAAGCCTCAGCTCAAAGCAACCCTCTGCACTGCAGAGCCTCTCGAGCGCTCTGCTCGTCCTGGCCATCGTGCTGCAGATACTGATCCTGCTCGCACCGCTGCCATTCATCGGCGAACAGCCCGCGATCCTCCTCCCCCTGCTGAGCCTGGCCGCGGCAGTGGCGCTGCAGTGGATCGCCAGCCTGAAGAACAGCAGGCCAGCCCCCAGCTACATTCCAACCAGCGATGAAAACCGCGAAACCGGCACGGTGAAGTGGTTCAACACATCCAAGGGCTTCGGCTTCATTTCCCGCGACACCGGCGAAGACATCTTCGTGCACTTCCGCGCCATTCGTGGAGAAGGTCACCGCATCCTGATCGAAGGCCAGCGCGTTGAGTTCTCCATAGTCCAGCGCGACAAGGGACTTCAAGCCGAAGATGTGATCGCAGCCCTCCCCAACCGCCGCTGAACCGCCATAACGAAAAGCCCGCCAGATGGCGGGCTTTTTCATGTCTCTTAGTAATGCGGCGGAGGCGCCTCGTCCTCGGACACGCCAACCTGCCCCTGAAGATCCTCGAGGCGCTTGATCAGAGCCTGCATCTGCAGGCGCAACCGCTCGATCACCCGCTCCTGCTCATAGACCACATCGCTCAGGGTCTGCAGCGCATCGTCCTGGAACGCCAGCCGGCTCTCCAGGTCAGCCATACGATCTTCCAGCTCCATCACTCACTCCTGCGCGAAACGGAAACCATCGCCAAGCGCCATGCCCAGCTTCTCGCGAACTTCCGCCAACTCATCGACGGAGTAAGGCACCGCGGGATGACGGCCCCAGACCGGCCCCGGCCAGGCCGCGTCGTCACGGCGACGGACGATTACATGCACATGCAGCTGACTGACGACGTTACCAAGATTGGCAACATTCATCTTGTCGGCACAAAACGTATCCTTGAGGATTTCCGCCAGTTGAGTAGCCTCTCGCCAGAGTTGCTGCTGATCATCGGCATCGAGCTGGAACACCTCGCTGACATCTTCGCGACGCGGCACCAGGATGAACCACGGGTACTGCGAGTCATTCATCAGCAGCAGGCTGCTCAAAGGAAAATCCCCCACCAGGACTGTGTCCTGCTTCAGACGGGAATCCAGGACGAACATAACCACCTCTCCTGTTCGACGAACGCGTGAAATAAGACCAGCCCCGCACAAGGACTAAAGGGCGCGCAGAATACTAGAGCAGCCGCCCAACGAACACGCCCGCCGGACGCACTCTCACAGAGCGCACCCCTGACAGCCCTGCCCCAGCTCCGTGCACAGACGACAGAACAGATTCCGACAACAGGCCGCACGATGCGATTTCACGTACAAGAGCGCTGAAAAACGTAGAAAAATCGTCAAATCAGTACGCACCGTCAAAAACCGAGTCAAACACCACATCAAGCTGTTTATTGCAAAACCGCAACGGAAACCGTGAAATGCGCTATCGCACCGCAGTTCTTGCGATGCACAGCGGCGACAGTGCAGTTGTGCACGGTTGTTGCTAGGGAGGAAGGACTCGCCGCCGTCCTCGTGCCTGGATACCGACACGATCATGGCGCCGAACTGAACCAGAAAGTGGTCAATGGAGAACCGAACCACACTGACTGACGCGTCGAACGAGATGCGGCAAACGGGGAGTGCAATCTCTTTTTGCAACATCGAAGCTACCTGAATGCGACATAGTTCATGCAGGTTTGCGACAGTCCCGTAAAGTTTTCGCGTGATTAATTGGGCAACTATCGCCAAGGCTACACGCGTGCTATAAGTTAGCGCCGACAAAAAGAAAGAGCCGTCACCGCGGCACTGTGATGGCAGATAATTTCAAAACCAAAGGAGCAATCACAATGAAAGTGATGAAGTGGAGCGCCATCGCCCTGGCGGTTTCTGCAGGCACCACGCAACTGGCAATGGCCGAACCCTTCGTAGGTAATCAGGCTGATTCCAAAGGCTTTGTCGAAGACAGCAGCCTGAACTTCCTGGTTCGCAACTACTACTTCAATCGCGATCAGCGCAACGGCGGCGGCAACGTTGCCGACTCTTCCAAAGCCAGCGGCTACAAGAACGGCTACCGCGAAGAGTGGACCCAAGGTTTCTGGGGCAACTACAGCTCCGGCTTCACCCAGGGCACCGTAGGCTTCGGAGTTGACGCCTTCGGCTACCTCGGCCTGAAACTGGACTCCGGCCGCGGCCGTACCGGTACAGAAAACCTTGCAATCAGCGACGACGGCACTCCGCAAGACTCCTTCGGCAAAGCCGGCGCCGCCGTCAAGGTCCGCGTATCCAAGACCGAGCTGAAAGCCGGTGACATGCAGCCGACCGCCCCGGTCTTCGCCGTTGGCGGCACCCGCCTGCTACCCCAGACCGCTAGCGGCCTGGCCATCATGAGCAGCGAGATCGACGGCCTGGATCTGGAAGGCGGTCACTACTACTCCGGCACCAGCCAGAACGACACCAGCCACGACGGTGAAATCTGGGCGAACTACGCTGGCGAATCCGCCAAGACCGCCGATTTCATCGGCGGCAAGTACGCGTTCAACGATAGCTTCAGCGCATCCCTGTACGGTGCCAAGCTGGAAGACATCTGGAACCAGTACTACGTCAACCTGAACTACACCCTGCCAATCGCCGACAACCAGTCCCTGGGCTTCGACTTCAACTACTACAACACCCAGGACGAAGGCAAGTCGAAAGCTGGCGACATCAACAACAACACCTTCTCGCTGGCTGCCGCGTACACCATCAGCGCGCACACCTTCACCCTGGCCTTCCAGAAAGTGAATGGCGATACCCCGTTCGACTACATCGGTATCGGCGACAACAACAAGGGCGGCGATTCGATCTTCCTCGCCAACTCCGTTCAGTACTCCGACTTCAACGGCCCGGGCGAAAAATCCTGGCAGGCTCGCTACGACCTGAACATGGCCGAGTACGGCGTACCCGGCCTGACCTTCATGGGCCGCTACATCAACGGTAAGGACATCGACGGCACCAACGTTGACCTGTCCACCAGCGCCTATGTCGTGCACAACGACGACGGCACCGTCTCCTCGCTTTACGGCAAGGACGGCAAGCACCACGAGACCAACCTGGAAGCCAAGTACGTGATTCAGGAAGGCGCTGCGAAGGACCTGTCCTTCCGCATCCGTCAAGCCTGGCACCGCGGCAACTCCGACCAGGGCGAAGGCGACGTGGACGAATTCCGTCTGATCGTCGACTACCCGCTGTCCGTTCTGTAATACAGAGCGAACTGCAGGTAACTAAAAAGCCCGGCTTCTGCCGGGCTTTTTTATTACCACTTACCTACAACTTCGAACGTATCTGTTACATCGGCAATACATAAGTACCCGTTACATGAGCGACCAATTCCTGAGGATTGCTCACGGAATAGACAGACACCTCGCATACCACTTGACGACGCCCCAGTTTTAATATTTTTGCCTCTGCCAGAAGGTCCTCCGGCTTGGGCTTGCTGAGAAAGTTAATATTGAGATTGGAAGTAACGGCCATCTCGACATTCTCCAACTGTGCCAGGATCACCGCATACATGGCCGCGTCCGCCAGTGCCATGATGGTCGGCCCGGACACCGTTCCACCTGGACGAACCAGTCGCCCGTGGAACGGAATGCGCGCAAACGCACTACGCCCCTCCAACGCTTCGATACGGAAGTCCATGTCATCCGCCATAGGCAATCCCGCCCGGATGAACGCCTGCACTTGCGCCGCATTCAGTCGACTCACCTTGCTCCTCCGTCTCTACCCGCCGCGCCCTGTACGCAGCCAGACCTGCACCGTACAATGCCCAGCCTATATCCCCTTCGCAACCGACAAAACGGCCAAAGATGCGTACCAGTCAGTACCTGCTTTCCACACTGAAAGAAACCCCTTCCGATGCGGTCGTCATCAGCCACCAGCTGATGCTGCGCGCCGGCATGATCCGCAAGCTGGCGTCCGGTCTGTACACCTGGCTGCCACTGGGTCTGCGGGTACTGCGCAAGGTGGAGAACATCGTCCGCGAAGAAATGAACGCCGCCGGTGCCCTGGAAGTGCTGATGCCTGCCATCCAGCCCGCCGAACTCTGGCAGGAATCCGGGCGCTGGCAGCAGTACGGCCCCGAACTGCTGCGCCTGAAGGATCGCCATGACCGCGACTTCTGTGTCGGCCCGACCCACGAAGAAGTCATTACCGACCTGGCACGCAACGAGTTGAACAGCTACAAGCAGTTGCCGATCAACATGTACCAGATCCAGACCAAGTTCCGTGACGAGATCCGTCCGCGCTTCGGCCTGATGCGTGGACGCGAGTTCATCATGAAGGATGCCTACTCCTTCCACACCAGTCAGGAGTCGCTGCAGGCGACTTACGACGTCATGTACGACGCGTACAGCAAGATCTTCACCCGCCTGGGGCTGGATTTCCGTGCAGTACAGGCCGACAACGGCTCCATCGGTGGCAGCGGCTCCCATGAGTTCCACGTGTTGGCCGGCTCCGGAGAGGACGACATCGTCTTCGGCGAGTCGACCGACTACGCAGCCAACATCGAGAAGGCCGAAGCACTGCCCCGCGAAACCGCTCGCGGCGCGGCCAGCGAAGAACTGCGCCTGGTCGATACCCCCGATACCAAGACCATCGCCGCACTGGTCGAAAAGTTCGGCGTACCGATCGAGAAGACCATCAAGACCCTCGTGGTACATGCCGCCGAGGAAGGCAAGCTGATCGCCCTGATCGTTCGTGGCGACCACGAACTCAACGAGATCAAGGCAGGCAACCATCCGCTGGTGGCCAGTCCCCTGCAGATGGCCAGCGAAGCGGACATCAAGGCCGCCATTGGCGCAGCTCCCGGCTCCCTCGGCCCGCTGAACCTGCCGCTGCCCTGCATCATCGACCGCTCCGTCGCCCTGATGAGCGACTTCGCCGCAGGCGCCAACGTCGATGACAAACACTACTTCGGCGTGAACTGGGAACGTGACCTTCCGGTACCGGAAGTCGCCGATCTGCGCAACGTCGTGGAAGGCGACCCAAGCCCGGACGGCAAGGGCACCCTGGTGATCCGTCGCGGCATCGAAGTCGGCCACATCTTCCAGCTCGGCACCAAGTACAGCGAAGCCATGAAGCTCTCCGTACTGGGCGAGAGCGGCAAGCCGGTTACCCTGATCATGGGCTGCTATGGCATCGGCGTATCCCGTGTAGTCGCTGCGGCCATCGAGCAGAACTACGACGACCGCGGCATCCTCTGGCCAGCCGCCCTGGCACCCTTCCAGATCGCCATCGTGCCGATGAAGTACGAGAACGAAGCCGTTCGCGCCGCCGCCGACAAGCTGTATGCAGACCTCACCGCCGCTGGCTTCGAAGTGCTGCTGGACGACCGCGACAAGAAGACCAGCCCCGGCGTGAAGTTCGCCGACATGGAACTGATCGGCATCCCGCACCGCATCGTGGTCAGCGAGCGCGGCCTGGAAGAAGGCGCCCTGGAATACAAGGGCCGCCGTGACACCGAGTCGCAGAGCGTATCGCTGGCCGACCTGCAGGCGTTCATTACCGCCAAGATCCGCAACTGAGCAGAACGATGTTCCCCCGAAGTACCTCCAGCCTCGTGGCTGCCGCCTTGTGCGGCAGCCTTCTGCTGAGCGGCTGCGCCAACCAGCTGCCGCAACGCAGCGAGCATGAAGAACGAGTCGAGCGCAAACTGCTCGACCACAGCCTGCAGATCGACGTAGGCACTCCCGGCGTACTGGAGCTGCCACAGCGGCGCATCCGCGTGCAGGAGCAAAAGACCTTCGAAGTCACCGAGTTCGAAGTTACTCGCCGGTATGACCGCTACACCCCATATCAGGGCTGGCGCAAGGCTTACGAGATGCCGCTGGGCGTCGTTGCATTCGTCGCCGGCATCGGCGCCAACGTGGTCAACGTCTTTGCCCTCGGCAACCTGCCGGAAAGCGTCACCCACGGCTGGATCCGCTACGGCATCGACGGCATGAACCCGTTCATGAACGTACAGTCCAACGGCCGCGCAGAACAGAACCTGGCGAAGATCGATGAGCGCCAGCTCGACAAGCGTATGGAATACTCGAGCCTGCCCTGGTCCGAACGCCCGGTTACAGTCACTGCCGGCAAGAACTCCCAGGAACTGCTGACCGACCGTCACGGCATCCTGCGCCTGAACCTGCTGGAAGGCCCCTTCAGCGATGAAGAAGTCAGCCGCATCAGTCGCCTGCAGTTCAGCGTCCAGGACCCTCAGGACGATGCTCGTGCGGACGCCAGCCTGATGGTCAGTCGCTCCCTGCGCGGCAAGTTGCAGGAAGCCCATCGCCTGATCTATGACGACCTGGAAGGTGACGACGTGCACCACTGGGTGCATCGCGTGAAGCGCCTCTCCGAGCTAGGCCTGGAAGAGGAAGCCAGCGAGCTGGAACAGAGCCTGATCGAGCTGACCCGCAACGACCCGGAGCTGCAGAAGGAATTCCTTCACAGCCTGATGACCGATGCGGGGCGCCTGGCTGCCGACCCGGGCGCCGCCAGCAACTGAGGCCAGGTCATACTCAGCGACGAACGATGAAGCCGGTGACGCCCTGAGGCGTCATCGGCTCCAGCTCAACAGCGCTCACCTTCGCCTTGACCGGCCCGCGCGCCAGCCACTTCTCAAGTTCACGCACCGCGCCCTCCTCCCCCTCCAGCAGCACCTCGACCCGTCCATCGTCGAGATTGCGTACCCAGCCGTCTATATCCAGCCGTTCCGCCTGCTCCTGAGTGCTCTGGCGGTAGAACACGCCCTGAACCTTGCCGCTGATGTAGCCGTGCAGACAAACTCTCGCCATCTAACGCTTCTCCTCTCGCAGCGCAGACAGTCGTGCCGTAAGGCCGGCGGCCGTCTGCTCACCCAGTAACTGCTCTCGCACCTTGCCCTCAGGATCGATGATGTAGGTTACAGGCAGAGCCTCGCTGCGCGGCAACTCATAGCGCTGCGCCGGATCGTCAGCGAGCACCGTGAAATCGATGCCCATCGTCTGCGCCGATTTGCCAAGATCGGCATCGCGCAGCCCATCGAAATTGACGCCCAGCACACGATACCCCTTGCCCTTCCCCTCCTTCGCCAGCCGATTCAGCTCGGGAATCTCCGTCCTGCAGGGCGCACACCAGTCCGCCCAATAATTAATGACTAGCCACTGGCCATCGATGCTTGCAGCAGGTACTTTCTGTCCATGCTGATCGGTGCCATAGTCCGCCGAGCAGCCAGCCAGGATCAGGCCGGCGAACAATCCAATCAAAATACGGAGCCGCACTCCCATGCCTTCAATCCTCGTGTATGCGGGGTGGTCATGACGCTAAACACATTGCGTCTGGAGGTGCCGGACATCCTCGAAGAGGATTCCGACGCGATGAGCAATCTGGCGGCCGGACTCCTCGAATCTCGCCGCCTGCCTCTGCAAGAAGGACTACAGAAGGCCCTGGGCACACTGTTTCGCCTCAATCGGTGCGCGCTGACCTTACTGGAAAGGCAACGCGCCCTGCAAAGCCTGACCGAAGAATACCGCCACTATTCGCAACTGATTCGCCAGGACAAGCTCCTGCCGGCGCTGTTCGTGCATTTCTGCACCGAACTCGCAGCGGGCTTCAAGCGCCTGCTGCTGCAAATACTGCACGGGCACAAACCATCGCGTCCGCACATGGCATGGTGCCTGTACATGGCGCAGCATTTTCTCGCCCAGGCATTGCTTCGCCACTACCAGCAGTACCAGCAGCCACCGGGCTCGCTCTGGCGCGACAGTCACCTGCTGTACTGGATCGGCGAACATCAGGACTGCCTCGACGAGCCGGTAGCCGCCGCGTTCGACCCGACTCCGGCCGGTACACTGCGCGGCCTATACCAACAGACCTTGCTACTGGCATTGAGCAACCCGTTTCACCTGACCGAAGGCGAAGCCCCGCAACTGTTCAGTGCCCTGGCGTCCCTTGCCGCCCTGGCTCGCCTGCAAGCCTGGGATGAAGAAGAACAGGAGAGCTACCTAGTCGATCTCGGATCGGACCAACCGTGCATCAGCCATGAGCAGGCCGGCGATGCGCCGGCCGAGCAACTGCGCAGGCTTGAGCTTGGCGCCCTACTGATAGCCCTTCACGACCCGGCACCGCTGCGCAAGCTCGACCAGAGCCTCTTGCTGGAGCGCGTTCGCCATCATTGGCTGGGGCATCAGGAACGTCGCCACGAACGATCCGAGCAGAGCGGCAGTTGCCGATTGGTCGTGGGGCTCGCCACTATCCAGCAGCATCTGCTGACCGCCGACACACTCAACTGCTGCCCTGCCACGCTGCTGGACACCAGCCCCGGTGGCGCACGCATCAATTGCCCTGGCAATCGGGCTGGCCAGTTTCCGGTCGGCCAGCTCCTGCTGATCCTGAACGACAACGGCACCCCCACACTGGCCATCGTTCGCTGGCGGCACCTCAACAGCGATGGGTTGCACCTGGGCCTGCGGTACCTGAAAGGGCTTCCCCGTCCGGTCTGGCTGCGCAGAGCGCCCGACGCCCAGCGTCATCCCGGTGTACTGCAAAGCACCCCGGAGCCGGGCAATGGCTGGTACCACGGGCTCTGGCTGCAACAAGGGCACTTCGTGGAAGGCGAAAACCTCTGGCTGCAATTGGCCAGCTTCGACAACCAGACAATCCTGCCGCTACCGAGCGCGAACCTGAGCACGCCGCAAGTATCCCGACACCCTCTGCGCCTCGCCTGAAAGCTGATTTGGGAGACAGGTCACAGCCAAGATCGGCAATAGGCCCGGTTTGCTTGGAAGTGCCTACTTATAATTCGGACAGTTCGCTCGGACAATCCGAAAAATCCACATAGCCGCCTCCAGGCAGCACCACAGAATGCGGAAGGCGCTACGCACGCCTCCCTTCATCGACAGGATCGCCAGATGCAGCCGACCGACCAGCTCGTCAGCAAGGTTCCCAACCATATCGTCACCAGCGCTCGCCCCGCGAACGCATCCAATGGAGGACGACTGGCCGACTACAACGTTGCTGCGTGGCTGCATATGCCCGGCGTGGCGGACCTGCCGGTGAGCCTGCTGATCACCTATCGGGACGGGGAGAAAACTCGGGAAGTGCCGGTGGATCACGGAACAGTGAATGCACAGAGTCGCATTCTGCTGTCAGGCATCGCTCGCTTACCGTTCAACCAGCGCATCGAAGATATGCAGGTAAAGCTGAGAACGGCGATCAACCTGTCGCGCCTGGTCGTCGAAGAGTTGTTCGTGCAAGCAGTCGAGCCGCAGGAAAGCGCCGCGCGCCCGGTCGCGACCAGCCTCTGATCAGCCCAGCTGACGCACCTGGGCTGCCGGCTCGGACTCGACATCCACGGCAACAGGTTTAGCCTCCTCGTGCACCATCGGCAGCAGGGATTCCGGCCAACTGCTGAACTGCAGACCAGTGATTCTATTCAGCCTTTCCAGCGCGCTCTGAGGGTCGCGCTGATGCAGGTGTACTACTTTTTTCTGGTCGTTGTTCATGGGTTCGCTGGCCTTGAAGGAACTTCGGCAGGACATCAGTGTCCTGCCAGAGCCATAGCCAAAAGCGTGCCAATCCTCGACTCGCCATGATTGGCGCGCCCTACGCAATGTACGAAACGTCTTAGGCGTCAGATTCGCCCGAAACTGACGATTTATGTCACTCGGAATGTGACGGCTTCAACCATTCGGCCAGACTGGCGCCAAAAAGTGCCTGCCGTTCCGCCTGGTACTGCTCCAGCGTCTCCCGCAGTGCCGGATACCACGGCTCATCCAGTTCGGCGGGCAGCGCGTCCAGGCACGGCAGCGGCCAGGGGCTGCGATTGAGCAGGTGATGCAGCCGATAGCTGCCCAGGTCGCGACAAAGCACCCACGAGGCGCTCGTGGCACCAACGCGGCAGACCAGTTGCTCGCTCTCCAGGAAATCCAGAATCTCCTCCCACTCGTCCTCCGGAAGCAGCCAGCCAGCGCGATGAAGATGCTCCAGGCGCGTCGGCACGCCGTGCCGCTGCCGATCGAAAAACACCCGCAGTACGCCCAGGATCACCAGCAGGCGCGGCAACGCGCGGCGGCGCCAGAGCCGGGTGGACGACAGGTTGCACACCAACTCCGCGCCGAACAGCACGATCAGCCAGGACAGGTAGATCCACAGCAGGAACAGCGGAACCGTGGCAAAGGCGCCATAGATCAGCTTGTAGCCGGGGAACAGACTGACATACAGGCCGAACAGCGACTTCGCCGCCTCGAACAGAATCGCCGTGAACACCCCGCCGGCCAGCGCATGGCGCGCCGGAACCCGTGCGTTGGGCACCGCCGCGTAGATCAACGTGAACGCCGCGACACTGAACAGCAGCGGCATGAACTTCAACAGCGTAGCCGCCCCAGGTAGCGCGTGCGGCCCTGAGAGCAGCGACAGCGACGTGATGTAGGTGGATACGGCGAAGCCGGTCCCCAACAGCAGCGGACCGAGGCTGAGGATCGCCCAGTACAGCAAGAAGCGAGCGACGCCACGGCGTGGCTGGCGAACCCGCCAGATCGCGTTGAAGGCCTTCTCGATGGTGACCAGCATGGTGAACGCAGTGACCGCCAGGAACGCCACGCCAAGCCAGGTCAGGTGCCGTGCCTGCACGGTGAAATTGCGTAGATAGGCCTCCACCGCCTCCCCCGTGGATGGCACGAAGTTGCGGAACACGAATAGCTGGATGCGCTCCCCCATGCCCTCGAACGCCGGCACGGCGGACAGCATCGCGAACGTTACGGTCATCATCGGCACCACCGCGAACAAAGTGGTGTAGGTCAGCGCAGCAGCGCTGTTGGGAGCCCTGTCGGCGAGAAAGCGCCGGACCAGGTAACGGCCGAACTCGACCATCTCCTGCAAACGTTCGTGCATGAATTGTCCTTTGGGCTGCACTTCTAAATCAGTCCCCGTAGATCGCGCCGCACGACAGCGGTTCAGTCCAGTCCGAGGAGGCGGTTAGAATAGCCGCCACTTCATCGGCCTTGCGAGTCCCGGCATATGAGTAAAATTTCACTGCTCCACAATCCCCGCTGCTCGAAATCCCGCGGCGCCCTCGAACTTCTCGAAGAACGCGGTATCCAGCCGGATATCGTGCGCTACCTGGAAACCCCGCCCAGCGCGGATGAACTCAAGGCCCTGCTCGGCAAGCTCGGTATTCGCGCGCGCCAATTGCTACGCACCGGGGAGGACGAATACAAGAGCCTCGACCTGGCCAACCCGGCACTGAGCGACGACCAGTTGATCGATGCAATGGCCAGCCATCCCAAGCTGATCGAACGCCCGATCCTGATCGTCGGCGACAAGGCTGTGATCGGCCGGCCGCCGGAGAGGGTACTGGAGATACTGCCTTGAGTACGCCCTACATCCTCGTTCTCTACTACAGCCGCCACGGCGCCACCGCCGAAATGGCCCGGCAGATCGCCCGCGGCGTGGAACAGGGCGGCCTCGAAGCTCGCGTGCGCACAGTACCGGCGGTTTCCACCGAATGCGAAGCAGTCGCTCCGGACATGCCCGCCGAAGGCGCGCTCTACGCCACTCTGGACGACCTCAAGGACTGCGACGGGCTGGCGCTGGGCAGCCCGACCCGCTTCGGCAACATGGCTGCGCCGCTCAAGTATTTCCTCGATGGCACCAGCAGTCTCTGGCTGACCGGCGGCCTGGTCGGTAAACCCGCGGGGGTGTTCACCTCTACCGCCAGCCTGCACGGCGGGCAGGAAACCACCCAGCTCTCCATGCTGCTGCCGCTGCTGCACCACGGCATGATCGTCACCGGCATTCCCTACAGCGAACCAGCTCTGCTGGAGACCCGTGGCGGCGGTACGCCCTATGGCGCCAGCCATTTTGCCGGCGCGGACGGCAAGCGCAGCCTGGACGAACACGAAATTACCCTGTGCCGTGCGCTGGGCAAGCGCCTAGCCGAAGTCGCCCGCAAACTGGAGAGTTGAATGGCCCGCAAGAACAAACCGCTGCCGTCGATCGATTGGCTGAAACCCCGGCTGGCCGCCAGCCGCGCCATCGCCCTCGGCAGCTTCATCGGGCTGATTCTGCTCATCGCCATCTGGGACCTGCTGTTCACCGATGCCCACGGTGCCGCCCACTGGGTTCCGTGGGCCGTGCTGGCATTCAAGCTGCTGCCACTGCTGGTGGTAGCCCCGGGCCTGCTGATCGGTAGCGCGCGCGGCCACGCGTGGACCTGCTACGTGATCAACCTGTACTTCATTCTCGGCGTGCTCAACGCCTTCGATCCGAACCACGCCATCTTCGGCTGGGCCGAGATCATCCTCAGCGTCACGTTGTTCTGTTCGGCACTGCTGTATACGCGCTGGCGCTTCCAGTACGACCGTGTGCGATCTGGCGAAGGCCAGCAAGACGCGGCGCAAGCCAGTAGCGTGTGAGGAACACCCCTGGGCTTACCAGCCCAGGGTTTCTTTCAGGAAGGGAATGGTCAGCTTGCGCTGGGCCTGCAGCGAGGCCTTGTCCAGCTCGTCCAGCAGGTCGAAGAGGAACTGCATGCTGCGCGCACCGCGGGTGAGGATGAAGCGCCCCACCTCGTCGGTCAGGTGCAGGCCACGGCGCGAAGCACGCAGTTGCAGAGCGCGAAGCTTCTCCTCGTCGGTCAGCGGGTGCAGTTGGAAGATCAGCGAAAGCGTCAGCCGCGACTTCAGGTCCGGCAGCTTCACCGGCAACTCGCGCGGCGACACCGAAGCCGACAGCAGCAGCTTGCGCCCGGAGTCGCGCAGACGGTTGAACAAGTGGAACAGCCCTTCTTCCCACTCACGCTTGCCAGCCAACGCATCGAGATCGTCCAGGCAGACCAGCTCGCGCTGCTCGAGATTGTCGAAGATTTCCGGACCATACGGCACCAGATCGGCCATCGGCAGGTAGACCGAAGGCTCGCCGAGCTGTTCGGAGCGAATACAGGCCGCCTGCAACAAGTGGCTGCGCCCCACGCCTTCCCCGCCCCAAAGATAGATCAGGCTTTCCGTCCATCCCGCTTCAGGCTCGCATAGACGCTCGACATAGCCGAGCGCCGCAGCGTTGGCGCCGGGATAGTAGTTGGCGAACGTTGCGTCATCACGCAGACGTACGCTTAGGGGGAGCTGCATCGGAGTCATGCGGGCCGGGCGTTTCTTCAATCGCTTGTGGTGGGCCGTGGTGACTGAAAGTTTATACAAATCAGAAGGATGACGCAGCTATTCGGTGCGACTCAGAGCGGCTGCGCGTCCAGCGCGGGCCTGAACCCGCGCCGGAGAAGGGATTCACCAGTGGAAACGCAGGACGTTCTGGCGAGGAGCCGCGGGGTTCGGAACCGGCTGGCCGTTGGCGTCAACCGCCGGCTGGGCCGGTTCGGCAGGCGCTTCCTGCAGACGGGCCAGGGCCAGTTGCGCACGCAGTTGCTCGGGGCTGGCGGTCACCCGATAGACCAGATTTCCACCCTGCACCAACACCAGCTTGGCCCCCAGCGGCTCCAGCAGGCGCGACACCTCGGCATAGCGGGCCAGATCCGCGCCTTCGATCTGCAGTACCTGAGCCGAAGCAGCGCCGGAAGAACCGACAAAACGCTGGGACAGACGCTGGGAAACCGCCAGCATCACCGCATCGGCCAGCGCATCGGGCGTATCGCCCTGGGCCTGCCCCTGCTCGCGGCTGTCGCCCATCCACACACGCCAGTTCGCGCTCCACTTGCCATCGGCTTCCCTGGCGTCCACCGCCAGCAACGCGTCCGCGCCATAGCGCTCGGAGGCAGAAAGCAGCGCATCGGGTTGTGCAGCGTTGAGGTTCTCGGCAGTACCGACCTGCTGCTCGCTCAGATCGGCCATCGGCAGGCGCAGCGGCAGACCGCGGCGCTGAGCGGCGCGGTTGAGCGGCGCGGAAGCCTCCTGGCTATCGCCGACCAGGCTGCTGCCATTGGCGCTTTCATTCAGCCACCACACCAGCACGGACGGACGGCTCGCGCTCCACACAGGCAGACCGGCCTGGCGCAGCGCATTGTCGGTGGCGGTCGGGTCGAAATCGACCACCAGCGCCATCGGCGGACCTTCTTCGTAGCCGTACTGGCTGATCAGTTGTTGCGGATCCTTGAAGTACCCGGCCAGCGCCGGGCTCTGCAGGCCACGCGTATCGCCGGTCAGGCGCTGCACCAGAGTCTGCAGCGCACGGGTCAGGCCAGCGTTGCGTTCGTCCGGTTGCTGGGACGCCACCGGCTCGTGCACCTGGTAGAGGTTGCCAAGCGTTTCAGCGAAGGCGGGCAGGCTGAGCAGCGACAGGCAGAGGATCAACAGGCGGGTGGTCAGGCGCATGGTGGGCTCTCACGGGGGAAATCGGGATGCCGGCCAGCAATCAGACGGCAAGGAAAGGCCTATACCTTAAACAGCCGTCCAGCCAGCGGCAACAGCGCGAGATGGCCGCTGCCGGGCAAGCCTGATAAAATCCCGCGCCTCCCGCGCAGGCCGGGAAGCGCGAACGGCGCGCCCGGCGGCAAGACGAATCATCCCTTCTATAGGCCTGGATTTATGAGCAACAAGCAACCCTCGTTGAGCTACAAGGACGCCGGTGTGGACATCGACGCCGGCGAAGCCCTGGTCGAACGCATTAAAGGCGTCGCCAAGCGTACTGCGCGTCCGGAAGTGATGGGCGGCCTGGGTGGCTTCGGCGCTCTGTGCGAAATCCCGGCCGGCTACAAGCAGCCCGTACTGGTCTCCGGCACCGATGGCGTCGGCACCAAGCTGCGTCTGGCGCTGAACCTGAACAAGCACGACAGCATCGGCCAGGACCTGGTCGCCATGTGCGTCAACGACCTGGTTGTCTGCGGCGCCGAGCCGCTGTTCTTCCTCGACTATTACGCCACCGGCAAGCTCAATGTCGACGTGGCCGCCACCGTAGTCACCGGCATCGGCGCCGGCTGCGAACTGGCCGGCTGCTCCCTGGTCGGTGGTGAAACCGCCGAAATGCCGGGCATGTACGAAGGCGAAGACTACGACCTGGCCGGCTTCTGCGTCGGCGTGGTGGAAAAGTCCGAAATCATCGACGGCTCGAAAGTGGTTGCCGGCGACGCCCTGATCGCCCTACCCTCCTCCGGCCCTCACTCCAACGGCTACTCGCTGATCCGCAAGATCATCGAAGTCTCCGGCGCCGACATCGAAGCCACCCAGCTCGAAGGCAAGCCCCTGGCCGACCTGCTGATGGCCCCGACCCGCATCTACGTCAAGCCGCTGCTGCAGCTGATCAAGCAGACCGGCGCAGTCAAGGCGATGGCTCACATCACCGGTGGCGGCCTGCTCGACAACATCCCGCGCGTTCTGCCCGACAACGCCCAGGCCGTGATCGACGTAGCCAGTTGGAAGCGCCCGGCGGTATTCGACTGGCTGCAGGAAAAAGGCAACGTCGACGAGACCGAGATGCACCGTGTGCTGAACTGTGGCGTCGGTATGGTCATCTGCGTCGCCCCGGACCAGGTCGAGGCCTCCCTCAAGGCCCTGCGTGACGCCGGCGAACAACCGTGGGTCATCGGCAGAATCGACGCCAGCGCCGCCGATGCCGAGCGTGTAGTCCTGAATAACCTGAAAGGCCACTGATGTCCGCTACTTGCAATGTCGTGGTGCTGATTTCCGGCTCCGGCAGCAATCTGCAAGCATTGATCGACAGTCTCGCCGACGCCCCGTCGTCGGCGGTGATCCGCGCAGTGATCTCCAACCGCGCGGATGCCTACGGTCTGGAGCGTGCGCGCCAGGCCGGCATCGAGACCTGCTTCCTCGATCACAAGGCGTACGCCGACCGTGAAAGCTTCGATGCCGCACTGATCCAGGCCATCGATGGTTTCCACGCCGACCTGGTACTGCTCGCCGGTTTCATGCGCATCCTCAGTCCGGGCTTCGTCCGTCACTACCAGGGGCGCCTGCTGAACATCCATCCCTCCCTGCTGCCCAAGTACAAGGGCCTGCACACCCACCAACGCGCGCTGGTGGCTGGCGACGCCGAGCACGGTTGCAGCGTGCACTTCGTCACGGAGGAACTTGATGGAGGACCACTGGTCGTACAGGCGGCAATCCCGGTACAGTCTGACGACACGCCGGAGACGCTGGCACAGCGCGTCCACACTCAGGAACATCTGATCTACCCGCTGGCCATGCGCTGGTTCGCCGAAGGCCGTTTGCGCCTAGGCGAACATGGCGCCATGCTGGATGACGAGCCGCTGGCTGCGTCTGGCTACCCGTTCCGAACCTAGGAGATCCGCAATGCGTAGAGCCCTGCTGTTCCTCATGGCCGTGCTGGCGATGCCGGCGTACGCCCTCGAGCTGCAGCCGTTCGAGGCCAGCTATACCGCCGACTGGAAACAGATGCCGATCAGCGGGACCGCATCCCGCAGCCTGAAGAAAGTCGACGGCAGCCGCTGGGAACTCGACTTCAAGGCCTCGATGCTGCTTGCCAGCCTCACCGAGACCAGTACCTTCAAGCTGGAAAACGACACCTACCTGCCGCTGACCTATCGCTGGGCCCGCGAAGGCCTGGGCAAGAACAAGCAGACCGAGCTCGATTTCGACTGGACCGAGAAGCAGGTGCTGGGGAATGATCGTGGCGACCAGGTCCGCCAGCCGCTGAACAAGGGCCAGCTGGACAAGTCCACCTACCAGCTCGCACTGCAGCATGACGTTGCCGCCGGCAAGAAGAGCATGAGCTACCAGGTGATCGAGGGTACCGACACCGATACCTACGACTTCCGCGTTCTGGGCGAGGAGAAAGTACGCACCCAGGCCGGCCTGATCACCGCCATCAAGGTCGAGCGCGTGCGCGACCCCACCAAGAGCAACCGCAAGACCATGCTGTGGTTCGCCAAGGACTGGGATTACCTGCTGGTCCGCCTGTATCAACAGGAAACCGACGGCAAGGAATACCAGATCATGCTCAAGGAAGGCACCGTGAACGGCAAGACCGTCACCGGCGAGAAAGGCTGATCCACGCACCGAAAACAAAAAGCCGGGCACATGGCCCGGCTTTTTGTTGCCTGCGAATTATGACGCCTTGCGCTTGAAGCGGCGGGAGATCCAGCCGATGGCCAGCGCCGGCACGATCCAGAGCTTCTTCAGCAGAACCAGCAGCATGGCGAACAGCCCGGCCTTGGCCGCCACCTTGCCGGCGATCAGCGCACCCAGGCCATAGGCGGCAACCTTGTCCACGCTCGGGTTGAAGTCGAGGTAGCGGCTGCCTGGATTGAACTCGGCCATCGCCAGCACCTTGCCGACGTTCTTCTCGATTTCCGGCAATTGCTCCATGCTCGCGACGAAGTTGAGCACTAGCACACCTTTGCGTCCCAGCACACGGATGTTGTAGTTCAGCGTGTGTTCCCTGGCATCGCCAAACTGCAGCTCCTTCGCCCAATAGAGTTTCTTCTCCGCCGCGTCATAGCGCGGTGGCGCCGCCCAGCCGATCAGTTGGATCGGCTCGAAACCCTGTTTTTCGCGCTCCGGGTTGGATTCGCGCAGATCACCCTGCATGTCCTTGAGCATCTGGGTGTAATCGATCTTCTCCGCGTCCTCGTCGGACACATAGCCGCTCTCCTCGTACTCAACGGTGACCGCCCATGATTCCTTGTCGAAGGGCGAAATGCCCGCCGGCATCAGCATGCCCAGCGGCTGCTCCTCGCTCGGCGGGTTGCCCCAGGCTTCGAGCACTCGCTCGGCGTCCGCACCATCGAGGAAGACAAAGGAGTCCGGCAGGTCGAAGGTGGCGAGGTTGTCACCGACCACCACCTTACCCTTCTTAAAATGCAGGCTGGCGACGAAGGCTTCGGGGCTCATCTTCTCCTGCGAATCGCTGGCAACTACCGGTGTAGCTCCGGGGGCTTCGCTCTGCTCCGGAGCAACGGGAGCCGCGAAGGTCGGTGCGGCAACGGACTGGGCGAGCAAGGCGATGAGGAAAAGGGCTTTGCCATCCATAGAAGGAAATCTCCTGAGTCGATGCGTGATTCCGGACGCCTGATGCGACACCGGGGGACAGAATTGTCGCATCGAGCCATCGCTATCTGTAACAGGAAATTTCCTAAGTACTGCACCGCACACATGAAAAGGCCGGGCATATCCCGGCCTCTCTGTCACACGACAAGCTCACGGCTGGCTGGCGATTGCCTTCTCCACCGCCGCCTGCAGCTCGGGATCATCCGGCTTGGTCAGGCTGGAGAACTCCGCCACCACCTTGCCCTGGCGATCCACCACATACTTGAAGAAATTCCAGCGCGGCACCTGATCGGCCTGGGCCGCCAGGTCCTTGAATAGCGGGATCGCATCGTTGCCGCTTACAGGCTGTACCGACGTCATGTTGAAGGTGACGCCATAGTTGCCGTAGCAGACCTTGGCCGTCTCCGCGGCATCGGCCGCCTCCTGCTTGAAGTCGTCGGACGGCACGCCCAACACCTCCAGGCCCTGGTCCTTGTACTTCTGGTAAAGCGCCTCCAGCCCCTTGAACTGGGGCGTAAAGCCGCAGTGGCTGGCGGTATTCACCACCACCAGCGGCTTGCCCGCATACAGCTCGCAGAGATCGAGCACATCCTTGGAACGCAACTTGGGCAGTTCACCCTGAGTCTTGAGCAACGCCGGGCATTCGGCAGCCTGTGCCGCCAGTGGCAACAGCAGGGTCAGGGCAAGCAGGGAAACACGAGTGTGCATGGCGATAGTCCTCGAATCATCCCGTCACGCTACGCTGCGCGGCGCACCTCAGCAACTGCCCATGCCCAGTTGCATCAGCGCCAGCCCGCCGCGCTGCCAGCCCCACCAGGCAAGGCCGGCCAGCGCAAGCAGCAGCACCAGCAGCAGGGCAATCATCAGCGAGCGCTTCACACCGCCTCCAACGCGCCGGGACGCTGCACCGGGCGTTCGCGCACCGGCCAGTTGAGCAGGCCAGCCAGCAGGCTGAGCAGGATGGAAATCTGCCAGACCAGATCGTAGTTGCCGGTATGGTCATACACATAGCCGCCCAGCCAGCCACCGAGGAAGGCGCCGATCTGGTGGAA
Organism: Pseudomonas triclosanedens; assembly: GCF_026686735.1. Taxonomy (NCBI): domain Bacteria; kingdom Pseudomonadati; phylum Pseudomonadota; class Gammaproteobacteria; order Pseudomonadales; family Pseudomonadaceae; genus Pseudomonas; species Pseudomonas triclosanedens. Next base: position 1,755,392 of record NZ_CP113432.1, on the reverse strand, counting down.
CAGGAAGGTGATGCCGCCGAGCATCGACAGGTTGCGTACACCGAACAGCGTGGCCACCGTGCCATTGGTGAGCGGTACGGTCGACAGCCACAGCAGCCCCATTGCGATACCGAAAAGGTAGGCCGTCCACACCGTCAGCGGTGCCCACAGGAAGGCGAGAATCACCACGCCGCGCAGCAGGTAAAGGGCGGTAAGCAGCCTGGGCTTACTCATGCGCCCACCGAGCCAGCCGGCGATGTAGGTGCCAAACACATTGAACAGCCCCACCAGCGCCAGCACCGTGGTGCCGACCGAGGCCGGCAGGTGACGGTCCACCAGATAGGCCGGCAGGTGCACACCGATGAAGACAACCTGGAAGCCGCAGACGAAAAAGCCCAGCGACAGCAACCAGAACCCCGAGTGGCCGACCGCCTCGCGCAGTGCCTCGCCAAGGGTCTGCTCATGCCCCTGCATCGGCAGCGGCTTGTCGCGCATCAGCGCCGCCAGCGGCACGATCAACGCCACCAGCAGACCAAGCGCGAGCAGTGCGGCGGACCAGCCGAGCCAACCGATCAGCCCGAGCGTACCCGGCAACATCGCGAACTGGCCGAAGGAACCCGCTGCCGCCGAAATGCCCATCGCCATGCTGCGCCGCTCCAGCGGTACCGCGCGTCCCACAGCGCCGAGGATCACCGAGAACGACGTGCCCGACAGGCCGATGCCAATCAGCAGCCCCGCGCTCAGCGACAGGCTGAAAGCCGAGTCGGAGTACCCCATAAGCACCAGGCCGATGGCATAGAGAATGCCGCCCACCAGCACCGTGCGCATCGCGCCGAAGCGGTCGGCAATGGCGCCGGTGAACGGCTGGGCAATACCCCAGATCAGATTCTGCAGGGCGATGGCGAAGGCGAAGGTCTCGCGCCCCCAGCCGAACTCCGCACTCATCGGCGCCAGGAACAGGCCGAAGCCGTGGCGGATGCCCAGGGAAAGGGCGAGGATCAGGGCGCCGGACAACAGTATCCAGAATCCCGTACGCGACAGCTTCGACATCACTTGCTCCTGTGCGGGTATATACCCGCTTCTAATCGGTATTTCGCCCTGCACGCAGGCGGCAGCTAACTGTCCAGCGTAGCCAGCTCGTCCAGCAGGGCTTCCAACTGGCGGCGCTTGTCATCGCCCAGGTGGGCAGCCACATCCTGCTGAGCCGCGTCCCAGGCCTCGCGGCCACGCATGATGCGTTCGAGACCGGCCGGCGTAAGCACCACAATGCGGTTACGCAGATCCGCTCCTTCGTCCAGGCGCACCAGGCCCTCACTCTCCAGCGGTCTGAGATTGCGCCCGAGGGTACTGCGGTCCAGGCCCATTGCATCGGCCAGGTCGGAGATGCTCGGCTGCTCCAGCCGTGACAGGTGCCGTAACAGGGAGAATTGCGCAGTCGTCAAGCCGACGCCCTTCAAGGCATCGTCGTAAACGCGAGTCACCGCCCGGGCCGAGCGGCGCAGCTTGGTGCAAAGGCATTGGGTCGTCAGCATGAATGCGTGTATATACCCGCAACCAACGGATCGTCAATGGCCGGCGCAACCGATTGTCCCATCTGCCAGCACCTCGCGTTGAAACAGCCAAGGGCATCGCACCGGGCCAGCCGTATAACTGCGGCCATCCAGCCCCGCGCCGTCGACGGGGCGCATCACGGCCCGAGGTTCCCGATGCCCGTCTACAAAGCTCCGCTGCGCGACACCCGATTCCTCCTCAATGAAGTCTTCGACTTCCCCAGCCACTACCAGAACCTGATCAACGGCGGCGAAGCGACCCCGGACATGGTCGACGCCATCCTCAGCGAATGCGCAAAACTCTGCGAGGAAGTGATCGCCCCGCTCTACCACAGCGGCGACGAGGAAGGCTGTCACCTGGAGAACGGCGAAGTACGCACGCCCGCAGGCTTCAAGGAAGCCTATGACGCTTACGTAGCCGGCGGCTGGCAGGGCCTTTCGCATCCGGTGGAATACGGCGGCCAGGGCCTGCCGATGAGCCTGGGCGCGCTCAAGCAGGAAATGATGGGCACCGCCAACTGGCCATTCTCCATGTATCCGGGCCTGTCGCTGGGCGCGATGAATACCGTCATGCAGCACGGCACCGAGGAGCAGAAGCAGACCTACCTCACCCCGCTCACCGAAGGCCGCTGGGGTGGCACCATGTGCCTCACCGAGCCGCAGTGCGGCACCGACCTGGGCCAGGTGAAGACCCGCGCCGAAGCCAACGCCGACGGCAGCTACGCCATCACCGGCACCAAGATATTCATCTCCTCCGGCGAGCACGACCTCACCGAGAACATCGTGCATATCGTCCTGGCCAGGCTGCCCGACGCACCGAAAGGCACCCGCGGCATCTCCCTGTTCATCGTGCCGAAATTCCTCCCCGGCGAGTCTGGCAGCCTGGGTCCGCGCAACGGCGTGACCTGCGGCGCGCTGGAAAAGAAAATGGGCATCAAGGCATCCGCCACCTGCGTGATGAATTTCGACGGCGCCACCGGCTTCCTCATCGGCGAGCCGAACAAGGGCCTGGAATGTATGTTCACCTTCATGAACAGCGCGCGTATCGGCACCGCCATCCAGGGCGTGGCCACCGCTGAACTGGCCTACCAGGGCGCGCTGGCCTATGCCCGCGAACGCCGTTCCATGCGCGCCCTGTCAGGCACCAAGGAGCCGAGTGAGATCGCCGACACCCTCATGCACCACGGCGACGTGCGGCGCATGCTGCTCACCCAGAAAGCCGTGGCCGAAGGCGGCCGCGCGCTGATCTACCTGGCCACCCAATACGCCGACAAAATGATCCAGGGCCTGCTCACCAACGACAACGCCGAGTACGACCGCTGGGACGACAAACTCGGCTTCCTCACCCCGATCCTCAAGGGCTGCCTGACCGAACTGGGCCTGGAGAGCGCCAACCTCGGCATGCAGGTGTTCGGCGGCCACGGCTACATCAAGGAACACGGCATGGAGCAGATCGTCCGCGATGCGCGGATCGCCACGCTCTACGAGGGCACCACCGGCATCCAGGCACTGGACCTGCTCGGCCGCAAAGTGCTGCTGATGACCCAGGGCAAGGCCGTGCGCGACTTCACTGCACAGGTAGCGAAGTTCGCCGTGGACCTGCTGAAACGGGAGCCAGCCATGCGCGGCCGCGCGCTCACATTGCTCAAGCTATGCGCGCAGTGGAACCTGCTGACCCTGCGCATCGCCCTCACCGCCCGCAAGCAGCGCGACCTGGTGAGCACCGCCAGCCACGACTACCTGATGTTTTCCGGTTACGTCGCGCTGGCATACGCCTGGGCATTGCAGGAAGCGGCGGCGCGCAAGCGCCTGCGCCAGGGTGGCAGCGAATCGAGCGACTTCTACAAGGCAAAGATCGCCACCAGCGACTTCTATTTCGCCCGCCTGCTGCCCCGCGCCAAGGGCCACGCATCGGCGATGGCCAAGCCAGTACGGTCGGTGATGGGCCTGAAGACAGAGCACTTCGCCTTCGATTGACCGGCTGGATCGAATCCGACGGCCCGGACGCTAACCCGTCGCACCTCGCAGTATGGCGATCCGGGACTCAAACGGCTCATCCAACGCTGAGCGCATGCCCCATTACGGGTTATTCGCCCAGGGGACAATGAATACAGCGAGCAAGACAGTTGCTCTCACAGAGGTATGCCGGAACCGGATCAGAGCGCCAGCGCCACCAACACCGCGCACTCGATCAGCTCCACCATAGCCCCGGCGGTATCCCCCGTGGTACCGCCCAGGCGCGCGATGAAACGGCTGCGCAGCCAGACGAAAGCCACCAGAGCAACCGCCAGCGCCAGCATTCCACTGAGCCCCAGCAGCACCATCAGTGCAGCATTGCCGGCCAGTACCCAGGGCATGGCATCGCGCGGCAAATGATCGGCCAGCGCCTGGCCCAGGCCACCTCGCCGCGCGTAGCCGGTGGTGAAGAACAGCAGTGGCAGCGCACAACGCGCCAGCCACGGCGCCAGCAGCAACGCCCAGTGCTGATGGCTGCCGAGGATCGCGGTGATGGCGGCGAACTTCAGCAGCAGCACGACGACCAGCGTAACCACCGCCGCCGGCCCGCAGCGCGGATCCTTCATGATCGCCAGGGTGCGCTCCCGGTCGCCCAGGCCACCGATCCAGGCATCCGCCGTGTCGGCCAGGCCATCCAGATGCAGTGCCCCGCTGATCGCCACCCAGACAGCCAGCAGCAGCGCGCCCTGCAACAGCAGGTGCACGCCGCCGAGCAACTCGCCCAGCCCCAGCAGTACCGCGCCGATCAACAGGCCCACCAGCGGATAGAACAGCGTCGCCCGGCCGAACTGCAACGGCGTAGGCATATGCGCCAGGGGCACCGGCAGGCGGGTCAGGAACTGCAGCGCAACCAGTGGCAGGCACCAGTCGCTGAGCGGCTCGACGGGCACGCGCTGCTCCGCCTCGCGCACCGGCTCCTCGGGTTCCTCTCGCCTGGGTTGATGTCCGCTCATTGCCGCTCCGTAGGCTGGATTCGCCAGCCTTCGCCATCACGCGTCACTTCCAGCGACAGATACTCGCCGTGGGCGACCGCCACCTCCAGCAGGCGCCGCGCAGGCAAACCGCCAGCCAGCGCACCGAGCAGGCGCATCACACCGCCGTGGGTCACCACCAGCACCGTCGTGCCCGCATGCGCGTGGTACAGCCGCTCCAGCGCATTGAACACACGGGCTTCGAAAGCTTGCAGCGGTTCGCCGCCGGGTGGCGGGAACGCGTAGGGATCGGACCAGAAACGCCCCAGCGCCTGCGCATCACTCTCCATCAGAGTAGCTGGCGAAATGCCTTCCCAGTGGCCGAAGTCCAGCTCGCGCAGGTCGCCATCCAGGCTCAGCGGCAAGCCGTGGCGCGTCGCAAGCTCCTCGGCGAACGCCGCGCAGCGCCGCAGGGGCGAACTGACCAGAGCCGACCACCGGCATGTCTCGCCGACCGACGCGCGCATCTGCGACCAGCCAGCCTCGGTCAACGCATCGTCCAGGCGCCCGCGAAAGCCACCGCCCAGCTCGGTTTCGCCGTGGCGCAACAGGTGCAGGTGCAGCGTCATGCCGGACGATCCGAAACCGCCGCTTCGGCGAACGTCGCCATCCCACTGTGCAAGCGGCAGGCCTGGCGCAGCAGCGGCACCGCCAGCGCCGCGCCGCTGCCCTCCCCCAGCCGCAGGCCAAGGTCCAGCAACGGCTGGGCGTCCAACGCCGAGAGCACCCGATCATGCCCCGGCTCCGCCCCTGCATGGGCGAACAGCAGCCAGTCGCGACAGCCCGGATTCAAGTGTGTCGCGCACAACGCGGCGGTACTACAGATGAAACCATCCACCAGAGTCGGAATCCCCTTCTGCGCGCAGGCCAGGTAAGCGCCGACCAATGCGGCGATCTCGAAACCGCCCAGGCGGCACAGCGCCTCGAATGGCTCGTCGCAATGCACCCGGTGCAGCTCCAGCGCACGCTCGATCACCTCCACCTTGCGCGCCACACCCTGCGCATCCAGCCCGGTGCCGGGGCCCACCAGCGCCTGGGCCGGCTCGTCCAGCAGCGCACAGGCCAGCGCGGCAGCAGCGCTGGTGTTGCCGATCCCCATCTCGCCGCCGATGAACAGCTCGCTGCCGGCCTGCTGCGCCCGACGCACCGATTCGCGCCCGGCCTCCAGGGCGATCAGGCATTGCGCGGCCGTCATCGCCGGCTCACGGGTAAAGTTCGCGGTGCCCGCGCCGACCATCAGATGCCGCACGCCAGGCAGCGGTTCCAGCGGCGTCGCGGTGCCCAGGTCGATCACTTCCAGGCGTGCATCCAGATCGCGCGCCAGCACGCTGATCGCCGCGCCGCCGCGTACGAAATTGCGCAACATCTCCACGGTCACCGCCTGCGGATAGGCCGACACACCCTCCGCCACCACGCCGTGGTCGCCAGCGAACAGCGCGAACCAGACGTGCTCCAGCGATGGCCGCTCGCGGCCTTGCAGCCCAGCCAGACGCACGGTCTCGTCCTCCAGGCGGCCCAGCGCGCCACGTGGCTTGGTCAACTGGTCCTGACGCGCGGCGGCCTTGTCCTGTGCCACGCGGTCGATCGGCTGACAGCCCTGCAGCCACCATTGCAGACTCATAACGCTTCCCCTTTCAGAACCATCGGCAGGCCGGCGACGGTGAACACTACCCGCTCGCTGATTTCCGCCAGCGACTGATGCAGCCAGCCGGCCTCGTCCACGTACCGGCGGCTCAGTTCGCCCAGCGGCACCACGCCCAGCCCGGTTTCATTGCTGACCAGAATGGTCCGCCCCGGCAGGCGCGGGAGAATCTCCAGCAGGGCATCGATCTCGCTCCGCAGGCGCCAGCCGTCCTCATGCAGCAACAGGTTGGTGACCCACAGCGTCAGGCAGTCCACCAGCACGCATCGCTGTGGATCGGCCAGTCGCTCCAGCGCATCAGCCAGTGCCAGCGGCTCCTCCAGCAGCCCCCACTGCGCAGGACGGCGTTCGCGGTGCTGGAGGATACGCGCGGACATCTCGCCATCGCCGGCCTGTGCCGTCGCGACGTAGGTGACTGGCAGGCCGCTTTGCAGCGCCAGGCGCTCGGCCAGGCGGCTCTTGCCCGAACGGGCGCCGCCGAGGATCAGTTCAAGCATGGATTCTCGCTCCTGCGAAAAGCAGGCTTTTCATAACCCGCACAGCGACTTCAGCCGTGCGGTATCCAGATACGCCTCGACCTGGTCGGCCAGACGCTCGATATCGCGCTCGCGCAAGGCGTGGTAATCGATGCTCCGCACCTCGCGCAGCCCGGCCCAGCGCAGCAGCGCCGAACAGGCGGCCGGTGACTCGAACAGCCCGTGCAGGTAGGTTCCCAGCACCTGCCCGTCGGCGCTCACGGCGCCATCGACGCGCCCATCGCTCAGGCGCACCGCCGGAAGCGCCAGCGCCGGGCCCTCGGTGACGCCCGCATGAATCTCATAACCGCTCACCTGTGCATCTTCCAGCGCCAACCGGCCACTGACGTTGCGCAACTGCTTCTGCGCCTCGAGTACCGTGTGAAAGTCCAGCAGGCCAAGCCCGTGGCTCTCCCCCGCCGTGCCTTCCAGGCCATGCGGATCCGCCAGGGTGCGGCCGAGCATCTGCAGGCCGCCACAGATTCCCACCAGCTTGCCGCCATAACGCAGGTGGCGCTGCAGCGCGGCCGCCCAGCCCTGTTCGCGGAGAAACGCAAGGTCGGCGCGCACACTCTTGGAGCCCGGCAGGATGATCAGGTCGGCCGGCGGCATCGGCTGGCCGGGGCCGACGAACATCAGCTCCACCTGCGGGTGCAGGCGCAGCGGGTCGAAGTCGGTATGGTTGCTGATGCGCAGCAGCACTGGCACCGCCACGCGCAGGCGCTCGCCGGTCTTGGCGGCCTGGCGGGTATCGATGGCGTCCTCGGCTTCGAGATGGAAGTCCATCAGGTACGGCAGCACGCCCAGCACCGGGACGCCAGTGCGCTCCTCCAGCCAATCGAGGCCGTTCTGCAGCAGTGCGATGTCGCCGCGGAAGCGGTTGATCACAAAGCCCTTCACCCGTGCCCGCTCGGACTCGGAAAGCAGTTCCAGGGTACCGACCAGATGGGCGAACACGCCGCCGCGATCGATGTCGGCAATCAGGATCACCGGGCAATCCACCGCCTCGGCGAAGCCCATGTTGGCGATGTCGTTGGCGCGCAGGTTGATCTCCGCCGGGGAGCCGGCGCCCTCCACCATCACCACCGGATAGCGCGCCGCCAGACGCCCGTGGGATTCCAGCACCGCCTGCATCGCCACGCGCTTGTAGTCGTGGTAGGCGGCGGCGTTCATGCTCGTCACCGCGCGGCCGTGGATGATCACCTGAGCGCCGATGTCGCTGTTGGGCTTGAGCAGCACCGGGTTCATGTCGGTATGCGGCGGCAGGTGACACGCCTGCGCCTGCACCGCCTGGGCCCGGCCGATCTCGCCGCCATCGGCTGTCACCGCGCTGTTGAGCGCCATGTTCTGCGGCTTGAACGGCGCCACCGCCACGCCCTGGCGGCGCAGCCAGCGGCACAGCGCAGTCACCAGCGTGCTCTTTCCGGCATCGGAGGTGGTGCCCTGCACCATCAGCGTCGCCCCCATCCGTGGGCTCATCGCAGATTCTCCATCTGGTTGAAAGTGAACAGGCCGCGCTCCAGCCGCTGCCAGCCAGCCTCGTCCGGCGGCAGGCCGAAGCGCAGGCTGGCAGGGGTTTCGAAGAGGCGCACGAGAATGCCCTGGCGTGCCAGATGGTCACGCAGCGCCTGGCTGCGCATCGACACCACCCATTGGAACAGGGCGGTACCTCCTTGTGGAGCGAAGCCATACTCGCCGAGCAGGCCGGCCAGGCGCCGGCTGGCACCGCTCAGGTCGCGGCGGCGCTGGATCTGCGCATCCTGGTCACCCAGCACCGCCTGCGCCACCCAGCGTGTCGGGCCGCTCACCGCCCAGGGACCGACCAGTTGCGCGAGGGCCGCGAGCAGGCGCGGCTCGGCAAACGCGAAGCCAAGCCGGGCACCTGCCAGGCCGAAAAACTTGCCGAACGAACGCAGTACCACCAGCCCGGGGCGGCTGGCGCAGCGGGTCACCAGGCTCTGTTCCGGCGTGCAGTCCATGAACGCTTCATCCACCACCAGCCAGCCGCCTCGTTCCAGCAGCCGCGTGTGCCATTCCAGCAGCACACCCGGCTCGATGCGCCGGCCAGTGGGGTTGTTCGGGTTGACCACCACCAGCACATCGAAACGCTCCAGATGCTGCGCTACCTCGTTCTCGCTCACTTCCCGCAGGATGTGCCCGGCAGCGCGCCATGCCTCGGCATGCTCGGCGTAGCACGGCGACACGACGCCGACCTTGCCGGGTCGGCGCATGCGCGGCAGCAACTGGATCGCCGCCTGGCTGCCCGGCAGCGGCAGCAGCTTCTCGGCGCCGTAGTAGCGGCGCGCGGCGGACTCAAGGCCATCGCTGTCCTCCGGCAGGCGCATCCAGGCGCTGGCCGGCACGCTCGGCAGGCTCCACGGCCAGGGCGAAATGCCGGTGGACAGGTCCAGCCACTCGGCGAGCGGAATGCCGTACTCCTGCGCCGCAAGGCGCAGCCGGCCACCATGTTCGAGCATTCAGAGCACTCCCAGAATCAGGATGACCGCCAGCCACAGCAGTACCCCCTGGCGCACCAGGGCCAGGGCACGCCAGATGTCCTGGGCGGTCGGAGCCGGACCTTCGCCCAGCGTCGGGCGTTCGTGCAGTTCACCGTGGTAGCGCGCCGCGCCGCCCAGCGAAACGCCCAGGGCGCCCGCGCCGGCGGCCATCACTGGGCCGGCGTTGGGGCTGTCCCACCGCGGCGCCTGCATGCGCCAGCAACGCAGAGCCTGGCGGGTGCGCCCGAGCAGCGCGTAGGTCAGCGCTACCAGTCGTGCCGGAATGTAGTTGAGCACATCGTCGATCTTCGCCGCCGCCCAGCCGAAGCGCTCGAAGCGCGCATTGCGGTAGCCCCACATCGCGTCGAGGGTATTGCTCAGGCGGTACAGCACCACGCCCGGCGCACCGGCCACGGCGAACCAGAACAGCGCGGCGAACACCGCATCGCTGCCGTTCTCCAGCACCGACTCGGTAGTGGCGCGGGCAACAGCGGTTGCATCCAGCTCGGCGGTCTCGCGGCTGACCATGTAGCCCACCCGCAGGCGCGCCTCGTTCAGGTCGCCGGCACGCAGCGCCAGCGCCACCGGCTCGGCGTGTTCGCCCAGGCTGCGCAGGCCGAGGGCGGCATACAGCGCCAGCACCTGCACCAGCCAGCCTGCCTGAGGCAGCAGGCTGAGCAGCAACGCCAGCAATGTCAGCGGCACGACCGCGATAACCCATGCGGTGACGCCGTGGCTGCGCCAGCCCAGGCCCGGCGTTTCGCCCGGCGCCAGCTCGTCACCCGCCGCCCGCGAGCGGTTGAAGCGGCGCTCCAGGCGATCCGCCAGGCGCCCGAACGCCACCAGCGGATGCCAGCGTTTCGGCTCCCCGAACAGTGCATCCAGGGCAACACCGGCCACACTCAACAGCGCCAGGCTCATGGCTGAACTCCCCACCGGTCTTCGAACACCAGCTCGGCCAGCGGGCGCGGCTGCCGCCAGCCTTCGAGGACCAGCATCGGCGCCGGATAGAACGCTTCCACCGGTCCCAGGCAAATCACTGCCACCGCCTCGGCGCCCTCGGGCAGGCCGAGCAACCCGCCCAGCGCCCGCGGGTCGAACAGCGAGACCCAACCCATGCCCAGCCCTTCGGCGCGCGAAGCCAGCCAGAGGTTCTGGATCGCGCAGGACAACGATGCCAGGTCCATCTGCGGCAACGTGCGCCGGCCGAAAACGTGCGGCTCGCGGCCATCCATCAGCGCCGCCACCAGCAGCTCGGCGCAGTCGAGTACGCCCTCCACCTTCAGCCGCATGAATTCGGCGGAACGCTCGCCCAGCGCCTGGGCGGTGCGCAGACGCTCATCCTCCACCAGCCGATGGATCGACTGGCGCAGCTCGGGCCGGGTGATGCGGATGAAACGCCACGGCTGCATCAGCCCGACGCTGGGCGCCTGGTGCGCCGCTTCCAGCAGGCGCGCGAGCAGTTCGGGCGCCACTTCGCCGCCACTGAAGTGGCGCATGTCACGGCGCTCCGCGATGACACGGTAGAGCGCGGCGCGCTCTTCAAGGCTGTAGGCGTGCTCGGTCATGGTTTCAACAGTGCCACGGCTGCGTCCGGGGCGGACGGCAGGTAGAAGTGGATATAGGACGCGGTCAGACGGCCAAGACGGAACACCGCCTCGGCCACCGGCTTGTCGTTCGGGCATACGCCACGGGCCAGCGGCGCTTGCGCGCTGTCCAGCAGGGAATGGTGGAAGGTGTGGCCGCGCAGGGTACCTTCAGGCAGCGTCACCGCCTGCAGTGCCAGCGCGGCGAGGCGCTTCTGCATGCGCGCCTCGCCGGGCAGCAGGCCGAGCAGCTCGGCGCGCTCTCCCGCCGCATCGGTCAACGCCTCCAGCAGATAGAGCATGCCGCCGCACTCGGCGAGGATCGGCTTGCCGGCGGCATGGTGCGCGCGGATGGCCCCGGCCATCGCCTGGTTCGCGGCCAGCCTGCGCAGATAAAGTTCCGGATAGCCGCCGGGCAGGTAAAGGCTGTTGACCACCGGCAACGCCGCATCATCGAGCGGCGAGAAGAAGGCCAGTTCCGCGCCCAACTCGCGCAGCAGATCAAGGTTGGCCTGGTAGATGAAGGCGAACGCGTTATCGTGCGCCACGCCGATACGCACACCATCCAGGCGAGCGACGGCTGGCCCGGTGCCGGGTGCGGCGAAACTCACCGGCGGCGGAAGCTCGCTGCTGGCACTGGCCGCCAGGGCATCGGCGGCGGCGTCCAGGCGGGCATCGAGGTCGGCCAGCTCATCGGCCTGCACCAGCCCCAGGTGACGGCTGGGCAACTCCACCGCGGCATCGCGCGGCAAGGCACCGTACCAGCGAATCCATGCAGGCAGGCTGTCGCGCACCAGATCGCGGTGGCGCTCGCTGCCGATGCGGTTGGCCAGAACGCCGGAGAACGGCAGGTCCGGCTGATAGGTCGCCATGCCCACGGCCAGGGCGCCGAAGGTCTGGGCCATCGACTGGCCGTTGATCACCGCCATCACCGGTACGCCGAATCGGCGCGCCAGGTCAGCCGCCGACGGCGCGCCGTCGAACAACCCCATCACGCCTTCGATGAGAATCAGGTCGGCCTCCCCTGCCGCTTCCCAGAGCAAGCGCCGGCTCTCGCCCTCGCCGACCATCCACAGGTCGAGCTGATAGACCGGCGCACCGCTGGCACGGGCGAGGATCATCGGGTCGAGGAAGTCCGGGCCGCACTTGAACACCCGCACCTTGCGCCCGAGGCGCGTATGCAGGCGCGCCAGGGCGGCGGTCACGGTGGTCTTGCCCTGCCCGGAAGCCGGAGCGGCGATCAGCAGTGCGGGGCACTGGCGGGACGGAGCGTTCACCTCAGAATTCCACCCCTTTCTGCGCCTTGATGCCGGCCTTGAAGGCGTGCTTCACCAGGCCCATCTCGGTCACCGTATCGGCGGCTTCGACCATCGCCGGCAGCACACCGCGCCCGGTGGCGACCACATGCTGCATCGGCGGGCGGGCGGCGATGTCGGCCAGCACTGTATCCAGTTCCAGATAGCCGTGCTTGAGGGCGATGTTCAGCTCGTCGAGCACCACCAGCCCCACCTGCGGGTCATTCAGCAATTGGCGGGCGATGCCCCAGGCCGCCTGGGCCTTGGCGATATCGCGCTGGCGGTCCTGGGTTTCCCAGGTGAAGCCCTCGCCCATCACGTGGAAGCTGACCTCCTCCGGGAAGCGCCTGAAGAACGCCTCTTCGCCGGTGCTAGCCGCGCCCTTGATGAACTGCACCACGCCCACCCTCATGCCGTGCCCCAGCGCGCGGGCGACCATGCCGAAGGCCGAGCTGCTCTTTCCCTTGCCATTGCCACTGTGGACCAGGAACACACCCTGCTCGCCCTGCGCCTGGGCGATCTTCTCATCGACCACGGCTTTCTTGCGCTGCATGCGCGAACGGTGGCGTTCGTCCTTTTCCGGGGATTCGCTCATCGGTCTTGCTCCTCTCATAGGGCCTGGTAGCGCACGCCGAACAGCACGGCGCGGCCGGGCTGCTCGTAGCCCCGGGTCGTCTGGTAGTCGGCGTCGAACAGGTTGCTCAGGCGTGCCTGCAGGCGCCATTCGGGGCTGAGCTGGTATTCGCCGCGCAGGTCCAGGGTGGCGAAGCCGCCCAGGCGATCGTTGTTGGCCAGGTCGTCGTAGCGACGCCCTTCGGCATGCAGGCTGGCACCCAGGCTCAGCGCGTCGAAGCGTCGGTCCAGGTCCAGGTTGAACAGTTGCCGGGCGCGGCGCGGCAGGTCGTTGCCGCGGCTGCCGCTGGCGCGGCTTTCCGGGTCCAGCAGGCTTGCGTTGGCGCTCCAGGTCCAGTCGCGCCACTGGCTGCCCAGTTGCAGCTCCACACCGCGGATGCGCGCCTGGTCGATGTTGTCCGGGGCACGCAGGGCCGAGTCGTAGGCGATCAGGTCGTCCACAAGGGTGCGGTACAGGTTCACCGCCCAGTGTCCCCAGCCGTGGCGTCCGTCCACGCCGAGCTCGATGCTGCGCGAGGTTTCCGCGTCCAGGTCGGGGTTGCCGTAGCCGGGGTAGTACAGTTCGTTGAAGGTCGGCGCCTTGAAGGCCGTGCCGTAGCTGGCGAAGGCGCGCATGGCATCGCTCAGCGCATACCCCCAGGCCAGGTTGCCGGTGTTGCGGCTGCCGAACTGCTGGTTATCGTCGTGGCGCAGGCTCAGTTGCCAGTCGTGGCGGCCGGCGCTGCCCAGGTACTGGGCGAAGGAGCCGCGGTTGTCGCGGGAGCTCACCGCATAGTCGGTTGAGCTGCTCAGTTCGTCCTGCTGCCAGTCGTAGCCCAGGGTCAGCGTGTGGCCCGGCGCGAAGTCGATATCGTTCTGCCAGGACGCCGTATCCCGGCGGCTGTCGAAGCGCGAGTAGAAAGCGCCATCCTGGTAGGCATCGGACTTGTCCTCGCTGCGCCCGGCGGACAGCGTCACCCGCCAGGGCTCCAGCGGAGCGAAACGCGCATTGCCGCCGATCACCCGCAGCACGCCGTCGTTGTAGGCATCGAAGCCTTGGGTACGGCGGCTGTTCACGGTGTCGAAGTCATTGTGCGAATCGGTTTGCAGCAGGCTGCCATCCAGCTCCAGGCCGTTGCCGAAGCGATAGCCGGCACGCAACGAGCCGGAAAGGTTGCGGTAACCGTCGCGGTCCGGCTCATGGCCGCTGGCGCCGTTGGCCTTGGCGTCGATGCCGGCGGTGTCCAGGCTGGAAACGCCGAGACTGAACCAGCCGCGCCCATCGCCGGCGGAAACGCCCGCGCCGCCTTGATAAGTACGCTGGCTACCGGCGCCGGCGTAAGCCCAGGGGCTGAACCCTGCCTGCGCGCCCTTGCGCGTGAAAATCTGGATGACCCCGCCGATGGCCTCGGAGCCGTAAAGACTGGAGCGCGGCCCGCGCACCACCTCGATACGTTCGATCAGCTCCACCGGCAGATCCTGGAACGACGCGCCGCCAGAGGACACCGAGCCGGCCTTGACGCCATCGATCAGCACCAGCACATGGTCGGATTCGCTGCCACGCAGATAGAGGCTGGTGGCCTTGCCGGGGCCGCCATTGCTGGCCAGGGAAATACCCGGCAGCCGGCGCAGCAGGTCGGGAACCGATTGCGCCTGGCTGCGCTCGATGTCGGCGCGGTCCAGCACGCTGACCGAAGCGAGCGCCTGCTCGGTGCGGCGTTCGGTGCGGGTGGCGGTAATCAGTTGATCGTCGAGCGCCAGCGGCTCGCCGGGAGCCGCCTGGCCGATGCAGGAAAAGCCGCCCAGCGCCAGGGCTGTCGGCCATAGAAGAAAATGCTTCACGTGTACTCACTCCGCCGCTCTCACCCGCGCGGCTCTGACCAGTAAAGGCAGGCGGAGGACGGAAACGCCCCGGGGCACGGAGGCCGGCCAGAGCGAGCGACAGCGCCTCCCGCGATGCCATGCGTGCAGCAGGCCGGTCTCCGGGCTTGCGAGTGGAGCCTTGGCAGACTCCCGGAGCCGCGCCTTCCCATGCCTGCGGCACAGTGGCGAAATGCGGCTCGATGCTCGCTTACCGTTGCGGGGGCAGCGCCGGAATGTTCGACCCGGCGGGGTCGAATTCACCGGCTTCCCTGTTTCACCCCCGACTTGCACCGGGGGCACCTGAAGCAGGCGCGCAGCTTAGTGGCTGTCGCCAGCCACGGTCAATTGCGGCGACCTGTCACCCCCTGGGTGAAAAAGCGTGCCGGCGCGAACGCCGTTGCCTCCTGGCACCAGCGCAGCCAGATCGAACGCAACTGGCCGACAGCGGCCCGTGCCTGTCGGCGCTGGCCTTCCAACAGCCAGCGATTGTCCTGCAGCGCCATCAACAGGGCGTCCTCGACCTCATCCAGCGCGTGCTGCCGGCCACTACGCGGCCCGCCGTCGAGCAGCAACTGCCGCAACCGCGCCAGATAGGCGTCCCGCGCTCGCCGCAGCGGCCCGCGTGCGCTACCCAGGCTATCGCGCAGGAATAACACTTCATCCGCCAGCGCCAGACCGAACAGCCCGCCCCGCCACTGGGCACGGCGTTCCTGCGGCAGGCTGTCCTGGTATTGCACCAGACGCAGCAGACGGTCGGCACTGCGCCCATCGAACCAGGCCTCCAGCCTGGGCAGCGGCCCACGGGTCAGCCGTGCCAGGTCGGCCAACAGCGCACCGAGCACCCGGCGATAGTGGCGCCGCCCTGGCCGCAGCTCCACCAGGTTGAACACCAGCACCGCGAACCCCACGCCCAGCACCGTCGCCAACGCCGAATTGAGGAAGTGGTCCAGGTCATAGACCATCTGATTGCTCGGCCCCACGTTCTTCACGAAGAAGATGCAGAAGGCCGAGGCCATCGCGGCGATGGTTGGCCGTGTCATGCACAGCGCCGCAATGAACAGCGGTATGCCGAGCACGCTATAGAGCGCAGCGAATCCTTCGCACAGCGGCAGGATCAACAGCACGGCGACAGCCG
Source organism: Pseudomonas triclosanedens (assembly GCF_026686735.1). Taxonomy (NCBI): domain Bacteria; kingdom Pseudomonadati; phylum Pseudomonadota; class Gammaproteobacteria; order Pseudomonadales; family Pseudomonadaceae; genus Pseudomonas; species Pseudomonas triclosanedens. The sequence goes on along the minus strand of NZ_CP113432.1, from coordinate 1,739,730 downwards.
CCACGGGAATCGAGATGAGGATGCCGCGCAGGAAGTTCAGCCCCGCGCCTGCAGGTTTATCGCGGCCGGCGAACAGGCTCAACACCACACCGGTGATGGAAACCGCGCCCAGACCGCTGGGCCAGGCGCTGACCACCCAGAACCCCGCCACGCAGAGAAATGCCAGGGCACTGCGCAGGCCGAACAGCAGCCCGCGCTCGACGTCCCGGTGCCAGACGATCAGCGCCGGCGCCTCCCGCGGCACTTCACCATAAAGCAGCGCCTCCAGGCTGCGCCGGGATTGCCGGCCCCGCTCCAGCACCGCCAGCAGATACTCCAGGTAACCGCGCTCCTGCACGCTCGCTACGCTCGCCAGCGCATCCAGCAGGCGTTCCCGGCAGGCGGCGAAATCCGGTTGTTCCAGGCATTCGCGCACCTGCTCGCGCCAGGGCCGCACGGCCAGCTCGGCCGCGGCGTCGAGCAACCGCCCCTCCCGCGCAACCCGGCGGGCGGCGCGCAACAGGCCAAGCAGGTCGGCATTCAGTGCCCGCAATGCAGGTACTCGCCTGCGTCCCGTGGGGCCTTCGAACCACGCCTGCTCCTGCCGCCCATCCAGCTCCAGAATGCTGCCCAGGGTGGCGATCAGCGCCGCGTGCTCGTCAATGCCCAACATTTCCGCGGACGCCGCCTTGAGCGTCGAAGACCAGACCTTGCGCGCCTGCTCCAGCAATTGCTGCTCCGTGCTGCGCGGCCATAGCAGCACGCTGACCAGGGAGGCGCAGGCAATCCCCAGTCCGATCTCCGAACAACGGGCCACGGCCTGGTCGAAGACCGTCAACGGCGCTGCCGAGGCAGGCAGCGCAACGATCGCGGCGGTATAGCCGGCCAGCACGAAACCGTAGGACGAAAAATTGCGCAGCATCGACGCCCCGGCGGTGCAGAACGCCAGCCACAGCGCCATCGCCAGCAAAAACGGCAACGGCGCCTGCCCCAGCCAGGCAACCAGGGCCACCGACATGACCGCCCCCGTCAGCGTGCCGAGCAGGCGGAACACACTCTTGGCCAGCACCATGCCGCTCAGCGGCTGGCTGACCACGAACACCGTGACCAGCGCCCACTGCGGCTGCTGCAACTGGAAGAGGAACGCCAGATAGAGAGCGATCCCGCCCGCCAGCACGGCCTTTACGGCGAACTGCAGATCGGCCACCCGAGGGCGTAAGATGGCCTGGGCGAATGCAGACAACGAGGGAGGCAGAGCAAGCATGACGAGACCACCGGCAGAAACCGACTGGCCGGATTTTAGTTAGCTTGCTAACAAAGTCCAGAAATATCCCGTTACGAGAACCAGGACCACCCGACGAATGGCTCCATCAAAGAACTTCGCTAGACTCCCTGCATGATCGCAACCGCTCAAGCCGGCCAGCTCCGGCTGGACTCATCCGCCGCTCAGACACTGCTGCACGTCAGCGGTGACTGGACGCTTGCCCATCTCGCCAGCCTGCAGCAACAGATGCAGGGGCTGGCTGAGCAGCGGCAGAACATCGCCACTCTCGACTTCAGCGAACTCGGCGCCCTCGACACCGCCGGCGCCGCGCTGCTCGCCGAAGTCATCGGTAGCGCGCGAATGAGCCGGCTCGACCAGATCGCCCGCAACCTGCCGCCCGAGCGCCAGGCACTGCTGCGCACCGTGGGTAACGCCATCACCCAGTGCCGGCTCGATGAAAAGGCGCCGCCGCCGGGCAACGCGCTGGGCGATGTGCTCGAACGCATCGGCATCGCCACCGTCGCCTTCTGGAACCATCTGGTCGGCGTGCTCGGTTTCATCGGCCTGACCCTGCAGACGCTGATCCGCGGCCTGCTGCGCCCACGCAGCTGGCGGCTCACCTCGCTGGCCGCGCACATGGAGCAGACCGGCCTGGACGCCGTGCCCATCGTCGGCCTGCTGACTTTCATGGTCGGCGCCGTAGTGGCCTTCCTTGGCGCCACTGTGCTGCAGAAGTTCGGTGCGACGATCTACACCGTCGACCTGGTGGGCTTCTCCTTCCTGCGGGAATTCGGCGTGCTGCTCACCGCCATCCTGCTCGCTGGCCGCACCGCCAGCGCCTTCACCGCGCAGATCGGCTCGATGAAGGCCAACCAGGAGATCGACGCGATCCAGGCCCAGGGCCTCGACCCGGTGGAGCTGCTGGTACTGCCGCGCGTACTGGCACTGCTGCTGACCCTGCCGATGCTGACCTTCCTGGCAATGATCTGCGGCCTGCTCGGCGGTGCCGTCGTGTGCGCACTGAGCCTGGATATCTCGCCGCGCATGTTCCTCAACATGCTGCAGAACGACATCGCCGTGCAGCACTTCCTGGTCGGCATCGTCAAAGCCCCGGTATTCGCCTTCATCATCGCCGTGATCGGCTGCCTGGAAGGCTTCCGGGTCAGCGGCAGCGCGCAGTCCGTCGGCCAGCACACGACATCCAGCGTGGTCCAGTCGATCTTCGTGGTGATCCTGCTGGACGCGATGTTCGCGTTGTTCTTCATGGAGATGGGCTGGTGAGCGAACCGATCATCGTCGTCCGCGACTTGGCCAACCGCTTCGGCACCCACGCGGTGCACGAGCACCTCGACCTGGATGTGATGAAGGGTGAGATCCTCGGCGTGGTCGGTGGCTCGGGTACCGGCAAGTCGGTGCTGCTGCGCAGCATCATCGGCCTGCGCCAGCCCAGCGAAGGCAGCGTCGAAGTGTTCGGCGAGAACCTGCTGGAGCTTTCCAGCGAACGCCGCTCCAAGCTCGAACGGCGCTTTGGCGTACTGTTCCAGAATGGCGCGCTGTTCTCTTCGCTGACGGTGAGCGAGAACGTCTGCCTGCCGCTGATCGAGCATGCCGGGCTGTCGCGCGCCGACGCCGAGTTCATCGCCAAGGTGAAGATCTCGCTCGCCGGCCTGCCGCCGGACGCCGGCGCCAAGTACCCCGCCGAGCTTTCCGGCGGCATGGTCAAGCGCGCGGCGCTGGCCCGCGCCCTGGCGCTGGACCCGGACATCCTGTTCCTCGACGAACCTACCGCCGGCCTCGACCCCATCGGCGCCGCGGCCTTCGACCAACTGATCCTGACCCTGCGCGACGCCTTCGGCCTCACGGTGTTCCTGGTCACCCACGACCTCGACACCCTCTACACCATCTGCGACCGCGTCGCCGTCCTGTCGCAGAAACGCGTGCTAGTGGTCGGCCCGCTCGAACAGGTCGCCGAAACCGACGATGCCTGGGTCCAGGAATACTTCCACGGCCCGCGTGGCCGTGCCGCACAGCAGGCCACGGAACACCTGCGGGAGGAACGCTGAAATGGAAACCCGTGCCCATCACGTGCTGATCGGCCTGTTCACCCTGATCGTCTCGATCAGCGCACTGCTCTTCGCGCTGTGGCTCGCGCAATCGAGCAACGACCAGAAGTTCAAGCTCTACGACGTGATCTTCAACGAAGCAGTGACCGGCCTCTCCGAGGGCGGAACCGTGCAGTACAGCGGCATCCGCGTGGGCGACGTGGTATCCCTGCGCCTGGATCCGAACGACCCGCGCAAGGTTCGAGCGCGCATCCGCGTGTACGACAGCACGCCGATCCGCGAAGACACCCGCGCCAAGCTGGCACTCACCGGTGTCACCGGCCAGGCCATCATTCAGCTCTCCAGCGCGGCCCAGGACAGCCCCCCGCTGGTCAGCCAGGACGGCAGCATCCCGGTGATCAAGACCATCCCGTCGCCGCTGGCCAAGCTTCTCGCCAACGGTGAAGACATCGCCACCAACGTCAACAACCTGATCAACAACGTGAACCGGATGTTCTCCCAGGAGAACGTCGACCGCATCAGTCGCGCCCTGGACCACATCGACCAGGCTACCAGCGTGGTCGCCGAGCAACGCGGCGACATCCGCAAGACAGTGCAGGAACTGGCCGCCGCCAGCGAACAGGCACGCCTGACCTTTGCCAACGCCAACGCCATGCTCGAACGTGCCAACCAGACCTTCGGCGCCAAAGGCCCGGCCATCCTCGACGACGCCCAGAAAACCCTCGCCGCCCTGCGCACCAGCAGCGAGCGGGTCGAAAAGCTGCTCGACAGCAACTACGACTCGGTCAATGGCGGCATGAGCGGCCTGGGCGAGATCGGCCCGGCCGTGCGCGAACTGCGCTCCACCCTGGAAGATCTGCGCGGCGTCACCCGCCGCCTGCAAGAGAACCCCGCCGGCTACCTGCTCGGTCGCGAACGCAACAAGGAGTTCCAGCCATGACCGCCCTTCCCCGCCTGCTTGGCGTTACCGCGCTGCTTGGCCTGCTCGGCGCCTGCTCGATATTCCCCGAAGCGGAAAGCCCGAACTTCTACCTGCTACCAGCAACCCAGCAGCCGGCGCACAGCGCTACCCAAGTGGACTGGTCGCTGCGGGTCAGCGCCCCCACCGCCGGCCTTGCACTGGATACCAACCGCATCGCGGTGGTGCCCCAGGGCAACCAGCTGAGCAACTACCAGGGCGCCCGCTGGAGCAGCCGCGCCCCCAATCTTCTGCGCGACCGTCTGATCGACGCCTTCACCGCCAACGGCAGCGTCCGCGCCCTGAGCAGCGACGAAACCAGCCTGCAGGCCGACCTTGACCTGACCGGCGAGCTGCGGGCCTTCCAGAGCGAATACCAGAACGGTAAGCCGGTGATCCACATCCGCTACGAGGCCCGCCTGGTGCGCACCCTCGGCCAGCGTATCGTCGCCTCGCGCAGCTTCGAGGTCCGCCAGCCGGTAGAAGGCAAACAGGTTCCCGAAGTGGTCAGCGCCTTCGGCAAGGCCAGCGACCAGCTCGCCGCGCAGGTGGTGGCGTGGACGCTGCAGCAGGGGCAGGCGCAGAAGCTGGCGCCGTAACTGGAATGTCCGCTACGCGGCATTCCACGTAGCGCCAGTCGAGATCCCTGCTGCAGCCTGAGGGCTGCACGCAGGCATTCCCAAGTCAGGTTCGCTCGATCCTTCACAGCACGCGGTGGCTAGAAGGGCACCGGCGCCGACGTCCGGCGTGTCAATGCCGGGTTGCCGTCAGTCGCAGCGATACGGGCTCTCGCCGGCCAACTCCTCGTTGGTCTCGACGTCGCGGATCGTCACAACTGCCTTTGGGTAGACGGAGCAGATCGAGTTGCGGACGGTGTAGATGCCGCTGCCGTGGGCCAGGAATTTGCCCTTGCTCAGGGCGTTACCCGACTCATCCTTGGCGGTGACCTCGTAGTTGCCGGTCATGGTGATGCAGCCACCAAGGGCTAGCAGGGCGAGTACAGGGACGAGATATTTCATGGCTTCTCCTTGCTACGCGATGCGCCGGGTGGGTGGCGCGATCGTCGTTCCTTGACGGGTTCGCGAAAGCGGGTTGCTCACTTGAATGGCCACCTCCGCGGCGGCGGAAGCTTCGACCCGGAGGGATCGACGCAGTTCAGCCAGCGGGCCCGCTGACATGCTGGCTGGAAGAGGTTCCCGGACGAAAGGTTGCCTCAGCGCTTGCCCATCGAGCGGCGCGAACCCCGGGGGTGCGGCGGGCGGTATTCTGCCTTGTCGTGCGCCTTGCGGTGCTGGTAGGCAGTGCTGGCCTGCTTCTGGGCGGCCAACGCGGCCCTGGCCAGTTCGGCCAGGGAGAGTTTCGGCTCGTCGGAGGTGGTTTCCGCGCTTTCGTCGCGCGGCGGCTGGGAAGACGTCATGGGATCGACCGGAGTGTTGGAAGTGAAACGGCGCACATGATAGCCGATACACCTCCGTTTCGGCTTCTGCGGCACGCGATCCTCAGGAACCAGCGGTCGGCGGGAAGATGGTACCCGGACGGGTGACGTACTCGGCGGCCTCTTCATTGGTCATCACCCAGATCTGGCTGATGCGATTGTCCAGCCCGACTTTGATGCCGACGAACCTGCCGTTGATCTTGGGCAGAAGCCCGTAAACCATGAAGCGGTTTTCTTCGTCGCGGATACGCACGGAGACCGAAAGCGGGTAGCTGATGGTCTTCTTGTACAGCCCAAGGGTCAGCACGCGGCGCAGCAGGCTGGGCTTGGGACGCTGCAGGGTGATCACCGGGTACTGGGCACTGTAGACGTACCCGACCATCATGCCCGACGGGAGCACCCGGTCCGCATGCGCCGGGGCGATGAAGCCCAACCCAAACGCCAACGCCGCCAGCCAGCACAGGGCCAGCCGGCGCAGGGACCGGTGAAAACGCCTGGTGGTGTGCAGCACGGTAGTTATCATGGAGTCCGCCCCTGGAATGCCTGATTTATCGTTATGCCCCGCACGCAGATGGCCGGGTTTGCGCACGGAGCGTAGCGGTTCCCGGCGCGGCTGTCCGCACATTGATTCACAGGCTAGCGACCACGGCACACTCCGGGCAGCTTCACTTCTGTTGCTGGAGATGAACGCCCGATAGCGAAACGCCAAGAACACGCTGGTCTGGAATGCCGAGCAGATGCTGTGGCGAGTCCGCCTTGTCGACATCGATCCAGATGCTCTGCAACGGCTTACCAGGGCATACCGGTACGACAAAATCATTCGCCTGGCCCGAGCGCAGTTGTCGTGCATCGTTCCGGCCCCCCCTGCACAATCCTGACGCAGGCGTACCTCCACCGGCCTTTCGGCGCTGGCGGCGAGCGGGGTCAGGGTCAGCCGGTATTCGCACGAGCCCTCACGGCAAGTCGCCGGCACCGGCAGGTCCAGGCGAGCCTTCGGGCCAGACCATACCTGGCCAGGCTCCACGAAGTACCAACCCTCCCCCAGCATGAATATCGAATCGAGAGAGTTCGCTTGCGGGAGGGTGGGCACGATCGTGCCCTGCAACCATTCGTCCCGCAGACGCTGCACAGACTCGGAGGATGCAAGACGTACCGTGGCGAACAGCTCGCCATCCTCGACCGCCACGGCAGGCTGGCTACGCAGCAGTTGCAGGAGCTCTTCGCGCTGCTGCCGAATCTGGTGCGGGCAATGGAAGTCAGGAATCAGTTTTGCGTTTTCTCTCTGTTCGGCACTCATGCGCATTTCGGTCTGATCGATACATGGCCACCAGTGGGCAGACCACAGCAGGTTGACATAAGGGATCACCAGCACATCCGCTTCGCCATTGAGCAACAGTCGAACCAGGGCACTCGCGTCGCCAGACGGTACAGCCGGCCCCGCTCCCAGCATCTCGGTTGGCCAGCGAGTTCGGGCCTGTTCCCCTCCCTTGTCGCCACCGACATTGAAGGTTCGCACCCCAAGGCTCGGCGCCAGGTAGTTGGCCAGGAAGTCGTTGCCCCAGGGTATGAACGCGACCATTTCCCCTGGCTTGACTCGCTCCATGAGTGGATTGCGCATCTGCTCGTCGATGCGACTGAACATGGTGCGCGCATCGAGCCCCGCTCGCAGGTGCGCAATCGGATGCGGCAGGTTGAGCAGGATCAGCACGCCGAACATCCCCCAGCACAAGCGCTTGTTGCGCAGCGCCGGCAATTGCAGCATCAGCAGGCACCAGACGGCGAACAATGCGAGCGCCGACCAGCGATAGGACGCACGCATAGCGCTGAATCCAGGGAGGTGAGTCGACAACCAGGCGCTACCAGTCGGCGCAACGGCGCGTTCGGCGGGCATCAAGGGGTTGAGCGTGACGGACATCTGGTCCGATACGTTCTGCGGTTTGATCGAATTGATCTTCAACGACGGCCCCAGCGCCAGATAAAGCGCCAGCAGTGCGCCAGCAAGCAGCGCAAAGGCCATCGCGCGGCGACGGCGCAGCACGGCGAGCGCCAGGCAGGCGGCGAGCAGCAGGGGGAGTGCGAAGGTGGTCTGCCAGGTGGAGGCATCGCCGTAATAGCGCTCGGTCGTGCGTAGAAGGCTCATGCCCAGAAGGTCAGGAAGCCACAGGATGCCCTGGCTGGGAATGACCAGGAAACTCAGGTCCACTCCCCAGCCGCGGAAGAAGTCTATTGGCGACCGATCAAACCCAGCGGTGCCGACATAACGGGTGTAGAGCAGGTAGGCCAGAGCAAAGCCCAGGATGTGCACCGGCAGTGCATTGCGCAGCAACCACATCCGCTCGTGCGCCCGGGTGACGCAGAGATAGGCCAGCGTAAGGCTCGCCCCCGCCGCGAACATCATGAAGGTGTAGCCGTCCATGAACACGGCAATGATGGTAACCAGCGGGTACAGAGCCCGAGCTCGCCACACATTGCCCGAAGCGTCGACGAGACGGGTCAGTGCAAGGAAGTAGAACGGGAGCAGGGCTATCCCCAGCGAGAGCATGCTGTAGTCGGAATGCGCCCAGATCACCGGCAGGCTGGTCCAGAGCGCGGCACCGAGTATTGCGAGATAGTCATTGCCCCCCATCTGCCGCGCCAGCCGGGAGGCCGAAAGAAACGCCACGATCAGCCAGAAGGCAACCATTGCGGAGTAGGCATCCGCCGGCGCCAGGCCAAGACGCAGCAGCAGGCTGGTAGGCCAGGCGCCGGCCAGCCCGAAGGCTATCGCACCGCCGGCGGGCATGCCGAAGTACTGCGTGTGCAGCGCGGTCAGTCCTTGGTTGGCGAATGCTTGGGCGAATCCGGTCGTCCATATCGCCTGCCCCAGGGTCGGCGTCAACAGCCCTGGCAGGGCGTTGTTTACGATCAGCACGCAAAGAATCGCCAGGCATCCCAGGACGAGGCGACTCAAGACGCTTGCAGATATCCGGCTCATTCACACTTCCTTGAATCGGCGCCGCGCATTGCCAGTGCGGCCAAGAAGAAAAGCAGATCCCCGAGCACTGTCACCAGACGTCCGAGGATGACGGCAAGCAGAAGGTCGGCTTCCGCGACCCAGGGTTTGAGAAGTACCAGCAGGACCAGCTCCCGCACCCCTACGCCTGCTGGAGCCCCAGGCGTCACCAGGCCCACCAGCCAGGCGATGACGAAGGCACCGGCGATGACCGGCCAGGCGCTGGGAAGGATGGTCGAGGCGGGGCTGACGAAGGTGGTCAATACAACGAAGATGGCAGATGAGACCAACAGGAACACGAGCAGGCTGACAATCGCCTGGCTGGCCTGTCGCCCCAGAAGTCGCCGAACAGCCAGAATACCGATGGACACCGCCAGTCCCCACAGCAGCGCTCCGGCGAACCAGCCTGCGGAGGGCAGCAGCACTGGCAACAACAAGGCACTGAAGAGCGCCCCGGCAACAGCCAGAAGCACGAGTTCCAGGAAGATCGCAGTGGCCAATGGACGTGCGGGCCAGCCCGCCGCCATGCCGAGAGCTTGCCTGCCGGCGATGTGGAAGACATTGCCGGGCAGGTACTTGGCAAGTTGCGAGAGGCCGTAGGCATGCAGCACCCAGCGCAGCGTGGCATTAATGCCTCCACGCGCCAGCAGACGCCACCAGGCAAACGCGAGGAATCCGTTGGCGCCGCCATAGAGCAGCGCCAGCCCGGCAATCCCGAGCCACTGCCCTACGCCCAGGGCCGCCGGGTCGAACTGCTCGCCGTACTGACGGATCCGCAGCGCAACGAACAGCACACCGAGCACCGCCAGAGCACTGCCACCCCAGTGGAGCAGCTTACGCATCGACTTGGGCATTTCAGCGCAACGGACGGCAGAGCAGCATAGTCCAGGGCAATGGCGAGCGGACTTCGACGACTTCGAAATACTGGGAGACCCAACGGACGAAACCGTTCTTCGACCAATGCTGCAAGTGTCCCGGTGTATTACCCAGGCTCCCGATGTACTTGCCCCGCGCGAGGTTCAATGCGCACCACAAGGGCTCCCGTGGCACGCTGACGATCAGGTGCCCGCTCACGACCTTCTGCAGAGCCCGAATGCCGGCATCCGGGTCTTCCAGGTGCTCAAGTACTTCGCAACAAACCAGCAGGTCTGCGGAATCCACATCAGGTTGCAGGTCGTAGATGCTCTTCACTTCGAACAGCTGTTCCGCACCGGCCACGCGACCTTCGGCGTTCTCTTTAGCCAGCGCGATGGCCTGAGCGGAAAAGTCGCAGCCCCGGGCTTGTCGCCCCTCCTCTTGCCAGCGCAGCACCCAATAGCCTTCGCCACAGCCAACCTCGTGAATGGACGCGGGCTCCGCACGCTTCACCAGGCCAGACAACGACTTCTCGAAGCCAGCCATGATCCGCCGGACGATCCAGTTACCGGACCCGTACTTGTCGTAGGCGTTTCCAACGACGATACCGTTTTCCCGGATGCCTCCGGCTACCTTGATCCCCATGCCCCCTCCATTTGCTGCTTGCCAAAGGTTCCTGGCGTTACTTGCGCTCGGTGTTCGAGGCGATCTCGGCAACCTTGACCCGCACGTCTTCCATCAGTTTCCGGTTGGCTGACAGCAGGTCGGCGACAAAAGCGATCAATAGTGTCTGGAAACCCATTCCCATCAGAGCGCCAGCCAGGATCAACGACTGGACGTGACCGTCGCCGGCGCCCGCCAGATACTTCCAGAGGAATCGCAGACCGATCAGGAAGCCCGCCATGAAAAGCGCAGCCCCGATGGTGCCGAAGAAGCGGAACGGTCGGTAGACGATGAAGATCCGGACGATAGTGACGATGCTGCGCTGGATGTAAGAAGGAATGCTCTTCACCAGTCGCGAGGGGCGCAGATCGCCATTGACACGAATGGGTACCGAGACCACGGTGAGGTTCTTCTGCCCCGCCTGGATGATTGTTTCGAGGGTGTAGGTGTAATTGCTGAACACCATCATGCGCTGCGCGGCGATGCGACTCATCGCCCGGAAACCACTGGGAGCGTCCGGCACAGTAGTCTTGCTGGCGACACGTACCACCCAGCTACCCAAGCGCTGCAACGCTTTCTTTATAGGGGAGAAATGCTCGATGGCGCTGATCGGTCGGGCACCGATCACCAGGTCGGCCCGGTGCTCGATGATAGGCAAGGTCAATGCCGGAATGTCGGCAGCGCAGTACTGGTTGTCGGCATCGGTGTTCACGATGACATCCGCGCCCAGACGCAGGCAAGCATCGAGCCCGGTCATGAACGCCTGTGCCAGCCCCTTGTTGCCCGCGTGGCGTACTATGTGGTCCACGCCGTTGGCCTTGGCCACTGCCACCGTGTCGTCATCGCTACCATCGTCGATGATCAGCCATTCGACGTGAGTAAATCCCTCGACTTCCCGCGGCAGTTCAGCCAGGCAAACGGGCAAAGATTCAGCCTCGTTGAGGCACGGAATCTGGATGATCAGCTTGCGCTGTGGTGTCTGCTGCATTGGAGACCTGCACTTCCTCTCAAGTTTGAACAACATCCAGTGAGGATGAACGGCACATGCCTGCACCCTGCCTCTAACCTGTTGTTTCTCCTTCCGAAAGAATAATTACATCAATATTTCAGTACTTAAGAAAGAACAAAGAGACTTTTCAGTCACAATCGTACGGAGCCATCTGACAGAGCGGACCTAACCGCTTCCAATGTCAGAGCCCTTCTTCCGCCCCTCCGTTACAACGAGGCCATCGATGAACTCCATCCGCACCGCCCTGGCAAGCCTCCCTCGTCTCGAACTGGCCGGCGGCCCCACTCCCCTGGAAAAACTGGAGCGCCTCTCGGCCCACCTGAGGCGCGATGTCTATGTGAAGCGCGACGACACTACGCCGTTCGCCCTCGGCGGTAACAAGGTGCGCAAGCTCGAATTCCTTGCGGCCGATGCGCTGCGCTCGGGTGCCGACACGTTGGTAACTGCAGGCGCCATCCAGTCGAACCATGTGCGCCAGACGGCAGCGGTGGCGGCGAAGCTTGGCCTGCGCTGCGTGGCGCTGCTGGAAAACCCGATCGGAACACAGAACCTCAACTACCTGAGCAACGGCAATCGCCTGCTGCTGGATCTGTTCGGCACAGAAGTCGAACTGGTCGCCAACCTGGATAACGCCGACGAACTGTTGCTGCAGAGCGGCGAACGCCTGCTGCGCGAGGGCCGCAAGCCGTACCTAGTTCCCATTGGTGGCTCCAATGCGCTGGGGGCAATGGGCTACGTTCGCGCAGGCTTCGAACTGGCGGAGCAGATTCGACTCAGCGGTCAGCGCTTCGCCGCCGTGGTGCTGGCCTCCGGCAGCGCCGGCACTCATGCGGGGCTCGCCGTAGCGCTGGCCGAGGCCATGCCGGAGTTGCGGGTGATCGGAGTGACGGTTTCGCGCACCGACGCCGCGCAACGTCCGAAAGTAGAGGGCCTGATCCAGCATACGCTGGAGTTGCTCGGACAAGGCTCCCGGCAAGCGCCGAAGGTTGAACTGTGGGATGAGTACTTCGCGCCACGCTACGGCGAACCGAACGCCGGCACGCTGGAGGCAGTGCGACTACTGGCCAGCCAAGAAGGGCTGCTGCTCGATCCGGTCTACACAGGCAAGGCGATGGCTGGTCTGCTCGATGGAATCGCCCGCCGACGTTTTGCTGCCGACGGCCCCCTGCTGTTCCTCCATACGGGTGGTGCACCGGCGCTTTTCGCTTATCACCCGGTAGGCCGACACGCCGACGCATAAATCTAAGTATGTAACTTTTCATTATTTTATTGCATAACAACTATGACCCTACAGTCGCCACACGTTGACTAACCTGCTTAAAACACCAAAGACGGGGCTCACCATGATCTTCACCGCACTGCGACGCCATTTCGTTCTTGCCAGCCTGACCCTCACCCTGGGTGCCGGCCTCTTCGGCCAAGCCCTGGCCGCCGACGACCTGCTCGCCCAGATCAAGGAGAAAGGCGAAGTCCGGGTCGGACTGGAGGGCACCTATCCACCATTCAGCTTCCAGGACGAAAACGGCAAGCTCGCCGGCTTCGAAGTGGACTTCTCCGACCTCATCGCCAAGGAGCTTGGCGCCAAGGCCAAGCTTCAACCGACCAAGTGGGACGGTATCCTCGCCGCGCTGGAGTCCAAGCGCCTGGACCTGGTGATCAACCAGGTGACCATCTCCGAGGAGCGCAAGAAGAAGTACGACTTCTCCGAGCCATACACCGTCTCCGGCATCCAGGCGCTGGTGCGCAAAGGTGACGAAAGCAAGTACGACGCACCCGAGAAACTGGCGGGCGTGAAGGTTGGCGTCGGCCTGGGCACCAACTACGAGCAATGGCTGAAGGACAACGTACCGAAGGCCGATGTGCGCACCTACGAGGATGACCCGACCAAGTTCCAGGACCTGCGCAGCGGCCGCATCGACGTGATTCTGGTGGACCGCCTGGCCGCCTTCGACATGGTCAACAAGACCAATGGCGCCATGGCCCTGACCGGCGCTCCCTTTGCCCGCCAGGAAGCCGGCATAGCCCTGCGCAAGGGCAACCCGGAACTGCTCGCTGCGCTGAACAAGGCCATCGAGAAGCTGCGCGCCGACGGCACTCTCAAGCAGTTGTCGGAAAAATGGTTCAAGGCTGACGTGACCCAATGATCGACGCAAGCCTGCAGCTTGCGCTGGATTCCGCGCCCTTTCTGCTCAAGGGCGCGGTCTTCACGGTAGTCCTCAGCGTAGGCGGCATGTTCTTCGGACTACTGCTCGGGTTCCTCTTCGCGCTGATGCGCCTGTACGGCCCCCTTCCTCTCCGCTGGCTTTCCCGCATCTACGTGTCGTTCTTCCGTGGCACGCCGTTGCTGGTCCAGTTGTTCATGATCTATTACGGCCTGCCGCAACTGGGCATCGAGCTCGATCCGCTGCCAGCGGCGCTGATCGGTTTCTCGCTGAACATGGCTGCCTATGTGTGCGAAATCCTGCGTGCCGCCATCGGCTCGATCGACCGTGGCCAGTGGGAGGCGGCATCCAGCATCGGCATGACCCGCGCCCAGACCCTGCGCCGGGTGATTCTCCCGCAGGCCGCGCGTACCGCCTTGCCGCCGTTGGGCAACAGCTTCATCTCGCTGGTCAAGGACACCGCGCTGGCTGCCACCATCCAGGTTCCGGAGCTGTTCCGCCAGGCACAACTGATCACCGCGCGCACGTTCGAGGTCTTCACCATGTACCTCGCCGCCGCGCTGATCTACTGGGTGCTCGCCAGCATCCTCTCGCACCTGCAGAACCGACTTGAAGACCGGGTCAACCGCCACGACCGGGAGCACGACGCATGATCGAGGTACGCCAACTGACCAAGCAGTTCCGCGGCCAGGAGGTGCTCAAGGGCATCGACCTGACCGTCGAGGCTGGCGAAGTGGTCGCGATCATCGGCCCGAGCGGCTCGGGCAAGACTACCCTGCTGCGTTGCCTGAATCTGCTGGAGACACCCAATGGCGGCACCATCCAGGTTGGCGATATTCACATTGATGCCTCACGCCCGCTGAGCAGCCAGCAGGGCTTGATCCGCAAGCTGCGCCAGCACGTGGGCTTCGTGTTCCAGAACTTCAACCTCTTCCCCCATCGCACGGCGCTGGAGAACGTGATCGAGGGGCCAATTGTGGTGAAGAAGGAACCCCGCGCCCAGGCCGAGCAGCGCGCGCGCCAGTTGCTGGCGAAGGTCGGTCTGGCCGGCAAGGAAGATTCCTACCCCAGGCGCCTTTCCGGCGGCCAGCAGCAGCGGGTCGCCATAGCTCGGGCACTGGCCATGCAGCCTGATGTGATTCTGTTTGACGAACCGACCTCCGCACTCGACCCGGAACTGGTCGGTGAGGTGCTGTCGACCATTCGCGGCCTGGCCCAGGAAAGGCGCACGATGGTCATCGTCACACACGAAATGAGCTTCGCCCGCGACGTGGCGAACCGGGCGATCTTCATCGACAAGGGCGTGATCGTCGAACAAGGCGACGCCAAGGCGCTGTTCGCCAACCCGCGTGAAGAGCGCACCCGCCAGTTTCTAAGCAAGTTCCTCGCCCCGAGTGAGCAATTCACAAACAATCCAATTATCAGATAAATAAACACCGATATTTGCGCTTTTTAATCGATCGGATACGAGAGAACATAGCCCCATGAACCGCGCGGCCAGGCCTCTACGCCAGCCGCGCCCCACGAGGACTATGCCATGATCGAACGCAGACCCTTCCAGCAACTCGGCGGCGCCAACCACGGCTGGCTCAACGCCAAGCACCACTTCTCGTTTGCCGAGTACTACGACACCGAGCGCATGGACTGGGGCAACCTGCGTGTCTGGAACGATGATGAAATCGCCGCCGGCACCGGGTTCCCGCCCCATCCGCACCGCGAGATGGAAATCATCACCTATGTCCGCCAGGGCGCGATCACCCACCAGGACAGCCTGGGTAACAAGGGCCGCACCGAAGCGGGCGACGTACAGGTGATGAGCGCCGGTACCGGCATCGTGCACTCGGAGTACAACCTCGAGAAGGACGTGACCAGGATCTTCCAGATCTGGATCATCCCCTCGGTACGCGGCGGCACGCCGTCCTGGGGCGCCAAACCCTTCCCGAAAGGCGACCGCGCCGGCCGCTTCGTCACCTTGGCCAGCGGCTACGAAAACGACACCGATGCCCTGCGCATCCGCGCCGATGGTCGACTGGTCGCAGCCACGCTGAAAGCCGGCCAGAGCGCCGAGTACGAGCTGGGCGAGGATCGACGCGCCTACCTTGTGCCGGCAACCGGCAAGGTGGAAGTCAACGGAGTGACCATCGACGCACGCGACGGAGCAGCCATCGCTGACGAGAAAGTGGTGAAGGTGACAGCGCTGGAGGACAGCGAAGTCATTCTGGTCGACGTCGCCTGACCCACAGCGGTAGAAAATGAAAAGGCACGCCAAGCGACGTGCCTTTTTCATGACGCCTGCGCTGTCGTCAGACTACACAAGCAATGCGTCGACGATCACGGCGACGGCGATACCGACCAGAACTCCAGCGGCGATTTCGACCTTCGTATGTCCCATGCGCTCGCGCAAAGGCTCGCACCCAGAAGCATCTGCAGCCAACCGATTGATCGCCACTGCCTGTTTGCCAATCTGGCGACGCAGGCTATTCGCATCCAGCATCACGATGAACGCCAGGGTGATCGCCACGCCGAAGGCGGGCTGATCCATTCCCTCCCTGAAGGCGATCAACGCTGCGATGCTGCTGACGATGGCGCTGTGATTGCTGGGCAACCCACCGTAGCCGATCAGCCCGAAGGCCGGCTTGCCGGCCTTGATGCTGTTGACAAGGAACTTGGTACAGCCGGCGACGAGCCAGGCAAGAAATGGCGTCAATAGGTACGCGTATGTCTTCATACGGGCATCCCCGGCCACAACGCCCACACACAGACGCCTATCCACAGGACAACGGTGAACAACAGTTGCCAATCGGCCAGCAGCGCGTCAGTCGGAGACTCTCCACCGTCCAGCGCCTCGACGACGTACCAATAGCGGAACAAGCCGAACAGCACCAGCGGCACAGTGACCACGAGGTCTGGCTTCGCCGACATCACGAACATGCTGTAGAACACCAGCGCGCCGGTGGCGGAGATTTCCGCGTAGCGATCCACCAGTGACAGTGAATAGGTTTCCAGCACCTTGCGCGCACCCGCGCCGTTCTTGCTCAGTTCCTGCCGACGCTTTACCGCGGCGAGGTAAAGCGCCAGGCACAGGGTGGTCACGAACATCCATGCCGAAACCGGCACGTCCAGCGCCATCGCTCCGGCATACACTCTCAGCACGAAACCTATGGCAATGGTGAAGATGTCCACAACGGGCTGGTGCTTGAGGACGAAGGTATAGGCGAGGTTCAGCAGCATGTATGCAACGATCACCGCCAACACTTTCGGGGTGAGGAACCAGCCACAAAGCAGCAGCGCATAAAGACCGCCGAGCAATATGAGCGCAACGGGGATGGACAGGATGCCGGCGGCAAGCGGCCTGGAGCTGGATTTCACAGGGTGCTGGCGGTCTCGCTCTATGTCGTGCACATCATTGACGATATAGGTCGCCGACGACGCGATGCAGAACAGCAGCACCGCCAGGAGCGCGTGACTTATGGCATCGGAGTTGAGAAACTCGCCGGAAAAAACCAGCGGCGCAAGGACGAAGCCATTCTTGACCCACTGCTTCGGGCGCATCAGCTTGATCAAGCCGCGCAGCTGCGCTCCCAGTGAATGAGTCACTATCGTTTCCTGCATACAACCATCGCCCCTTCCCCTGCGGTCCCGAAGACATTCCACACAATGAAAATCGCGATAACGTACGCAATTCTTGCCCTGATCGCTACCGTTGCGAACATTGGCGCCCAGGACATAGTGATCCGCGGGTATTCAGGGGCCTATGCGATTCTTCTCTCGATCATCGTCGGCACCGGTGTTGGGCTAGTGATCAAGTACGTTCTCGACAAGCGGTACATCTTCCGCTTCCGCGCCCGCGACGCCGTTCATGACGGCCAGACCTTCGTGCTCTACACCATCATGGGGCTGGCAACGACCGTCATCTTCTGGGGCTTCGAATTCACCTTCCAGCACATTTTCCAGTCCGACGGAATGCGCTACCTCGGAGGCGCAATCGGCCTGGCCATCGGTTATGTAACCAAGTACCACCTGGACAAGCGATACGTATTCCGAACCGCGGAGGCCGCTTGAGACCCGTCAGCTCCTGGGGAAGGCTGGACGCCCTCCCCCACAAAACCACCCCCCTGAACGACCCCGAGCGAGTTGCCAGCACCCTGGCCAGCAGCCAGAAACCCGGCCTTGCCTTCGGCATGGGCCGCAGCTACGGCGACGCCTGCCTCAACCCGCACGGCACGTTGTGGATGACCGCGGGCATGGATCATCTCATCCAGTTCGACGATGAGAGCGGCCGCCTGGTCTGCGAAGCCGGAACCCTGCTGCGCGACATCCAGCGACTGACAGTGCCGCGCGGCTGGATTCTCCCGGTCACGCCGGGCACGCAGATCGTGACTGTGGGTGGTGCGATCGCCAACGACGTGCATGGCAAGAACCATCATGTCCTCGGCTCGTTTGGCGACCATGTACGACGGATCCGCCTCGCCCGAACCGACGGCAGCATCATCGACTGCGGCCCTGAACTGCAAGGCGACTGGTTCTGCGCCACGGTCGGCGGGCTGGGGCTGACAGGTGTGATGATCGAAGCCGAACTGCAATTGCGCAGGGTCTCCGGCCCGTGGCTCGACACGGAAACCATCCCGTACGCCAACCTGGACGAGTTCTTTGCACTGGCCGACAGCTCCGAGGCAGATTGGGAGCAGACGGTTTCCTGGATCGACTGCCTGTCAGGCGACAGTAGCCGCGGCATATTTCTTCGCGCGAACCCCAGCGCCCAGAAACACGGCCCCCTCCCCAGAGAGCGCAAGCTGAGCATGCCGTTCGTGCCTCCGGTCTCGCTGGTGAATGGACTGTCGCTGCGCCCCTTCAATGCTGTCTACTACCATCTGAACCAGCGCCGCGCCGGACGTAGTCTCGCCCACTACGAGCCCTTCTCCTACCCGCTGGACAACATCCTCGAGTGGAACCGCATGTACGGCCCGAGGGGGTTCTACCAGTACCAGAGCGTCGTGCCACGCTCATCCGGCCAGGAGGCCGTGCAGGCCATGCTGACCGCGATTTCCGACGCGGGAGAAGGTTCGTTCCTCGCAGTGCTCAAGACCTTCGGTGACCGCCAATCGCCAGGCATGCTGAGCTTCCCGCAGCCGGGCGTAACCCTGGCACTGGACTTTCCGAATCGTGGCGAACGCACACTGCGCCTGCTCGACCGCCTCGATGCCATCGTGCGTGAAGCGAAAGGTCGACTGTACCCGGCAAAGGATGCGCGCATGCCGCGCGACCTCTTCGAGTCGGGCTACCCCCGGCTGCAGGAATTCCACACCTATCGCGACCCCGGCATCAGCTCGGGGCTATCTCGCCGCCTGCTAGGAAGCTGAAGTGAACAGGAAGAACATCGTCATCGTAGGAGCCACCTCTGCCATCGCCGAGCACTGCGCCAGACAATGGGCGCAAGGCCAGGAAGTCGACATGACTCTGATCGGCCGCGATCTGGAGCGCCTGGAGCGAATCGTCAGAGATCTGAAGGTCCGCAGCCCGAACTCAGACATTCGCAGCATGACAGCGGACTTCCTCACCCCGACCGCCATCCAGCAAACCGTCGACACGGCACTGGCCGGCCGCACAGCCGATATCGTGCTGATCGCCCACGGGTCCCTGCCGGACCAGGACGCCTGCCAGAACGACCTGGCAGCCGCGCACCAGGCAATGGAAGTCAACGCCCTGTCGCCAACGCTCTATGCCGAAGCTTTCGCTGCGCACATGGCGCGCGCGAACAAGGGCACGTTGATCCTGATCGGCTCCGTCGCCGGGGATCGCGGGCGTAAATCCAACTATGTCTACGGCGCGGCCAAGGGCCTGGTAACGCGCTACGCCCAGGGCTTGCAGCATCGCTTCGCTGGAACCGGAGTAAAGGTCCTGCTGGTCAAGCCCGGTCCTACCGATACCCCGATGACCGCACACCTGAAGCGCGATGGAGCCCAACTGGCTCCGGTGGAGGATGTCGCCAGCGAAATCGTCCGGGCCGTGAGCAAGGGCGCAACGACGCTCTACACGCCTCGCAAGTGGCAACTGATCATGATGATTATCCGGCACCTGCCAGCAGTGATCTTCAACAAGATGAACATCTGAGACCTGCGGCGGCTCCATCCCGCCAGTGGGGCTGCCCCTCAGCGCTTGCGGCAAAGACTCATGCCGTCGCCCAGCGGCAGCAGCGAATAATCGACCCGAACGTCATCCCTGAGCGCCAGATTGAGCTGCTGGATCGCACGCGTATCGGCGCTCTCAGGCTGCGCTTCCAGCACCCTCCCGCTCCACAGAACATTGTCGAACACCGCCAGCCCGCCAACGCGCAACAGGCTCAGTGCGTATTCGAAGTAGGCCGGATAGCGGGCCTTGTCGGCGTCGATGAAGATCAGGTCGAAGCTGCCCTCCTGACCGTCAGCCAGCAGACTTTCCAAAGTGGATAGCGCCGACCCCAGGCGCAGTTCGATGCGCAACTCCACGCCTGCTTCACGCCAATATTTCCGGGCGACGTCGTTGTAGTCGCCAGGCAGGTCGCAGCAGAGCAGACGCCCATCGTCCGTCAGCGCCTCTGCCATGCACAACGCACTGTATCCAGTGAAGGTACCGATCTCGAGAAGGCGGCGCGCTCCGAGCAGCTTCACCAACAGAGCGAGAAACTGCCCCTGCTCAGGAGCAACCTGCCAGCGCGATGTCGGCAACGCCGCCGTTTCAGCGCGCAGACGAGCCTTTAGCGGAGAGTCCCGCAGGGAAACATCGAGCAGGTATTGATAGAGGGCGTCGTCCAGATTGAGCGTACGGGTAGTCATGGCCCCTCCCGATCGATTCAGGGATGAAGGGCGAGACTCTGCGCTGCGAGTACACGCTTTGCTTCGAGGAAAGCCTTCTGCCAATAGGCACTGTCGAGGCTGTCCAGGCGCACGGTTCCGCCCGTTCTGGGCGCATGAACGAAGCGCCCTTCGCCGACATAGATACCCGCATGACTGACACCTCGCCCACCACTGGTGGCGAAGAAGACCAGATCGCCGCTTTGCAGGCCATCGCGGGAAATGGTCGGGGCACGCATGCTGATCATCTCCCGCGTAGAGCGCGGCAGTTGCAAGCCAGTTGCATCGCGGTAGACATAGCCGATCAGGCCGCTGCAATCGAAACCGCCGTCGGGAGTGTTTCCACCCCAGCGATACGGTGTACCGACCAGACCAATAGCACGAATCAGAACGTCATCAGCAGCTTGGGAGTTGTAGGCAGACAGCGATGGCGCGTTCACCACGGGAGGCGGCGACGGCGGCGTGCGACTGGCACAGGCGGCCAGGGAGGCAAGTGCAACCAGGAGAATGAGACGCTGAGGAGCAAGCATATGATGGCATCCCCGTTAAGGAATGCCATCACTTTGCACTGACAGTGAGTTGAACGCAATACTTAAAGTAAAACTTTAAGTTCAGCGAACTGCCGTCTTCGGCTGGTAGCCAGGCTCGAGCACTCGCTTGGCCTCCATGTAACTCAGGCGCCAGTAGCTCTCGTCCAGGCTATCCACCCGCACACCACCACCGCGACGGCTGGCCGAGTGGATGAACTGGCCGTCACCGATATAGATGCCGGCGTGGCTCACCCGACCACGTCCACGATTGTTGAAGAAGATCAGGTCGCCGGGTTGCAGGTCTTCTTTCGAGACCAGCGGGACGTCCATATTGATCAACTCGCGAGTGGAGCGCGGCAGGCTGATGCCGGCTTCTTCGCGGAACAGATAGCCCACGAAGCCGCTGCAATCGAAACCAGTCCGTTCCGACTTTCCACCGAAGCGGTACGGAGTACCGATCAGCGAAAACGCACGATCCAGAATGTCGGATACGTGCTCGGCCGAACTGCCGTTATAGTTTTTGGCCCCCTCGTTCTGCGACTCATTCGCCAGCGTTGCCTTGTGCTGGTCAATCTGAATTGCGGCTCGGCTGGTCGGCGCTACAGCTACCTGGCCCGGCTGCGATTCCGGCGAATGGCTGGCACAAGCTGCCAGCAACAGAACGAAACTCATGGGCACGAGGGGTGCGAAGCGTTTAAGCATGGGCACGACCGTGTCTCATTAGTTCCATTTATTAGCGGGTTAATTTGCCCGCTCAATTAGATCAATGCAAGTTTTTTATCGCGGAATGTGACTCAGCAGGCGCGGCAAAATGTCTAAGGCTCGACCCACCATTCTTTCTTCGACCACCGGACTCAGATCGGTCAAACCCGGATTCACCTCGGCTGTGAAGCCCCCCGCGGCCTTCGTGCGCAGCACCGGCTCGATGATGTAGGGAAAGCTCGCGGTAGTCCCCACCAGCAACACCGCGTCGAATCCCTTGCGCAGCTCCGTGTAGAGCGTATCGATCGCCGCCTCCGGCAACATTTCCTCGAAGAGCACCACCGGCGGACGCAGCACACCAGCGCAGCGCGCGCACTTCGGCGGCAACGGCCGGCTCAGGTGCTCGGCAAGCCCGGCACTCTCCTGGCCGCAGGACTGGCAGTACAGCGGAGCCAGTTCACCGTGAATCTCGATCAGTCGCTGCGCTGGCGAACCTGCCTGGCGATGGAAGCCATCGATATTCTGGGTCAGCACCCAGCACTGGGGTTTGCGGCGCTGCAACTCGGCAATGGCATCGTGGCCGGCGTTTGGACGGGCGCCAAGACAAGCCCGGCCCAGCTCGGCAAGATACTTCCAGCACAGCCCCGGCTGGTCGCGCAGCATCGGCCCGGAAAGGGCGGATTCGATGGGCACCCCCTCCACCGTACGGCCGTTGTACAGACCACCCAGGCCACGATAGGTCGGCATGCCGGAGTCGGCGGAAAGACCAGCCCCTGTGATCACCAGGATACGCTCGGAGCGGGCCAGCACCGCACCGGTACGCTCGATCGCCAACTCCATGCACCCTCCCTTTACCCGGCCTCAGTGGTTGACCGTGTGCGCCAGCATCACCGAAAGCTGGCACAGCGGACGACCGCTCTGCTCATGCCATTGATTGAACGCCGCCTGCACCAGCGCCAGGTTTTTCAGACCGGTGGGCGCCTTGTCGATGATGCCCTGGGCCTTGAGCGCGGCGACCATGTCATCGGTGGGGATGAATGTGTCCTTTCCAGCCATGCGCAGGAAGCGTGGCGCGGACAGCCCGCCCAACTGGTTGCCACGCTTGCTCAACAACTTCCACAACCCGACGATATCGGTGCCCGGCCACTGCGCCAACAGCCTGCCGAAGCTGCCGTATTCTGCCGCGAAATCGAGCACCATCTGCGCGTTGCGTGGCACGCTCTTGAGTTTGCCCAGGTGACGAATCAACCGGGCGTCCTGCATCAGGTTCTCCAGCCGTTCGCCCCCCATCAGCACCACCTTCTGCGGATCGAAGCCGAAGAAGACTTCCTCGAAGGCCGGCCACTTGGCGTCCACCAGACTGTGCTTCAAGCCGGCACGAAAAATACGCAAGCTGATCAGCGACAGATAGCGGTCGTCACTCACCCTCTCCAACTCGGCCAGCGACTTCGGCTGTGGCAGCCGGGCCTCCAGCGCTGCCACCGAGCCGAAACGGTTCAGACAATACTCATACAACCACTGGTAATCGCGCATCGGGCGTCCTTGCGGGGGATCAGAGGTTCATCACATCGAGGAAGCGCGGAGTGGCGGTCTCGTCGATGCGCAGACTCGCGAAGTCGAACAGGTTGCGATCGGCCAGTTGCGACGGAACCACGTTCTGCAACGCGCGGAACATGATCTCGGTACGGCCCGGCGACTTGCGCTCCCAGTCCAGCAGCATTTCCTTGACCACCTGCCGCTGCAGATTCTCCTGCGAACCGCACAGATTGCAGGGGATGATCGGAAATTCCTTGAGTACCGAGTAGGCTTCGATGTCCTTCTCGCTGCAGTATGCAAGCGGGCGGATCACCACGTTGCGACCATCGTCGGACAACAGCTTGGGCGGCATCGCCTTGAGGGTGCCGCCGTAGAACATATTGAGGAAGAAGGTTTCCAGGATGTCGTCGCGGTGATGCCCTAGGGCCATCTTGGTCGCACCGATCTCGTCGGCATAGGTATAGAGAGTGCCCCGACGCAGGCGCGAGCACAGCGAACAGGTCGTCTTGCCCTCCGGGATCTTTTCCTTCACCACCGAGTAGGTGTCCTTCTCGATGATGTGGTACGGCACACCGATGGACTTCAGGTACTGCGGTAGCACGTGCTCGGGGAAGCCTGGCTGCTTCTGGTCCATGTTCACCGCGACGATCTCGAACTGGATCGGCGCCACCTTCTGCAGGTACAGCAGGATGTCCAGCAATGTATAGCTGTCCTTGCCGCCTGACAGGCAGACCATGACCTTGTCGCCATCCTCGATCATGTTGAAATCGGTGACCGCTTCGCCGACCTGGCGGCGCAGGCGCTTCTGCAGTTTGTTCTGATTGACCGAAAGGGTGCTGGCCATTGTGCTCTGGAATCCGGGGGCAAGACGAAAAGCTGACTATTTTACGCGCAAAGCGACGCATACCCCAGCCCCTTCGGCAGCCCGATGCTAGGCTCAGGCAATGACATCCGATCTCGACTACAGCCTCGACCTCGCCGATCAACTCCTGCAACTGCTTCGCGAGGCGCCCGACGGCATCTCCGAATTCCAGCTCATCCAGCAGCTGAAGGCGCGGCATTCCACACACATCCCCAACCTGGCGCTGACCGACAAGCTGGTGCTGTTCCGTACCCACTTCCTGGTGTTCAACGCGCTCTACCGGCTACGCGACCGTCTCTGGGCGGAAAACGCCGCGCACCTGGAAATCGGCCCTCTGCAGATCCGTCTATCTCCCTACATGGGCGGGGCGCAGGCGCTGGGCGAGCAGGACTCCCTGCGTGCCTATTACCTCGACGAAAGGCACCTGAAGGAAACCACCGAGCGCGATGTGGAGAAACTGCTGGAGAGCTTCTGGACGCGCATGCAGGGCAACGAGGAGAAAGCCGCCGCGCTAGCCCTTTTCGAGCTGGAAGACGGCCCTGTGGACTACGCGCTGATCAAGCTGCGTTACCGCCAGTTGGTCAGCCAGCATCACCCGGATCGCGGCGGCAGCACGGCGCGCCTTCAGTCGATCAACAAGGCGATGGAAATTCTGGAGCGCTATTACAGCCGCCCGTGAAGCTTCCATTTGCTCTAACTCCACGGACGACGCGGCTTCCAGCCATTCCTATACTGCGTCATAAGGTCGCATAGGTCGGCCGGACACCGGATCACGCTGGATACGCGTCTGCGGCGTCTAGCTGGGGGGCGACCTTCTATAAGAAGAGGAGAATGCTGACATGATCCATCATGTATGGGGGCTCTTCACCCATCCCGATCAGGAATGGCAGGACATCCGTGGCGAGGAAGAATCCATCAGCCACATGTACCTGACACACGTTTTGATCCTCGCTGCCATCCCGGTGATTTCCGCCTACATCGGCACCACACAGGTGGGCTGGGTACTAGGCAACGCCGGACCGGTCAAGCTAACCGCTGCCAGTGCGATCCAACTGACCGTGATGACCTATATCGCCATGCTCGCCGGTGTTGCCGTGATGGGAGCGTTCATCCACTGGATGGCTCGCACGTATGACGCTTCGCCGTCGCTCACCCAATGCATCGTGTTCGCCGCGTACACCGCAACTCCGCTGTTCATCGGCGGCCTGGCGGCACTGTATCCGCACCTGTGGCTGGGCATGATCGTCGGCACCGCCGCGATCTGCTACACGGTATACCTGCTCTATGTCGGTATCCCGACTTTCATGAACATTCCGAAGGATGAAGGCTTCCTGTTCTCCAGCTCGGTATTGGCGGTGGGCCTTGTGGTGCTGGTAGCAATGATCGCTATGTCGGTGATCCTCTGGGGCAGCGGCATCGGCCCGGAATACACCTGAACCTCACCCTGAATGAAAAACCGGGCCCATGCGGCCCGGTTTTCCTTTATGCGGTCCTCATTCGCAGAATGAGGGGGCAACTTGTGCTGGCCGCGCATGTCGATAGGTAGCGCTGCGCCCCGTCATCCTGCGGCCTGGCATTGGGAGCCTGCCGGCAGACCGGGCAAGATCGCCCCGCCAACGCCGGCTTGCCTGAAACTCCTCCCGGCTTGCCTGAATCTGCAGGCCGGACGAGTGGCCACGAGAAATCCTCCACCAGTGCTCCGACTACGGCATAATCTGCCCCCGTCGGAGAACCACTGTATGCCTGAACAGCTCAACGCTCGCGTCGAAGCCTGCTATCAGCAGGCCGAAGCCTTCTTCCAGCGACGCTTTCCGCGTCCGGAAATCAGCTTCCGGCTACGCGGCCAGAAAGCCGGCGTTGCCCACCTCGATGAGAATCTGCTGCGCTTCAACCCGCAGTTGTACCGGGAAAACCACGATCATTTCCTGCTGCAGACCGTGGCCCACGAAGTGGCCCACCTGATCGCCCACCAGATGTTCGGCCCGCGCATCCGCCCGCATGGCGAGGAATGGCAACTGATCATGCGCGGCATCTACGGCTTGCCGCCAGACCGCTGTCACACCTATGAGATCAAACGCCGCCGGTCCACTCGCTACCTGTACCGCTGCCACTGCGGCGAAGGCAACGAATTCCCCTTCTCCGCCCAGCGCCACAACCTGGTTGCACAGGGCCGCCGCTACTACTGCCGGCGCTGCCGCGCGACGCTGGTGTTCACTGGCGAAACGCGCCGCGAGTGATGCCGCTCAGGCGATGACCTTCGCCGCCCTCAGCGCCTGTATCTGCTCGCTCGAATAACCCAGTTCCGTCATCACCTCGCCAGTGTGCGCCCCCACTGCCGTGCCGATATGACGCGGCTCAGGCAGGCCGGCGGAGAAGCGAATCGGGCAAGCCATCTGCCGCTGCACACCTCCCTTGCCATTGGGCACCTGGGTGACTACGCCACGGGCGCGCAACTGAGGGTGCTCCACTGCCTCGGACATCGACAGCATCGGTTCGACGCATGCATCCAACGCTGCGAAGCGCTTCTGCCATTCGGTAAAATCCTGCTTCTCGAACTCGATGGCGATCTCGCGCTTGAGTGCCTGCTGGTCTTCCGGTTTGGATGAAAGCCCTCGTGCAGCCAGCTCCGGGCGGCCGATGGCAGTGCAGAACTGCTGCATGAACTGCGGCTCCAGGCTGCCAACGGAGAACCAGCGACCGTCGCGGGTGCGGTAGTAGTCGTAGAAGCTGCCGCCGTTGAGCGCCAGGGCCTCCATCTCCGGCTCGACCCCGGCGGCGAGATAGCCCGCGCCGGCCATGCCATGCAGGCTGAAGGCGCAATCCGTCATGCTCACGTCCACATATTGCCCTTCCCCCGTCTGCTGTCGATGGATGACCGCCGCCAGCAGGCCCATCACACCGTGCAGTGAACCGCCACCAATATCCGCCAGTTGTACGCCCAGCGGCAGCGGGCCACTGTCGCGGCGCCCGGTGTAGCTCGCAACGCCAGCCAGGGCCAGGTAATTGATGTCATGCCCGGCGCGGTCACGGAACGGCCCGGTCTGGCCGTAGCCGGTGATGGATACGTAGATCAGTTTCGGATTGATCGCCTTCAGCGCCTCATAACCGACGCCGAGCTTGTCCATCACGCCGGGGCGGAACTGCTCCAGCACGATGTCGTATTCCTGCACCAGTTGCTTCACCACTTCCACCGCCTGCGGCTGCTTGAGATCCAGGCCGATGGAGCGTTTGTTGCGATTCAGATAGGCATGGCTGGCCGAGGTGCCGTCGACATGAGGCGGCAGCACGCGCACCAGATCCATCCGCGAGGGCGACTCCACGCGCAACACTTGCGCGCCCATATCCGCCAGCAACAGCGAGGCGAACGGCCCCGGCAGCAGGGTGGAAAAATCCAGAATCTTCAGCGACGCGAGCGGGCCTTGCATGGGAAATCCTCGTTCGATCAGAGCTTGAATACGTGCCGGGCGTTGCCGCGCAGGAATTTCTCGCGCACCGCCTCGGGCAGCGCCAGTTCATCGACCTGGCGCAGGCAGCGCTCCAGCGAAAGCTGTGGGAAGTTGCTGCCGAACAGTACCTTGTCCTGGCCGTAGGTTCGCATGAACTGCAGCAGTTGCTGCGGGTAATAGCGTGGCAGATAGGCCGATGTGTCGATGTAGACGTTGTCGTGCTTCCAGGCAACGCCGATCATCTCGTCGGTCCAAGGGTGGCCGATGTGCCCGGCGACGATGCGCAGCTCCGGGAAGTCCAGCGCTACCTCGTCCAGGTATGGCACCGGGCGGCCGGTTTCCGAGGGCATCAGCGGGCCGGTGTGGCCAACCTGGGTACAGAAGGGAATGTCCAGCTCGACGCATTTCGCATACAGCGGATAGTAGAGTCGATGGTTGGGCGGCAGCTTCCACAGCCAGGGCACGATGCGCAACGCCTTGCAGCCCAGCTCCAGCACAGCGCGCTCCAGTTCGCGCACCGCATCCATCGGCCGGTTCAGGTCGACCGTGGCAACACCGACGAAGCGTTCGGGAAACGCACGGGTATACTCGGCCACCAGGTCGTTGTCGAACACCCAGCCTTCGGGCCTGCACCAAGCCGCGAGCATCAGCTTCCCAACCCCGGCGCGGTCCATCTCCGCCACTGTCTGCTCGGGTGTCAGCGGCTGGTCCAGCAGATGCGCCGATCCGGACTTCTCGAACAGGCGCACCACCTCCGGCAACAACTCGCGGGCACGCCCATTGGCGGGCTGCGCCCAGGCGTCGATCGCTCCCATCATGGCATTCATGGCTTGGCTCTCCTGACGTTCGCGCGGGGTGAGCGGTAGCCCGGGCACCACGCCCGGGCACCCTGTCTCAGAGCTTCATGCCGCGGCTGATGATCTCCTTCATGATCTCCGAGGTGCCGGCGAAGATGCGCTGGATGCGCGCGTTCGCATACATCCTGCAGATCGGATACTCCCACATGTAACCCCAGCCACCGTGCAGTTGCACGCCTTCGTCCACCACCTTGCACAGCAGCTCGGTGGTGAACAGCTTGGCTTCGGCGGCAACTTCCGCGGTGAGTTTCTTCTGGTTGTGGTCCAGTACGCAGCGATCGGTGAAAACTTGCGCCACGTCGATCTGCGTGCGCATCTCCGCGAGCTTGAAGCGGGTGTTCTGGAAGTGCGCCACCGGGCGATCGAACGCCTTGCGCTCCTTCACGTACTCGATGGTCGCCTGCAACGCCGCCTCGGCACCGGCCACCGCGCCGCAGGCATTGGTCAGGCGCTCCTGGGCGAGCATGTTCATCAGGTAGAAGAAACCGCCCTTGGCATCACCCAGCAGGTTTTCCTTCGGCACCTTGACGTCGTTGAAGAACAGCTCGGCGGTGTCCTGGCTCTTCATCCCCAGCTTCTTGAGATTGCGCCCCCGCTCGAAGCCCGGCATGCCACGCTCCACCACGAACAGCCCCATCGCGTGCTTGTTCGATGGGTCGGTCTTGGCCGCAACGATCACCAGGTCGGCCAGCAGGCCATTGGAGATGAACACCTTGGAACCGTTGAGGACATAGTGATCGCCCTTGTCCACTGCCGTGGTGCGCATGCCGGCCAGGTCAGAACCGGCGGAAGGCTCGGTCATCGCCACCGCCAGAATGCTCTCGCCACGGATGATGCCCGGCAGCCAGCGCGCCTTCTGCTCAGCATTGCCGTATTCGGCGATGTAGGGACCGCACAGCGCCGAGTGCAGCGGAATCATGAAGCCCGGCTCGTTGATGGCCGCCAGTTCCTCGCACATGATCTGCTCGTAACGGAAGTCCTTCAGCCCGGTGCCGCCGTACTCCTCCTCCGCCCAGGGCAGCAGGAAGCCCATCTCCCCCGCCTTGCGCCACACGCTGCGATCCACCACGCCGGCCTCCTCCCATTCCTCCTGGTGAGGCACCACTTCCTTGTCCAGGAAGGTACGGAACGCGTCGCGGAACAGGTTGTGCTCGGTTTCGAAATGATTACGCAGCATGATCGACTCCCGGTGGGTTGAGTGCCCGCAGGGTAGGTGCTCGCCGCGCGAACCCTCAATGACGCCAGCGCTCAGGGTCGATTGACGCAATCGGCCAGGGGATGCGAGCGTGGTACCCCGATCACGAACATGGAGCGTTCCACGATGCAGATCCGCCGCTTCCGGGCCAGCGACTACCCCGCCTACGAGAGCTGGTTCGACGACGAGCTGCTCAACGAGCAACTCGGGCCGATGGATCGCGAATGGCTGGAGTACGTGCTGCATGACAGTACCGGCGCGCAATACAGCATCCTTCGGCAGGCAGAGCTGGTAGCGGTGGTCGGTATCTGCCTGCCAGTGGATGGACACGCCTACTACTTCATCACAGACCTCGCGG
This sequence comes from Pseudomonas triclosanedens, assembly GCF_026686735.1. Classification (NCBI taxonomy): domain Bacteria; kingdom Pseudomonadati; phylum Pseudomonadota; class Gammaproteobacteria; order Pseudomonadales; family Pseudomonadaceae; genus Pseudomonas; species Pseudomonas triclosanedens. Next base: position 1,710,034 of record NZ_CP113432.1, on the reverse strand, counting down.
TACGCCCGGATCTGCGCGGTGAGGGCATCGGGCGCAACGCGCTGGGGCTGCTCCTGGCGCATCCCGACCTGCAGGACAGCACGCTGTGGCGCGCCGGCGTGATGCCCGACAACCCCGCCGCCCAGGCCTTCTTCACCCACCTGGGCTGGGCACGGCGCGAGGCGCAAACGCCCTTCGACGAACTGATCGAGTTCGAATACCAGCGCCAGCCGGCGGTGCCGGGGTTTCGCTGACTGAGCACGCATTCTTGAGGTCTGCCAAGCGTGCACGGATTCCCGACTCCCATAAAAAAACCCCCGCCGAGGCGAGGGTTCACACAAAGGAGTCAACGGTACAACGAGTTGTTCTTAGAACACGTATTGCAGACGGGTCACGATGCCGTTGCCGTCATCGTCGCCGTTGGCGTTGCGGATGCCGTCGGTGCTGACGTGAACGTAGTCCAGGGAGACCTTCACGGCTTCGTTGGCGTACCAGTTCACACCGATGGTGTTGGTGCTGGCCTTGGTGTCGCCAACGTCGCGGGTGGCGGTGGCCACTACAACGTTCGGGTCATCGACCTTGATGTGGTCGTAGCGGTAGAAGACTTCCCAGGCACCGATTTCCTTGTTGGCCGGCTTGATGGTGTCGAACTTGGCGCCATCGAGCTTGTACACGCGGGATTCACCGGTGATGGTGTAGGCCAGTTGGCCGTAGTAGCCATCAGCCTTGATGTCTTCATAGGCGTCGGCATCAGCCTTCAGCTTGCGCTTGAGGTACTCGGCCTGAGCGGAGAACGGGCCAAAGGCGTAGGCCAGTTCGGCGCCCCAGGTGGAGTCGTCCTTGTAGGAACCAGCCGGGCTCAGGGTAGCGCCGCCGAAGGTAGCGCGGTTGCCGTTGTCGCCAGCGTCGTTACCACCGTTGGTGGCCACGCCACGCATGCCCAGACGCGGACGAATGCGGGAATCGAAGGCGGTGTCATTCAGGTCGCGGTAGGCGTAGTCCACACCCAGATGCAGGACGTTGCCATCGGTGTTCATCGGAGCGAACACACCGCGGAAGTTGAACTGCTTGACACTGTCGCCGTCGGTGTCGTCGGCGTCCTTGGCGAACACGCCAGCGTCGACGTAGGCCATGTTGGCGATCACGCCGCCAACCTGGGCGCCCATGCCGTCCTGGTGGGTGTTGACCCAGTCAGCCAGTTCGTAGGCCGAAGTACGCTCGGTGGCGGTGACCCATTTGGAGCTGGTGGCTTTTTCCAGGCCGAAGTCCGGGTCGAAGCGGCCGAACTTCAGAGTGACCGGGGCGAAGCCGGTGTAGCTGAAGGAAGCTTCGTCGAAGTAACCATTATCGGAGTTACCCGAGTTGTGGGACATGTCGTAGTTGATCTGGTATTTCCAGTCTTTGTAGACAGTGCCACCCAGTTCCAGGTACGCACGGCGGAAGTAGGCACCGTCAGCGTAGTCGCCGTTCTTGGTGTAGAAACCATCGAAACGGCTGTAATCCGCTTGCAGACGGCCACCGAGCTTGAAGCTGAACTCTTTGTCGGTGGTGCCGACCTCAAGGCCGCCCTTGGTCTTGATTACGATATCGGCGCCATCGGTGGTGACTGTGCCTGCGAAAGCCTGGGCGGAAACGGCCAGTGCAAGAGCAGTGGCGACGTAACCGGCGAAGTGCTTACGGATCATCGAAGATTCCCCTTAATGGTATTTAGCGTTGAACACGCCGAGTGCCTGGCTGCTGCGCGGCCCCCAAGGTCACGCACAGGCCGTCTGGCGGCCCCCGTTTGTGTTGCTGGGAATCTTGGCGAGGGGTTATTTCAGCTCCGTTGCTCGTAGATAAAACTTTTATTACAAAGGAACTTTTGATTTCCTTGCGTCATAACGCCGCAAGCCCGTGCCCCCTCGGGGTTCCAGGTACTTTTCGCACGCGGCTTTGGCGGTATGCTTCCGCCTTCCCCGTAAAGATCGCCCGCCCTCAGGCCCGCCCATGCACGAACTCCAACCTTTGATCCAGCAGCACGGCCTCACCCTGCTGTTCTTCAACGTCCTGCTGGAACAGCTCGGCCTGCCAATTCCCGCCTATCCGGCGCTGATCGTCGCTGGCGCACTGGCGTTGCAGGGCAGCGGCGTGCCACTAGGCCAGGCGCTGGCAGTGGCGGTGATCGCCTGTCTGATCGCCGACCTGATCTGGTTCTGCGCCGGACGTCGTTATGGCGGCTTCATGCTGCGCAGTGTGTGCAAGGTGTCGCTATCGCCGGACAGCTGCATCCGCCAGAGCCAGAGCCTGTACCTGCGCATCGGCCCGCGCGCCCTGCTGATCTCGCGTTTCCTGCCCGGCGCAAGCGCCCTTACCACCACGATGGCCGGCATGACCGGCACCCGCCTGCACCGCTTCCTCGGCTATGACTGTGCCGGCGCAGCGCTCTGGGCTGGCTCTGCCCTGATGCTGGGAAGCATCTTCAGCGACGCAGTGGACCGCGTGCTCGGCTGGCTCACCGAATACGCCAGCGTGGGCGTAGCAGCGCTGCTGGGCGGCTTCGGCCTGTTCATCGCCTGGAAATTCTGGCAACGCACCAGCCTGTTGCGCCGTACTTCGCGGATTCCGCGCATCAGCGTCGACGAACTGCGCGCCCGCCTGGAGAACGACCAGCCGCCACTGATCCTCGATGTGCGTGCACAGCTCGATGGCGAAGCCATTCCCGGCTCCATTCCGTTCGGACTGGATGCGCCGCTGGATGAACTGCGCGACAGCCTGGGCGACCGCGATGTGGTGATCTACTGCGCCTGCCCGCGAGAAATTTCCGCTGCGATGCTGGCAGAACGGCTGAACGCCTCCGGGCACGCTCGCACCTGGGCGCTGTCGGGCGGGCTGGATGCGTGGCATGCACGGAGTCGACACTGACGCGCAGGGACGGGGAACTGCTCGCGAGGCGCCCGGCCATCAATCATCGCGGACGACGAGGCGTTCTCCCCTCGCCCGGCTCTATCGCCGCGCGCTGTCCCGGCGCAGTTCGGCAAGATGGTCCGCCAGCCGCTCGGCGTCCGCCCGGGGCAGTTCCGGCAGTATGCGCAGGGCACCCTGCATCAGACGCATCTGGCGCAAGTAGCGCCGGCAGTTGCGGCACAACAGCAGGTGACGGCGCAGAGCGAGTTTCTCGCGAAAGCCCAGTTGCTCGTCCAACAGATCGCTGGAGCGCGCCACCAGCTCCTTGCAGGTCAGCATTCTCCGGTCTCCTCGAAGTGCTCGACAGTAGCGAACACCTTCAGCCGCGCGCGATGCAGCAGCACCCTGACATTGGAGAGCGAAACCTCCAGAAGATTACAGATCTCCTCCAGCTCCAACCCCTGGCGCTCACGCAACAGCAGCACGCTGCGCTGCAGTTCGGACAGGCTGGCGAGCGTCCTTTCCAGGCATTCGCGCAGCTCCTCCTCCGCCAGCAGCGCCTCCGGGGAGTCCTCATGCCAGGCGAACGGAGCCCAGCTCCAATGGCCATCGGCGGCGAAACGGTTGTCGTCGATACTGCCGTGGGGCGCAGGCGGGTCGTCCAGCGATACCTCACGGCGAATCCTGCGCAGTCGGGTCTTGGCGGTATTGGCGGTAATGGTCAGCAACCATGTCTTGAGGCTGGAGCGCCCCTGGAAGCCATCGAGATTGCGCACGGCGGCGAGCCAGGCGTCCTGCACCACTTCATCGGCCTGGGCGCTGCCGACGATGGCGATGGCGACAGCACGCATCGCACCCTGGCAGGCGGCTACCAGGGTGCGGAAAGCCTGCTGGTCCCCTGCCAGCAGGCGCGACAACAGCTCGCTGTCGTCGATCTGCACAATCAGAGCTTGCGCAGGATCACGCTGCCGATGGAATAGCCGGCACCGAAGGAACTCAGCACACCGATGGAGCCGGCGGCGAGGTCGTCCTGGTACTTGTGGAAGGCAATCACTGAGCCGGCCGAGCTGGTGTTCGCGTAGGTGTCGAGGATGACCGGCGCTTCATGGGCTTCGGCGTCGCGGCCAATGAGCTTGCGGGTGATCAGCAGGTTCATGTTCAGGTTGGCCTGGTGCAGCCAGAAGCGCTTGACGTCGCTCACCGGGATGTCGTTCTGGCCCAGGTGCTCGCCGATCAGTTCGGCCACCATCGGGCAGACGTCCTTGAACACCTTGCGGCCTTCCTGCACGAACAGCTTGTCGCGGGTGCCGATACCCTCTTCCGCCGCGCGGTTGAGGAAGCCGAAATTGTTGCGGATGTTGTTGGAGAACTGGGTCAGCAGCTTGGTGCTGACGACCTCGAACTGATGCGCGCTGGTGGCCTGATCGGCGCGCTCGACGATCACGGCAGTGGCGGCATCGCCGAAGATGAAGTGGCTGTCGCGGTCGCGGAAGTTCAGGTGGCCGGTGCAGATTTCCGGATTGACCATCAGGATGGCGCGCGCCTGGCCGAGCTGCACGCTGTTCACTGCGGCCTGGATGCCGAAGGTGGCCGAGGAGCAGGCGACGTTCATATCGAAACCGAAGCCCTGGATGCCGAGGGCGGCCTGTACCTCGATGGCTACCGCCGGGTATGCGCGCTGCAGGTTGGAGCAGGCGACGATCACGCCGTCGATGTCAGCCGCAGTACGGCCGGCGCGCTGCAGCGCTTCCTTGGCGGCATGTACGGCCATCTCGCAGAGAATGCCCCAGTCATCATTGGAGCGCTCCGGAATGCGCGGCACCATGCGCTGCGGATCGAGGATGCCTTCCTTGTCCACCACGAAGCGGCTCTTGATGCCGGACGCCTTTTCGATGAACGCCGAGCTGGATTCGGCCAGGGGCTCCATCTCACCGTTGGCGATGGCTTCGGCATGCTGCTCGTTGTGACTGCGGACATAGCTGTTGAAGGATTCCACCAGTTCATCGTTGGAGATGCTGAACGGCGGGGTATACAGGCCGGTTCCGCTGATCACGACTTTATGCACGGTCAATCCTCTTCTCAATCTGAGCCGCCGGGCCAGGCGGCAGGGTTAGGCATCAAAGTGCCCGCGCAATGCGCCGGCACTGGATATTCTTGGGCTCCGCGTCGCGGCGCGGATACCCGGGGGATGTAACAGGGCAGTGTGCCATCCCACTCGGCAAGCGGCACCTTTGGCCGCCCGGCGGTTCACGGCAGCACCCTGGGTGCACCCGCTGGTCGCTGATTATGCTGCAATTTTCGCCGAAAAGTCGCCGGCAAAGCGCAGTGATTCCGCCACTTTCCGTAATAAAGGCTCGTACTCCCGGCATGTCTCAATCGATTGAAAATCTGCAAGAGCACCATAGGAACGTCTGGCGCGCCTGAATTGGCGCGGTCCCATATCCTTTGGCCATTACCCAAGGAGACTTAAGGATGACTGACGTGTCCCGTCCGGAAATGGACGAACAGACCCTTGAATTCGCCAATCAGGTGATCGATCTGGCCCGCCAGGGCGATACCCAGCGCCTCGCCGGCCTGCTGCGCCAGGGCCTGCCGGCCAATCTGCGCAATCACAAGGGCGACAGCCTGCTGATGCTGGCGAGCTACTACGGCCATCGCGAGACAGTGGAGACCCTGCTGGAACATGGCGCCGATCCCGACCTGCGCAACAACGCCGGGCAGTCGCCACTGGCCGGCGCCGCGTTCAAGGGCGACTTGCAGATGGTCCGCCTGCTGCTTGCTGGCGGAGCCGATGTCGAAGGCGCCTCTCCCGACGGCAAGACTGCCCTGATGATGGCCGCAATGTTCAACCGTCCGGAAATCCTCCGCTGCCTGCTGGCCCACGGCGCCAATCGCGAAGCCCGCGACGCCGGCGGCCTGACACCGCTGGCCGCGGCGAAGATGATGGGCGCCGCCGATACCCTGGCGCTGCTGGAAGCCGTCTGAATCTGCCTGCGCCTCCGCGCCAGCACCGCCGGACAAGCCTTGTGAACAGCGAGCGCCGGTCGGCTGTCGGAAGAACGGTCGAGTGATCCACCAGTCTCGCCACATCACCTCAGGCCCAACGGGCGCCTGCCGCGAATCTGGCGACACACCGTGCTCAGGCGGGGTCGCTGCAGACCAGCCGATTGCGTCCCTCGGCCTTGCCACGGTAGAGGCGGCGGTCAGTGCAGCGATAGAGCTCGGCCGCGTCCAGACCATCCGAGGGCCATTCCGCCAGGCCGAATGTGGCGGATAGATGAATGCGCTGGCCGAGGTAGTCCATCGGTATCCGCGCCACTTCCTGGCGCAGCGCCTCTACCAACGGCTGGGCATCGAAGCGATCGGTGAACGGCAGGAGGATGCCAAACTCCTCCCCGCCCAGGCGGCCGATCAGGTCGGTGGCGCGCAGCCGATGGCGCAGGCACTTGCACAGGTGCTGCAGAGCCTTGTCGCCGGCGTCGTGCCCCCACTGGTCGTTGACACACTTGAAGTGATCGACGTCCAGCACCACCAGTACCAGCCGGGTGTCATAGCGCGCCGCCTCCTGGATACAACGCTGCAATGCACGCTGGAAACTCTCGCGGCTGGCCACGCCGGTCAGTGCGTCGGTGAGCGCCAGGTGCCGCAACTGCTTGTACGCATCGGCGCGGCGGCTCTCGTAGACATGCATGAATGCGATCACCAGCAGGCCACAGAAAATGCCATTGCCGATATCGATCAACCCGGTCGCATCGACACGTACCTGGTTGACGTGCAGGTACAGGCCCGTCGCGACCGCCATGAACGGAACCGCGAGCAGGAACCCGTGCACCTTGCCTAGCAGCAGGTAGGCCATAACCGGCATCAGATAGACCCAGACGAAAGCCGTGGCCGATGCGTTGGGCATGACGATGATGTAGAGGATGAAACAGAAGGTCGGCAGCAGGTAGGCGAGGATCCACGGCACCAGCCGCTGCACGCGCGCGAGCCGTTGCGAGGCCCACAGCAACAGGCCACAGGCGATCACTTCAATACCGGACAGCCAGGGATTGCCAGCCAGGAACTGCAGGACCGAGAACACCCCCAGGGTCAGCCCGGTACAGGCAAAAATCAGCCGCATCAGCAGCCGGTGATCGGCTTCCTCCAGCCCTGTCGGGCCGGTGCTGGGCTCGAAGAGTCGCTCGGAATCGCTGTTGCGCCGCATCTATAAAGCCCTGCTCCTTGGATCGGCCACCTGCATGTCGGCCGCCCTTGCGCAAGCCGGACTGCGGGCCCGCCTCGCACTGACTGAAGACTACAGCAAAATTTCCCGCCTGCGCGGGGGCACGACGGAATCACCCAGTCCTTGGCCGATTCACGGCAGGATCGTCTCGTCTGGGCTAGCCTTCGCTGCATCATTCGTGGAGGAAGTCTATGCGTTCGATTCTTGCTGCTGTCCTGCCGTTGCTGGTGCTGTCCGGTTGTGCCTCGTACCAGAGCGACGAAGTACAACCCGTTCCCGCCGACCGACTCCTGGCCTACCAGGAGATGGGACAGGGCAGCGTGAAAATCGATGTCAGCCGCGATGTCGGCTTCCTGGGTGGCGGCTGCTACGTGGCGCTCACCATCGACCAACAGGTGGCCGCACGCATCGGTGCAGGCGAGTCGGCGAGCTTCCACGTGCCGGCAGGCCAGCACGTGGTCGGCATCATCGGCGACAAGGATGGTGACGGCCTGTGCAGCAAGGCCATGCTGCGCCGCGAGCTGCTGATGACGCTGGAGGAAGGCAGCGACACGCGCTTGCGAATCAACAGCGACAACCGCAAGGGCTTCGATATCAAGCCTGCGACCGAATAAGGTCCCGCCGTCGTGGCGCGTCTCAGCCGTTCAGACGAGCGACGAGGCGCGCCTGCAGCTTTTCCAGCTCCCCTGCATCGGCCTTGTTCGCCGCGTGGATCCCCAGACCTTCGCCGGCATAGCGCGGCACGATATGCACGTGGATGTGGAACACCGTCTGCCCGGCCGGCGCACCGTTGAACTGGGCGACCTGCACGCCATCCGGGTTGAGCTCGTCGACGATCACTCCGGTCAGGCGCTGCACCACACGCATTACCTTGCACAGCGCATCGGAATCGACGTCGAGGATATTGCGCGCCGCGCTGCGCTTGGGGATCACCAGGGCGTGGCCATAGGATTGCGGGAACAGATCAAGGAAGGCGAGCACGTCGTCATCCTCGTACAGCTTGTAGCAGGGCGCATCGCCGCGAATGATCTGGGCGAAGATATTTTGCGAATCGTAGGTGCCTTGCAGGCTCATGGTCAGCTCCTTCTCCGGTGACTATGGGGCCGCACCATACCGCTTTGTCGCGTGCCGGTCATGACCGGAAGCGCGCTGAGGTCTATCCTGTGGGCCTGCTTGCGATCCTGCGAGCCGGGACCGCAGTACTCGGCACGCAGCCGCAGATCGCACTTTACCTGCTGTGGACGAGCATCGCGGCGACTGCCAACCCCCTGCGACCGACGCGCAGCAGATCGAAAGCGGGCTCTCAGCCCTCTCGTTGACCCGTCTGGAGTATGCATGTCCGACCTTTCCGCGTTCCCCATCACCCACAAATGGCCCGCCGCACACCCTGACCGCCTGCAGCTCTACTCGCTGCCCACGCCCAATGGCGTGAAGGTATCGATCATGCTGGAAGAGCTCGGCCTGCCCTACGAGCCGCACCTGGTCAGCTTCGAGCGTAACGAGCAGATGTCCCCGGAGTTCCTCTCGCTGAACCCGAACAACAAGATCCCCGCGATCCTCGATCCCAACGGCCCGGACGGCAAGCCGCTGGCGCTGTTCGAGTCCGGCGCGATTCTGCTCTACCTCGCCGACAAGACCGACTCGCTGATCGCCCCCGGCCCGGCTGGCCGCTACGAGACGCTGCAGTGGCTGATGTTCCAGATGGGCGGGATCGGCCCGATGTTCGGCCAACTGGGCTTCTTCAATAAATTCGCCGGCAAGGAGATCGAAGACAAGCGTCCGCTCACACGCTACGTGGACGAAGCCAAGCGCCTGCTTGCGGTGCTCGATCAGCGCCTGGAAGGCCGCGACTGGATCATGGGCGAGCGCTACACCATTGCCGACATCGCCACCTTCCCATGGATTCGCAACCTGGTCGGCTTCTACGAAGCGGGAGAACTGGTCGAGTTCGACAAGTTCAAGAACGTCAAGCGCGTGCTGGAACGCTTCCTGGCGCGGCCGGCGGTACAACGCGGGCTGACGATTCCGAGGCGAGACTGACTCGGTCACGGCGCCGGACTGTTCCGGCGCCGACTTCACCCCTTGCCCGTTCGCTTTCTCCAGGCATTTGGAAAAGGAGTCTTCCATGCCCCGTCCACCCTGTCCCTGTTATTGCTCGCCTTGGCCCTGAGCGGTTGCCAGGAGCCACCGCCCCCGCCCAAGCCAGCCCCCAGGTGGGCAACGATCGACACCTACAAGCTGTCCCTGCGTATCCGTGAGGACGTCATCCAGAAGAACCCGATGCCGGCTGGCCTGGAGCAAAGCTACCGGGAGCAGCGCGATGAGGCCGGACGCACGCGCGTCGCACTTCGCCGACTGAGTCGGGAAGGAACCGAGCGCTGCCTGAACGCCAGGAAACCACAAGCCATGCCGTCTTCGGCCGAAACCGAGACCAGGCTGGCGCGTCAGCGACTGGTCAATCAGGCCGCCTGCACACAGGAAGTAGTACCTGAAGCTGGATACCAGCCTGGCAGCCTACAAGGCGCTGGAGGAAAAATGGCAGGAATACGAGAGGACGACCCAACAACTCACTAACAGGGCGATGCGGGATTTCGTCAGACAATATGCCAAAGAGCACGATCTGGAGCTGATCATCGCTAACGCCAGGCCCGATACCATCGTCTACAGCGAGTCAGGCCAACTGCTGGATGTAACGATGGGTCTATTGGCGCAACTGGACGAAAAAGCCAGTCAGCAACCCCGGACGCCCAGGCAATAACCCGACGCCATTGCCAAGTCGCTTCCGCCCGGGCCTGAACGGCCCGGGCGGAAGCCTCGCGATATCAGGCCTCGACCTGGCTCCACTGCTTGCTCAGGCGCTTGTCCGACACCGGCACCTTCGTCCCCAGTTGCTGGGCGAACAGCGACACGCGGTACTCCTCCAGCATCCAGCGATACAGCGTCAGCTCCGGGTCGCGCTTGCCTTCCTGGGCGTGCTTGGCCAGGCGTGCCGAATACTGCTCCCAGTAGCCGGCCATCTCGCCGCTCCACACGCGGTCGCGCTGGACCTGCCCTGCCACCTTGTCCAGGCGCTGCTCGACCGCCTTCAGGTAGCGCGGGTATTCCTTCAGCCACTCCAGCGGCGTGTCGCGCACGAAGCCGGGGTAGACCAGCTTGGCCAGTTGCCCCTTCACGTCGTTCAGCGGCACCGTCATGGCGAGGTCAACCTTGCCCTTGAAGCGCTTCTGCAAGCCGTGCCAGAGCTTGAGGATTTCCAGGGTCAGACGGGCGATGCGCTCGGCGTGTTCGGTCCAGGCACCGCGTTTCTTCTCCGCCAGGGAGGCGAGCCCGGCACCATCGCGTGGCAGGTTGCTTTCGCCGTCGAGAATGGCGCTGTCCAGGCTGGCCAGCAGAATGTCTTCCACCAACGATTCGACGCGGCCCAGCTCGCGGTAGAGCAGGCCCATGTCGGTCTGCCCCGGCAGCTTGCTGCGCAGGAATTTGGCGGGTTCGGCGAGCTGTTGCAGCAACAGGCGCTGCAGCGCGCGGCGATGCTGATAGTCGGCTTCGGCCTGGGTCGGGAAGCGGCTTTCCTTCACCACACCGGCCTCTTCCACCAGTGCCGGGTAGACCGTCATCGACAACCCCGCGACCTTCTGCTGGACCTTCTCCGCCACCTCGCCAAAGCCCTTGGCTTCCACCGGCTTCTGCGGCTTGTCCGCCTGCGGGATCGCCAGTGCGGCCTGACTGGCCTCGGCGAAGCGCGCAGTCAACTCGGCGAGGTCACGGCCTTCGCCGAGGAACTTGCCACGGGCGTCGACCACTTCGATGTTCATCCGCAGGTGGCTTTCCACCTGAGTCTCGGCTTCCGCCCAGGCCTCTTCAGGTACGCGGCTACCGGTCATGCGCTGCAACTCACGGCCAAGGGACTCGGACAACGCACCTTCGGCAAAGACCATCTTGCCCAGTGCAGCACGTACGAAGTCAGGCACCGGTACGAAGTTCTTGCGGATCGCCTTGGGCAGGCTGCGCACCAGCTCGATGCACTTGGCCTCCAGCAGGCCCGGCACCAGCCACTCCAGGCGCTCGGCAGGCAGTTGCGGCAGCAGCGGCGCCGGCACACGCACGGTCACGCCGTCACGTGCGTGGCCGGGTTCGAAGTGATAGGACAGCGGCAGTTGCAACTCACCCAGGCGCAGGCGGTCCGGGTAGAGGCCGGCGGTGACTTCGCTGGCGTCACGGGCAAGGACGTCTTCCTCCCGCATGATCAGCAGGTTCGGCTGCTGCTTGTGCTCGCGCTCGTACCACTTCTCGAAGCTGGCGGACTGGTAGATGTCTGCCGGCAGACGCTCGTCGTAGTAGGCGAACAGGGTTTCCTCGTCAGCGAGAATGTCGCGACGACGGGCCTTGGCTTCCAGCTCGTCGAGCTTTTCCAGCAACTGGCGGTTGGCAGACAGGCACTTGGCGCGGCTGTTGATCTCGCCGCGCACCAGCGCCTCGCGGATGAACATCTCGCGCGCTACCGGCGGGTCGATCGGCCCGTAGTGCACGGCGCGACGACCGATGATGATCAGGCCGTAGAGAGTGACCTGCTCGTAGGCCACCACCTGGCCACGGCGCTTCTCCCAGTGCGGCTCCAGGTAGTTCTTCTTCACCAGGTGCCCGGCCAGCGGCTCCAGCCAGTCCGGCTCGATCTTCGCAACCATGCGGGCGAACAGCTTGGTGGTCTCCACCAGTTCGGCGGCCATTATCCACTGCGGCTTCTTGCGGCCGATCACGCTGGAGGGGTGAATCCAGAAACGCCGCTGACGCGCACCGAGGTAGTCGCCCTCTTCCGCCTTCTGGCCGATCTGGCTCAGCAGGCCGGAGAGGATCGCCTTGTGCACGGCGGCGTAGTCGATGTCGCGGGCCTTCGGTTCATCCGCCCTGGCGACTGGCTGGCGGCCGCGATTGTCGTGTGCCCTGGCCTGTTCGCGGGCGGGCTCGCTCTTGCGCGCGGCACCTTCTGCCTTGCTGCCGAAGGGCAACTGCAATTCGCGGCAGATCAGCGTCAGTTGGCGGTGCGCATCGCGCCACTCGCGCAGACGGAGGTAATTCAGGAAATTCTTCCGGCACCAGTTGCGCAGCGGGTTGGAGCCCAGCGCCTGACGCTGTTCCTCGAAACCGCGCCAGAGGTTGATCAACGCGGCAAAGTCCGAGTCCGGGTCCTTCCACTGCGCGTGGGCCTGGTCGGCAGCCTGCTGGCGATCCATCGGCCGCTCGCGCGGGTCCTGCACCGACAATGCGCTGGCCACGGTAAGCACTTCCGGCAGGCTGCCCAGTTGCGCCGCTTCCAGCAGCATGCGGCCCAGGCGCGGGTCGATAGGCAGGCGCGCCAGTTGCCGGCCCAGCGGCGTGAGCTGGCCTTCGCGGTTTACCGCAGAGAGCTCCTGCAGCAGGGTGAAACCGTCGTTGATTGCCTTGCCATCCGGCGGCTCGATGAAGGGGAAGGCCTCGATGTCGCCCAGGCGCAGGTGGAGCATCTGCAGGATCACCGCCGCGAGGTTGGTGCGCAGGATTTCCGGATCGGTGAAGGCCGGGCGGCCGTTGAAGTCCTCCTCGCTGTACAGGCGCACGCAGATGCCCGGCTCGACCCGGCCGCAACGGCCCTTGCGCTGGTTGGCGCTGGCTTGCGAAATGGCCTCGATGGGCAGGCGCTGGACCTTGGCGCGGTAGCTGTAGCGGCTGATGCGGGCAGTGCCGCTGTCGATCACGTAGCGGATGCCGGGTACGGTGAGCGAGGTTTCCGCGACGTTGGTGGCGAGCACAATCTTGCGGCCCGGCATGGGCGCGAAGATTTTCTGCTGCTCGGCCGGAGTCAGGCGTGCATACAGTGGCAGCACTTCGGTGTGGCGCAGGTTGGCCTTACGCAGCATATCGGCGGCATCGCGGATTTCACGTTCGCCCGGGAGGAACACCAGCACGTCGCCAGGACGCTTGCCGACTTCGCGCTCGTGTGCGGCGATCTCGTCCAGCGCGCGGAGGATGCCCTGGTCCACGGAGAGGTCGTCGAACAGCGCTTCACCGTCCTCGTCCACTTCCGCCGCCAGCGGGCGGTACCAGGTTTCCACCGGGTAGGTACGGCCGGACACCTCGACGATGGGCGCATTGCCGAAATGCTTCGAGAAACGCTCCAGGTCGATGGTCGCCGAGGTGATGATCAGCTTGAGGTCCGGGCGGCGCGGCAACAGCGTCTTGAGGAAACCGAGGAGGAAGTCGATGTTCAGGCTGCGCTCGTGGGCTTCGTCGACGATGATCGTGTCGTAGCGCTCCAGGTAGCGATCGTGCTGGGTTTCGGCCAGCAGGATGCCATCGGTCATCAGCTTGATCAGTGTGCTGTCGTCGCTCTGGTCCTCGAAGCGCACCTGGTAGCCGACCAGCGAGCCCAGCGGCGTGCCGACTTCCTCGGCGACGCGGGTGGCGACGCTGCGGGCAGCGAGACGGCGCGGCTGGGTGTGGCCGATCAGGCCGTGGACGCCGCGGCCCAGTTCCAGGCAGATCTTCGGCAACTGCGTGGTCTTGCCCGAGCCGGTCTCGCCGGCGACCACCACCACCTGGCTCTTTTCCAGCGCGGCCTTGATCTCGTCGCGCTTGGCGGCGATCGGCAGGCTGTCGTCGTAGCGGATCGCGGGAATGCTCGCACGGCGCGCCTCGACCTTGGCACAGGATGCCTGGAAGCGCTCGGCCCACTGGGCGAGCTTGGCTTCGTCAGGGTGCTTGCGCAGTTCATGGAGCTGCCGGCGCAGGCGATGGCGGTCGCGGATCAGTGCGTGATCCATGCGCTGCAGGAGCTGTTCGGGAGTCGGCGTGCTGTCTGTGGTCATCGGCTTCGCGGGCATCAGGCGGGAGCGGCGCGAGCTAGTGCGGAGCCGGTCCCTGGAATGGGCTGTCATGGCGACAATCCGCGAATTGTCGCAAAAGACCGGCACGGGCCGCCATGCCGATTACTGAGCGACCACGAACGCAGAGGGCGGCGAGCCTGCGCCAGCCCCAGAGATAACGGATCGGGACGCGAAGTTCAGATACGCTGAATGAACCGTCCCGACCCGCCATCAATGCCACCCGATGGCAGCCGCTCAGATGCGGAACTGGCCCACCAACTGGCGCAGGCGCTCTCCCAGGCCATTGAGTTCGGTTGCCGTACGGGCGCCCTTCGCGGCGTCTTCCGCCACGCTGTCCACACCACCGGCGATCTGGTGCACGCTGCGGTTGATTTCCTCGGCCACGGCGGTCTGTTCCTCGGCGGCACTGGCGATCTGAGCGTTCATCGAGTTGATGGTGCCGATCAACCGGGCAATGGCGTCCAGCGACTGTCCGGCCTGATCGGCCTGGCCACGGGTACGCTCGGCCATCTGGCTGGCGCGCAGCATGGCATTCACCGAGCCGGCGGTAGTGCCTTGCAGACGGTCGATCATCTGCTGGATTTCACCAGTGCTCTGCTGGGTACGGCTGGCCAGCGCGCGAACCTCGTCAGCCACCACGGCAAAGCCACGGCCGGCCTCCCCCGCCCGCGCAGCCTCGATAGCGGCGTTGAGCGCCAGCAGGTTGGTTTGTTCGGCGATGGAGCGGATCACCTCCAGCACACCGACAATGCCCTGCACGTCCTGGCGCAAGGTGTCGAGGGATTCGCTGCTGCTGCGCACCTCGCCCACCAGTTCGTTGATCTGCGCCACGCACAGGTCCACTTCACGCTTGGCCGCCTGGCCTTCGCGATCGGTCTGCTGTGCCGCATCGGCAGCCTGCTGGGCGCTGCGCGCCACTTCCTGGGCCGCGGCGGTCATCTCGTTGATTGCGGTGGCGACCTGATCGGTCTCGTGCCGCTGGCCATCCATCGCCCGCTCGGAGCGCTGCGCCTGCTGGGCAACATCGCCGACCAGCCCGGACAGTTGCTGGGTAGTACCGGCCACCTGCTGCACCAGCAGGTGGATCTTCTCGACGAAGCGGTTGAACGAGCCGGCCAGCTCGCCCAGTTCGTCCTGCCGCGCGAGGCTCAGGCGGTGGGTCAGGTTGCCGTCGCCGGCAGCCATGTCATCGAGATTGTCGCGTACTTCAACGATGGGCTGCACGATGGCCCGGCTGAACAGCCCGGCCAGCAGGCCGATCACCACCAGCAGCGCCAGCGCGGAACCGCCCATGAGCAGCAGCAGGTCGTTGATCTTCGACTCGAAGGCATCGCCGGCCTGCTGCGCCTCGCGCTCGACATCGTCGAGATTGAGCGAGGTGCCGAACACCAGGTTCCACTTCGGCAGGTAATGGGCGTAGCCGATCTTCGGCACGATGCTGTTGCCGCCCGGCAGCGTGAAGCTGTAGCGCACGTAGTGCTTGCCGCTCTGCCCCGCCCCGACCAGTTCGCGGATCGCATAGACGCCGTTGGGGTCGCGGTAACCGCTGAAGTCCTCCCCCAGGCGCTCGTCGCTGGTGCCCTGGAAGACACGCACCGCGCGGCTGTCATAGCCCCAGAAGTAGCCGCCGTTGCCATACTGGAGGCGTTTGAGGATCGCGACGCCCTGCTCACGGGCCTGCGCATCGCCTTCGGCAGCCGCCTGGTAGACCGGCCCGACAGCGGCAAGGGCAACGTCGACAAAGTTTTTCAACTGCGCTTCGCGGTCATGGGTGAGGTTTTCCCGTATCTGCGCTTCCTGCTGGGTCGACAGGCGATTCAGCGCGACCGTGGCAATGGCACACAACAGGATCGTGAGGAGCAGGATCGGAACGATGGCCAGGAGCAGGACCTTGGCGCGAAGTCGCAGTGCAGTGTTCAAGGCGCGATACCTCAAGCAGACAGGGGCAGCCGCAATCGTGCGGGCATCAAAAAACCCGCCTTGCGGCGGGTTTCCTGTTTATCGGCTCAAGCCTTGAGTTTCTTGAGTTCCTCATCGCGCAATTCGCGGCGGAGGATCTTGCCGACGTTGGTAGTCGGCAGGCTGTCGCGGAACTCCACGGCCTTGGGACGCTTGTAGCCGGTGAGGTTGTCGTGCATGTGCTGCATGACCTGCTCCTTGGTCAGGGTGACGCCCGGCTTGGACACCACGAAGACCTTGATCGCCTCGCCGGACTTCTCGTCCGGGATGCCGATGGCGGCACATTGCAGTACGCCCGGCAGGGTCGCGAGCACGTCTTCCAGTTCGTTCGGGTACACGTTGAAGCCCGACACCAGGATCATGTCCTTCTTGCGGTCGACGATGCGCATATAGCCGTCTTCCTGGATGATCGCGATGTCGCCGGTACGCAGCCAGCCATCCTTGTCGAGGATTTCGTCAGTGGCTTCCGGACGCTGCCAGTAGCCCTTCATCACCTGCGGGCCCTTCACGCACAGCTCGCCACGCTCGCCCAGCGGCAGGTCCTGGCCGTCATCGCTGATGACCTTGCACAGGGTGGACGGAACCGGAATGCCAATGGTGCCGATCTGGATGTTCTGGAACGGGTTGACCGACACCACCGGGCTGGTTTCGGTCATGCCGTAACCTTCGCAGATGGAGCAGCCGGTGACTTCCTTCCAACGCTCGGCGCTGGCCAGTTGCAGCGCCATGCCACCGGACAGGGTCAGCTTCAGCGCGGAGAAATCGAGCTTGCGGAAGTCGTCGTTGTTGCACAGGGCGACGAACAGGGTGTTCAGGCCGACGAAGCCGGTGAACTGCCACTGCGACAGCTCCTTGACCATGCTCGGCAGGTCGCGCGGGTTGGTCACCAGGATATTGTGGTTACCGGTGAGCATCATCGCCATGCAATGGAAGGTGAAGGCATAGATGTGGTACAGCGGCAGCGGCGCGATGAGGATCTCGCAGCCTTCCTGCAGGTTGGAAGCCATCAGTTCCTTGCACTGCAGCATGTTGGCAACCAGGTTGCGGTGCGTCAGCATCGCGCCCTTGGCCACGCCGGTGGTGCCGCCGGTGTACTGCAGCACAGCCACGTCGTCGGCCTTGGGCGAGACTTCCGCCACCGCCTTGCCACGGCCCTTGGCCAGCACGTCGGTCAACTTCTGCGCCTGCGGCAGGTTGAAGGCCGGCACCATCTTCTTGATGTACTTGACCACGCTGTTGACGATGAAGCGCTTGAGCGGCGGCAGCATGTCACCCACTTCGGTGACGATGACGGTACGAATGCCGGTCTTGGGCAGCACTTCCTCGGCCAGGTGCGCCATGTTCGCCAGGCACACCAGCGCCTTGGCGCCGGAGTCGTTGAACTGGTGTTCCATTTCCCGCGCGGTATACAGCGGGTTGGTGTTGACCACGACGAGGCCGGCACGCATGGCGCCGAAGACCACGACCGGGTACTGGAGCACGTTGGGCAGTTGCACGGCGATGCGGTCGCCAGGCTTGAGATCGGTGTTCTGTTGCAGATAGGCCGCAAAATCCCCGGAGAGCGTGTACAGCTCGCCGTAGGTCAGGGTCTTGCCCAGGTTGCTGAAAGCAGGCTTGTTTGCAAAACGTTGGCAGGACTCTTTAAGCACCGCGAGGATGTTCGGGTACTTGTCAGCATTGATCTCGGCAGCGATACCAGCTGGGTATTTGTCCTTCCAGAAATTGTCGGTCATGGAAGCCCACTCCTAAGCAACAGCTCATCTTTACCGCGTATGCGGTTCGTTGTTGTGTTTGTGTCGCCTTCCCCAAGGCAGGGAGCGAAAAGCGGGCCGAGAGTAGCAGCTTTGAGAAACACCGACCAGCACCAAACACGGCCTTGCCAGTCAAAAAAATGACCGAAAGCACATCACTCGGTCATTTCCGTTCAACTCGTCGGAAAAGCCCATTGTAGAGGGCCCGAAAGCTTGTTGGATTGTCTGACAAGATCGAGTTCCGACGACTGGAACCGGAAAAAAGACCGGGGACTGCGGCCAGACCAGCCCCTGGCGTGAATCAGAATCGTCAGGTTCAGATCAGGCGATTTCAGACATTTCCACGCAGCGTCCTTTCACTACGCAGACTTCAATGATCCACCTCAACATCAGCCCGGCGCGATTCCCGCAGAGTGCCTTTGCACTCTCCAGGAGAACCCTCATGTTTCCCGAATACCGCGAAAAGATTACCCGCCTGAAAACCGAAGACCCGCATTTCGCCAAGCTCTTCCATAGCCACAATGATCTCGACCAGGAGATCAAGAACATGGAAGCCGGCATCACCCCCGCCTCGCACGACACCATCGAGGCGCTGAAGAAGCAGAAGCTGCAGCTCAAGGACGAGCTCTACGAAATCCTGCGCAAGAAGGATGGCTGCTGCCAATGCGGCAGTGGCGCCTGTGGCGGCTGACCAGCTCTGCTCGGCTCTATCAGCGCAAACGCTCCATCCCCAGCCACCGGCTGGGATTGTTCATTCCATAGGCTGAAGTCTTCCATCGCCTCGATTGCTGCGTCGCGCGGGCCAGACGACGATCACGCCTCTCAATGCCGGCGCCATGAATGAAAAAGGGGGCTGATCCAGGATCAGCCCCCTTTTTCATTCGCTCACGCATCAGGCGGTTTCGCGCAGCTCCCGGCGCAGGATCTTGCCCACCGGAGTCATCGGCAGGGCGTCCTTCAGGACGATATGCTTGGGCACCTTGTAGCCGGTGAAGTTTTCCTTGCAGTAGGCCTTGAGCTCCTCGACTGTCACGCCGCCTTCACGGGCAACCACGAACAGTTTCACGGCTTCGCCGGACTTCTCGTCCGGTACGCCGACGGCAGCGCAGTTGGCGACTTTCGGGTGAGCCATGACCACGTCTTCGATCTCGTTGGGGTAGACGTTGAAGCCGGAGACGATGATCAGGTCCTTCTTGCGGTCGACGATGCGGACGAAGCCGTCGGGGTCGATCACGGCGATGTCCCCGGTCTTAAGCCAGCCTTCGGCATCGAGCACCTCGGCGGTGGCTTCGGGGCGCTGCCAGTAGCCTTTCATGACCTGCGGCCCCTTCACGCACAGCTCGCCACGCTCGCCAATGCCGACGTCGTTGCCGTCGTCGTCGATCACTTTCAGCGCGGTGCCCGGCACCGGAATACCGACTGTCCCCAGGCGCGCCTTGTCGCCGTAGGGGTTGGTGCTCACCACCGGAGAGGTTTCGGTGAGACCGTAGCCTTCGACCACTGAGCAACCGGTCATGGCCTTCCAGCGCTCGGCGGTAGCGGTGACCAGGGCGGTGCCGCCGGAGTTGGTGACCTTGAGGTTGGAGAAGTCGAGTTCCTTGAACTCCGGGCGGTCCATCAAGGCAACGAACAGGGTGTTCAGGCCCAGCAGCGCAGAGAAGCGCCACTTCTTCAGCTCCTTGATGAAGCCGGGGATGTCGCGCGGGTTGGTGATCAGTACGTTGTGGTTGCCGTTGACCATCATGCACATGCAGTTCGCGGTGAACGCATAGATGTGGTAGAGCGGCAGCGGCGCGATCATCACCTCGTTGCCCACCTGCATCAGTGGCTTGCCATCCGGACCGTGCTGCTGGAGACAGGCATGGACCTGCTGCATGTTGGCGACCAGGTTGCCGTGGGTGAGCATGGCCCCCTTGGCCACGCCGGTGGTACCGCCGGTGTACTGCAGCACCGCGATGTCTTCCAGGCCGACCTTGACCGGCTGCAGCCCGTGGCCACGGCCCTTGCCCAGGACATCCTTGAACGATACCGCCTGGGGCAGGCTGTAGTCGGGCACCATTTTCTTGACGTGCTTGACGACGGTGTTGACCAGCAGGCCCTTGAGCGACGGCAGCATGTCACCCATGCGCGCCTCGATCAGGTATTCGATACCGGTGTCGGGCAGCACTTCCTGCACCAGCTTGCCGAACAGGTTCACGTAGACCAGCGCGCGGGCGCCGGAATCCTTGAACTGGTGTCGCATCTCGCGAGCGGTATACAGCGGGTTGGTGTTGACCACCACGAGGCCGGCACGCAGGGCACCGAATACAGCGATGGGATATTGCAGGATGTTGGGCATCTGCACGGCGATGCGGTCGCCGGGCTTGAGGTCGGTGTTCTTCTGCAGGTAGGCGCCGAAGGCTGCGGACAGGCGGTCCAGCTCGGCATATGTCAGGGTCACACCCAGGTTACTGAACGCCGGACGGTCGGCGAACTTCTTGCAGGAGCGCTCGAACACTTCCACCACGGACTTGTAGGCCGCCAGATCGATGTCACTGGGCACACCGGCCGGGCGTTTGTCGTTCCAGAAATCAGGTTGCATTTGTTCTTGTCCTCATACCTGAGCGAAACCGAACCGCCGTTGCGGTCATTCGACGGAAGCTAGCAGTTCCCCCGGTCAGCGCAAAGACTCCAGCGTGCGTCATTGACTGCGTGAATCTTCCTCCACCGTCCCGCTGTAGCGCGGGATAGAGCATGCCGCCTGGGTTTGCAGAAAGACGGCGGCATTCAGCGCAATCCATACAGAAGATGTCCGACCGCGCGGCACCAGGCAAAATTCGCCTCGGCAGTGGCACGGACATCTGTAAACTGCGCCTCTTCGGCGATGATCGCCGCGTCTCACCTTCGCTCGACGATAATACGTACAACAAACGGGAAGGACCCATGCCCTACGCTGCCTACTGGCTGAACGCCAGCGACGAGACACCGCTGTACACCCGCCACTGGGCGCCGGAAGGCCCCTCGCGCGGCGCGCTGATGCTCTCCCACGGCATGGCCGAGCACGCTGGCCGCTACGAGCGACTGGGCCTGACGCTGAACGCCGCCGGCTACCATCTGTACGCCATCGACCAGCGAGGCCACGGCCGCACCGCCGAGAACGGCGAGCCTGGCCACTACGCCGACCACGGCGGCTGGGGCAAGGTGATCGGCGACCTGCATACGCTGAACCGGCACATCCGCGAGGAACACCCAGATCTGCCGATCATCCTGCTCGGCCACAGCATGGGCAGCTACATCGGCACCGCCTACCTGATACAGCACAGCGCCAGCGTGAAGGCGGCGGTGCTGTCCGGGTCCAACTACCAGCCGGTGGCGCTGTACCGCACGGCACGACTGATCGCCCGCTTCGAGCGTTGGCGCCAGGGCCCGCTGGGGCGCAGCGCGCTGATCGAGTTTCTGTCGTTCGGCTCGTTCAACAAGGCGTTCAAGCCGAATCGAACGCCCTTCGACTGGCTCAGCCGTGACGTTCAGGAGGTCGACAAATACGTTGCCGACCCGCTGTGCGGCTTCCGCTGCAGCAACCAGCTCTGGCTCGACTTGCTCGGCGGGCTGGCCGATATCACACCGGTCGAGCACATCTCCCGCATCGACGCTGCGCTGCCGCTGCTGGTGATCGGCGGCGACCGCGATCCGGTGAGCCAGGGCAAGCGCCTGCGCGATCTGGCCCAGGCGATGACCCGGGCAGGGGTTCGCGACGTCCAACTGAAGATTTACCCCGAGGCCCGTCACGAGTTGTTCAATGAGACCAACCGCGACGAGGTCATCCGCAACCTGATCGGCTGGCTCGACGCGCATTGCCCCGTCCGCCAGGCCGAGACTACCGAGGAGCCTCTATGACCCAGGTACAGAACGTCCCTTACGAAGAGCTCGAAGTCGGCCAGAAGGCGAACTTCCAGCGCAGCGTTGGCGAGCGCGACATCCAACTGTTCGCCGAAGTCTCCGGCGACCGCAACCCGGTGCACCTGGACGCCGACTATGCTGCCACCACGCTGTTCAAGGAGCGCATCGCCCACGGCATGCTCAGCGGCGCGCTGATCAGCGCCGCAATCGCCACCACCCTGCCCGGCCCGGGCACTATCTACCTCGGCCAGAACCTGCGTTTCACCCGCCCGGTAAAAATCGGCGACATGCTCGACGTAGAGCTGGAAGTGCTGGAAAAACTGCCGAAGAACCGCGTGCGTATCGGTACCCGAGTGCTCAACCAGAACGGCGAGGCAGTCGTGGAAGGCGAAGCCGAAGTGCTGGCGCCCAAGCAGAAGCTGAACATCGAACTGCCGGCGCTGCCGCCGATCACGATCGGCTGAGAACGACTACCCTCGGCGCACTCTGCGGCGCCAGGCAGACTGAAGCGTTATCCGGGGCCGGCCTATTGGCCCCGGAAACTTGTATACAGTTTTACTCTCATCTACCCTGCCAAGGTCATTTCTTCATCCATCTGGGATAACCGAAGGCCATCTGCCCGAAACCCCATCGCCGGGAATCGGAGCCATCATGGACCTTCGACTGCTGTTGCTATCGCTGTGCACCTTCGCCGCCGGCCTCGCCGAGGCCATCCTCACCGGCATCCTGCCGTCGCTCGCCAATGATCTGGGCGTCTCGCTCAGTCTGGCCGGCCAGCTCACCAGCCTGTTTTCCCTGAGTTTCGCCATCGCCGCCCCCGTACTGGGCTGGCTGACCCGTGGAGCCGACTGCCGGCGCCTGCTGGTGGTTACCCTATTGGTGTTCGCACTCTTCAATACCGGCGCGGCGCTCAGCTCCGGCTACACGACGCTGCTACTGATGCGCATCGGCATGGCCGCCTGTTGTGGGCTGTTGATCATGCAGGCCAGCCTGCTGGCGGTGGAACTCGCCCCACCTGCCCAGCGCGGCCGCGCCATCGGCCTTATCTTCATGGGGATCAGCGGCTCGCTGGTACTCGGCGTGCCAGCCGGCGTGCTGGTCGACGACTGGTTGGGCTGGCGCTGGATCTTCGCCGCCATCGCCCTCTACTCACTACCGCTGGCGGCACTGCTGCACGTCGCCCTGCCGCGCCGCACAATGGGCAGCCCGGCCAACGGTGCGATGTACCGGCGCCAGCTACGCAACCCCGTACTGAGCCTCGCACAGACGGTATCGATCCTCCTGCTGGGCGGGCACTTCACCCTGTTCGCCTACATTACGCCGTGGTTCCAGCGGGTCGCCGGCATCGACGACAGCCAGCACATCGCGCTGACATTGCTGTTGATCGGCCTGGCCGCTATTGGCGGCGGCTACCTGGGCGGATGGCTGAGCGACCGCATCGGCCACCGCCGCGCTCTGGTCGTCGTACCGGTGCTGTTTGCTTCGGCAATGCTGGCAATTCCGCTGAGCCTCGGCCATCCGTGGATGCTGCTGGCCGCACTGATGGTCTGGAGCACCATCAGTTGGATGATTTCGCCGGCAGTACAGAGCTACCTGCTGGCCAGCGACCCGGCCAGCGGCACCGCCGGGATCGCGTTGAACACCTCGGCCATGCACCTTGGCGTGGCCCTCGGCGCGGCGCTGGGTGGCATGGTGATCAGCCTGGCGGGGATCGTCTGGGCACCGTGGGCCGGCCTCGCACTGGTGGCACTGTCGGTGCTCTGCGCGGCGCTGTCCTGCTGGTTGCAGCGCGAGCCGGAAAAGGCGCCGCTCACTGCTCCTTCACGGTGACGCTGGCGGTCATCCCGGCGCTCAGATGCACACCGTCGGGAATCCTGCCCAGGCGAATGCGCACCGGAATGCGCTGGGCCAGGCGGACCCAGTTGAAGGTCGGCTCGACGTTGGCCAGCAATTGGCTGTCGGGGATCGCGTTGCGGTCGGTGATGCCGCTACTGATGCTTTCCACGGTACCGTCGATGGGCGTGTTGCCGCTCATCAGCACGACCTGTGCGGGCTGGCCGACTCGAATGCCGGGGAGCTTCGTCTCTTCGAAATAAGCGGTGACGTAGAACGACTTCTGGTCCACCAGCGCCATCACCGGCTGGCCGGTCTGCGCGTAGTTGCCCTGAGCCAGGCGCAGGTTAGTCACCTGTCCGTCGCGCGGGGCGCGCATTTCGCTGCGGGAAAGGTTCAGCTCGGCCAGGTGCACCTGGGCCAGCGCCTCGTCGTACTCACTCTTGGCAATGGCGGCATTGATCTGCGCGGTCTCCTTGTCCTCGGCGCTGATCGCCGCAATCCCCAACCGGTTGCGCCGCGACGCTTCGCTCTGCCGCAGCAGGTACTGTTGATGTCGGGTTTCGGCCAGAGCCTTCGCCTGCTCAAGATTGGCGGCATAGCGCTCGTGGTCGATGCGCATGATCAGATCGCCGGCCTTGACCTGCTGGTTGTCCTGCACGGCCAGATCGGTGACCCAGCCGGAAACGTCGGGGGCAATCACCACCACATCCGCCCGTACCCGCGCATCGCGGGTCCACGGTGAGAGCATGTAGTAACGCCACAGCCAGGTGCCTGCGAGTACGGCGGCGACTACCAGAACCAGGGTGATGGCTACGCGAAGGTATCCGCGCATGCGAACTCTCCTCTCAAGATATGCCGCTCAAAGCCCAGGTGATGCCGCAGAGAATCAGCACGAACAGGGCGCAGTCGAACAGCGCCTCGTGCCAGATCCAGCGCCCCAGCGGCGTGACCTGCAGCAAAAGGCGCAAGGCCACGGTCGCCCCCAGGGCGAGCACCGCATAGATGAACAACGGGCTGAGATAGACGCCGCCCCAGCCCCACTCATGCAGCCCCATGCCGCTCCTCCAGTTGGCACCATGAGCGCCAGGTAAGCCGCAACTGCGCGAGAGCGGCAACCGCCAGGCGGTTGGGCTCATTGTCTCTGACGCGATCCTGCGCCAGCGCCTCCTCCAGCGGCCGACAGATGGCATCCAGGCTTTGCTCGCGGCCCTCACCAGGCCCGCGTTCGAGTATGCCACCCAACTGGGCGAGGAACTGGTCGCGGGCCTTGCGCAATGCGCCGCGCGCACCGTTCAGGCAGGCTCGCATGTGGATCAGTTCGTTGCCCATGTCCAGCGCCAGCAGACCGTCCTGCCAGCGCCGCTGCTCATCTCTGGGCAGCAATGTGTAGTGTCGCGCAAGGCGGATCAGGCGGTCCGCCATGCGTCCGCCGAACCAGTTCTCCGCCTGCGCCAGCGGACGCCGGGTCAGGCGTCCGAGGTCTACGCAGGTCGCTGCAATCAGGCGCCGGTTCAGCCAGTCGGGCGGCAGCGTCAGCAGACGGAATACCAGCACCGCGAAACCGACCCCGATGACGATCCCCTGGGCCGAATTGAGTAACGTCGCCAGGTCGTACTGCATCAAGTTGCTGGGTGCGACCAGGGTGATGAAGTGAATCGAGAAGGATGTAGCCGTCCCCGCCAGCGCCGGCGTCGCCATGCCCAGCAAGGCGAAGAACAGGGGCACGCCAAGCGCCATGCAAAGCAGCGGAAAACCGTTCCATTGCGGCAGCAGCCACTGGCTGACCAGCGCGGCGGCCGGCACCGCATAGAGAATCCCGCGCAGGAAGCCCAGGCCGATGGTCACTGCGTTATCGCGATTGGCGAACAGGCTGCAGATTACCGCGGCCAGCAACATGCCTCCGGTGGCCGCAGGCCACGCCGTGGCCATCCAGAAGGCCGACATGCCGAGCAGCGCCAATGCACTACGCAAGCCATAGAAAGGCGCCATCAAGCCATCACGGTGCCAGGACAGCGTGCCAGTCTCCCGCTCATCCACTTCCCCCGTCGCCACCGCGCGCATGGCCCGCTCGGCCTCCTCCGCCTTGCGCAGCAGAAGAGCGCAGCGGGTCAGGCAATAGCGCAGGTCGTTGGATAGCGACTCATCGGTGCCCGCCTGCCCCAGCCGCTCGCCCAACGCACGGATTGCCTCCGCATGCGGCTCTTCCAGCACCCGCTCCAACTCCGCGATCCAGGGTTGCAGGAGCACGGCATCGCCGGCATCCAGCACGCTACGCTGGCGAGCCACGCCACGGGCAGTGCGCAGCAGGCTGAGCAGGTCGCGCGACAGCACGCGCAACGCCCGCGAGCGCTGGCGACCGCGATAGCCTTCGAACCAGGCGTGATCGCGCTGCACATCCACTTCAACGATCTTGCCCAATGCCTGGAGCAGCCCCTTGATCTCCCGCGTTTCACTACCGATCTCGCTGCGAGCGGCCTGCATTCCGGATAGCCAGGTGGCGCGCGCCTGCCTGTCGAGGTTCGCCTCGACCCGCCGCGGCCAGAGGATCGCGCTGACAGCGGAAGCGCAGAGAATGCCCAGGCAGATTTCCGTACTGCGCGCCACGGCCTGATCGAAGACATCCAGCGGATGGCTGATCGCAGGCAAGCCGATGATCGCTACGGTGTAGCCCGACAACACGAAAGCGTAGGAAACATGATTGCGCAACGTCGTCGAAGCCGCCGTACAGAGCCCGAGCCACAAGGAGATGGCTATCAGGAAAAGCCAGGGCGTCTGGGCGAACAACGCGATCATCACCACCGACATGGCGGTACCAGCCAGGGTGCCGATCAGACGGAACAATCCCTTGGCGACCACCATGCCCGACAATGGCTGGGACACGATGAACACTGTCATCAGCGCCCACTGCGGCTGTTCGAGGTCGAAGCGGAAGGCACACCAGAGCGCCAGGCCGCCGGCCAGGAGGGTCTTGATCGCGAATTTCAGCGCCAGCGGGTCCGGCGCCAGGAATGCCTGTAGCGAGGGTCGCACGCGGTCTCTCGAAAACGATCCAGGGTCTACCGATAAAGATAGCCGGCAACCGGATACGAAGATGATTGCCCGCACAATTATTAGCAGACTAACAAAATGTCATCCAGACTTTTCCGAGGCAAAAAAACGGGCGACCTAAGTCGCCCGAAGTGCCTTGCGTGCTCTGTGTATCTGGGAGGAATCAGCTCTTCTTGTTGCTGTCCTTCCAGATGAAAATTCCAACCCCGCCGAAGAAAAGGACCATGAGTCCTACGGTAACGATGCCTGCGAGAACCACTTCGTCGATGAACATGATGCTGGCCTCCTGTTGCCTACACCGTCTGGGGATGGGTGCAGATTACCGGCAGCCGGACAGGCGAAATTGACCTGGATCAATGGTCACAAAAGCCTGCTTCGGCAAGCCCTGGAGCACTGACTCAGATCAACTTAAAAGACGGCACGGGTGCGGTGGAAAGCCGCGCGAACCGGGCGATTCGCGGGAAATGGCGAGGTACGGAGGGAGGAACTCAGCGCTTCTTCGGCTTGCTCTTGCCTTTCTTGCGCGCCTTGCCCAGTGGCAATGCTTGCTCGAATGCCTTGCGCACATCCTGCAGGCGCTTTTCGTGCAGATCATGGATGCGCTTGTCGCGCTCGGCGGAGAAGTCGATCAGGTTTTCGTCGTTACTCATGACAATGCACGTACCAGGCGGAAGGTCAGGTTCAGGCGTGGCGCGACCGGACGGCGGGTCTTGGCCACCTGATGCTGCCAATGATGCTGTGTCGCGCCGGACATGACCAGTAGAGATCCGGGCGGCAGATCGATGGAATGTTCGATTGCATTGCGGCCCTTGCGGCGCAGATCGAAACGGCGCGCACCGCCCAGGCTCAGAGACGCCACCAGCGGATTGCGCCCCAGTTCGGACTCGTCATCACTGTGCCAGCCCATCGAGTCCTGACCGTCGCGATAGTAATTGAGCAGTACGCCATTGAGTGCTTGGCCGACGCTTGCGCTCACTCGCGAACGGATTTCTGCAAGCAGCGGCGTCCACGGCAACGGCTGATGCGTCAGCCCGGAATAGGTGTACGCAGCCTCCGGATCGCCATACCACGCGAGCAACCGTGGCACCGGGTACTCACGCCCATGCAGACGCACGCTGGGTTGCTCCCAGGGCGTCTCGGCGAGCAACTGTTCGAACCATTGCCGTGCGCATGTCGGCGGGCACCAGTCAGGGATCAGGCGCAGCTCGGCATCAGGCAACAGGATCGGAACGTCATCGAACAGCATGAGGGCTCAGGGTGATTGGAAAAGCCTACAGCTTACTCCAGGGCGCCTTCAGACCTCGATATCGATCCACAGCCCCTTGCGTGGCGCATCCTGCACCTCGTTCAGTTCCCCAACTTCCTCCAGCTCGCCCAGTGCCTCCCCTTCCGGCGTGCCGTCGCTCGCCTGTTGCCGTTTGCGGCGACGCTGGTACTCCTGTTCGGGCATTCCCTCGGCTGGGCGACGCTCCAACTCCACGCCAGCATTGCCCGCACTGGGCTGCGGCGGGCTGACCGGGGCGACATCCGGTCGCGGCTTGGGTACGTCCTGCTGTGCAGTGACCGGTGCCAGACTGTGGGGAATTGGCGGCAACATGTGAAAGAGTCCTGTCGGAGTTCCTCTGATCAGGCTATCGGCGCGAACACTACAGACTTGAGCCCGCATCGCTACACTTCCATAGGTTTGCGGTGACTCTATCGGCAACGCCCGATACCCAGCGCCCGCGCAGGCGCATCCACCAGCCGGCCCGAGTTTCGGACGACCGGAGCCATCATCGGCCATCGCTGAATGCCGCGCGTTCCGGTACCATAGCCGGCTTTTTTTGGGAGGTGTCCATGGCGCAGTATCAACCGGGTCAACGCTGGATCAGCGACAGTGAGGCGGAACTTGGGCTGGGGACCATCCTGGCGCTCGATGGCCGTCTGCTCACGGTGCTCTATCCGGCTACCGGTGATACCCGCCAGTACGCCGAACGCAATGCGCCGCTAACCCGCGTGCGCTTCTCTCCCGGCGACGAGATCACCCACTTCGAAGGCTGGAAGATGACCGTTCGCGAAGTGGACGAGGTCGACGGGCTGCTGATCTACCACGGCATCACCGCCCAGAACGACCAGCGCACCGTGCCGGAAACCCAGCTATCCAACTTCATCCAGTTCCGCCTGGCCAGCGACCGCCTGTTCGCCGGGCAGATCGACCCGATGTCCTGGTTCGGCCTGCGCTACCACACCCTGGAACACCGTACCCGTCTGCTGCAGTCTCCGCTCTGGGGCCTGGGTGGCGCTCGCGCGCAACCCATCGCCCACCAGTTGCACATCGCCCGCGAAGTCGCCGACCGCATGGCGCCTCGCGTCCTGCTGGCGGACGAAGTGGGCCTGGGCAAGACCATCGAAGCCGGCCTGGTGATCCATCGCCAACTGCTCTCCGGACGCGCCAGCCGCGTGCTGATCCTGGTGCCGGAAAACCTGCAGCACCAGTGGCTGGTGGAAATGCGCCGCCGCTTCAACCTGGAAGTCGCACTGTTCGACCGCGAGCGCTTCGTCGAGAGCGACGCCAGCAATCCCTTCGAGGATAGCCAGCTCGCGCTGGTAGCACTGGAGTGGCTGCGCGAGGATGAACGCGCCCAGGACGCGGCCTGCGCCGCCGGCTGGGACCTGCTGGTCGTGGACGAAGCCCACCACCTGGTCTGGCACCCGGAGCAGGCCAGCCCCGAGTACCAACTGGTCGAGCAACTGGCGCAGATCATACCTGGCGTCCTGCTGCTCACCGCGACCCCGGAGCAACTCGGCCTGGATAGCCATTTCGCACGCCTGCGCCTGCTCGATCCGGACCGTTTCCACGACCTGGAAGCCTTCCGTGCAGAGAGCAGCCAGTACCGTCCAGTGGCTGAAGCCGTGCAGGAGTTGATCGATCTGGGACGTCTCTCCCCCGCCGCCCGCGATGCCATCCACGGTTTCCTCGGCAGCGAAGGTGACGAGCTGCTGGCCAGTGTAGAGGCCGGCAACGAAGATGCCCGCGCGCGCCTCGTGCGCGAGCTCCTCGACCGCCACGGCACCGGCCGCGTGCTGTTCCGCAATACCCGCGCCGCCGTGCAGGGCTTCCCGGAGCGCCAGCTTCATCCTTACCCGCTGGCCAACCCGATCGAATACATGGAGCTGCCGCTGGGCGAGCATCCGGACCTCTACCCGGAAGTCAGCTTCCAGGCCCAGGCCGAGGACGGCGACGAAAACGCCCGCTGGTGGCGTTTCGATCCGCGTGTCGAATGGCTGATCGACACGCTGAAAATGCTCAAGCAGTACAAGGTGCTGGTGATCTGCGCCCACGCCGAGACCGCACTGGACCTCGAAGATGCGCTGCGCCTGAAGTCCGGCATCCCGGCCACCGTGTTCCACGAAGGCATGAGCATCCTCGAGCGCGACCGCGCCGCCGCCTACTTCGCCGATGAAGAATTCGGCGCCCAGGTGCTGATCTGCTCGGAAATCGGCAGCGAAGGCCGCAACTTCCAGTTCGCCCACCACCTGGTACTGTTCGACCTGCCGGCGCACCCGGACCAGTTGGAACAGCGTATTGGCCGTCTCGACCGCATCGGCCAGAAGCACACCATCCAGATCCACGTCCCGCACCTGGAAAACAGCCCGCAGGAACGTCTGTTCCAGTGGTACCACCAGGCGCTGAACGCGTTCCTCAATACCTGCCCCACCGGCAACGCGCTGCAGCACCGCTTCGGCCCGCGCCTGGTGGAACTGCTCGACGGCGGTGACGACGATGCGTTCGCCGCCCTGCTGGTAGAAGGCAAGGCTGCCCGCGAAGCGCTGGAAGCCGAGATGCACAGCGGCCGCGATCGCCTGCTGGAGCTGAACTCCGGCGGCGCAGGCGAAGGCGAGGCGCTGGTGGCGGAGATCGAGGAGCAGGACGACCAGTTCGCGCTGCCGATCTACATGGAAAAGCTGTTCGACACCTATGGCATCGACAGCGAAGACCACTCCGAGAACGCTCTGATCCTGCGCCCGAGCGAGAAGATGCTCGACGCCAGCTTCCCGCTGGGCAACGACGAAGGCGTGACCGTCACCTACGACCGCGCCCAGGCCCTGGCACGCGAGGACATGCAGTTCCTCACCTGGGAGCATCCGATGGTGCAAGGCGGCATGGACCTGGTGCTGTCCGGCTCGCTTGGCAACACCTCGGTAGCACTGATCAAGAACAAGGCGCTCAAGCCCGGTACCGTACTGCTGGAACTGCTGTTCGTCAGCGAAGCCGTAGCGCCGCGCGCGCTGCAGCTCGGCCGCTTCCTGCCGCCAGTGGCGCTGCGCTGCCTGCTGGACGCCAACGGCAACGACCTGTCGTCCCGCGTGTCCTTCGACACCCTCAACGACCAGTTGGAAAGCGTACCGCGTGCCAGCGCCAACAAGTTCGTCCAGGCCCAGCGCGATGTGCTGGCCAAGCAGTTCAGCGTCGCCGAGACCAAGATCGCACCGCGTCACGCCGAACGCGTTGAGCAGGCCCGCAAGCAACTGACCGCAACGCTCGATGAAGAACTGGCACGCCTCACCGCGCTGAAAGCCATCAACCCGAGCGTCCGTGACAGCGAACTGGATGCGTTGCGCAAGCAGCGTGACCAGAGCCTGGCGATGCTGGATAAGGCGTCGCTGCGCCTGGAGGCGATCCGCGTACTGGTCGCCGGCTGATCCAGCCGCGGCACCAACGAAAGAAGCCGCCATCGGGAAACCGTTGGCGGCTTTCTTCTTGTTGGCGAGGGGTAGCTCCTGGTGGAAACACGCCGTTACAGCGCTCTATCCCCGGCACATTCGGGTGTACCGGCTACTATTGACGCTGCGCAAGGGATTCTCGCCCTTGGAGGGATAGAGTTTTCCTACCAAGCCACTCATTGAGGGATACACCATGTACGAGCGCATTCTGGTTGCGGTGGACGGCAGCCCGGTTTCCGACCGTGCCCTGGTCGAAGCAGCGAAGCTGGCTCAGCTTAGCGGGGGCGAACTTCGAGTCATCACCATCGTCGACAGCCCGCTGCGGCACCTGCCCGACTACGCCGTTTACTACAACCCCGAACCTCTGCGCGAAGCTGCGCTGAAAGCGGCGGACGACATCCTGGCCAAGGCCAAGGAGAAGATCGCCGAGTTCCCGGTCAAGTCGGTATTCGAGCGTGTCTGCCAGGAGCGCGCCAGCGAAGAGATTGCCGAGCGGATCGAAATCGAGGCCGACGCCTCCAAGGCTGACGTTATCGTCATGGGCACCCACGGTCGCCGTGGCGTGCGCCGCCTGATGCTGGGCAGCGTGGCCGAAGGTCTGATTCGCGTCAGCAACCGTCCGGTGCTGCTGGTACGCGACAAGTAAAAAGTCTGCAGTCGATTCGGAAAGGCCCTGCGGATCTGCGCAGGGCCTTTTTGCGAAGGCAGGACACTCCCAACAACCTACCGCCATCTGATGAGCAGCAACGACAAGCAGCCTACCTCCGGCAAAACCATCCCCACCTGGATCTACAAGGCGTGGTTGTTCAGCGGCCTGGGCTGGAGCCTGATCGTGCTCTTAAACCTCAAAGACCGCCTCGACTGTGTCCATCAGTTGTCAGGGGCCTGCTATCCGCAAAGCAGCGATCTGATGCTTGCCCTTCAGGCATTGAACGCCTTGGCCGGATTCCTGCTGGCCTGGATCAACCGGCGCCGATCCCGTTTGCGACTGCTCCAATGAAAAAGGCCCTGCGGTGAAAGCCGCAGGGCCTTTGTTTTTGCCGCGCCCGCTTACTGGGCGACGGTCATGTTGCGGCGACAGGAGTGGAAGATATCCAGGTCCGGCTGGTACAGGCTGGTGCGCACCCCATAGAGACCAAGCACCGAATGGAACAGGTTGTCGTGGCTCAGTTCGTCCGCCTTGGCCTTGCCCTCCAGGCAACCACGGTCGATACCCAGGCTGCCCAGCGCCCCATTGCCGAACCACATCACCATCGGCACGTGAGTCTGCGCCTTCGGCGCGATGGCGTAGGGCGCGGCGTGCAGATAGACACCGTTCTCGCCCAGTGACTCACCGTGGTCGGACACGTAGACCATCGAAGCATCGAAGCGGCCTTCGTTATGCCTGAGCAACTCCACCACCCTGGACAGGAAGAAGTCGGTATAGAGGATGGTGTTGTCATAGACGTTCACCAACTCTTCGGTGCTGCAACTGCCAAGCTGGTTGGTGCGGCAGACCGGCGTGAAGCGCTCCATCGACTTCGGATAGCGGTCGTAGTACTCCGGGCCGTGACTGCCATCGGCATGCAGGACGATGATGGCGTCATCCTTCAGCCCATCGATGTAAGACTGCAGGTTCTGCAGCATGGCTTCGTCGAGACAGTTCTTGCCGTCGCAGAACGGGCCGGGCTGGTTCTTCGGGATATCGCGGTTCGGCACTCGCAGGCAGGTGCCCTTGCAGTCGCTGTTGTTATCCAGCCACAGCACCGACACACCGACGCGCTGCAGGACGTCGAGCAGCCCCTGGTAGGTTTTGCCCTTCTTGTCGCTATAGTCCTCGCGCGGGAACTTGGAGAACATGCAGGGTACCGACACTGCCGTCGAAGTGCCGCAGGAGCTGACATTGGGGAAGTTGATGATGTCGAGCTTCGACAGCTCCGGGTTGGTCTCGCGGGCATAACCGTTGAGCGAGAAGTGATCGGCGCGGGCGGTCTCGCCCACCACGAAGATCATCAGCGACTTCTTGCCATCGGCGCGCACGCGACGCGCCATCACGGCGTCTTCGCCGATCGGCTGCACCACCAGGTTTTCCTTGATGCCCAGGCGCTGCTTGGTGTACTTGCCCACCGCGTAGATGTAGTTGGTCGGGTTGATGAAATGCGTCAGCTTGTCTTCCTGGCGGAACACCGGGGCATAGGTGGAATAGAAGCTGCCCACGCTCACCGCGATCACCACCACGCAACCGACAACGACCAGCACCTTGCCGAGCAGCCCGCGGAAGAATGGCCGGTAGGTCACCGGCGTCAGCCAGATGATCGCCGCCGGCAGTACGCCCAGCACCAGCAGATAACCGACCATGCGTGCGCTGAACAGCGCGGCAGCCTCGCCGGGATTGGTCTCGAAGACGTTCTGCACCATCACCGTATCGATGACGACGCCATAGGTATTCATGAAATAGGCCGCGCCGGCGGACACCAGCGCCACCAGCGTCAGCGCCGGCTTGAGTAGGGGACGGAACGACACCAGGGTCAGCAGCAGGGTGAAGGCGGCCCACAGGAAGAAGGCGAAGGAGACGAAGAACGCCACGCTCTTGGCGCCCTGCATCGGTACCAGGTTGTTCAGCGCCTTCCAGGTTGCGACGTTATAGAACAGCACCAGAGCCAGGGAAAACAGCAGAACCAGCCGGTTCGAACTGATCTGCGGAAAAAGACGGCGCTTGCCCTCGGCCATCGAGTGCACTCCTTGGGTCAATCGGATTGGAAAACGGCGGCGACCAGGCCTCCCCCGTCGGCCGCGATACTCTAGCGGCAAGTTAGTCAAAAAAGTGTCAAGCCGCCCACCGATTCCAGCTCAATCCGACCAGGCGCGAGCCTCTCAACCGTACGTCGGTACCGATTCGCCTGTCCGTCGGAAAGGCAGACCGCCGCTTGCAGCCCCATCGGCACCCCCTAGACTGACATCAAAGTGATATCTAACAGCGCCCGGCACTATTCCCCCGACATCAGGAGCTTCAGCTATGGATTGGCAGAAGGACGCCGTACCCGACGCTGTTCTGCTGGAGTGCACGCACAGTCCCGGACTGGTGCTGCTATCCATCCTGATTGCCTGCGTAGCCAGCTTCGTCGCCCTGGGCATCGCCAACCGAGTGGCCCGCACGCGCCGCCCCAGCCTGCGCTGGCAATGGATCGGCGGCATCAGCCTGGGCAGCGGCATCTGGTCGATGCACTTCGTCGCCATGCTCGCCTTCCGCCCTGCCGTACCGGTGCACTACAGCACCGGTCCGACATTGCTCTCGCTGCTCATCGCCATCGCTGCCTCGGCATTCGCGATGCGCCTGCTTTCCCGTGCCGGGCTCAGCCCACTGCAATACTTGCTGGCCGCTTGCTGCATCGGCGCGAGTATCGCCGGCATGCACTATGCCGGCATGGCTGCGATCCAATCGCCGCCAATGCAGCACTACGACCCGTTCCTGGTGGCGCTGTCGGTGCTGCTGGCGATCCTGGTAGCCTATGCCGCGCTGGTGCTCACCCCCGTCGTCAATCGCCAGTCGGCCGAGCGGCGCTGGATTTACCAGATCGGCGCGAGCCTGCTACTGGGTGGCGCGATCTCCGGCATGCACTACACCGGCATGGCGGCACTCACCTTGACCCTGCCGAACTGGGTGGTACCGGTCAGGGACGCAGCCCAGGGCAACGCCATCCAGCTCGGCCTTATGGTTGGCCTGCTCGCGCTGGCAGTAGTACTCGCCGGCCTCTGGGCGGCCTGGATAGAGGAAAGTCTGGAAAGCAAGGAAAGCGAACTGCACCGGGTCAACACCCTGCTCAGTCAGCTCGACCACGCCAATGCCTCGCTGCAGCAACTGGCGCGCTTCGACGGCCTGACCGGCCTGCATAACCGCACGGCGCTGAACGACGAATTCGCCATACGCCTGGAGCGCAACCGGCAGAAGGGCCAGGGCATGGCCGTGATCCTGCTGGACCTGGACCACTTCAAGCGGGTCAACGACTCCCTGGGCCACGCCGCCGGCGACGAACTGCTGTGCATCGTCTCCGGACGCATCCGCAGCGCCCTGCGCAGCTCCGACCTGCTGGCGCGCTTCGGCGGCGACGAATTCTGCATCCTCGCCGATCTGGGCGAGGACCATGAGGCGCGGATTCTTGCCCAGCGCCTGATGCAGCGCATGAAGGAACCCATCACCACCGCCGGGCGCAGCCTGGTGATGACGCTGAGCGTCGGCATCAGCCTGTTCCCCAACGATGGTGTCCAGGCGGAAGAACTGCTCAAGCACGCCGACCTCGCGCTCTACCAGTCCAAAGGCAATGGGCGCAACGTCACTCACTTCTTCAGCCCCCACCTGAAGACCAAGGCCACTCAGGAACTGCAACTGGAAGAAGAGCTGCGCAAGGCACTCTGGGACGACGAGCTGGTGCTCTACTACCAGCCGATCCTGCGTATCGACCAAGGCGGCGTCGAACAGGTGGAAGCGCTGGTGCGCTGGAAACACCCGGTTCATGGCCTTCTCGCGCCGGACCGTTTCATAGGCCTGGCGGTAGCCAACGGTCTGATCGGCGCCCTCGACGCGTGGGTTCTTCGCCATGCCTGCAAGGATCTGCGCCGCCTGCACGAGCTGGGCTTCGCCGAGCTGCGGATGGCAGTGAACTGCTGCGCCAGCAACCTGGGCCGCGACAGCCTGGTGGAAGAAGTGCAGCGCACCCTGGAAGAAGCCGGCCTGCCCCCGCACTTCCTGGAGCTGGAAGTCACCGAGAACGCAGTGATGGCCAACATCAGCCAGGCCATTCCCCTGCTCAACCGCCTGCGCGAACTGGGCGTGAGCCTGTCGGTCGATGACTTCGGCACCGGCTACTCGTCGCTGTCGTACTTGCGGCAGCTACCGCTGGATGCCTTGAAAGTAGACCGCTCGTTCATCCGCGACGTACCGCAGTCCCGGCATGATGGCGAGATCGCCCAGGCAATCATCGCGATGGCGCAGAAGCTGCACCTGAAGGTGATCGCCGAAGGCGTCGAGTATCCGCAGCAACTAGCGTTCCTGCGCGACAACCATTGCGAACTGGCGCAGGGCTACCTGTTCAGTCGGCCGCTGCCGTTCTCCGCGCTGGTGGAGTTTCTCGACGCCTACCGCGAAGGTACCGGCTCAGAGCGCCTGCGCAGCCAGGCTTGAACGCCACGCCGGGAGCCAGCGCAACGAATCGGCAGTAGTGCCGGTGGGCCGGTACTCGGCGCCCAGCCAACCGTCGTAACCGACATCGCCGAGCACCTGCAGCGGCGCCTCGAAATCCGTCTCGCCGGACCCCGGCTCGCTCCGCTCGGGATAGTCGGCGAACTGTACGTGGCCGATCTGCCCCATCAGCGCGTAGATGCAGTCCACCAGCTCCAGCCCCATGCGCGCCATATGGTAGAGATCGAGCTGCGCCCGCAAGTTCTCCCGCGCCACACGCTCGAGCATGTCCTGCAGGTGCTCCGGCGTATTGAGCAGGAAGCCCTTCATGTCGTGGCAGTTGATGGCCTCCATCAGCACATCGGTACCGCTGCCGGCGAACGCATCGCAGGTGGCACGCAGGCGCGCGGCGAGGGTCTGCAGCGCCACCTCGCGGTCCAGCCCTTCCACCAGCCGCCCCGCCAGCACGTTGACGTGCTGCGGCTTGACGATGCGCGCGTACTCCAGGGCCTGTGCCAGCGCCGCATCGAACTCGCCCTGGAGCTCCGGGACGGCAGCCAGGCCGGGGCCGCCACGCATCAGGTCGCCTGCGGGCAGGTTTATCAGCACCAGCGGCAGGCCGGCGGCGTCCAGCGCGGCCTTCAACTGTTCGGCGGGAACGTCATAGGGGAACTGGATTTCCACGCCCTCGAAGCCGGCCTTCGCCGCCGCGCCAATGCGCTCCAGCAGCGGGACTTCGGTAAACAGCAGGGACAGGTTGGCGCAGAGTTTCATGATCACAGCTCCTTCGGCTGACGGTATTGCTCGACCAGGGTAGCCGGGTCGCGTTCTAGGTTGCCCTGGCTGCCGTGCAAGCGCATCAGTTGCGCGGCAAGGCCGCTCATGGGCGTGGCCGAGCCTTCTTCGCGGGAGAGCTTCACGGCGGTATCCAGATCCTTGAGCAGCGTGCGGACGTGCCACTTCACCGGCTCGAAACGGCTCTCGGCCATCTGCGGTGCAAGGATCTGCAGCGGTTTGGAATCGGCGAAGCCACCGGCCAGCGCCGGTGCGATAAGGCCGGCATCGACGCCGGATTTCTCGGCCAGCGCCACCACCTCGGCGATCACCAGCGCATTGCAGGCGACGATCATCTGGTTGCACACCTTGGTCACCTGACCCGCACCGATATCCCCCATTCGCGTCAGGCGCTGGCCAAGGTTTTCCAGGATCGGCCGTATGCGCTCGATGTCGTCCGCCCGGCCGCCTGCCATGATCGCCAAGGTGCCCGCCTCGGCCCCCTGCGTTCCGCCGGACACCGGCGCATCGATCCAGCGCATGCCGGTCCGCGCCTCAAGCTCGGCGGCCATTTCGCGGGTGGCGGCCGGCTCCAGGCTGGAGAAGTCCACCAGCAACTGCCCGGCGCGCGCTCGTTCAACGATCCCACCGGCACCGAACACCACCTCGCGCACGGCGGCGGTATCGGCCAGGCAGAGCATCACCACCTCGGCATCCGCGCACAGTTGCTCGGGGCGCTCAACGGCCCTGGCGCCCTCCCCCGCGAGCAGCGCGCGCTTGCCGGCAGAACGGTTCCAGACGGTCAGCGGATAGCCTGCGGCGAGCAGGCGGCGCGACATCGGCACGCCCATCAGGCCGAGACCGGCGAAGGCAATGGAAGGCAAGGCAGACATCTGTAACTCCTGTCAGGCAAAATAGCGGGCACGGGGGCGGCCATCTTAACCCCCGCGAGGCCCAAGGCCGAGCCTGCCGGTAGGCGCGTGAACCCAAGGTCGGGGAACACGCGGGCAGACCGCCACTATACTTCCCAGGCTTTTTCCGCTATTGAACCGGAGACTGCTCCCATGCTGAAACGCACCCTGGCGCTCGCCGCCTGCTTTGCGCTGTCCTTCGCTGCATCCGTTACCCATGCCGAAGCCCTCAAGGAACTCAAGGTCTCGGCCATCCCTGACGAAGCCCCCACCGAACTGCTGCGCAAGTTCAAGCCGCTGGGTGCCTACCTCGAAGAACAACTGGGCATGCCGGTGAAGTTCATCCCGGTTTCCGACTATGCCGGGGTAGTCGAGGCCCTGGCTTCGGACCGCCTGGACATGGCCTGGCTGGGCGGCTTCACCTTCGTCCAGGCGCGCCTGAAGACCGGCAACGCCATCCCGCTGGTGCAGCGCGAGCAGGACCAGCAGTTCACCAGCAAATTCATCACCGCCGACCCGAATGTGAAGTCGATCCAGGACCTCAAGGGCAAGACCTTCGCCTTCGGTTCCGTGTCCTCCACCTCCGGCAGCCTGATGCCGCGCTACTTCATGCAGAAGGACGGCGTGGTGCCCGAGCAGTTCTTCTCCCGCGTGGCCTACTCCGGCGCCCACGACGCCACCGTCGCCTGGGTCCAGGCCGGCAAGGTCGACGCCGGCGTGCTGAACGCCTCGGTCTGGCAGAAGCTGGTTGACTCCGGCAAGGTCGACACCAGCAAGGTGAAGGTCTTCGCCACCACCCCGACCTACTACGACTACAACTGGACCGTGCGCGGCAACCTCGACCCCGAGCTGGCGGAGAAGATCAAGAAAGCCTTCCTCGCGCTCGATCCGAGCAAGCCGCGTGACAAGGAAATCCTCGATCTCCAGGCGGCCAGCCGCTTCATCGAGACCAAGCCCGAGAACTACAAGGGCATCGAGGAATCGGCACGCGCCGCCGGCCTGCTGAAGTGATGCTGCGACTGACCGGCGTGGAGCACATCCACGCCAACGGCCAGCGCTCGCTCGCCGGTATCGATCTCGCCGTCGATGCCGGTGAACGAGTGGCGGTCATCGGTCCTTCCGGCGCAGGCAAGACCACCCTGCTGCGCATCCTGGCCACCGCCCTGCAACCTTCGGCGGGTAGCTACGAAGCGCTCGGTACCCTGCCCTGGACGCTGAGCGGCAACGCCCGCCAGCGTCTGCGCTCGCGCATCGCCCTGGTCCACCAGGCACCGCCGCTGCCGCCGCGCCAGCGCGTGGTCACCGCCGTACTCGCCGGGCGCCTCGGCCAATGGCCGCTGTGGAAGAGCCTGGCCAGCCTGCTCTATCCGCTGGACAGCGCCGGCGCACGCACCGAGCTGCAACGTCTGGACCTGGGTGACAAATTGTTCGAGCGCTGCGACCAGCTCTCCGGCGGCCAACTGCAACGCGTCGGCATCGCCCGTGCGCTGTACCAGCGGGCCGAACTACTGCTGGCGGATGAACCCGTCTCGGCAATGGACCCGGTACTCGCCGGCCACACCCTCGGCGTGCTCAACCGCGAAGCGCAGAGCCGTGGCGTGACCCTGCTCGCCAGCCTGCACGCGGTCGACCTGGCGCTGGAGCATTTCCCCCGCATCGTCGGCGTCCGCGACGGCCGCATCGCCTTCGACAAACCCGCGGAGCAGGTCACCCCGGACGACCTTCGCGCGCTGTATGCCAACGAACAACTCGGCCAACAGGCATCCGCATCGCCAGTGGGTGCTCCGGTAGTGGTGCAGATTCCACGATGCTGACCACATCCAATCGCGACCCGGCGGCGCTGCCACGCCTGTTGCTGACACTGCTGGCCCTGGTCCTGCTGTGGCCGGGGCTGCGCTTGTCAGAGCTGGACATCCCCGGCCTGTTCAGCGGCGACAACGCACGGACGATGGCGAACTTCCTCGGCGGCTTCTGGCCGCCGGCCCATGACGACGAATTCCTCCGCCTCCTCGGCCGCGCTACCCTGGAAACCCTGGCCATCGCCACCGCCGGCATGGCCCTGGCGTGGCTGATCGCCTTCCCTGCCGCGCTGCTGGCCACCCGCGCGCTGTCGATCTCGGCGTTGCCGCGCAACGGCCTTCCCGCCTGGTGGGCCCGCGCATTGCGCTGGCCGGTGCGCGGTGTGCTGATCCTGCTGCGCAGCGTGCCGGAAATCGTCTGGGCGCTGCTGTTCGTCCGCGCCGTGGGGCTCGGCCCGACCGCTGGTGTGCTGGCCATCGCCATCACCTACGGCGGCATGCTCGGCAAGGTCTACGCGGAAATATTCGAATCGGTCGACCCGCGCCCGACCCGCGCCCTGCTGCTGGGCGGCGGCTCGCGTTTGCAGGCGTTCGCTTATGGTGTGCTGCCGTCGGCGGCCCCGGAACTGGTCTCCTACACCGTCTACCGCTGGGAATGCGCGATCCGCGCCTCGGTGGTGATGGGCTTCGTCGGGGCCGGCGGCCTCGGCCAGCAGATCGACCTGTCGTTGCGCATGTTCGCCGGCGGCGAGGTGGCCAGCATCCTGCTGACCTTCCTGCTGCTGGTGCTCGGAGCCGACCTGCTCAGCCGCTTCCTGCGCGGGAGGCTCGAATGACCGGCCTGCTGCGCAGCCTGGGCTGGCTGCTGCTCGTCGTGGCGGCGGCCGTTGCCTCGTTCGCCTACCTGCAGATGGATACCGGCGGGCTGTTCAGCGCCAAGGGACTGGGCCAGATGCTCGCCTACGCGCGTGACTTCCTCTCGCCGGACCTTTCCGTCGCGCACCTGCGGGGCATCGGCCGGGGAGTGCTGGAGACCCTGGCCATGTCGGCCATCGGAACGTTGCTCGCGGCATTGCTCGGCATGCTGGTCGCACTACCGGCTGCGGGCCGTTTCGGGCGGGGCGCACAGAGCCTGTCGCGGCTCTTGCTCAACGCCCTGCGCGCGGTACCGGAGCTGGTCTGGGGCGCCTTGATGGTGCTGGCCGCCGGACTCGGCCCGAACGCCGGAACGCTGGCACTGGCGCTGCACACTGGCGGCGTGCTGGGCCGGCTGTTCGCCGAAGCCCTGGAAAACACCCCAACCGCCCCCGCCGAAGCCGTGCGCCTGGCTGGCGGCGGACGGGTCGCGGCGTTCGCCTATGGCACGCTGCCCGGTGTCTGGCCGCAACTGGTGGCCTACACCCTGTACCGCTGGGAGAACAACATCCGCATGGCCAGCGTGCTCGGCTTCGTTGGCGCGGGCGGGCTGGGACAGATGCTGTACTTCAGCCTGAGCCTGTTCCAGCAGGCTCAGGCCGCCACGGTGATTCTCGCCATGCTGTTGCTGGTGCTGGGCGTCGATACCTTCAGCGCATGGGCCCGGCAGCGCTGGGTGAGTACGTAGAAAAACAGCGCGCGAGCCAGTACGCCACGCAACAAAAAGCCCGGCACATGGCCGGGCTTTTTTCGAATACGTATTTTACGAGTCGCCGTGAATCACCTTGTCCAGGTCGATCGGATCGCCGGGGTTGGTGCCGAGCTTCTGGCGGATGTCCTCGAACATCGCGTCATACTCCTTGTGGTTGCGCACCACGGCGCCAAAACGCGGATGCAGGCCATGCTTCTGCGCGATGCGGGTGGCATCGCTGGCGAAGTTGAAAGCCTGCTCCTTGGGCATGTCCCACTCTTCGGTAAAGGCGTTGCGGTCGATTTCGCCTTTCATGGTGAAGTGCATGTAAACGCCCTTCACCGCATCCCTGCGAATCTCGTAATAGATGTGAGCGTCAATTTCCTGCTGATCCAGCCCCGGCATGGCCTGGAGGTGCAGATGGCCCGGTTCGAACATGGCGAATCTCCTTCTATGGAATCACGACAGTCTAGCCCGCCTTTGTGAATTGGAAATCGCCCTGTGTCAGTGCACGGTATCTTTTCGAACTCTTTCTTGAACCAGCACCCACGGAGCGATCACCACGGCCCACAGTTCGGGATCGCGCGCCAGGAAATCCTCGGCCTGGCGCTCGTCGACCCGGTTCAGCGTACCGCTCTGCAACCAAGCCGCAACCTTGGTCTTGTCGTCCTCGGCCACGCCCATCGCGACCTCTACAAGATCGGCGTCGGCGGCGACGTTGAGCAAGGCGCCGCGGGCGAAGAATGGCTGCAGTTCCTGCCAGGAAATCTTCGCGGTTTCACCGAGCAACTTGGCATAGAGGGTGCTAGCTTGTTCAGTCATGGATCTCACCTGGAAAACAATCGGCGCCATGATAGCGCCGGGACCGCTCCAGGCAAGGTTCGAACGGCGCTTTCGGCGGTCACGCAACGCCCTTGGGGGCCGATCGGGGGAGCGCCGTTATTTTGTACATTTGTTTCAATCTTGCGACATACGCTCGGCCAGCCCGCCGCCCCCCGCTTTTCAATCGGTGAAGCGGCACTCTACACTGTACCGGTACAGTTGCCGGTGGGCCTGCCCGGGGCAATCCCGGTCCGGACGCCTAGGCGACCCAGGACTACAAAAACGAAAACACAAGAAGAGTGGAGCACTATGAAAAAGGGTACTCAGCGTCTTTCCCAGCTGTTCACCGCCTTGGCACTCGCCGGCGTTGCCAGCTACTCCATGGCCGCCGACACCATCAAGATCGCTCTGGCCGGCCCGGTGACCGGCGCCGTCGCCCAGTATGGGGAAATGCAGTTCGTTGGCGCGAAGATGGCCATCGAGCAGATCAACAAGGCCGGTGGCGTAAACGGCAAGCAACT
This sequence comes from Pseudomonas triclosanedens, assembly GCF_026686735.1. NCBI lineage: Bacteria > Pseudomonadati > Pseudomonadota > Gammaproteobacteria > Pseudomonadales > Pseudomonadaceae > Pseudomonas > Pseudomonas triclosanedens. The sequence goes on along the minus strand of NZ_CP113432.1, from coordinate 1,667,325 downwards.
CGAAGGCGTGGTCTATGACGACGCTTGCGATCCCAAGCAGGCCGTGGCCGTTGCCAACAAGATCGTCAACGATGGCGTCAAGTTCGTCGTTGGCCACCTGTGCTCCAGCTCCACTCAGCCAGCGTCCGATATCTATGAGGACGAAGGCGTCATGATGATCACCGCGGCTTCCACCAGCCCGGACATCACCTCCCGCGGCTACAAGCTGATCTTCCGCACCATCGGTCTGGACAGCCTGCAAGGCCCGACCGCCGGCAAGTTCATCGCCGAACACGTCAAGCCCAAGACCGTGGCCGTGATCCACGACAAGCAGCAGTACGGCGAAGGTATCGCCACTGCCGTGAAGAAGACCCTGGAAGACGCAGGCATCAAGGTAGCCCTGTTCGAAGGCATCAACGCCGGTGACAAGGACTTCTCCGCGATGATCGCCAAGCTCAAGCAAGCCAAGGTCGACTTCGTCTACTACGGTGGCTACCACCCGGAGCTGGGCCTGATCCTGCGCCAGGCTGCCGAGAAGGGCCTGAAGGTCGGCTTCATGGGTCCGGAAGGCGTCGGCAACAAGGAAATCTCCGCTATCGCCGGCCCGGCCTCCGAAGGCCTCTACGTGACCCTGCCCAAGTCCTTCGACCAGGATCCGAAGAACAAGGCCCTGGTTGACGCGTTCAAGGCCAAGAACGAAGACCCGAGCGGTCCGTTCGTGTTCCCGGCATACGCCGCTGTGGAAGTCATCGCCGAAGGCATCAAGAAGGCCGGCAGCGAAGACACCGACAAGGTTGCCGCCGCACTGCGCGCCAATACCTTCGAGACCCCCACCGGCACCCTGGCCTTCGACGAGAAGGGCGACCTGAAGAACTTCAACTTCGTGGTCTACCAGTGGCACAAGGACGGTTCCAAGACCGAAGCCAAGTAAGCCACCCGCCGACACACAAAGCCCACTGCCCCTGCAGTGGGCTTTGTTTATCCGAGTATTCCGGGGGTCCGTCGCGCCACAAGCGCCGCTTCACGCGACGCCCGAGGAGTTAGGTAATGCCTGAGCTCTATCACTACCTGCAACAGCTGATCAACGGCCTCACCGTCGGCAGCACCTATGCCCTGATCGCCATCGGCTACACCATGGTCTACGGCATCATCGGCATGATCAACTTCGCCCACGGCGAGGTGTACATGATTGGCTCGTACGTAGCCTTCATCGTGATCACGGGGCTGGCGATGATGGGAATCGTGAGTCTTCCTGTCGTCATCATCTGCACCTTCGCCGCCGCCATCATCGTGACAAGCGCGTATGGCTACAGCATCGAACGAATCGCCTATCGGCCCCTGCGTGGAAGCAACCGGCTGATTCCGCTGATCTCCGCGATCGGCATGTCGATCTTCCTCCAGAACGAGGTATTGCTCGCCCAGGACTCCAAGGACAAGGCAATCCCCAGCCTGCTGCCGGGCAATTTCGTGATCGGTGCCGACGAAATGACCGGCGTGACCATTTCCTACATGCAGGTGCTGATCTTCATCGTCACCCTGCTGACCATGTACGGCCTGTCCATGTTCATTTCCCGTTCCCGTCTGGGCCGCGCCTGCCGTGCCTGCGCCGAGGACCTGAAGATGGCCAACCTACTGGGGATCAATACCAACAACATCATCGCCCTGACCTTCGTGATCGGCGCCACCCTGGCCGCCGTGGCCGCGGTATTGCTGGGCATGCAGTACGGCGTGATCAACCCGCACATCGGCTTCCTGGCCGGCATCAAGGCGTTCACCGCCGCGGTGCTGGGCGGCATCGGCAGCATTCCGGGCGCCATGCTCGGCGGGCTGGTGCTCGGCGTGGCCGAAGCCTTCGGCGCCGACGTGTTCGGTGACCAGTACAAGGACGTAGTGGCGTTCACCCTGCTGGTACTCGTCCTGTTGTTCCGCCCCACTGGCCTGCTCGGCCGCCCGGAGGTGGAAAAGGTATGAGCCAGAAACTCAAGACCGCATTCTTCAGCGCCCTGCTGGTGATGGCCGTCGCCTACCCGGTGCTCGGCGTAAAACTGAGCGTAATCGGCATCGGCCTGCAGCTGGAGGGCGTGAGCGCTGCCACCCTGTGGACCATCGCCGCGTGTGCCGTAGCCATGTTCATCTGGCAACTGGTGCGTGACCGCTTCGCCTTCGGCGGCAGTGTGAAACAGGCATTGTCGCACCCGCATACCAGGCTGGCCGAACGCCTGACCCATGCCTCGGTACAACGAAAGATCATCTTCGGGCTGATCGTCGTCGCCCTTGCCTGGCCGTTCTTCGGCTCGCGCGGCGCGGTGGACATCGCCACGCTGATCCTGATCTACGTGCTGCTGGGTCTGGGGCTCAACATCGTGGTGGGCCTCGCCGGCCTGCTCGACCTTGGCTACGTGGGCTTCTACGCCGTGGGCGCCTACAGCTATGCGCTGCTGTCGCACTACTACGGGCTGGGCTTCTGGGTGTGCCTGCCGATCGCCGGCCTGATGGCCGCGTTCTTCGGCTTCATCCTCGGTTTCCCGGTATTGCGCCTGCGAGGGGACTACCTCGCCATCGTGACGCTGGGCTTTGGCGAGATCATCCGCATCCTGCTGCGCAACATGACCTGGCTGACCGGCGGCCCCAACGGCATCAGCAACATCGAGAAGCCGACCCTGTTCGGCCTCACCTTCGAACGCCGAGCCCCCGAGGGCATGCAGACCTTCCATGAGTTCTTCGGCATCGCCTACAACTCGAACTACAAGGTCGTGTTCCTCTACCTGGTCGCGCTGCTGCTGGTGCTGCTGGTGCTGTTCGTGATCAACCGTCTGCTGCGCATGCCTCTGGGCCGAGCCTGGGAAGCGCTGCGCGAAGACGAGATCGCCTGCCGCGCCCTCGGCCTCAACCCGACGCTGATCAAGCTCTCCGCCTTCACCCTCGGCGCCTGCTTCGCCGGGTTCGCCGGCAGCTTCTTCGCTGCACGCCAGGGCCTGGTGACTCCGGAATCATTCACCTTCATCGAGTCGGCCATCATCCTCGCCATCGTGGTCCTGGGCGGCATGGGTTCCCAGCTCGGCGTCATCCTGGCCGCCGTGGTAATGATCCTGCTGCCGGAGCTGATGCGCGAGTTCAGCGAGTACCGCATGCTGATGTTCGGCGCCCTCATGGTGCTGATGATGATCTGGCGTCCGCAGGGGCTACTGCCCATGCAACGCCCGCACCTGGAGTTGCGTAAATGAGTCGACCGATTCTTGAAGTATCCGGCCTGACCATGCGCTTCGGCGGCCTGCTGGCCGTCAACGGTGTGGCACTGAAGGTCGAAGAAAAGCAGGTGGTCTCTATGATCGGCCCGAACGGCGCCGGCAAGACCACCGTGTTCAACTGCCTGACCGGTTTCTATGCACCTACCGGGGGCGAGATCCTGCTGCGCGGCGAAGCCATCCAGGGCCTGCCGGGCCACAGAATCGCCCACAAGGGAGTGGTGCGGACCTTCCAGAACGTGCGCCTGTTCAAGGAGATGACCGCGGTGGAGAACCTGCTGGTGGCCCAACACCGGCATATCAATACCAACTTCCTCTCCGGCCTGCTCAAGACCCCGGCCTTCCGCCGCGCGGAAGCCGAGGCGCTGGACTATGCCGCGCACTGGCTGGAAATTGTCAATCTCAAGGACGTCGCCAACCGCCCGGCGGGTACCCTCGCCTATGGCCAGCAGCGCCGCCTGGAGATTGCCCGCTGCATGATGACCCGTCCGCAATTGTTGATGCTCGACGAGCCGGCCGCCGGTCTGAACCCTCGGGAAACCGAGGACCTCAAGGCACTGATCGCCATGCTGCGCGCCGAACATGGCGTTACCGTGCTGCTGATCGAGCACGACATGAAGCTGGTGATGAGCATTTCCGACCATATCTATGTGATCAACCAGGGCACGCCACTCGCCGACGGTGCGCCGGAAGAAATCCGCGACAACCCGGATGTGATCAAAGCCTATCTGGGGGAGGCCTGAGTCATGCTGAAGTTCGACAAGGTTTCCACCTTCTACGGCAAGATCCAGGCGTTGCATGAAGTCAGCATGGAAGTCCAGCAGGGCGAGATCGTGACGCTGATCGGTGCCAACGGCGCCGGCAAGTCCACCCTGCTGATGACCCTCTGCGGCTCGCCGCGCGCCTCATCCGGCAGCATCACCTATATGGGTGAGGAACTGGTCGGCAAGGAATCCTCCGTGATCATGCGCAAGAGCATCGCCGTCGTGCCGGAAGGCCGCCGCGTGTTCGCCCGCCTGACCGTGGAGGAGAACCTGGCGATGGGCGGCTTCTTCACCAGCAAGGGGGACTACCAGGAGCAGATGGACAAGGTCCTGACTCTCTTCCCGCGCCTGAAGGAACGCTTCAACCAGCGCGGCGGCACCATGTCCGGCGGTGAGCAGCAGATGCTCGCCATCGGTCGCGCGCTGATGAGCAAGCCCAAGCTGCTGCTGCTCGACGAACCATCCCTGGGCCTTGCGCCGATCATCATCCAGCAGATCTTCGACATCGTCGAACAACTGCGCCAGGAAGGCGTTACCGTCTTCCTCGTCGAGCAGAACGCCAACCAGGCGCTGAAGCTCGCCGACCGCGGCTACGTGCTGGAGAACGGCCACATCGTCATGCAGGACACCGGCGCCAACCTGCTGGTGAACCCCAAGGTACGCGACGCCTACCTGGGCGGCTGACGTACCGCATGGCAAGGCAAACGGCCCTTCGGGGCCGTTTTTCTTTGCCGTGCGATCAGCCCGCCACCTGCTCCGCCACCTCGCTCTGGGCGATGAACTCCAGCATCTTCTCGCTGCCGTCGAGCAGATCGGCGTGAATTGCCGCGCGCGCCGTCGCGCCATCGCCCTCGCGCAACGCCCGCAGCACCTCCCAATGGTGCTCGATGGCCATGCGCTCATTGAAATCGGCGTAAGCCTGGGCGATCAGCGGGCCGGTGCGCATCCACAGGCTGTCGAGGAAAGAACGCAGCAACGGCATGCCGGCGATGTCGGCCAGGGCGAAATGGAATGCCTGGTTGAGCTTGAGCGCCAGCACCAGATCCTCAGCATGGATCGCCGCGAGGTTGTCGCGGATGTTGGCTTCGAGCAGGTCCAGTTGCTCGGCGCTGGCCTGCGCGGCGGCGGTCTCGGCGGCAAGACCTTCCAGCGCCACGCGGATACTGCGGATTTCCAGGTATTGCTCGCGGGTCAGCAGAGGGACGCGGATATCGCGCGGTGTCCGCAGTACCAGCGCCTGCTCCTTGGCCAGTTGCAGAATCGCATCGCGCACCGGCGTGACGCTGGTGCCCAGTTGCTGGGCCAGGTCGCGGATGCGCAGGCGGTCGTCCGGCTTGAAGCGGCCGGTGATCAGCGCATCGCGCAGCAGCGCGTATACGCCACTGCCCAGGCAGGAATGGTTCAGCCCTTCTATCGGGTAGGTCATCGCAATCTCGTGACAGGGTGCGGTTTCAGCCGCGAATGATGGTCGCTGCCAACGACGAATGCCAGCGCCGGTCAGACATGCTGGCCGCCGTTGACATGGATTTCCGCGCCATTCACGTACGACGCACCGCTTGTGCAGAGGAAGTGGATCAGCGAGGCGACCTCCTCCGGCTTGCCCAGGCGGTGCATCGGGATGTCGCGCTCGACGATCAACTCGGTGCCCGAAGACAGGATCGCCGTATCGATCTCCCCCGGCGCGATGGCATTGACCCGCACGCCGTGTGGGCCGAAGTCATGGGCCATCTCGCGGGTCAGCGCCGCCAGCGCAGCCTTGGAACAGGCATAGGCGACACCCGCGAAGGGATGCACGCGGGAACCGGCGATTGAAGTGACGTTGATCACCGAGCCCTTCGCCGCCTTCAGCTCGTCGAACAGCCCGCGCGCCAGCAGCGCGGTCGAAAACAGGTTGACGTTGAACACCTTCAGCCAGGTGCCGTAGTTGCTCTCCAGTACGCCCAGGCGCGCGCCTTCCGGGCCCTTCGGCGAAATACCTGCGTTGTTCACCAGCGCATGCAACTGCCCGCCGAGCTTTTCGCGGATCAGCGGCAGGTTGGCCTGCACGCTATCGATGTCTTCCAGGTCGAGGTGGATGTGGTTGATCAAGCCTTCGGCCCACGGGCATTCGGCGCTCCAGTCCTGGCGCGAGGCGGTGAATACGCGCCAGCCGGCTGCGTTGAAGTGCTTCACCGTGGCATGGCCGATACCGCGGCTGGCGCCAGTGAGCAGCAAGGTCCGGGTCTGATTCATGGTGTGCTCCGATGTCCGTTTCGCAATCCGATGGCAAGAATAAAACATGATGCATCATGTTTTGGAAGGTGTTTTAATGCCTCCGTCCCACTCGCACAACAACAAGAACCCGGAGGACATCCCATGACCGACCGCACCTGCGCTCCACGCTCCTCTCCCTGAGGCCCCGGGCAATCGGCCGGCCTGCCAGCTAGGGCCGTCCCAGCCCCTCTTGAAGCTGCCCTCTGACTACCGTGGCCACAGCGGCCCGACCTGGAGTAATCGCATGTTCAAGAAAGTTGCAGCACTGATGTTGCTGGCCGGCGGCGCCGCCCAGCTCCACGCCGAAACCCTCACCGTAGTGTCATTCGGTGGCGACAACAAAGTGGCCCAGGAAAAGGCCTTCTACAAACCCTTCGCCGAGCAGGCCAAGGTCACCGTCCAGGGCGCCGAGTACAACGGCGAGATGGCCAAGATCAAGGTCATGGCCGACACTGGCAAAACCAGTTGGGACGTGGTCGAAGTGGAGTCCCCGGAACTGATGCGTGGCTGCAGCGAGGGCCTCTTCGAGCAGCTCGACTGGTCCAGGCTCGGCAAACAGGGCGACTTCCTCGATGCCGCCGTGAGCGACTGCGGCGTGGGCATCTTCATCTGGTCCACCGTCCTCACCTACGACGCCAAGAAACTCGCCAGCGCGCCCACCAGTTGGGCCGACTTCTGGGACGTCAAGAAATACCCCGGCAAGCGCGGCCTGCGGCGCGGCGCCAAGTTCACCCTGGAATTCGCCCTGGAAGCCGACGGCGTGAAACAGGCCGACCTGTACAAAGTGCTCGGCACCAAGGAAGGCGTCGACCGCGCGTTCAAGAAGCTCGACGAGCTCAAGCCCTACATCCAGTGGTGGGAAGCCGGCGCACAGCCGCTGCAATGGCTGGCCGCGGGCGACGTAGTGATGACCAGCGCCTACAACGGCCGTGTCGCCACCGCCCAGAAGGAAGGCCGCGACTTCGCCATCCAGTGGAACGGCAGCATCTATGACCTCGACCACTGGGCCATCGTCAAGGGCAGCCCGAACAAGGAACTGGCCGAGCGCTTCATCGCCCTGGCCAACAAGCCCGAGCACCAGAAGGTCTTCGCCGAGAACATTCCCTACGGCCCGACCAACAAGAACACCATCCCGCTGATCGACCCGGCCATCGCCACCAAACTGCCCACCGCTCCGCAGAACCTGGAGAACGCGCGGGCAATGGACACCGAGTTCTGGATCGACCACGGGGAGGAACTGGAACAACGCTTCAACGCCTGGGCGAGCAAGTAAGCGCCGCCACCCCGCCCGGTCTCGCGCCGGGCGGGGTGGCGCGACTCGCCGGGCGGCTGCACGATTGACCTGCTGGACCCGCTGGAGAAGTACCCGTGCCCCTCAACACTGCCCCCGCTCAAGATCACCTGCTGGAAGCGGCCCCCGCCCAGGTGAGCGACACCCAGGCCGCTGCCATCGCCGCCGAATGCTTCGGCCTGCATGGCACGCCGACCAGGCTCGCCGGCGAGCGTGACCTGAATTTCCAGATCGGCGACGGACGCGGCGAATCGCGCCTGCTGAAACTGTCCCATCCGCTGGAAGACCCGCAAGTGGTGGACTTCCAGAACCGCGCACTGCTGCGCGTGGAAGCCGCCGACCCGACACTGCCGGTACAGCGCGTCTACCCCGCGCTGAATGGCGAATACCAGGTTTCGGTGGAAGTCGACGGACAACCGATGCTCGCCCGCCTGTTCTCCTTCGTCGACGGCCTGCCGCTGCACCGAGTGCAACAACGCAGCCGCGCCCTGCGCGAGAACCTTGGAGACGCCCTGGCGCGGCTGGGCATTGCGCTCGACGGTTTCGAACACCCGGCCTCCGGCCACGAACTGCTGTGGGACATGAAGCACGCCTCGCGCCTGCGCCGCCTGCTGACCTACATCGAAGACCGCGACCAGCGCGCGCTGGTCGAGCGTTTCCTCGACAACTTCGAGCGCCATGCCCTGCCCCGCCAGGCCGGGCTGCGCGCCCAGGTGATCCACAACGACCTCAACCCGCACAACGTGATCGTCGACGCCGCGCACCCCGAGCGGCTGCGCAACATCCTCGATTTCGGCGACATGGTCCACGCCCCGCTGATCAACGACCTCGGCGTCGCCGCCGCCTACCAGGTAGGCGAGCCCGACGCACCGCTGGGCACCGCCGCCGAAATGATCGCCGCCTACCATCGCCGCCGGCCACTGCTGGAAGCCGAGCAGGAAATCCTCGCCGACCTGATCGCCACGCGGCTGACCATGACCCTGTGCATCACCGCCTGGCGCGCCAGCCTGCATCCCGAGAACCGCGACTACATCCTGCGCAACACGCGCCACGCCTGGCAGGGCCTGCGGGGCCTGGCCAGCCTGAGCCGGGAACAGGCCCAGGAACAGATCGCTGCCGCCTGCCACGCCGCCGCCAACCCTATCGCCACTGGTAGAGAGGAGCCCCGTCCATGACCATGCCCAACGGATTCAGCCAGGCCGATGCCGACCGCCTGAGCGACGAGGAGCGCCACCTGATCGAACGCCGCGAGCGTCTGCTCGGGCCGGCATACCGGCTGTTCTACGAACGCCCGCTGCATACTGTGCGCGGCGAGGGCGTGTGGCTCTACGACAAGCAAGGGCGCCGCTACCTGGACGCCTACAATAACGTCGCCTCCATCGGCCACTGCCACCCGCGCGTGGTACAGGCCATCGCCAGCCAGGCGGCAGTGCTGAACACCCACACCCGCTACCTCCAGGAAGGCATCCTCGACTACGCCGAAGACCTGCTCGGCACCTTCCCCACCGAACTGAGCCAGGTGATGTTCACCTGCACCGGCAGCGAGGCCAACGACCTCGCCCTGCGCATCGCCCGGCAATACACCGGTGGTACCGGCGTGATCATCACGCGCTTCGCCTACCACGGTGTCACCGGCGATATTTCCGAGCTCTCACCGGCTCTCGGCAGCGGCATCACCCTGCCCGCCCACGCCCGCACCGTGCGCGCTCCGGATGCCTACCGCCTGGGCGCGGAGAACGTCGCCAAAGCCCTCGCCGACGACGTGCGCTCCGCCATTGCCGACCTGCGCGCCCACGGCATCAAGCCTGCCGCGCTGCTGCTCGATGGCATCTTCGCCAGCGACGGCGTGTTCCCCGACCCGGCCGGCTTCCTCGCCGATGCGGTGAAAATCGCTCGCGAGGAAGGCCTGCTCTACATCGCCGACGAAGTGCAATGCGGCTTCGCCCGCACCGGCCTGAACATGTGGGGATTCCAGCGCCACGGCGTAGTGCCAGACCTGGTAACTCTCGGCAAGCCGATGGGCAACGGCCAGCCGATCGCTGGCGTCGTCGCGCGCGGGGACATTCTCGAAAGCTTCGGCCGCAACGTGCGCTACTTCAACACCTTCGGCGGCAACCCGGTGTCCTGTGCTGCCGCCCAGGCCGTACTCGACGTGATCCGCGACGAACACCTGCAGCAGCGCTCGCAGCGCATCGGCGAGCTCCTTCTGGACGGCATGCGCAAGCTCGCCGAGCGGCATGAACTGGTGGGCGACGTACGCGGCGCCGGGCTGTTCCTCGGCATGGAACTGGTAACCGATCGCACCGCCAAGACTCCGGCCGCCACACAGACCCGCCGGGTAGTCAACGCCATGCGCGAACGCGGCGTGCTGATCAGTGCCGCCGGCCCGCTGGAGAACATCCTGAAGATTCGCCCGCTGCTGGCCTTCGAGCAGGAGCACGCCGAGCTGTTCATCGACACGCTGGACCAGGCGCTGGGCGAAGTCGCCGGCTGATCCGCAAGGCAATACGAAAAGGCGAGGGCCGCAGCGCGAGCCTCGCCTTTTCATGTCCGCGGATCGTGATCAGAAACGTACACCGACGTTCACCATCGCCGCCGCATTACCCAGCACCACCAGCTCGGTGCCGACCCGCCCCAGGTTGGCGCCAAGCGACGGAATGATCGCCGGCGCCACGCCGAAGCGGTTGAGCGGGATCTTGTCGCGATAGTCGCCGCGATATCCCTGCAGCGCACCGCCGGTCACCTTGGCGTAGAACGGCGTGCCATCCCAGTCGAAGCGCTTGCCGGCGTAGGCATAGTTGGAGCGCTGGCTGAACGAGTTCTTGAAGGTCGCGCCGCCCCAGACCACACCGTCGGCACGGTTGCGCTCCAGGCCGATCAGTTCCTGATGGTTGTTGTGCTCCGGGTCGTTGCTCCAGTGCGTGGTGTAGACACTGGTCTGCAGGTACCAGAAGCCCTCGCTGCCGGCCTGGGCGGCAGCACAGCCGAGGGTCAGCAGCAGAGCGAGCAGAAGGCGGCGCATGGCGCATCCTCCGTTCAGAGGGCGACGCGGCTGGCGCCGTTGACGGTCATGATGCGAACGCGATCACCGATGCGGAACTGCTGGGCCGGATCGACCGCCTGCACATAGGCGCGGGTAGCGCCGCTGTCTTCGCGAACGACGATCTCCACGCCCTGGGTACGGGTGATGCCCTCTTCCACCGCCGAGCCCGCCGCGCCGCCGGCGACACCGCCGAGGATGGTGGTGATGGCCTTGCCACGACCGCCGCCGATGGAGTTGCCGGCGATACCGCCGACAGCAGCGCCAGCCAGGGTGCCGATGGGCGTCTTGGTGCCTTCGATCTGCACCGGACGCAATGATTCGATGGTGCCCATGCGGACGTTCTGCACGGCGTGGGCGTCAGCGCGGGAGTAGCTCGAACCGGAGAGGTTCGACGCGCAGCCCGTCAGGACCAGAGTGGAAGTGGTGAACAGTGCGGCAAGCAGCAGAGTGGGACGGTTCATGGTCAGCACCTCGAAGGGCTTTCAAAAAGGATGAGCAAATGCTACGGTCCTGCCCCTGAACTCCCCCTGAACCCTCTCTGAACCAACGCTGAACGAACCTCTCCGGCGCCGAACGCCCCCAGAAGCGGCCTTCGTCAGCCCTCCAGTGCCACCAACTGCCGGCGACTGCGCTCGAACCAGCGCAACAGATAGTCGGCCAGCAACTGCGTGCGGCGCGGCAGGCGCCCCTGGTAGGGATGGATGAGAAACACCGGCTGGGTGCGGGTCTGATAGTCGCGCAACAGCCAGACCAGGCGGCCCTCGGCCAGTTCCTGCTGAATCATGTAGGAGGGCAGTCGGCTGATGCCCGCCCCCGCCAGCGCGGCCTTCTTCAGCAACGTGTAGTGATTGCTCGCCAGCACGCCGCCGACGGACACCCGGAACAGCTCATGGCGACGCTGGTAAAGCCAGACGTCATGATCCGGGTAGTGGGTGTTCTGCAGGCAGGAGTGCCCGCCCAGCTCCGCCGGCGATGTCGGAGCGCCGTGTTCCTCCAGGTAGGCCGGCGTCGCGCAGGTCAGTTCCTGCAAGGCGAACAGCGGCCTCGCCACCAGGCGCTCGTCACCGGCCATGCTGCCGGAGCGAATGGCCAGGTCGAAGCCATCCGCCACCAGGTCGCGGCGCTCGTTGGACAGATCCAGCTCCAGGCGAATGTCCGGGTACTCACGGGAAAACTCCATCAGCCAGGCATCGAAGAAAGTCTCCCCCAGAGACACCGGCACACTCAGGCGTACCGTACCCTGGGCTTCTTCCTGCAACGCCAGCACTGCGCGCCGCGCCCGCGATGCCTGGGCGTTGAGTGCCTGCACTTCCGGCAGTAGCGCCGTGCCAGCGGCCGTCAGCGACAGGCGCCGGGTGGTCCGGTGCAGCAGTGTCGTTCCCAGCGCGTGCTCGAGCGCCGATATGCGCTTCGACAGTTGCCCCTTGCTGCATCCCAGGCGCTCCGCGGCACGGGTGAAACTGCCGCTTTCCAGCAGGATGGCGAAGGCGGAAAGGTCTTCCAGATCGCCGGCTATTGTTTCCATATGAAAACCAAAGGTTGTCAATTGGCAGGATTATCACAACGAAATGCCACTCTAGACTGGCCCCGTCTTCCCTACAAATCCCCTCGGAGCTTTCATGAAAATCATCCTGATCGGTGCCAGCGGCACCCTGGGCAAGGCGGTTGAGGCTGAACTGGGCCAGCGCCACGAAATCATCCGCGTCGGCCGCAATAGCGGCGACCTGCGGGTGGACATCACCGATAGCGCGTCGATCCGCGCGCTGTTCGAGCAGACCGGCGGCTTCGACGCACTGGTCAGCGCCGCCGGCAAAGTGCATTTCGGCCAGCTCGACGAAATGGGCGAAGAGGAGATGGCGGTCGGCCTGAAAGACAAGCTCATGGGGCAGGTGAACCTGGTACTCATCGGCAGCCGCTACGCCAACGACGGCGCCTCCTTCACCCTCACCAGTGGCATTCTCAGCGAGCAGCCGATCGTCCTGGGCAGTTCGGCCAGCCTGGTCAACGGCGCGCTGGAAGGCTTCGCACGCAGCGCCGCGCTGGAGCTGCCGCGCGGCCAGCGGATCAACGTGGTCAGCCCGAACGTGCTGGTGGAGTCGATGGAGAGCTACGCACCGTTCTTCCGTGGCTTCAAGCCGGTTCCGGCTGCGGACGCGGCGCTGGGCTTCGCTCGCAGCGTAGAAGGGGCGCAGACCGGGCAGGTCTACAAAATCTGGTGACGGTGGCGTGGAGCGACGCGATATCCATCGACGAACCGGTGAGCGTTGCCGGCGGGTAGCACCTCGCTCCACCCATCCTGCGGCTCCGCGAGCCAACTGGCGCGCAGGCTCGCGAACGGAACCTCACTCGGTCTTCCCCGCATAGCAGACCGGCGAACTCCCCTCGGCCTGTTTCTCCAACTCGTCTTCGAGGAATTCCGCCAGCACCCGCGCGTTGTTGTGTTCCTCATCCTTCGCGCCATAGAGCAGCGTCAGCGTACCCTTGCGGGCCAGGTCCAGCAGGCCCATCCAGTGCTCCGGGTGAGCGTTCAACTCAGCGTGATAGGCCGTTCGAAACTCCTCGAACAGGCTCGGGTCATGATGGAAGCGCTGACGCAGTTCATTGGACGGCGATGCGTCCTTGGCCCAGTGCTCCAGATGCAGCGCCTCTTTGCGGATGCCCCTTGGCCAGAGGCGGTCCACCAACACCCGCTGGCCGTCTTCCGCGGCCGCCGGCTCATAGGCTCGCTTGCAACGAATCATCGACTTTCTCCTGCACAAGTCCTTGAGATGCCCGGCCTCGCTCGGTAACGTGAGCCCACTTTCGAGGGAGTCCGTCCATGCGATCCAGCCGTTTCATCCTCTACAGCCTGCTACCTCTGTTCGCCGCCTGCCAGGTGTGGACACCCGACAAGACCGACCTTAACGCCAGCACCCGCCTGCAGGGCGAACTGAGCCAGCAGGACGGCAAGCTGGTCTTCCGCAGTTGCAGCGAGCAACGCCGCTTCAGTATCGAGGATAGCGGCAACACCGGCCTGCCCCGTGAAGCCAAGACCCTCTTCGAGGATGGTGCCAGCACCCTGTTCGTCGACCTGCGCGGAAACTTCAGCGGCAGCACCGCCGCCGGCACCGACGGCAAGCTGGAAGTCAGCAAGCTGTACCGTCTGCAGAATGAAGGCGCCGGCTGCGACGACCCGAACTTCAAGCGCAGCATCGTCCGCGCCCACGGCAATGAGCCGGGCTGGAGCGTGCTGATCAACAACCAGGGCCTGCTGCTCGAACAGCCCGGCAAACCCTCGCTGGTAGTGCCCTACATCGCGGAAGGCCTGCCCAACGGCAGCACCAGCTACTCCAGCGAAGCCAACGGCGAGAAGCTGGAGCTGTGGGTCGCCCCGGCACGTTGCCAGGACGGCATGAGCGGCGCACTGAGCAACCTCTCCGCCGAGCTGCGCGTGGACAGCCAGGTCATGCACGGCTGCGCCTACCCGGGCGGTTCCAGCGGCGACTGACCACCCCGTGGCGGGGTTATCCCCGCCCAGTTTCAGAGCGCGCGTTCAGCAGCCTGGCGCGCATGGATGGCGGTGGTATCGAATAGCGGCACCTTCGCATCCTGCGGGCCGACCAGCAGGGAAATCTCGGTACAGCCGAGGATCACCGCCTGGGCGCCGCGCTCTTGCAGCGAGGCAATCACTTGCCGATACGCCTCGCGCGATTCATCGAGAATCCGCCCCAGGCAGAGTTCTTCGTAGATGATCCGGTGCACCACCTCGCGCTCCTTGTCCGGGGGCGTGAGCACCTGCAACCCGAAGCGCTCGGCCAGGCGGTCCTTGTAGAATGCTTGCTCCATCGTGAAGCGCGTTCCCAGCAGGCCGACCGTCGTGATCCCCGCCTCGCGGATCGCCTCCGCAGTCGGGTCGGCAATGTGCAGCAGAGGGATGTCCACTGCCGCCTCGATGGCTGGCGCGACCTTGTGCATGGTGTTGGTACACAGCACCAGGAAGTCCGCGCCCGCGGCCTTCAGCGCGCGCGCCGCATCGGCCAGCATCCGCCCGGCCGCGTCCCAGTCGCCGGCATGCTGCAGGCGCTCGATGTCGTGGAAGTCGACGCTGTACAGCACGATCTTCGCCGAGTGCAGCCCGCCCAGGCGTTCCTTGATGGTCTGGTTGATCTGCCGGTAGTACGGAATGGTGGATTCCCAGCTCATTCCGCCGATCAGGCCAATGGTGTTCATTTCAGGTCTTTCCTTGTTCAGATGTATCCCTTGCGCTCAGCAAAGGCCATGCGCGGGAATCTCCCCGGGCAATCCGCTGCCCTCTTCCGCGCACTCACGCACCGCGGCGATCAGCGGATCGAGGTCGAAGCCCTGGGAAATCAGCCAGAGCGGGTTGTAGTAGGTGGTCTCGTAGCGCTCGCCACTGTCGCAGAGAATGGTCACCACCGAGCCGCTCTCACCACGGGCCACCATCTGCCGGGCGACCAGCAGCGCACCGATCAGGTTGGTGCCGCTGGAGCCACCGACACGCCGCCCCAGCCGCTGCGCCAGGTAGTGCATGGCCGCCAGCGAAAGGTCATCGGGCACCTTGCAGCAGGCATCGATCACCTCGGGCAGGAACGACGCCTCGACGCGCGGCCGGCCAATACCCTCAATGCGCGAGCCGTAGCTCAGCGACAGGTCGCGGTCGCCGCTGCAGTAGCAATCGAAGAACACCGAGCGCTCGGCATCGGCGCACATCACCCGGGTGTCATGGCGGCGGTAGCGGGCGAAGCGTCCGAGAGTCGCCAGGGTTCCGCCGGTGCCGGGGCTGGAGACCAGCCAGGCCGGCTCCGGGAAGCGCTCATGGCGCATCTGCTGGAAGATCGATTCGGCGATGTTGTTGTTCGCCCGCCAGTCGGTGGCGCGCTCGGCGTAGGTGAACTGGTCCATGAAGTGGCCGCCGGTTTCCCTGGCCAACCGTTCGGATTCGGCATAGATCTGCGTCGGGTCTTCCACCAGGTGCGACTGGCCGCCGTAGAAGGCGATCTGCGCGATCTTCTCCTTCGAGGTGGAAGCCGGCACCACGGCAATGAACGGCAAGCGCAGCAGCCGCGCGAAGTACGCCTCGGAAATCGCCGTGGAACCGCTGGACGCTTCGATCACCGGCGCACCGGGGCGCAGCCAGCCGTTGCACAGCGCATACAGGAACAGCGAGCGCGCCAGGCGATGCTTGAGACTGCCAGTGGGATGGCTGGACTCGTCCTTGAAATACAGGTCGACGCCGGGCAGCCCCGGCATCTCCAGCGGGACTAGGTGGGTGTCGGCACAGCGCTGGAAATCCGCCTCGATGATGCGGATGGCCTCGCGGGTCCAGTTGCGGTCTTGGGCGGGCATGTCGATACCTCTCCGTTGGCTGTGGGTCAGTCCAGTACGCCGGCCGGTGCGGTGGGCGACGCGCTGCGCCACTGGCTGAGGCCGACCCCGGCGAACACCAGCGCAGCCGCCAGCGCCTGCTGGCCGGTAAGCACCTCGCCGAGCAGCAGCGCAGCGAAGATCAGGGTGAACACCGGGATCAGGTTGATGAAGCCGGTCGCCTGGCTCGCCGGCAGGCGGCTGACGCCGAAGTTGTAGAGACCGTAGGCACCTACGGTCACCACGCTGCCAAGATAGACCAGCGCCAGCAGGCCGCTGATGCCGGGCATGCTCGGCAATCCGGAACTGACCAGCGCCAACGGCAGGAAAAACAGTGAACCGATGAACGCCTGCATGGCCGTCAGGATGAACGGCGAATAGCGCGCCGACAGATGCTTGAGCAGCAAGGTGTAGCCGGTGGCGCAGAGCATCGCCAGCAACTCGTAAAAGTTGCCCAGAAGCGGATTGGGCGCATGCCCATTCGCCTCACTGGCCAGGGTCAGCCACAGCGCGCCGAGCACCGCCAGGGCGAAGCCCAGCCACGTGTTGCGGGCGATCTTCTCGCGCAGCAGGAAGAACGCCCCCATCGCCACCAGCAGCGGCAACAGTGCCGTGATCATGCCGGCCTGGGCGGCGCTGGTGTGCTGTAGCGCGAGGGATTCGAAGATGAAATACAGGCACGGCTCGCATGCTGCCAGCGCGAGCAGCCATTTCCAGTCGCCCGGCCGGTAATCGATTCGCCCACGCCAGCGCCAGGCGACGAGGAAGATCAGACTGCCGAGGGCCATGCGCGCGAAAATCACCCACATAGCCGGCATTTCCTGGAAGGCGAATTTCAGTGCAATGAAGGAACTGCCCCAGAGCGCCATGGCCAACACCAGACACGCCAGGGCGAACGGCCGGGATTGCTGCATGGGACGCTCCAGTCAGAAGAACGTCTGGAGTATAGGAGGCCAGCGGCGCGCACCGACAGATACAGAATCGCGGTGAAACTGTATGGGCGAAATGCCTGCAAGCAGGCACGCCGCCCCGGCGGGAACTTCGCCCTTACTCCCAGGGCTTGCCCTCGGTACCCGGCTTCACCGGTGCGCGCTGTTGCATGGCAGCCTTGGCCAGCAAATGCGCACTGATCGGCGCGGTGATGAACAGGAACACGGTGATCAGCAGTTCATGCAGGCTGACGCCCTCGCCACGGGTGCTGAAGTACAGCATCGAGGCCAGGATCACCCCGCCCACGCCCAGGGTGGAGGCCTTGGTCGGTGCGTGCAGGCGGGTGTAGAAGTCCGGCAGTCGGTACAGGCCGATGGCGCCGAGTAGGGCGAACAGGCTGCCGGCAAGCAGCAGCAGGCAGACCAGCGCTTCGATCAGAACACTCATTCGATGATGTCTCCGCGCAGCAGGAACTTGGACAGGGCCACGGTGCTGACGAAACCCATCACCGCGATCAGCAGCGCCGCCTCGAAGTACAGGCCGCTGCCCTTCCACATGCCGAACAGCACGATCAGCGCGATGGCTTCGATCGACAGCGTGTCCAGCGCCAGGATGCGGTCGGCCGCGCCCGGGCCGCGAATCAGCCGGGCCACCGTCAGCAGCACGGCAAGCCCGAGCAGCGCCAGGCAAACGGGAATCATGTAGCCGAGCATTCGAACACCTCCTTCAACGGCGCCTCGTAGCGGGCCTTGATGTCGGCCACCAGTGCCTGCGGGTCCGGCACGTCAATACCGTGGACCAGCAGGGTCCGGCGGTCCGCGCTCAGGTCGGCCGAGCAGGTTCCGGGCGTCAGGGTGATGACACTGGCAAGGATGGTGATGGCCAGGTCATCGGTCAGCTCCAGCGGGATCTCCACGAAGCCGGGTTGCAGGCGGCTGCGCGGCCCCAGCACCAGCTTCGCCACTTGCAGGTTGGCCACCACGATGTCGTACAGAACCAGCGCGATGAAGCGCAGCAGCAGGCCCGGCCGGCGGATGCGCGGCGCGGACAGCAGCAGGTTGCGGCACAGCAGCGGTAGCGCCAGGCCAAGAAATGCGCCGAGCACCCAGTGCCCCAGGGAAAAATCGTTGACCATCAGCAGCCAGCTCAGCAGCAGAACCACGCTGAGCAACGGATGCGGCAGAACGCGCCGGATCATGCGCCACCTCCCAGAAGGATCGCCTGGGTATAGAGGCCGACATCCAGCAATTGCGCCGCCGTCGCCTGCGCATAGCCCAGCAGCGGCCGCGCAGCGACCACCATCAGCGGTGCGCTGGCCAGCAGGCCGAAGGTCGCCAGCATCTTCACCGGCTCACGCTCGGCACTGCCCAGCACCGTACGCCCAGTGCGCCAGAACAGCGTGCTGCCCGCGCGACTGAGAGCGACGATAGTGACCAGGCCACTGACCAGCACCACGCTCCACAGCGCTATGGCTTCGCTGCCGCCGCTCACCGAGCGCAGCAGCATCAGCTTGCCGATGAAGCCCGAAAGCGGAGGCAGGCCGGCAACGGCAATGGCACCAAAGAAGAATGCGCCGCCCAACAGATGCGGTTGCAACAGCGCCGGGCCCTGAACCAGGCGGCCCCCCTTGTCGCCGCGCTGGCGGGCGATCAGGTCGGCGAGCAGGAACAGCCCGCCCGCGACCCAGATACTGTGCAGCATGTAGTAGAGCGCCGCCGACAGAGCCGCCTGGGTGCCCAGCGCCAGCGCCGCCAGCAGGGTTCCGGCGGAAACCACCACCAGGTACGACAGCAGGCCCTGCAGCGTGGTGGCAGCCAGCGCACCGAGCGCACCGGCGACGATGCCCGCCAGCGCCAGCGGCCAGAGCCACGCCTGTGCCACGTTGGCCAGCTCGCCGGCCTGGTCGCCGAAGATCAGCGTGTACACCCGCAGGATCGAGTAGATGCCCACCTTGGTCATTATCGAGAACAGCGCAGCCACCGGCGCACTGGCCTCGGCGTAGGCCTTGGGCAACCAGAAGTACAGCGGCAGCAGTGCCGCCTTGAGGCCGAACACCACCAGCAGCAACAGCGCCGCGGCGTGTACCAACGGCGCTTGCCCGGCGTTCAGCAACGCCACGCGCTCGGCCATGTGCGCCATGTTCAGCGTGCCGGTGATGCCGTAGAGCGTACCCACCGCGATCAGGAAGAACGCCGAACCCACGAGGTTGAGCACCACATAATGCACACCCGCGCGCACCCGCCCCGCCCCGCCGCCGTGCAGCAGCAGTGCATAAGAGGCGATCAGCAGGATCTCGAAGAATACGAAGAGGTTGAACAGGTCACCGGTGAGGAACGCCCCGTTCAGGCCCAGCAACTGGAACTGGAACAGAGCGTGGAAGCGCTTGCCGCGGCGGTCGTCGCCACGCAGCGCGTAGACCATCGACAGGCTGGCCAGCAATGCCGTGGCCGCCAGCATCAACGCGCTCAGGCGATCCAGCACCAGAATGATGCCGAAGGGCGGTTGCCAGTTGCCCAGCGCGTAGTACTGGATCGCGCCACTGTCGGCCTGTTGCAGTAAAACCGCGGACAGCGGCAGCAACGCCAGCGTGGCGAGCAGCGACAGGCCACGCTGCAAACGCTCGCCCAGAGCACTGGCGAGCAGCAGCAGGCAGCCGGCGAACAGCGGCAACAGGACCGGCAGGATCAGCCAATGATTCATCGATCCAGTCCTCCTTCCTGGCCGTTTCCGCCGTCGACATGGTCACCGCCGGTTTCCGCCTGCCCGCGCAGGGCGAGGACGATCACGAACGCAGTCATGGCAAAGCCGATGACGATGGCGGTCAGCACCAGCGCCTGGGGAATCGGGTCACCGGCGTCGGCGACCTTGCCGATCACCGCCGGGTCGCCAGCCAGCCGGCCCATCGCGAAGAGGAACAGGTTGACCGCATAGGACAGCAGGGTCAGGCCGAGCACGACCGGGAAGGTCCGCGCGCGCAGCAACAGATAGACGCCACTGGCGGTCAGCAAGCCGAGGGAGATGGCGAACAGCGCTTCCATCAGAACGCCTCCTTGGACAGCGAGGGCGTACCCGGCGGCGCGGTCAACCCGCCAAGGCCCGAAAGAATGAGCAGGGTCGCCCCCACCACTGTGAAGTACACGCCCAAGTCGAACAGCATCGCGGTGGCCAACTCGATCTCACCGATGAGCGGAATATTGAAATGGCCGAATGCGGAGGTCAGGAACGGGAAGCCGAAGAACCAGCTGCCCAGCCCGGTGAGACCGGCGACCAGCACGCCGAGCCCGGCCAGGCGGCCGTAGTCCAGCGGCAGGCGCGTGCTCACCCAGCGGTTGCCGCAGGCGATGTATTGCAGGATCAGCGCGACCGAGGTGATGAGGCCGGCGATGAAACCGCCCCCCGGCAGGTTGTGGCCGCGCAGGAAGATGAACACCGAGACCAGCAGAGCCAGGGGCAGCATCAGCCGCGACAGCACCGAGAGAATCGGCGGGAAGCGATCCGCTGCCCAGACGCGGCCCGCCTCATCGTGCTCGCGGCGCAGCAGGCGCAGGCCGTCGAGCAGGGCGAAGATCCCCACTGCGGCAATCGCCAGCACGGTGATCTCACCGAGGGTATCGAAACCACGGAAGTCGACCAGGATCACGTTCACCACGTTATGGCCGCCACCGCCGGCAACGCTGTTTTCCAGGTAATAACTGGCGATGCTGTCGTATGGACGGGTCAGCACCGCATAGGCCAGCAGGGTCACCATCACCCCGGCGCCGACCGCCACCACGAAGTCGCGCAAGCGACGCAGGCTGCTGGAGGCGGCAGGTGTACGCGCGGGCAGGTAGTACAGCGCCAGCATCAGCAGAACCATCGTTACCACTTCGACCGACAACTGGGTCAGCGCGAGATCCGGTGCGGCGAAACGGGCAAAAGCCAGGGCCACCAGCAGGCCGCCGATGCTCAGGATGATCAGCGCGATCAGGCGCTCGCGGTGGAACCATACGGTGAGCGGCCCGCACAGCCCAAGCAGCACCAGGCCCAGGGCTGTGATGCCGTCCAGCGAGGCCTGCTCCCGCGTGCCTTCGACACCCGATAGCGGCGCGAGGCCGACGAACACGACGACCACCGCCGCCAGCACCAGCAACATGGCGTAACGCTGCAACGAGCCGTTTTCGAGGAGATCGGTACAGCGCCCAGCGAAGCGCACCACGCGCTGCACCTGCTGCTCGAACACCAGCTTGGCATCCACCGCAGGCAGGCCGGCGTACCAGTCGAACAGCGGCTTGCGCAGGACGTAGAGCAGCACACCGCCTGCAGTGGCGACGAAGCTCATCGCCAGCGGCGCATTGAAACCGTGCCAGATCGCCAGGCTGTACTCGGGCAGCGGCGCATTCAGGCTCGATGCGGCGGCACCGGCCAGCAGAGGGCCGACGATCAGCGACGGCATGATCCCCACCAGCAGGCAGATCAGCACAAGGATCTCCACCGGCACCTTCATGTAGCGCGGCGGCTCATGGGGATGCGGGTTGGGCAGGTTGATCGGTTCGCCGTTGAAGAATACGTCGTGGATGAAGCGTACCGAGTAGCTCACCGAAAACAGCGCCGCTACCGTGGCCAGGGTCG
This sequence comes from Pseudomonas triclosanedens, assembly GCF_026686735.1. Lineage (NCBI taxonomy): Bacteria > Pseudomonadati > Pseudomonadota > Gammaproteobacteria > Pseudomonadales > Pseudomonadaceae > Pseudomonas > Pseudomonas triclosanedens. The sequence continues at coordinate 1,645,848 of NZ_CP113432.1, read as the reverse complement.
GAATCACCCAGTTGAAACCGCCCATCATGTTCTGCGCCAGGGTCTCGCCGAAGAACATTTCCTTGCTGAGGAAGCCATTGAGCAAAGGTACGCCGGCCATTGACGCTGAGGCCACCATCGCCAGCACCGCGGTATGCGGCATGTACTTCCACATGCCGTTGATGCGGCGCATGTCGCGGCTGCCGGTCTCGTGATCGATGATGCCAGCGGCCATGAACAGCGAGGCCTTGAAGGTGGCGTGGTTAATGATATGGAAGATCGCCGCGACGTTGGCCATCGGCGAGTCCAGGCCGAACAACAGGGTGATCAACCCCAGATGGCTGATGGTCGAGTACGCAAGCAGGCCCTTGAGGTCATTCTGGAACAGCGCCATGAAGGCGCCCATCAGCAGCGTCGCAAGCCCGGTCAGGCTGACCAGGTAGAACCACAGGTCATTGCCCGACAGCACCGGATACAGGCGCGCCAGCAGGAACACGCCGGCCTTGACCATCGTTGCCGAATGCAGATAGGCGGAAACCGGCGTCGGCGCCGCCATTGCATGGGGTAGCCAGAAGTGGAACGGGAACTGAGCGGACTTGGTGAACACACCCAGCAGCACCAGGCACAGTGTCACCGGGAACAAAGGACTGGCCAGCAGCGCTTCCCGGGCAGCCAGCACCTGACTCAGCTCGAAGCTGCCGACGATGTGGCCGATCAGCAGGATACCGGCGAGCAGCGCGAGACCGCCGCCACCGGTAACCGCCAGCGACATGCGCGCACCCTTGCGGGCATCCGAGCGGTAGCCCCAGAAGCCGATGAGCAGGAACGACGACAGGCTGGTCAGCTCCCAGAACACCAGCATCAGCAGCAGGTTCTCGCTCAACACCACGCCGAGCATGGAGCCCATGAACAGCAGCAGAAATGCGAAGAAGCGCCCGGCGGGTTCCTTTTCGGACAGATAGTAGCGGGCATAAAGGATGACCAGCAGGCCGATCCCGAGAATCAACAGAGCGAAGAGGAAACCCAGGCCATCCAGGCGCAGACTGAGATTAAGCCCCAGTTCCGGCAGCCAGGGCGTGCCGACCACCAGTGCCTCGGCGCCGAGCACCGCGCGCTGGCTGAACAGCAGGAGCAACCCGGCAAGCGGCACCAGGCCGGTCGCCGCCGCGCAGGCACTACGGCCGAAGCGCTCGCTCAGGAGCGGCAGCAGCACTCCGAAGAAAGGCAGCGCAATGATCAGCGCCAGAATCATGACCCACTCCTATTCGCCGCCGCGCGGCCTCCATACAAACGACCCGGCGGCAAAGCGGCCGGCGAACGAAGGCAACGATTATCCATATCTATCGATTACATGTCATGAATTGAACTATTACTAAAATTCAGGCCGCGAAGCTCGCCTCCCGCAAGCCGCGCAAGGGGAATCGCTCCCCCGAAAACGATAGCGCGCGACGGCCAGAACGGCGGTCGCGCGCTGAAAGGCTGCCTCGCGGCAGCCGTCGATACCGGTCAGTGGCTGACGCGGCTGGTACCGTTGACAGTCAGGATGCGCACACGCTCGCCAACTCGGAACACGGCGCCCTCGTCGACCTGCTGGACGTAGGCGCGGGTGCTGCCGTCGTCCTCGCGAACGGTGATCTCCACACCCTGAGTGCGGGTCAGGCCTTCCTCGGTAGCGGCACCGAGCAGGCCGCCAGCCACGGCGCCGATGATGGCGGTGACATAGCTCCCCTTGCCGCCCCCGATGGCGCTGCCGCCAATACCGCCAACTGCGGCGCCGGCAACGGAGCCGATCGGCGTCTTGGTGCCTTCGATCTTGACCGGCCGCAGGGCCTGGATGGTACCCATGCGAACGTTCTGCACGGTGCGTGCTTCTTCGCGGGTATAGGTGTCGCCAGTCAGGCTGGACTGGCAACCACCGAGGGTCAGGGCCAGCGCAGCGAACGTCACGGCGAACAGGGCAGATTTACGCATGTAAGAAACCTCCGGATAGGGCTACGAATATTAGACTCCGACGACAGCCCCGCTGTCACGCCAGGCCTGGCAACAATCTCGCTCGGTTCAGCTTGCATACAGTTTGAGCCAAATGCGACGAATGCGCCTGTCTTGGCTCAGCTTTATGTGCATTGCCGGATCGGCTACGGTAGGCGCCCTCACGAGGAGCGCTCATGGATTACTTCATCATCGTCGTCACCACGGCCACCGGTCTGTACTTCCACTGGTGGATCTACTGGCGCATTCGCCGCTGGATGGACCGCGATCTCGCACTCTCGCTGGCCGGCAACGATCCCGCCAAGCGCACCTACATTCTGGAGCGCCTGGAAGAAGCCAAGCGGCAGCGCGTCAAGCGCCGCGACCTGCCGCAATGGCTCCAGCGAGCCGCGGACGATTACCGCGCAGCCTGAGCCACGGACCAGAATCGCGCCAGCGCCTCGGCGCGATTCTCCAGCTCCGGCGCGGCCTGCGCGCATGCCTGGGCCAGGCTGACAGGCCCCGGCACCAGGCTGAACGCCGCCTCGATCCCTTCCTCACGCAGCTCCGCCAGCCCTTCGCCCAGGCTGCCCGCAAGGGCTATCAGCGGCACACCGTTGCGTTTGGCGAGGCGTGCCACGCCAACCGGCGTCTTGCCGTGCAGGCTCTGACCATCCAGCCGCCCCTCGCCGGTGATCGCCAGCGCGGCGCCCTGCATGGCCTCCTCCAGCCCGGACAGCTCCGCGACCAGCTCGATGCCCGGCCGGAAGCGTGCCTTGAGGAAGGCGCGGCTGGCGAAGCCCAACCCGCCCGCCGCACCGACGCCGGGGAACAGGCTGTGATCCTCGCCCAGGGTTTTCGCGGCAACAGCGGCGAAATGCCGCAGTGCCTCATCCAGTTGCTCCACTTGCTCCGGAGTGGCGCCCTTCTGCGGACCGAAGACCGCGGACGCACCGCGCGGACCGCACAACGGATTGTTCACATCGGCGGCGACTTCGATCTCTACCTGCTTCAAGCGTGGATCCAGCCCGGACAGGTCGATGCTCTCCAGCGTGGCGAGAGCTGCCCCGCCATCACCGAGCTCCGCCCCCTGGGCATCGAGGAAGCGCACACCCAGCGCCTGCAGCAGCCCCAGCCCGGCATCGTTGGTGGCGCTGCCACCGAGCCCGAGAATGATCTTGCGGGCACCGGCCTGCAGCGCCTCACGCAACAGTTCGCCAGTGCCACGACTGGTAGTGCGGGCCGCGTCGCGCTTGCGTTCAGGCACCCAGTGCAGACCGCTGGCGGCGGCCATCTCGATCACCGCCGTCGCGTCGTTCAACCAGCCCCAGTGCGCGGTCACCGGCAGCCCGAGCGGACCGCAGACCCGGCATTCGCGCCGCTCTCCGGGCTGCGCGGCGAGCACGGCATCCACCGTGCCCTCGCCGCCGTCGGCCATCGGCCGCAGCACGAGTTCATCCGATGGCCGCGCACGCAGCCAGCCACGCGCGATGGCTTGCGCGGCATCCGGAGCGCAAAGGCTTTCCTTGAAGGAGTCAGGAGCGATCACAACTTTCATCGAACGACCTCACGAGCAACGTCTTCGGCTGATCCTGCAGCATCCCACCGACACCTCACAACAGCACCAGGCTCAGCAGCCATACCGTCAGCATTCCCGCCACGCCCTGCACCAGCGTCGCCGCAGTCTGCGCGCGGTACGCGGTGGAGACGCTCATCCGGCTGAAGCGCGTGACTACCCAGAAGAAGCTGTCGTTGGCATGGGACACCGTCATGCTGCCAGCGCCGATGGCCATGACCACCAGAATGCGCCCCATCTCGCTGTCCAGCCCCAGATCGCCCAGCAACGGCGCCACCAGCGCCGAGGTGGTGACCAGCGCCACCGTGGTCGAGCCCTGGGCGGTTTTCAGCGCGGCGGCCACGATGAAGGGCATGAACAGGCCGATGCCCAGGCTGGACAGGGTACTGCCCAGGTAATCGCCCAGCGGAGTGACTTTCAGCATGGCGCCGAATGCCCCGCCAGCACCAGTGATCAGCAGGATCGGCGCGGCAGCATGCAGACCGTCGGAGACCCGCTCCTGGAAGTCATCGCGACGCTGCCCCGGCTTGAGCAGGGTGCACGAAAGCGCCAGGCCCACCAGCAGAGCCACCACTGGCTGGCCGAGGAAGCTGAAGGCCGAGAACAGCGCGCCATCGCCCAGCGGCTTGCTGGGGAACACCGCCACCGAGCCGAGGCAGATCAACAGGATCGGCACCAGAATCGGCGCGAAGGCTTTCCCGGCACCGGGCAATTGGCCGTAACGAGCCCGCAGCTCAGCGAATTCGACCGCCTCCTCTTCCTCATGGCCTTCGGATTCCAGCGGCACATCGCGCCCCACGTAACGATTGGCCCACCACATGCCCGCCATCGCGGTGACGAAGGCCACCAGCAGACCGACGGCGATCACCAGGCCAAGGCTCGATTCCAGCCCGAGGTTCCCCGCGGCGGCGATAGGTCCGGGAGTCGGCGGCACAAAGGTGTGGGTGGCGTACAAGCCGGTGGCCAGAGCAACGCTCATGGCGATGCTGGACACACGCATGCGGGCCGCCAGGGCATTCTTCAGCGAATTGAGGATGACGAAGCCGGAATCGCAGAACACCGGGATCGACACCAGGTAACCGATGATCGACATGGTCAGCGTGGGGAATCGCTCCCCCAGCAACCTGATCACATACTCGGCCATGCTGATGGCCGCGCCGCTACGCTCCAGGATGACGCCGATGATGGTGCCCAGCACGATCACAATGCCGATGTAGCCAAGGATCGCACCGAAGCCGCCGGTGATGGTCTTGACGATTTCCAGGCTGGGTACCTGGTAGGCAAAGCCGGCGATGAAGGCAGCCGCCAGCAGGGCGAGGAAGGGATGCAGCTTGAGCCGTGTGGTGGCGAGGACGATGAAGGCAATCAGTGCCAGGAGAATCAGAACCAGTCCCATGATTAACCTCTCTGATAGGCAAGGCGCGCCAGGACGACGGCAAGCCGCTGCCATCGGCCAGGTGCATTACCGGGTCGCTAGATGTGCCGCACGCGCACGCTGATCCGAGCGAAGGGAAATGGCTTTCCGTGCCTGGGATCTACCGGGACGGGGCGTCGCTTGATGCCACGGCCCCACCGGCTATTGGAAGGACGCCCGGAACGGACGCCTGGAAAGATGGCTGACGGCCTCGCCCGCCGAATCGCTCAGGGTGCGAGGCGCTCGCGGACCCAGGCGCCGTTCTCGAAGCGGTAATTGAGACGGTCATGCAGGCGGCTCGTGCGGCCCTGCCAGAACTCGATGCGGCTGGGAATCAGCCGGTAGCCGCCCCAGAATTCGGGACAGCTCGGCGCTGAATCGGCGAAGCGCTTTTCGGTATCCGCGAGCAATTGTTCCAGCTCGCCACGCCCATCGATCACCCGGCTCTGCGGGGATGCCCAGGCGCCCAGGCGGCTGCCCAGCGGACGCACACGGTAGTAGGCGGCGGATTCTTCCACGGAAACCTTCTCGACCCGCCCCTCGATGCGAACCTGGCGCTCCAGCGCCGGCCAGAAGAAGGTCATGGCGGCGCGCGGGTTGCCCCCCAGTTGCTGCCCCTTGGCACTTTCGTAATTGCTGAAGAAGGTGAAGCCTCGGTCATCCAGGCCCTTGAGCAGGAGTACCCGACAGTGCGGCTGGCCGTCGGCGTCCACGGTGGCGAGCATCATCGCGTTGGGCTCGACCGGCAACTGCTCGGTCTTAACCGCTTCCTCGAACCACTGGTGAAACAGGCCGAACGGTTCGGCCGGGGCCTGGGCTTCGCTCAACCCGTCACGGGTGTATTCGCGCCGCATATCGGCCAGTGTCTGGGCCATCGAAAGTCTCCTTCGAAACGAAGCCCCTAGCTTATCCAGAGTTGCGCCTTTGCGCTTGATCCACGACAAGCGACATCCCGCCCCGGAATGCCGCCAGCCGCTCGACAGGTGCGCCGTTCGCGGCGCGGGGATCAGTTGTTCTGCGCCAGCGCCAGCAGGCTGGTGCGCTGGGTCAGCAGCACCTCCACGCGGCGGTTCAGCGCACGCCCCTCGGCACTGCCGTTGTCGGCGCGCGGCAGGCTTGACCCGACCCCCTTCAGGCGCAGGCGATCGGCGCCCAAGCCGCTGAGGCGGAAGATCGACGATACCGCCTGGGCGCGTTGCAGGCTGACCTTGTCGTTGATCGTCTTGTCGCCGCTGCTGTCGCTGTGACCGAGCACCAGCACGCCACTCTCCGGATCGTTCTGCAGCATCTTGGCGACGTTGCCCAGCGGGCCGAGAGTCACCGGCAGCAGCAGCTCAGGGCGCTTAGGATTGAATGAGCCATCCACCGGGGCGATCAGCACCAGCGCGTTTTCGCGGCGCTCGACGGTGAACTTGCTGCCAGCCACTGCGGCACGCAGGGTCTTCTCGTGCTGGTCCAGCCACTCCTTGCTGACCTGGACGTTCTGCGGCCTGGTCGCCTTGTCAGCCTCGGCCTTGCCCTCGCTCACGCCGAACGGCCACCACCAGTGACCGCCAGGCTGCTTGCTGCCAGCCTCGGCGACCTTGGGCGCTTCGACAGGCTTCTTCTCCGGTGCAGGCGCAGCGGCGGTAACCTCGTTGCCGGCACCGAACGGCCACCACCAATGGCTGCTGGCGGCGCCTGGCGCGGCGGCGGTGTTTTCCTGATCCTTGGCCTGGAACTGGCTGCAGGCGGAAAGGCCGATGCAGAGGACGAGAGTCGAAGTCTTGAGCAGTCTCATGGGGGCGATCCACCGAACGGGACGGAAACGGTACGGGTGCGAGGCGCGCGCAGCGGTGCCGCAACCTCAGCAATCAGCTTAAGAATTGAGCATAACTTACTCAGTTGGAACGAGATTTTAATCTCGAACTGACGAGCGGTGCATTCCATCGCCGCTGGGAAGACCGCCGCAAGGAAGGAGCGCGGAGGCCGTACGGAACGCCTATTCGAAGGCTTCGCGGGAGGAAGGTTCCTCCCGCCCGTCGTTACAGGCAGTCGCCGACGACACGCGCCAGTTTCTGCGCGCGAGGGTCCATCAGCACATACGGACCCAAGGTGTTGGTGACAAAACCGAAAGCCAGCTCGCGCTCGGGATCGGCGAAGCCGATGGAGCCGCCAGCCCCCGGATGGCCAAACGCCTGCGGGCCGAGACCGTAGGTGGCGTTGGCCACTTCGGGCTGGTCAAGCATGGTCCCGAGCCCGAAACGGGTGCAAGTCAACAAAGTTCGATCTTCACCCAGCGCGTGCTCGCGGGTCAGCTCGGCGAGCAGCACCTCGTCGAGCAGCCGCCCTTGCAGCAGGCCACTGTAGAATCCCGCCAGCGAACGCGCGTTGCCGTGACCGTTCGCCGCAGGCTGCTGCATGCGCCGCCATTCGGGCTTGTTGGTACTGGTGAGTATCGACGGCGGATTGGTGAAAGCGCGGGTAGAGAGCGCCGCCGGCTCGGTCATCATGGTCCTGAGCAGGCGCTGCGCCGCAGCGTCGCCCAGATTGCCCTTGCCGCGGGCGATGTGCGCCACACGGTAAAACTCGTCGTCATCCAGGCCGATGTGGAAGTCCAGGCCGAGCGGCGCGGCGGTGCGCGCGACGATGGCGTCGCCCGGTTCACGGCCATCCACGCGGCGGATCACTTCCCCCACCAGCCAGCCATAGGTGATCGGTGCGTAGCCGTGCTCCGCGCCGGGGGTCCACCAGGGTGTCTCGGCGGCGAGCGCGGCGGTCATGGTCGGCCAGTCGTACAGCGCTTCAGGCGCCAACTGCTCGTGGATCGCCGGCAGGCCGGCGCGATGGCAAAGCAACTGGCGCACGCTGATGTCCTGCTTGCCAGCCTGGCCGAACTCCGGCCAGTAGCGCGCCACTGGCGCATCGAGGTCGAGCTTGCCCTCCCCCACCAATTGCAGCGCAGCAACGGCGGCGAAGGTCTTGGTGCAGGAGAACAGGTTGAGCAGCGTATCGACCTGCCAGTCCTGCCCCGGCTCCTTGCCCGCGCTGCCGGCCCAGAGGTCGACCACCCTCTCGCCACCCACCTCGATGCAGAGCGCAGCACCGCGTTCCTGCGGATTCTCGAACAGCGCGCTGAAGGCGTCGGCAACAGGGGTGAAGCGGTTATCGCAATGGCCGTGCAGGGTCATCGGTATCTCCAGTGGGTGGACCGAAAACGAAGGGGCGGAGCGGCCATTCTTCCAGCGCGCCCCGCCCCTGTGAACCCCGCTTAAGACGGGTATCGAACAGACGAATGCCGTGTCATTGACTGTCGGCCTGCTCCTCGTCGTTGCCATCGTCGTCGGAAGGCGCGGGATTGGGTTCGGGCTCCGGAGGCGCCTTCGCCGCCGCCCGCGCCTGATCATCGATGACCTTGCGCGTCTGCAGGTTGGCCTTGCGCACTGCCTCGACGAAGCCGGTGAACGGCAGGTCGGTGATCCCCACCAGGCCGATATGGCCGTTCTCGCCATCGAGCAGGCGGCCGGTTACCGGCTGGTCGAGATACTGGAACCAGTGCGCGCCGACGATGTTCGGCTGCTTCGCCGCTTCGGCCAGGAAGCGCTGGTAGGCTTCGCCGCGCTGCTGCTCGTTGTAGACCTCGGCGACGCCTCCCCAGAAAGGGCCACGGTCGCGGGAGCCGAAGTGGAACTCGGTGATCAGCACCGGCTTGTCCAGGCTGCGCACGTAGTCGGCGTCGAAGCCCTGCTGCGGCAGCGGCACATAGAGGTTGAAGCTCAGAACGTCGCAGTACTGGGCGCAGGATGCCAGCGCCTCCGGCGTGCTCACGGCGAAACGCGGACCGAGCAACAGGTGGTTCGGTGCATGCCACTTCAGCGAGTCCTTCAGCGTCTTGAAGTACTGGTCGGCGTACAGCCGCAGGAAGGCGCTGTAGTCTTCGGCAATCGCCGGATGCGCGTCATCCGGCTGCGGCGCCTGGTAGCCCGGCGCGTCGATATCTTCCCAGGCGCCGAGGGGCACGCCCCAGGCTTCGGCGAGCGCCTCGTGCTCCTTGTACTTGTCTTTCAATTGTTTGATGAACGCCCGCTTGGCCGGGCTGTCGGTGGACAGCTTCAGCGCGCCGAAGGCCAGCGCGTAGCGAGCCTGGGCATCGTCGCCACGACCGGCCCAGGCGAGTTCGTTGTCGGCGTAGTAGCCAAGCAGCCAGGCATCCTCGCGATGGTCGCGGGCAGCGATGGCGATGGCGCGCTCGGCGGCCATCGCAAAGCGCGGATCGAACGGGTCGGGCATGGCGCCCCACCAGTCATAGCCAGTGCTGACGGTGGCGTAGTCGCCACTGATCGACAACGGCACGCTATAGGGCATGCGCGGCACCTCGGCGAACGCCGGATCGCTCCAGTCGCCGAGGGTATTGAAGCCCCAGGCGCCGAGGCGCTGGAGGGTGCGCTCCTGCCAGGCGGCGGCCGCGGCATCACCGGTCAGCCCGCCATCGGCGCGGAAGCGGTTGGCGGCATAGAAGTCATACCAGCGGCCATTGCCGAAGGCGCGGCCCTGCTGGGCGCCCACACCGCTACGGTCGTCTCGCTGGCCGTAGAAGGCAGCCAGCGGATCGCCTTCCTTCGGCAGACTGGAGAACATGTATTCGCGGCCTTCGACGTAGGTTTGGCTACTGTCGGCATTCACCGCGTTGACGCCCAGCGACCAGAACGAATGGCCTTCTGGAGTCACCAGCCACCAGCGGCCATTGCGTTTTTCGGTGCGGAAGAAGCCGGTACTCTCGAAGGCAGGGCCGTCCAGCAGACCGCCGAATGCGTCGCGACCGGGCTCCGGCTGCCATTTCTTCAGTTGTTCGCCTTCGGCCTTCCAGGCGCTGGCCAATTGCTCGGCACTCTTCACCTTCTCCGGCCAATCGCCCCGACTGGCCTGGCCGAAACCATCGACGATACCGGTGTACGCCTTGTGCCACTCATCGCCACCGGCGTAGGTGCCGAAGCGGCCGACGAGTATGTCCTGCGCCGCCTTGGGTGCATTCAGGTAGATCTTCACCGCGCCAACCTGGCTGCGATTCAACTCACCCGTCACCTTGGCGGCCAGCAGCAGACGCTGCCCATCCAGCATCACCGGCATCGGCACGCCGGCGCGCATACCGAAGTTTTCCGGCGCGGTCGCCCGCAGCGGAACCAGCAGGGTCTGCGCCGGGCCTGGCGGCAACGCGATACTCGCATGCAGGCCCGGCGCGCCGCCCACGCCTTCGATCTCGACTTCCAGGGTGATCGCCCAACCCATCGCGTTCTGGATGCGCAGGCTCATGCTGTCGGCCTGGGACCAATCCCAGCTACCGCTGGCGGGTGCCAGGCGCAAGGTCGGTTGCGGCGCGGGATTGAAGTTCACCCGTCGGAGGATTTCGCCCTCGGGCGTGGCCTCGGCCGTGGCGCTGGGCAGGTCGGCGTTCTGCGTGGAAATGCTGACCACCGCCATCGGCTTGACGAAGTTGAACAGGGTGTCATTGCTGCCAGCCGCAACGGCCGGGGTACTGGCGATGGCCAGACTGAGCAGCAGCGGCAGATGCCAACGCGAAGCGATCATGTGTCCTCGTCCTTACTGCACGCTCGCCGCGAGGCGAACGCTGAATTCAACCACGAAGGTTTGCCCGCCCGGCGCCCGGGCCTCTTGCGAGCCGGGGCCGTGCAGGCTGGAGCAAAGCACGGCGGAAGCTGGCTCGAGGGCGGAGTTTATACACTGTGAATACGTACTCCGGGCCAGCTTCCGACGCAGTTACACCGACGCACGGCGGATCAGGATTCGATCATGCGATTTCACGGCGGAACGGGGGCAGCGCATTGAGGATGGCCTTGCCGTAGCGCTGCGTCACTACGCGTCGATCCAAGAGGCTGATGGTGCCCCTGTCCTGCTCGGTACGCAGCAGGCGCCCACAGGCCTGCACCAGTCGCAGCGAAGCGTCCGGCACGGCGATCTCCATGAACGGATTGCCGCCGCGCGCCTCGATCCACTCCGAGAGCGCCGCTTCCACCGGGTCGTCCGGCACGGCGAAGGGAATCTTGGCAATCACCACGTGCTCGCAGTAGGCACCCGGCAGGTCGACACCCTCGGCGAAACTGGCCAGGCCGAACAGCACGCTGGTTTCACCATCGTCCACGCGGGATTTGTGCTTGTTCAGAGTCTCCTGCTTGGACAGGTTGCCCTGGATCAGCACGCGCTTGCGCCAGTCCCGCTCCAGGCCGTCGAATACCTCCTGCATCTGTTTGCGCGAAGCGAACAGCACCAGCGAGCCACGCGCACCTTCGAGCATCGCCGGCAACTCGCGGACGATGGCGGCGGTGTGCGCTGCCGCATCGCGGGGGTCGGCCTTGAGATCCGGCACACGCAGCACGCCGGCATCGGCATGGTGGAAGGGGCTCGGCACCACGGCGGTCACTGCCGCGCGCGGCAAGCCAGCGCGCATCCGGTAGCGGTCGAAGGTGCCCAGCGCGGTGAGGGTCGCGGATGTCACCAGTACGCCGTAGGCGACGTTCCACAGGTTGCGGCGCAAGGCCTCGGCGGCGAGGATCGGGCTGGCGTTGGCTTCGATGTCGTAGTAGCTGCCGCTCTCGGCGAGGGTCAGCCAGCGCGCCATCGGCGGGCTGTCTTGCGGGTCTTCGCAGGTGAAGGCGGTCCACAGCTCCCAGTTGCCCTGGGCACGCGCCAGCAGGCTGCCGAACAGCGGATACCATTCCTCGGCCTGGTGGCTGGCGATACCGACGCTGCCCTCCCCGGACATGGCTTCCTTGAGCAGCTCGGTCAGGCGGGTAAAGAGATCGGTGAGCCTGGAGAAGCCCTTCTTCAGCTCGATGCCCATCTCGCGGATGTGCTCGGGGATCACCCCTCCCTCGAAGCGATGGCGTGGCCGCTCGCGGCCCTCCATGTCTTCGCCGGCACGGAAGTCGCCGATTTCCTCGCAGGCGGTGAACATGAACTGCTGGTGGGTGCGCAGGTCGCGGGCCAGTTCCGGCACCTGTTCGATCAGCCGGCCGAGGTCGCCAGGCAGCGGGTTCTGCGCCAGAAGCTTGGTCAGGTTCTTTTCCACCTGGCCCAGCCAGTCGGCGGTGGCATGCAGACGGGTGAAGTGGGCGAAGTGGCCGATCGCCTTGTCCGGCAGGTGATGGCCTTCGTCGAACACGTAGATGGTATCGCGCGGGTCGGGCAGGATCGCGCCGCCACCCAGGGCGAGGTCGGCCAGCACCAGGTCATGGTTGGTGACGATCACGTCGACCTTGGTCATGCCCTCGCGTGCCTTGTAGAAGGCACATTGCTGGAAGTTCGGACAATGGCGATTGGTGCACTGGCTGTGATCAGTGGTGACCTGCGCCCACTGCGTGTCCTCGATGGCCTCGGGCCAGGAATCACGGTCGCCATCCCAGCGGTTGCCGGCCAGGCGCTCGATCATCTGGTTGAACAGCTTGCTGGAGGTTTCGTCCACGTCGATGCGGAAGCCCTCTTCCTCGAACAACTGCGCGGTGGCGCTTTGCGCCTGTCCTTCCTGCAGCAGGTGATCGAGCTTGGACAGGCACATGTAGCGCCCGCGCCCCTTGGCCAGGGCGAAGCTGAAGGACAGGCCGCTGTTGCGCAGCAGGTCGGGCAGGTCCTTGTGGACGATCTGCTCCTGCAGGGCGACGGTGGCGGTGGCGATCACCAGGCGCTTGCCGGCGGCCTTGGCGCACGCGATGGCGGCGAGGCTGTAGGCAACGGTCTTGCCAGTACCGGTTCCCGCCTCGACGGCGACCACCGCGGCATCGCCCAGACGATGGCCTTCTTCGTCGCTGTCGATGGTGCCGAGGACCTTGGCCACTTCGGCGATCATCAAACGCTGGCCGTAGCGTGGCTTGAGTTCCTTCGCCTCGAGGAAGCGCGTGTAGGCGCCCTGGATCGTGGCCTTGAGTTCGGTGCTGAGCATGGACTTCCCGGGCTCCGGACGCGCCTGTGCGGGCACATCCGGATGCTGGATGAATTTTGGTAATAGGGGTCTGTTGACGTTTCGTCACAGCCGCGACGGCGTCACTTTTTGCGCGGGGCAAGGCGCGAGGAGAGAGGTTTGGTCATTCGGACGAACGACGAGCAACACGGCGCCGCGCAAAAAATGGCCTTTCCCTCGGGCTGCGCGGCAAATGGCGCCATGCTGCGTTCCGGGACTTGCCAAGGGAACGACCATTGCCTGCATCCCGCGCCTCGCCTGGCGCCATTTGTCGCGGCAAGGCGGCTCGCGACGAAACGTCAACAGACCCTTCGGGGCGGCTATGATAGCGCGCTTGCATTCAATCACCAGCGGAGATCGTCCGAATGACACCCTTTGCCCCCGTCTATGCCCTGCACGTCCTGGCCGCCCTGGTCTGGGTCGGCGGGATGTTCTTCGCCTGGATGGTGCTGCGCCCGGCGGCCGTCGCAGCGCTGGAGCCACCGGCAAGACTGAAGCTCTGGCTGGAAGTGTTCCCGCGTTTCTTCCGCTGGGTTTGGGCGGCGGTGGTGCTGCTGCCGGTAACCGGCATGGGCATGATGCACCTGAGCTACAGCGGTATGGCCGCCGCACCGCGTTATGTCCAGGTAATGATGGGCTTGTATGTGGCGATGCTGGCGCTGTTCGTGCGCATCCAGGCACTGCAACTGCCGGAACTGCGCCGCGCGGTGGACGCGCAGGACTGGCCGGCTGGCGGCGCCGCGCTGGGCAAGATCCGCCGCACCGTAGGCATCAACCTGCTGATCGGCATGGCACTGGTGGCTTTCGTCGCCGCACGTCCACACTGGTAAATCCAATGGCCCGCCCGGTTGCCGGGCGGGCCCGCACTTGAGAACGGCGCTTCAGAAGCGCTTCACGTCCAGACGGCCTTCACTGCCCTTCGGCCCCTCCGTGCCGGCCTTGCCTTCCGCGCCAGGCTTCTCGCCCGCCACCGAATAGAACCAGCAGCCCTTCTCGCCGCTGCGAGCACCGGCCTTGCCGGGTTTACCGCCCGCCCCGCCGGCGCCGCCTTCCAGGCGAACCTTGACTCGCTGGACGTCGAAATGCTCGGGCACTTCCAGACGTACCACCCCCCCCGCAGCGCCGGGCTGGCCGTTGGCGCCATCCTGGCCATCGCCAGCGGAGCGGCCGCTGCCCCAAAGGCAGCCCGAGGTCTGCGCGCTACCGCCATCGAGGCCGTCGTAACCCGGCGCCCCCACACCGCCGCGAACATCCACCAACAGATTCTCCACCTGCACGTCCTGCAGGTGCAGAATCAGACTGCGCCCTGCGCTGGCCGGTTTGCTGAAGCTGCCCGAACCACCCTGGGCGGCGATCACGCTGCCGTCGGCCAGGTTGCCATGCAGCACTTCGATCCGCAGGGTATCGGTACCGGGGAAAACGCCCAGGCGGGCATTCTTCGCCAGGTCCAGCTCGCCGATGCGCAGCTCCTTGACGCGCGCCGGAATCAGCAGTGCACCCTCGCTACCCACGCTGATGCGGTCCAGGCTCAGGCTGTCGCCCTTCACCGGCAGGCGCAGCACCGTGTTGGGCTCGACCGAGACGGAGCCGGCCGCCAGACAGCTCAATGGCGCGAGCAACGCCAGGCCCAGCAACGACTTACGCATGGGTATCTCCTTCTACTTTTGCGGTTGCCGGTTGCTCCGCCGCCGGCTGCGGCAGAGTGGCGAAATGGAAGACGCCAAACAGCAGGATCTGCAGGCGATCAATCCCCGGATGCGGACGGCCGCGCAGACGGCCACGCAGGGCCAGCGCCTCGATGATGTGGATCAGCAGGACCAGCGCGCCGGCCACATTGAGCAGCGTGCCGAAGGGATGTGCAAAGGGCTGGATGAGGTTGGCCAGCACCGCCAGCCAGAACAGCAGGGCAATCACTTTGCCCAGGCCCAACAACGCTTTCATGAGATGCCCCCGTTTTTTCTTTGCCGGGGAACATACCCTTCCGCCGGGAGCGATGCCAGTGGCATGCCACTATGACAAAGGGGGCCAACCGGCCCCCTTTGTCTACTACATCACGACTGGATCACTGACGCGTGATCTTGATTTCCACGCGACGGTTCTCGGCACGCCCTTCCTTGGTCTTGTTGTCCGCGACCGGCTGGCTCTCGCCATAGCCTTCGACCGACTTGATGCTGCTGGCGGGAACGCCGGCATCCACCAGATAGTTCGCTACCGCGTGAGCGCGGCGCTCGGACAGTTTCTGGTTGTAGGCATCAGTACCGATGCTGTCGGTGTGACCGGAAATGTTCAGCTCGGTGGTGGCGGCTTCACCCTTCAGGCGAGTGGCGATGGTGTCGAGCTTGTCTTTGTCCTGCGCATCGACTTTCGACGAGTCGAAGGCGAAGTGCAGGTCACGCACGACGATGGTTTCTTCCTTGGGTAGCGGCGCCGGTGCAGGCTCCGGAGCCGGAGCGGGCGGCACGACGGCCACTTGTTCTTCAGCACCATGCACCCAGCAGTAGGACGCTCCCAGCACACCACCAATCAAGGCACCCCAACCTGCCCAGGCGCTGCTTTCCGTGGCGCCCAGACCAGCGCCGCCGACACCGCCAACCACTGCGCAAGTCGGCCAGTCGGATTTCTGCAACCCTGCGCAACCGGTGAGCAACGTGCTTACCAGTAGCAGGGGTAAAGCGGTCCTTGTGATGCTCATAAATTCATCTCTCCTCTAATGATCGGGTCTTGACCGACAATTACCGAGTAAAGACGGCACTGACAGAATGCGCCAGCACTAGGCCATAAGGGTGTCACACGCTAGTCTTCGCGCATCTGCCATCGTTTTCGACGAGACCCATGATTTCATCACGTACACCGCAACAAGCCCTCGCCGCCCTGCTCGACCGCTACCAGCCGCAACGCCTGCTGCTGGTGGGCGCCAGCCAGATCCCGACGGTGGACGCGTTCCTTGCGGCACATCCGGATTGCGAACTGTCGCACGCACCGGCAGGAGAGTTGCCGTCGGACCTGGCCGCGCGCCGCTATGACCTCGCCCTGCTGGCGGATTGCCTGGAGCACCTGCCGCGCCGCGAAGCGCAACATCTGGTGGGCGGCATCCGCAACCTCAACAGCAGCCGCGTAGCCGTGCTGGTCGACCTCGAAGCAGCCCAGGCGGAAGACACTGACTTCTACGCCCTGGCCATGCAGGCCAGCGAGCGATTCCAGCGCGATGAGCAGGTCATCACTCTGTTCACTTACGATCTTCACGAATACAAGCAGGTCCCGGACTGGCTCAATGCCAAGTTCTGGGCCAACCCGGAAAACTTCGGCAAGTACTGGTGGTGACCATGATCGAACCGACCTGCCCCTGCGGAAGCGGTCGTCCGCTACCCGACTGCTGCGGACGGCTACACGCCGGCCAGAGCGCAGCCACTGCCGAGGCGCTGATGCGCTCGCGCTACAGCGCCTATGCGCTCGGCCTCGTCGACTACCTGCGCGACACCACGCTGCCAGCCCAGCAGGCCGGCCTGGACCTGGACGCGATCCGCGCCTGGAGCCTGGGCAGCACCTGGCTGGGCCTGGAAGTGGAAAGCCATGAAGTACTCGGCGGCCAGCCGGAACATGCACGCGTTACCTTCATCGCACGCTGGCACGACGGTACTGGCGAACACAGCCATCGCGAGTGCTCCGGGTTCGTCCAGCGCGGCGGACGCTGGTACTTCCTCGATCCCACCGTGCCGATGAAACTCGGTCGCAACGACCCATGCCCCTGCGGCTCTGGCGGCAAGCTGAAGAAGTGCTGCGGCCCTTGGATCGAATGACAGCCTGGCGCCCGCCCCTTGGGCGCACCGGCGCTCTGGGCTAGAATCCGCGCTTTTTCCCGGGGCGCGCCTGAATGCCGCACCGGCGCCCTTGCGGAACTTCGCCATGCTGCTGACCGTTCTCTACATCATCGCCATCACCGCCGAAGCAATGACTGGCGCCCTGTCCGCCGGTCGCCGCAGCATGGACCTGTTCGGCGTGGTGCTGGTGGCCTGCGTGACGGCACTGGGCGGCGGCTCGGTTCGCGACATGCTGCTGGGGCACTACCCGCTGACCTGGGTGCGCCATCCGGAGTACCTGGCGCTCACCGCCGCAGCGGCGCTGGTGACAGTGTTCATCGCACCGCTGATGCGCCACCTGCGCTCGCTGTTCCTCGCGCTCGACGCCGTGGGCCTGGTGGCATTCACCCTGATCGGCTGCCAGGTCAGCCTGGAGATGGGTCACAGCCTGCTGATCGCGGCGGTCAGCGGCGTGATCACCGGGGTATTCGGCGGCATCCTGCGGGACATCTTCTGCAACGACGTACCGCTGATCTTCCGCCGCGAACTGTATGCCAGCGTCTCCTTCGCCAGCGCCTGGTGCTACCTGATCTGCCTGCAGATCGACGTACCGAAGGAACAGGCCATGCTGATCACACTGTCGGCCGGCTTCCTGTTCCGCATGCTGGCGATCCGCTTCCGCTGGGAAATGCCCAAGTTCGTCTACAAGGACGACCCGCACCAGGGCGACTGATCACTCCGCCAGCTTCAGATGGCTAGTGTCCGGCGCAGGGCCTGCCGGAGCAGCCTTTGCCTGGCCCATGTCGCTGCCGACCGGCGCCAGGCTGAACTGACTCAGATCCACCCTGGGCGCCTGAGCCTCGGCCTTCTCGTCCTGCAGGTCCGCCCCAACCGGCGCGAGGCCGAAATCCGGCGCCTCGACATCGGCGAACGCCGCCATGTACTCGTCGCGCGGAGCGACCTTCAGGCCTCCCGGAGCCGCTACCGTTGCCGGCTGCACAGGGGCAGCAGGTGCCGCGGGCGGCGGTGGCGCCAACTCGATCTCCTCGATCTGCGCATCCATGTCCACCACCTCGACCACCGCACCGGCGCGTTCGATCACGCTGCGGTACTTCTCGGCCGACGCTTCGTCCAGGTTGTTCTTGATCACCATCCGGCGGCCCGAGAACAGCAGTTCGATGCGCTGCGCATCGGCCTGGAACAGTTTCGCCAGGTTGGCCTTCACGGTATCCAGTTGCCCCCCCGGGACAATCTGCCCCGAGAACGCGATCTCATAGCGGCTCATTATCACTCTCCTGTGTTAACCCGCCGGTTACATTCGGCCAGTATGGTGCAGCTTCTTTTAACGTAACAACAACTTGCAGCCGAGCAGGTGCTTGGTACACTGGGGCGTCTTGGGGGATAGACATGAATTATCAGGCGCAAATGATAAGAATTCTTAGCCTGTTCTGGTTGTTCAGCCTAGTGTCGGGTTGCAGCTGGATGGCAGGCGATTTCGTACAACCAGAAGTGAAGCTGGTGAAGGTTGACGTCGTCAAAGCACGCCTGCTGGAACAGGAGTTCACCCTGTACTTCCAGATCGACAACCCGAACGACTTCAGCCTTCCGGTACGCGGCCTGGCATACAAGATCAAGCTCAATGATGTCGAGCTCGCCGAGGGCGAGTCGAGCACCTGGTTCACAGTCCCCGCAAATGGCCATGAAAACTTCCAGATCCCAGTGACCACCAACCTGTGGCGGCACATGAAGTACATCGTCAAGCTGCTGGAAGACCCCGACAAGCCGATCCGCTACCGCCTGGATGGCGAAGTGAAGACCGGCCTGCTGTTCGGCAGAAGCGTGCACATCGCCCGCAATGGCGAGATAATTCCCGGCGATTTCATCCCCGAGTGAGCTTCATCATGAGCCAGGAACCCCACGTACACGGTCCGAACTGCAATCACGACCATGACCACGACCATCACGACCACGGCCATGTGCACGGTCCGCACTGCAGTCACAGCCACGAGCCGGCGCGTAATCCGCTGAAGGACGTGGGCCGCAACGACCCATGCCCCTGCGGCAGCGGCAGCAAGTTCAAGAAGTGCCACGGCGCCTGACCGAAGCCCGCCAGCATCTTCCGAAGGCCCGCCCAGCGCGGGCCTTCTGCTATCCGGCCAGACTATTGGCCAGTGCCTGAAATTCCCGCCGCGCGCGGCTTGCGCGGCATCCCCTGGCTCACTAACGTAGCGCCTTTCCACTCCACGCGATTTCTGTGCAGGAGCACACTCACATGGCCCCGCGAGCCTTCCGCCAGCTTCCCCGCTTCGGCCTTGCCGCCACCCTCAGCGCCGCAGTCAGTCTTACCGGCTGCCAGAGCTGGCTGAACGACCGCTATTCCGACAGCCTGCCCCCAACCACCGGGGTGCAGCCGATCAAGGGGCTGGCCGACAACGTGTCGATCCGCCGCAACTCGCTGGGCATGCCGCTGATCGAGTCCAGCAACTTCCACGACGCGCTGTTCACCCTGGGCTACGTCCACGCCAGCGACCGCATCAGCCAGATGGTCGGCCTGCGCCTGATGGCCCAGGGCAGGCTGTCGGAGATGGTCGGCCCCGGCGCGCTGGAAACCGACCGGTTCATGCGCACAGTGAATCTGAAGAAGGCCGCCGACGCGCTCTACGCTGGCTCCTCGCCACGCATCAAGCGCTTCTTCGAGACCTACGCGCGTGGCGTCAACGCCTACCTGTACCGCTATCGCGACAAGCTGCCGATGGACCTCGCCGAGTCCGGCTATCGCCCCGAATACTGGAAGCCGGAAGACTCCGCGCTGGTCTTCAGCCTGCTCAACTTCGGCCTGGCGGTGAACCTGCAGGAAGAGATCGCGTCGCTGGTGCTCGCTCAGAAGGTCGGGGTCGACAAACTGCCGTGGCTGACGCCCATCTATCCGGACGAACCGCTGCCGTTCGAGGAAGCAGACAAGCTCAAGGGCTTGCGCCTGGACGGCAGGATCGCCGGCCTCGATGCCCTGGATCGCGCCGCCGGCCAGGTCGCCGCGCTGCAGATGATGGGCGTCGCCGCCTCCAACAATTGGGCCATCGCCCCGCAGCGCAGCCGCAGTGGCAAGAGCATTCTCGCCAACGACACCCACCTGCCGCTGTCCATGCCGTCTGTGTGGAACTACGTGCAGATACGCTCGCCGAAGTTCAGCGCCGCGGGCGTCTCCATCGCTGGGGTGCCAGGCGTGGTAGCTGGCTTCAACGGCAAGCTGGCCTGGGGCATGACGATGGTCATGGGCGATAACCAGGACCTCTTCCTCGAGCAGGTGAAGCGCCAGGGCAACAAGCTCTACTATCTGGCCGACGGCCAGTGGAAGCCGGCCATCGAGCGCAACGAAACCTTCTTCATCAAGGGACGCAGCCCGGTTCGCGAGACGATCTACGAGACCCGCCACGGCCCGCTGCTCAACAGTGCGCTGGGCGAGCGCAAGCACGAACTGCAACCGCTGCCGCTGTCCAGTGGCTACGGCATCGCCTACCAGAGCATCCAGGCGGAGTCCGACCGCACCCTGGACGCCTTCTTCGACCTTTCCCGAGCCAAGAACGTCGAGCAGGCCTTCGACGCCACCCGCGACGTACGCGCGATGGCGCTGAACATCCTGTTCGCCGACGAAAAGGACATCGGCTGGCAGGTCACCGGGCGCTTCCCCAACCGCAAGGAAGGACGCGGCCTGCTGCCCTCTCCCGGCTGGGATGGCCGCTACGACTGGGATGGCTACGCCGACCCGATCCTGCATCCGTCCGACCAGGACCCGGCGCAAGGCTGGCTCGGCACCGCCAACCACCGCACCGTGCAGCCTGGCTATGGTGCACAGCTCTCCAGTTCCTGGTACTACCCGGAGCGCTACGAGCGCATCGCGCAACTGGCCGGTGCGAGCAAGAGCCACGACTACCGCAGCATGATCGCCATGCAGTACGACCAGACCACGCCCTTCGCCGGCAAACTGCAGGCGATGCTGGACGCCCCGGGCATGGCGCAGCCGCTGAAGAAGGCCATCGACGCCCTCCCCGCCGACCAGCGTGCCCGAGCCCGCGAAGCGCTGGACCGACTGATGGCCTTCGACGGCAAGCTCTCGCCAACCTCCGGCGATGCCGCGCTGTACGAAGCCTTCCTGCAGGAAAGCAGTAAGCAGATCTTCCTCGACGAGCTCGGCCCGGAAGACAGCCCGTCGTGGAAAGCCTTCGTGGAGAACGCCAACCTCTCCTACTCGGCCCAGGCCGACCATCTGCTCGGCCGCGACGACAGTCCATTCTGGGACGACACCCGTACCCCGCAGAAGGAAGACAAGCCAGCGATCCTCGCCCGCAGCCTCGCCGCAGCCACGGCCCTCTGCGAACAGAAGCTGGGCAGCGATCGCCGCGCCTGGCAATGGGGCAAGCTGCATACCTACGAATGGGTCAGCGACAGCACCAAGATGGCACCCAACCTGAGCGCCGGCGAGCGCGCCAGTCTGGGCGCGATCAAGGGCTACCTCGACCGCGGCCCGTACCCGGCCGGCGGTGACCACAGCACCCTGAACGTCTCTGCCTACCACTGGGGTTCGGACTTCGATACCTGGCTGATCCCGGCCATGCGCATCATCGTCGACTTCGGCCAGAGCGAGCCGATGATCGGCCTCAACAGCAGCGGCCAGTCCGGCAACCCGGCCAGCCCGCACTATGCCGATGGCATCGATGCCTGGCTGAAGGGCAACTACATGACCTTCCCCTTCCAGTCGCAGAATCTGGAGAAGGTCTACGGCGTGAGACGCCTGACGCTGGTGCCGCAAAAGTAATCGGCTGAATTTTTTCCAGGAGCGGGAACTTGTTTCCCGCACCGGAAGTCAGAACTGTCGACTTACTCCATGATCATTTTCGGGCACCCCTTGGGTGCCTTTCTTTTTTCCCGCCTCACCTGCGCTGTACTCCCTTTCCGCAAGAAATTCCCCGGCACGCACTCCCACATCCAATTCACCTGGAGTCTTCGTCATGTCCGAATCCCTTTTCGTCCTCACCGGCGGCCCCGGCGCCGGCAAGAGCACGCTGCTCGAACACCTGCATCGCCAAAGCGGCCTGAACATCGTCGAAGAAGGTGGCCGCTCGATCATTCGCCAGGAAATTGCCCTCGGCGGCGATGCACTGCCCTGGGCGAACCGTGCGGCCTTCTGCCAGAAGATGTTCGAACATGCACTGGAAAGCCGGGACCAGGCGTTGAAGGCCGGCGGAATCTGGCTGTTCGACCGGGGCCTGCCGGATGTACTCGGCTATGCGCGCCTTTGCGGCCTTGCAGCCTCAGTGGAGCTACTGCGCGCGGCGCAAGAACTGCGCCACGCCCGGACGGTCTTCCTCGCCCCGCCGTGGGAAGCCATTTATTGCAATGACACGGAACGCCGCCAGGATTTCGCCGAGGCGCAGAGAACGGCGACGGTGATGCGCGCGGTCTACGAGGAGCTGGGCTATCGAGTCGTGGAATTGCCGCTGGAGAGCCTGGAGGCGCGAGCGGAATTTCTTCTGGCACGGCTGGGCGTATAGGCGCCTGAGCAGAGGCGCTTTCGCAGGGGATGCCCTCACCGTCAGGCAGGCAATAAAAAACCGGGCCACGGCCCGGTTTTGGTCTGCGCGGGAAGATCAGGCCTTCGGCAGGGTAACCCCAGTCTGCCCTTGGTACTTGCCGCCGCGATCGCGATAGGAAACCTCGCAGGCTTCGTCAGACTGCAGGAACAGCATCTGCGCAACGCCCTCGTTGGCGTAGATCTTCGCCGGCAGGTTGGTGGTGTTGGAGAACTCCAGGGTCACGTGTCCTTCCCACTCCGGCTCCAGAGGGGTCACGTTGACGATGATGCCACAGCGCGCGTAGGTGCTCTTGCCCAGGCAGATGGTCAGCACATCGCGCGGAATGCGGAAGTACTCCACGGTGCGGGCCAGGGCAAAGGAGTTCGGCGGAATGATGCAGACATCGCTATTGATGTCCACAAAGCTCTTCTCGTCGAAGTTCTTCGGATCGACCACCGCCGAGTGGATGTTGGTGAAGACCTTGAATTCAGCGGCGCAGCGCACGTCGTAGCCGTAGCTGGAAACACCGTAGGAAATCACCCGGCTGTCATCGGCACCGCGAATCTGGCGCTCGACGAACGGCTCGATCATGCCGTGTTCCTGAGCCATGCGGCGAATCCACTTGTCCGATTTGATGCTCATGGCGGGTGTCCTGTGAGGCGGTTGAAAAAAGAAGGCGAATCTTACCGGGGCAGGCCCTTCGCGGCAAAGGGCCGGCGGTCACACCCGGAAGCTCATCTGCAAGAGTGATCTCAGTCGTCGCTGATCGAGATGCTCGGCATGGCTGGCGCCGCCTTCTCGCTCAGGGCGATGCGCGCACCAACGCTGCGGGCCATTTCCTGGTAGATCATCGCGAGCTGGCTTTGCGGGTCGGCAATGACGGTCGGCTTGCCGCCGTCGGCCTGCATGCGGATGGCCATCGACAGCGGCAGCGAGGCCAACAGGTCGACTCCATACTGCGCGGCCAGCTTCTCACCGCCCCCCTCGCCGAACAGATGCTCGGCATGGCCGCAATTGGAGCAGATGTGCACCGCCATGTTCTCCACCACGCCCAATACCGGGATGTTGACCTTGCGGAACATCTCCACGCCTTTCTTGGCATCCAGCAGTGCCAGGTCCTGCGGGGTGGTGACGATCACCGCACCGGCCACCGGGACTTTCTGCGCAAGGGTCAACTGGATGTCACCGGTGCCCGGCGGCATGTCGATGACCAGGTAATCCAGGTCGTTCCAGGCGGTCTGGGTGATCAGTTGCAGCAGCGCGCCGGAGACCATCGGGCCACGCCAGACCACCGGGGTGTTGTCGTCAGTCAGGAAGGCCATCGACATGACCTCGACACCGTAGGCTTCCAGCGGGATGAACCACTTCTGCTCGCGGATCTTCGGCCGGGTGCCTTCGGCGATGCCGAACATGATGCCCTGGCTGGGACCATAAATGTCCGCATCCAGGATGCCGACCCTGGCACCTTCGCGGGCCAGCGCCAGCGCGAGGTTGGCAGCGGTGGTGGACTTGCCCACGCCCCCCTTGCCGGAAGCCACGGCAATGATGTTCTTCACGTTGCTCATCCCCGGCACCTGCGCCTGCGCCTTGTGCGCGGCGATGCGGGTTTCGACCTTCACCTGCGCCGACGCAACGCCGTCCTGGGCCTCCAGCGCCATCTGCACGGTCTGCGCCAGGCCGTTCTTGAACAGACCTGCGGCATAACCCAGCTCCAGCGTAAGGGCGATTCGCCCAGCCTGGATGTCGAGGTCGCGCAGATAGCCGGCTTCCAGCAGGTTCTGGCCGGTGTGGGGATCGATGATCTGGCGGAGGACGGTCTCCACCGTGGCATGGGTGACGGCGCTCATGGCTACTCCCGATGAAAGACTGAGCAGGATAGGCGGGCATCTTACGCCTCTCGCCGCGCCGTTGCTCGCGCTCATCGGCCGCAAGGTGCCCGACGCCTACTGCCAGGCGGCATACGGATGAAAAAATTGGTTCGGCCCTATATAGTTGCCGACTTCCCTCGTTTTTCCGGAACGGCCGATCATCATGTCCGAAGCCCGCAAGATCCTCGTCACCAGCGCCCTGCCCTACGCCAATGGTTCGATCCACCTGGGTCACATGCTGGAGTACATCCAGACCGACATCTGGGTGCGTTTCCAGAAGATGCGTGGCAACCAGGCGGTGTATGTGTGCGCGGACGACGCCCACGGTTCGGCCATCATGCTGCGTGCCGAGCGCGAAGGCATCACCTCGGAGCAGTTGATCGACGGCGTGCGCGCCGAGCACATGGCCGACTTTTCCGACTTCATGGTCGACTTCGACAACTACCACTCGACCCACTCGGAAGAGAACCGCGAGCTGTCCTCGGCCATCTACCTGAAGCTGCGCGAAGCTGGCCACATCGCGACCCGTCCGGTGACCCAGTACTTCGACCCGGAAAAGCAGATGTTCCTGGCCGACCGCTTCATCAAGGGCACCTGCCCCAAGTGCGGCACCGCCGACCAGTACGGCGACAACTGCGAAGCCTGCGGCGCGACCTACTCGCCCACCGAACTGAAGGACCCGAAATCGGCGATCTCCGGTGCTACTCCAGTACTCAAGGAGTCGCTGCACTACTTCTTCAAGCTGCCTGACTTCCAGGCAATGCTGCAGCAGTGGACCCGCAGTGGCACCCTGCAGGACTCGGTGGCCAACAAGCTCGCCGAGTGGCTGGACGCCGGCCTGCAGGAGTGGGACATCTCCCGCGATGCGCCCTACTTCGGCTTCGAGATTCCCGACGCACCGGGCAAGTACTTCTATGTCTGGCTGGACGCGCCGATCGGCTACATGGCCAGCTTCAAGAACCTCTGCGTGCGCCGCCCGGAGCTGGACTTCGACACCTACTGGAAACAGGGTTCCGACGCTGAGCTGTACCACTTCATCGGCAAGGATATCGTCAACTTCCACGCTCTGTTCTGGCCGGCCATGCTCGAAGGCGCCGGTTACCGCAAGCCGACCGCGCTGAACGTGCATGGCTACCTGACCGTCAACGGCCAGAAGATGTCCAAGTCGCGCGGCACCTTCGTCAAGGCGCGCACCTACCTGGACCACCTGGACCCGGAATACCTGCGCTACTACTACGCCTCCAAGCTGGGCCGCGGCGTCGACGACCTCGACCTGAACCTCGAAGACTTCGTGCAGAAGGTCAACTCCGACCTGGTGGGCAAGGTCGTCAACATCGCCAGCCGCTGCGCCGGCTTCATTCACAAGGGCAACGCCGGTGTGCTGGTCGACGCCAACCCGGCGCCGGAGCTGGTGGAAGCTTTCAGGAACTCAGCGCCGAGCATCGCCGCCGCCTACGAGGCCCGCGACTTCGGCCGCGCCATGCGCGAAATCATGGCCCTGGCCGACCAGGCCAATGCCTGGATCGCCGACAGGGCACCGTGGTCGCTGAACAAGCAGGAAGGCAAGCAGGACGAGGTGCAGGCTATCTGTGCCCTGGGCGTCAACCTGTTCCGTCAGTTGGTAATCTTCCTCAAGCCCGTGCTGCCGAAACTGGCCAAAGCCGCCGAAACCTTCCTCAACGTCGCCCCGCTGAAGTGGAGCGACCACGAGCAACTGCTGGCCAATCACCAACTGAACCCGTTCAACCCCCTGATGACCCGTATCGAACCCGCGAAAATCGAAGCCATGATCGAAGCCTCCAAGGAAGACCTCGCCGCCGCCAACAAGCCCGCCGGTAACGGCGAGCTGACCAAGGATCCGCTGGCCGCGGAGATCAACTTCGACGCCTTCGCCGCCGTCGACCTGCGCATCGCTCTGATCGAGAAGTGCGAGTTCGTCGAAGGTGCCGACAAGCTGCTGCGCCTGTCCCTGGATATCGGCGACGAGAAGCGCAACGTGTTCTCCGGTATCAAGAGCGCCTATCCGGACCCGAGCAAGCTCGAAGGCCGCCTGACCCTCTATGTGGCCAACCTGGCCCCGCGCAAGATGAAGTTCGGCGTGTCCGAAGGCATGGTCCTGGCGGCAGGCCCCGGCGGTGAAGAAATCTACCTGCTGAGCCCCGACAGCGGCGCCAAGCCGGGACAGCGCGTCAAGTAAACCCGCCCGCCCCCCGAAAACGCCGGCACATCGCCGGCGTTTTCGTGTGCGATGACCGTCACACCCGTTCGCGCCGGACAATCGCTAGACTGGCCGCCCTCCGAAGGACTCAACGCTCGCGCGAGGAACTGCCGATGGCCTCCTGCTGTGACTTTCCGATCATCCGGCCATGAAGAAATCCAATATCGTCTTCACCGCCCTGCTAAGTGGGGGCGTGCTCTACAGCGTCCTGCACCACAACCCCGTTTACCGTGACCTCTACGCCAACCGCGAAGACTGTCTGAAGGACTGGGGCTCTACTCCCAACGCCTGCGAACCTGAGCCCGGCAACGGCTCCAGCGGCGGCTACTACGGCGGCTACCGAGGGCCGACCTACGAGGAAGGCTCGCGGCCCGGGACCGCGCAGAACCACAAGGTGCAATCGCGCCAGCTCGTCACCCGCGGCGGTTTCGGCTCCTCCGGCGCACGCTTCTCCGGAGGCGGCTGATGCGCCGCCTAGCCGTCGAACCCCGCGCAAACTGGCGGGAACGTTGCGAAGCGGTCGGCTTCACCTTCCATAGCATCGATGGGCGCTACTGGGACGAATCGGTCGCCTACGAATTCAGCCTCGAACAGATCGAGACGCTGGAAGCCGCCAGCGAAGACCTCCACCAACGCTACCTGGAGTGCGTCGACTGGGTAGTCCGTACCGGCCATTTCGAGCCATTCCACCTGCCGCCGGGCGCCCGCGAAGAGATCATCCGCTCATGGCGGCGGCAGGACCCGAGCCTGTATGGCCGCTTCGATTTCTCCTGGAACGGCCAGGGGCAGCCGAAAATGCTGGAGTACAACGCCGACACGCCCACCGGCCTGCTGGAAGCCAGCGTGGTGCAATGGCAGTGGCTCAACGACGTCGACCCGCAAGCCGACCAGTTCAACTCGCTGCATGAGAAACTGGTCGAACGCTGGAAGGCCCTCGCCCCTTCGGGGCTGGTGCACTTCACCGCCATCGACGGCCACGAAGAGGACACCGGCAACCTGCTGTATCTGCTGGATACCGCGCACCAGGCCGGTATCCAGACACGTTACGTCCCCCTCGAACTCATCGGCCATCACGCGGCGCGCGGCACCTTCATCGACCAGTACGAACAGGACATCCGCCACTGCTTCAAGCTCTACCCCTGGGAATGGCTGCTGCAGGATGACTTCGGCCAGCATGTCGAGCGCAGCGGTACCCGCTTCCTGGAGCCGGCATGGAAGCTGCTGATGTCCAGCAAGGCCATGCTGCCGATCCTCTGGAAGCTCAACCCAGGCCATCCCAACCTGCTGCCGGCCAGCTACCGCGACGACCTGCCCGGGCGACTACGTGCGCAAGCCGCTGTATTCCCGCGAGGGCGAAAACATCCGCATCGTCGCCGAGCACCTGCAAATGGAAAGCGATGGCCCGCACCACGATGCGCCCTGCATCTACCAGGGCTATGCACCGCTGGCCGAATACGACGGCAACCATGCGGTACTGGGCTGCTGGGTCATCGACGGCCAGGCCGCCGGCCTGGGCATCCGCGAGGACGCGAGCCCCATCACCCGCGACAGCAGCCGCTTCGTCCCCCACTATTTCGTCTGAGAACCCGCCATGAACCTGCTCCAGACCCTGCCCGACTTCCTCGCCTACTTCGCCTCGGCCATCGGCCTGTTCGGCCTGTTCACCAGCCTCTACGTGCGCCTGACGCCCTATGCGGAAATCCAGTTGATCCGCCAGGGCAACATCAGCGCCGCAGTGGCGCTGATCGGAACCCTGATGGGCTTTGCTCTGCCGCTGGCCAGCGCCATCGCACATAGCGTGAGCCTCATCGACATGCTCACCTGGGGAGGCATCGCCATGCTCGTGCAGATGCTGGTGTTCCTCGGCTTGTCGCGCCTGGTACCGGAGTTGGAGGACGGTATCGCCGGCAACACCCTCGCCCACGGCGTGCTCCTCGGCGGTGCCTCGCTGTGCGTGGGTCTGCTGAATGCGGCGTGCATGGTCTACTGATGCCCTTGCGCACCGGCAAAGCCGGTGGCCGCCCCACCGGCTTCTTCGTTGCTCCCGCCACGACCGCTAACCGCAGATGCTGACGTATCCGGGCCGCCAGCCGGCGCCTGCACTACCCTTAGAATCCAGGCGCACTCCCCCGGCTTGAGCCATGGTTTCGCCTTCCGGATAATGAGCGCCCTTTTCACCGCCCACTCGCTGCGCACGGTAGTTTCGATGACCGAACTCGCCCTCATCCTGGTCAGCGCCATCCTGGTGAACAACTTCGTGCTGGTGCAGTTCCTGGGGCTGTGCCCGTTCATGGGCGTATCGCGCAAGATCGAGACAGCCATCGGCCTGTCGCTGGCTACCACCTTCGTCCTGACCCTGGCTGCGATGTGCAGCTACATACTGCAGCGCTACGTGCTGCAGCCACTGGGCCTGGAGTTCCTGCGCACCATCGGTTTCATCCTGGTGATCGCCGTAGTGGTGCAGTTCACCGAACTGCTGGTGAAGAAAAGCAGCCCACTGCTGTACCGCGTGCTGGGCATCTTCCTTCCGCTGATCACCACCAACTGCATCGTGCTTGGCGTCGCACTGCTCAACGCCCACAAGGCGGACTACGGCTTCATCCAGTCCACTGCCCAGGGCTTCGGCGCGGGCCTGGGGTTCTCTCTGGTACTGGTGCTGTTCGCCGCCCTGCGTGAGCGCATCGCCATTGCCGATGTGCCCAAGCCGTTCCAGGGCGCGGCCATCGGCATGATCACCGCCGGCCTGATGTCGCTGGCGTTCATGGGCTTCACCGGGCTGCTCAAGCCATGACCAGCGTATTGCTGGCCATCGCCGTGCTGACGCTGCTCTGCCTGGCCAGCGGCGCCCTGCTCGGCTATGCGGCGGTACGCCTGCGAGTCAACGGCGATCCGGTGGCCGAGCAGATCAATGCGCTGTTACCGCAGACCCAGTGCGGCCAGTGCGGTTACGCCGGTTGCAGGCCATACGCCCAGGCCATCGCCGACGGCGACGCAATCAACAAATGCCCACCCGGTGGCGCCGCGACCATCACCGCCATCGCCGAACTGCTGGATGTCGAACCTCTGGCGCTGGACGCCGCGGAAGAACCCCCGCCGCGCGTCGCCTACATCCGCGAACCCGAGTGCATCGGCTGCACCAAGTGCATACAGGCCTGCCCGGTGGACGCCATCGTCGGCGCCGCCCGGCAGATGCACACCGTGATCGCCGATGAATGCACCGGTTGCGACCTGTGCCTGGAACCCTGCCCAGTGGATTGCATCGAAATGCGCGACCTGCCACCGGACATCGGCCAGTGGAAGTGGCCGCTGCCCAGCGCAGGGCTGATCGCCTCCGACCGGGAGCAAGCCGCATGAACGCGCAGGTCTGGGACTTCCCCGGCGGTATCCATCCAGCCGACAACAAGCGCCAGTCCACCGCCGCGCCAATTCAGCATCCGCCGCTACCCACCCGGCTGATCCTGCCGTTGGCGCAGCATATCGGCGAGCCGGCGCGCCCCTGCGTGGAAGTTGGCCAACGGGTGCTCAAGGGTCAGCTCATCGCCGAGCCCGGCAGCGCCATCAGCGCCGCGCTGCACGCGCCGACCTCAGGCATCGTGGCCGCCCTGGGTGAGCAGCCCTATCCGTACGCATCCGGGCTGCCCGCGCCAGCCATCGTGATCGACGCCGACGGCCACGACGAGTGGGCCACGCTGGAACCCTGCGCGAACTACGGGACCGTCACCGCCAGCGACCTGCTGGAACGCATCCGCCTCGCAGGAATCGCCGGCCTCGGTGGCGCAGGCTTCCCCACTGCGGCAAAACTGGCCACGCGCCCGCAGGACGACCTGCACACGCTGATCATCAACGCTGCCGAGTGCGAGCCGTACATCAGCGCGGATGACATGCTGATGCGCGAGCGCGCGCAGATGCTGGTGCAAGGCATCGACATCCTGATGCACATCCTGCAGCCGGAGCAGGTGCTGCTCGGCATCGAAGACAACAAGCCCGAGGCCCTGGCCGCCGTGCAGGCGGCGCTGGGCGAACGCAATGTCGCGCTGCGCTCGATTCCCACCAAGTATCCGTCCGGCGGCGAACGCCAACTGATCCAGGTGCTCACCGGCCGCGAGGTACCCTCCGGCGGCCTGCCGGCGGATATCGGCATGCTCTGCGTGAACGTCGGCACCGCCGTGGCAGTGGCCGATGCCATCCTGTACGGCAGACCGCTGATTTCCCGCGTCACGACGCTGACCGGCGCGGCCCTGGCCAATCCGGGCAACGTCGAAGCACTGATCGGTACGCCGGTTGGTGTACTGCTCGACTTCGCCGGACTCGACTCTTCGAAACTCGACCGCCTGATCATGGGCGGGCCGTTGATGGGTGTGAGCCTGCCTTCGCTCGACGTGCCACTGCTCAAGACCAGCAACTGTCTGCTTGCGCCCACCCGCGACGAACTGCCGCCGGCCCCACCGGCCATGCCGTGCATTCGCTGCGGCGACTGCGCGCAAGTCTGTCCCGCATCCCTGCTGCCGCAGCAGTTGCACTTCTTCGCGCTGGGCGAAAACCACGAACAACTGCATGCGCACAATCTGTTCGACTGCATCGAGTGCGGCGCCTGCGCCTACGTCTGTCCATCAAGCATTCCGCTGGTGCAGTACTACCGCGCGGCCAAGGCCGATATCCGCGAACTGGAGCGGCGTCAGTTGAAGGCCGATCAGTCCCGCCTGCGCTTCGAGCAACGCCAGGAGCGCCTGCGCCACGAAGAACAACGCCGCGCCGCCGAACGCCAGGCCCGCCAGGAACGAGCCGCCCGCCTGCGCGAAGAGGAGCTCGCTCCGGCCCAGACGGAGGCACTGGCGGCACAGGCGGTCATCGAGCGGGTGAAGTCCGAGAAATCCGTGGGCAACGCACCGGACCAGCTCAAACGGCTGAAGATCGAGGCAAGCATGGCCCAGGTTGCGCTGAAGAAAGCCGAAAGACAGCTCGCCAGCCACGACACCGGGCAGCTACGCGCCCAGGTCGCCGAGCTACGCGATCTGGCCGAACAAGCCAAGGCAGCGCTGGCCGCCGCCGAAGCCTGCGACAAGGCTGCCGCATCGCCGGCGGCACCGCTGCCAGTCGCCGACGACGGTGCCCTGAAAAAAGCCCGGATCGACGCTGCGATGGCCCGCGCTCGGTTGAAGAAATCCGAGAAAGCCTTCGGCGAGTCACCGACCGGCGAACAACGCGCCACCCTCGAATCCCTGCGTGAAGAGATCGAGCGTATCGAACAGCATCTCGCCGGGCTGCAAGCCGCCGCTCCCGCCCCGCCACAGGAATCGCCCAGCGAAGGTGTTCTGGCGCTGCGGCAGGCCAAGCAACACTACGTTGCCCAGCGCGATGCCTTGCGCGAGGCAGAGCGCAGTGGTGCCACCGAGGCGGACATGGCCAGGCTGCGTGTAGCGCTCGCCGACGCGGAAAGCGCACTGCACGCCGCAGAGGACGCCAGCGGCAAGGCGCCGCCGGAACTGGTACGCACCGACAAACGCCCGGTCAACGCAGCCATGCGCGCGGCCAAGACCGAACTGGCATACGCCCGCGCCGACCTGAAGAAACTCGAACGCGAAGGCGCCGACGATACCGTCCTGGCCACCGCCCAAGCCCGCTTGCAGGCGGCTGAGCGCGCCCTGGCCAACGCCTCCGGTGAGGAATGACATGAAGCTGCCCCGCATCACCTCACCTCATACCACTGGCGCCAACCGCACGCAGAAAATCATGCTCACCGTGCTGGCCGCCTGCGCGCCCGGTGCGCTGGCACTGATCGCGTTGTATGGCGTCGGTACGCTGTTCAATCTGCTCTGGTGCAGCCTCATCGCCCTTGCCACCGAGGCGATCATGCTCAGGCTGCGCGGCCGGCCGCTGGCCTTTTTCCTCAAGGACGGCAGTGCACTGGTCACGGCCGTGCTGCTGGCGCTCACCCTGCCGCCCTATGCGCCCTGGTGGCTGAGCCTGGTGGCGACGGCCTTCGCGCTCATCTTCGGCAAGCACCTGTATGGCGGCCTCGGGCAGAATCCGTTCAATCCGGCGATGCTAGGCTATGTCGTGGCCCTGGTGTCGTTCCCGCTATACATGAGCCAGTGGCCGGCCCCGGATAATGCACCCGGCCTGGTCGATGGGTTGCGGCAGATCTTCGGTATCTCCAGCCAGGCGCCGGATGCCTGGGTCGGCGCCACTGCGCTCGACGTGCTGCGCAACAACAACAGCCTGACGATGGAGGAACTGGCCAGCCAGTCTGCCGCCTTCGGGCATGTCGGCGGGCGCGGTGTGGAGCTGGTGAACCTGGCGTTCCTGGCTGGCGGCCTGTTCCTGCTCTGGCGCAAGCTGTTCACTTGGCACGCACCGGTGGGCATGCTCGGCGCCCTGCTCGTCATGAGTCTGGCGTTCTGGAACGGCACAGGCTCGGACTCCCACGGCTCTCCACTGCTGCATCTGTTCTCCGGCGCCACCATGCTCGGTGCGTTCTTCATCGTGACCGACCCGGTTTCCGGCGCCACCAGCAATCGCGGGCGACTGCTGTTCGGCATCGGCGTCGGCATGCTCACCTACATCATCCGCGCCTGGGGCGGTTACCCCGATGGCGTCGCGTTCGCCGTGCTGCTGATGAATCTCGCCGCACCAACCATCGACTACTACACGCGCCCGCGCACATACGGGCACAAGAAGCCCGAGCGCGGCTTCAAGCTGGGGGACTGAGATGAGCGATCTCTCGCAGGCCGCCCGCTCGATGCTGAAGAACGCCCTGGTGCTCGGCCTGTTCGCCGTGGTCACCGTCGGCGTTGTGGCGCTGGTCCACCAGTTCACCCGTGAGCGCATCGACATCGCCCAGCGCGAGGCGCGTGGTCGGGCCCTGCTGGAACTGCTGCCCGCCGGCAGCTACGACAACCACCCGCTGGACAGCCAGGTCGAGGTGTTCGATCCCAAGCTGCTTGGCCGCAACGAGCCCGCCGCCGCCTTCGTCGCCCGCCGCCAGGGTCAGGCTACCGCGATCATCCTCCAGGCTACTGCGCCGGACGGCTACAGCGGCTCGATCCAGCTACTGGTCGGCGTCAGCGTCGAGGGTCGTTTGCTCGGCGTACGCGTAGTCGCGCACAAGGAAACCCCGGGCCTGGGCGACAAGATAGAGCTGGGCAAGAGCGATTGGCTGCACGGTTTCGACGGCCGCTCGCTGGACAATCCGGGCGAGGCCGGCTGGCGTGTGAAGAAGGACGGCGGACAGTTCGACCAGTTCGCTGGCGCCACCGTCACCCCTCGAGCAGTGGTCAAGGCCACTCATCTGGCACTGCAATACTTCGATGCGCACAAGGCGCAGTTGCTGGCCCCCGCGGCCTCGGGAGACGCGCATGAGTGATCCGGGCTACCGCGAAATCGCCCTGCAGGGGCTGTGGAAAAACAATCCTGGGCTGGTGCAGTTGCTGGGGCTTTGCCCGCTGCTGGGCACCAGCAATTCGATGGTCAACGCGCTCGGGCTTGGCCTGGCCACAATGCTCGTACTGGCCTGCTCCAACGCCACGGTGGCGCTGATTCGCCGCGCCATCAGCGAGGCCGTGCGCCTGCCGGCGTTCGTGCTGATCATCGCGGCACTGACCACCTGCATCGAACTACTGATGCAGGCATGGACCTTCGAGCTGTATCAGGTTCTGGGCATCTTCATTCCGCTGATCACCACCAACTGTGTGATCCTAGGCCGCGCCGAAGCCTTTGCCTCGCGAACCGGTGTCGCCCGCGCAGCCTTCGATGGCCTGATGATGGGCGGCGGTTTCGCCCTGGTGCTGCTCGCCGTCGGCAGCGTGCGCGAGCTGCTCGGCCACGGTACCCTGCTGGCCGACATGAACCTGCTGTTCGGCCCGACGGCGGCCCATTGGAAGATCCAACCGTTCGCGCATTACCAGGGCTTCCTGCTGGCCATCCTGCCGCCCGGCGCCTTCCTGGTGCTGGGCCTGCTGATTGCGTTGAAGAACCGTATCGATGAAAGCCTGGCGGAACGCGCCAAGCCGCAAGCGGACGACGAACCCGCTCCCCAGCGGCAGCGTGTCCGCGTGACTGGAGTGATCGAATGAATGCTGCCAAGCGCGCGGAGATTTTCCGCCGTCTGCAAGAGGACAACCCCAACCCCGAGACCGAACTGGCCTACAGCACGCCATTCGAGCTGCTGATCGCGGTGGTGTTATCCGCCCAGGCCACCGACGTGGGCGTGAACAAGGCCACTGCGAAGCTCTATCCGGTCGCCAATACCCCGGAGGCCATCTATGCCCTGGGGGTCGAAGGGCTTTCGGAGTACATCAAGACCATCGGCCTCTACAACAGCAAGGCGAAGAACGTCATCGAGACCTGCCGCATCCTCATCGAGAAGCATGGCAGCCAGGTACCGGACAACCGCGAAGATCTCGAAGCCCTGCCCGGTGTCGGTCGCAAGACCGCCAACGTGGTGCTCAACACCGCTTTCCGGCAGCCGGCGATGGCTGTGGATACGCACATTTTCCGGGTTTCCAATCGCACCAACATCGCCCCGGGCCGCAATGTGCTGGAGGTGGAGCGCAAACTGCTCAAGTTCGTCCCCAGGGAATACCTGCTGGATGCGCACCACTGGCTGATCCTGCACGGCCGCTATGTATGCAAGGCGCGCAAGCCGCAATGCGGTAGTTGCCGCATCGAAGACCTTTGCGAATACAAGCACAAGACGTCTGACGATTGATTGCTATCGCGGAAAGCAGCCTGACCCATTGAAAAAATCTTTTTTACCGCTGGCCCCATTGTCGATATAAGGGGCGCCAACACACCCCCGTGTTGGAGCGACCCTTATGGCAACCGACAAAGAAGACCTCGAGCTCGAGGACGAAGTCAGCACGGAAGACAGCGACGACGCCGTCGAAGCTTCGGCCGAAGTCGCCAAGACCAACCTGACCAAGCGCCGCATCATCGACAACTATCTCGAAGAGCGCCGCCTGCAGCGTCAGCTGTCCGACTACGATTTCGACCTGTAAGTCCGCCCCGAATGAAAAGCCCCGCATCCGGCGGGGCTTTTTGTTTTCCGGTGTCCCGACTCAGGCGCGCTGCACCACTCGATAACACGGTTCGTAGGCCGCGCCACCGGGCAGTTTCATCCGATGCTGCTCGACGAACGCCTGCAACAGTTTGTCCAGTGGCTCCATGATCGCCGCATCGCCGTGAATCTCGTAGGGACCATGCTGCTCGATCAGGCGAATCCCCTTGTCCTTCACGTTGCCGGCGACGATGCCGGAAAACGCCCGACGCAGGTTCGCCGCCAGTTCGTGCGCCGGCACATCGCGCCCGAGCTGGAGGCTTGCCATCTTCTCGTGGGTTGGATCGAACGGGCGCTGGAAGCCCTCGTCGATCTTCAGCAGCCAGTTGAAGTGATAGGCATCGTTGCGCTCGCGGCGGAACTGCTTGACCCGCTTGAGGCCCTCGCTCATTTCCCGCGCGACTTCCACCGGGTCGTCGATGATGATCCGGTAACGACGCTGCGCGGCCTCGCCAAGGGTTGCCCCGACGAAGGCGTGCAGTTGTTCGATATACGCCGACGCGCTGCGCGGGCCGGTGAGGACCAGCGGGAACGGCATGTCCTGGTTGTCCGGGTGCATCAGGATGCCCAGCAGGTAGAGGAACTCCTCCGCCGTGCCGACGCCGCCGGGGAATACGATGATGCCGTGGCCGATACGCACGAAGGCTTCCAGGCGCTTCTCGATGTCCGGCAGGATCACCAGCTCGTTGACGATCGGGTTCGGCGCCTCGGCGGCGATGATCCCCGGCTCGGTCAGGCCCAGGTAGCGGCCTTCGGTGTTGCGCTGCTTGGCATGGCCGATGGTGGCGCCCTTCATCGGTCCCTTCATCACTCCCGGTCCGCAGCCCGTGCAAACGTCCAGACTGCGCAGGCCGAGCTCATGGCCAACCTTCTTGGTGTACTTGTATTCGTTGGTGCTGATGGAGTGGCCCCCCCAGCACACGACGATCTTCGGCTCGGCGCCAGGCCGCAGCGCACGGGCGTTGCGCAGCAGGTGGAAGACATAGTCGGTAATGCCGGCCGAGGTATCCAGGCCGAAGCGCTGGCCGTTCAGTTCATTCTGGGTGTAGACGATGTCGCGCAGGGCGCTGAAGAGCATTTCGCGGGTGCTGGCGATCATCTCGCCATCGACGAAGGCATCGGCCGGCGCGTTGAACAGCTCCAGGCGCACGCCACGATCCTGCTGGTGGATTTCCAGTTCGAAGTCTCGATAGGCGTCGAGGATGTGCTTGGCGTTGTCGATCTGCGTGCCGGTATTGAGAATGGCCAGGGCACACTGGCGGAATAGCTTGTAGGTACTGCCCGAGCCCGCTTCGCTGAGCTGGTGCACTTCACGTTGGGAAAGAGTTTCAAGGCTGCCCTTGGGGCTAACCGACGCATTGTTTACCGGTCTTGGGGACATGCTGTATTCCGTGACAGGGACACCGGGCGCCGAGGCGCGGGGTATCCGGAAAATCGGTGCGACCGTCCATCGGCCGTCATCGCAAGGGGCGACGCAACGGGGTTCTCCGGTCCGCAGCGTTGCTCCTTCTGAATGTGACAAGCGAATGGCGGAAACTGCTTCGGCAATCGACGCATCCTGCGCCGACGCCACTTGAGTATGAACGCTCCGCCGTTCTTCTGATGACAGTGCGCAAAAGAAAAACCCCGCCGGGATGGTGGGGTTTTCCGTACAAGCCTGGTGCGGAGCGAAAGCTCAGTCCTTGCGCTGCGGCGACAGCAGTTCGATCTTGTAGCCGTCCGGGTCCTCGACGAAGGCCAGGATGCTGGTGCCGTGCTTCATCGGCCCCGGCTCGCGGGTGATCTTGCCGCCGCGGGTGCGAATGTCCTCGCAGGCCTTGTAGACGTCAGCCACTTCCAGTGCGATGTGTCCATAGCCGGTGCCCAGCTCGTACTTGTCCACGCCCCAGTTGTAGGTCAGCTCGATGACGCTATTGTCGTCTTCGTTGCCGTAACCCACGAAGGCCAAGGTGAACTGGCCATCCGGATAATCCTTGCGACGCAACAGGGTCATGCCCAGGACTTCGGTGTAGAAGGCGATGGATTTGTCCATGTCGCCAACGCGCAGCATGGTGTGCAGCAGTCTCATCGGTTCTTTCCTCATCAGGTGCCCGGAGTGCGGGCTCATAAACACAAACCCCGGCTCGTGGCCGGGGTTTGCTTGTCACGGGAGAGGCAAGCTTATCAGAACAGCTTGCGGCCCTTGTTCGCGGCAATACGCATGCGCAGCGCATTGAGCTTGATGAAGCCCGCGGCATCGGCCTGGTTGTAGGCGCCGCCGTCTTCCTCGAAGGTCGCGATGTTGGCGTCGAACAGCGAATCCTCGGACTTGCGGCCGACCACGATGACGTTGCCCTTGTACAGCTTCAGGCGAACCACACCATTCACGTGCTCCTGGGAAGCATCGATCATCTGCTGGAGCATCTCGCGCTCCGGGCTCCACCAGTAGCCGGTGTAGATCAGCTTGGCGTAGCGCGGCATCAGCTCGTCCTTCAGGTGAGCGACTTCGCGGTCCAGGGTGATCGACTCGATGGCGCGGTGTGCCTTGAGCATGATGGTGCCGCCGGGGGTCTCGTAGCAGCCACGGGATTTCATGCCGACGTAGCGGTTCTCGACGATGTCGAGACGGCCGATGCCGTTGGCACCGCCGATGCGGTTCAGTTCGGTCAGGACCTGGGCCGGGGTCATGTCCTTGCCGTCGATGGCAACGATGTCGCCCTTGCGGTAGGTCAGCTCGATGTAGGTCGCGGTGTCAGGGGCGTTCTCCGGGGAGACGGTCCACTTCCACATGTCCTCTTCGTGCTCGGTCCAGGTGTCTTCCAGCACGCCGCCTTCATAGGAGATGTGCAGCAGGTTGGCGTCCATCGAGTACGGCGATTTCTTCTTGCCGTGGCGCTCGATCGGAATGTTGTGGGTTTCGGCGTAGTCCATCAGCTTCTCGCGGGACAGCAGATCCCACTCGCGCCAGGGAGCGATCACCTTCACGCCCGGCTTGAGCGCGTAGGCGCCCAGCTCGAAACGCACCTGGTCGTTGCCCTTGCCGGTCGCACCGTGGGAAATGGCGTCGGCGCCGGTCGCGTTGGCGATCTCGATCAGGCGCTTGGCGATCAGCGGGCGAGCGATGGAGGTACCCAGCAGGTACTCGCCTTCGTAGACGGTGTTGGCACGGAACATCGGGTAGACGAAGTCGCGGACGAACTCTTCTCGCAGGTCCTCGATGAAGATCTCTTTCACACCCATCTGCTTGGCCTTGGCGCGGGCCGGCTCGACCTCCTCGCCCTGACCCAGATCGGCGGTGAAGGTCACCACTTCACAGTTATAGGTATCCTGCAGCCACTTCAGAATTACGGAGGTGTCCAGGCCACCGGAATACGCCAGGACTACCTTCTTCACGTCCGCCATGCCACTCAACTCCACGGGGGTTGTCACGAAAGGGATCGATTCTACTGCCCGCTCAGGATAATTTACAGAGGCGCGACAGCTTTTGACGACAAAGCGACAAATACTATCGTCGGTGCGACTAGCTGCCGCAGCCTAACCCCTGGGCACAGGCGCCGTGGCGGGTGAGCCCGCGGCGGGTGGTGCTCCCTCCGTCGAAGCCGCTTGCGGAGCCGCTGGCGCGGGCGCGCTCGGCGCAGCCGGGGCTACCGGCTCCTCTTCGACGACCGGGCCGCGCGACAGGTTGACCGTCACCCGGCGATTGCGCGCCCGGTTGGCCTCGGAGCTGTTCTTCACCAGCGGGTAGCGCTCGCCATAGAAGCGTACGGTGATCTGCGACTCCGGTACCCCCTGGGACTTCAGGTACTCCATCACCGCGATGGCGCGGCGGCGCGACGTGTCGCGGTTGGTCAGGCGGTTGCCGCTGTTGTCGGAATGGCCATCCAGCTCGATCCGGTTCACGCTCGGATCGGCCTTCATATATTGCAG
This sequence comes from Pseudomonas triclosanedens, assembly GCF_026686735.1. Classification (NCBI taxonomy): domain Bacteria; kingdom Pseudomonadati; phylum Pseudomonadota; class Gammaproteobacteria; order Pseudomonadales; family Pseudomonadaceae; genus Pseudomonas; species Pseudomonas triclosanedens. The sequence goes on along the minus strand of NZ_CP113432.1, from coordinate 1,606,549 downwards.
GATGATGTCCAGCTTGGAGCGTCCCAGGGCATCCAGCTCGGTGCCTCCGCCGGGGAAACCAATCTGGCTCTGCCTGACCTGGTCGAAATTGACCGGAAGCATTTTCGTCGAGCAATCCTGAAACTGCGCGTATCCGGCAGCGAACCGGGTCGGAAGCAATCGCACCAGCAGGCGCTCGCCATCGCGGGTACGGTGCCTGACCTCCGGCGTCCGCCCCTCCAGCAGGCCACTGAGCAGGCGGCCGGCCTGCTGTTGGGTGCTGTTGAACGGGACATCGCCAGAGCCGACCTGCACCGCTCCCAGATTCACATCGCCCTGTCCCGGACGCCACGGCGGCGCAGCCGCCAGCAACGTTGCCGCGCCACGGCCAAGCCAATCCTGCTGCGGCTTGAGACGGAAGGTCGGCTGCTCGCCGGCGCGCCAGACGAACTCGCCCAGGCCGAAGCCCGCCACATTCTGCGACAGCCGGCACTCGAACTGATCGCCGGCCACCGTCCACTCGGCGCTTTCCAGGCGCGACTGGAATGTCAGCCCCCAGGCCGGAAGGCTGGCGCAAATGGCGAACAGAAAGAGAGAAGGTTGGCGCACGGCGGGTTCCACACGAGCTGAGATGAATTCCCTGAAACTATCGGTCGAGCACGGCAAAACTTGATAGCGAGTGCCGCCGCCGGCCTTTTCCGGTAGCATTTCCCCACTCTTTCCGCTGCAACCCGCCTTCCTGGAATCCGCATGTCCGACCGCCTGACACTCCTGCGCCCCGACGACTGGCACATCCACCTGCGCGACGGCGCCGCACTCGCGCAAACCGTCGGCGACGCCGCCCGCACCTTCGGCCGCGCCATCATCATGCCGAACCTGGTTCCACCGGTACGCAACGCCATCGAAGCCGATGCCTATCGCCAGCGCATCCTTGCCGCCCGTCCGGCCGGCAGCCGCTTCGAGCCGCTGATGGTGCTCTACCTCACCGACCGCACCGCTGTGGAAGATGTGCGCGCCGCCAAGGCATCCGGCTATGTGCACGCCGCCAAGCTGTATCCGGCCGGCGCCACCACCAACTCCGATTCCGGCGTGACCAGCATCGACAATATATTCCACGTCCTGGAAGCGATGGCCGAAGTTGGCCTGCCGCTGCTGGTGCATGGCGAAGTGACCCGTGCGGAGGTCGACGTGTTCGACCGCGAGAAGCGTTTCATCGACGAACATCTGGCCCGCGTGGTCGAGCGCTTCCCGACTCTGAAGGTGGTGTTCGAACACATCACCACGGGCGATGCCGCACAATTCGTCATGTCCGCCCCAGCCAACGTCGGCGCCACCATCACGGCCCACCACCTGCTCTACAACCGCAACCACATGCTGGTTGGCGGTATCCGTCCGCATTTCTATTGCTTGCCGATCCTCAAACGCAACGTACATCAGGAAGCGCTGCTGGACGCGGCGGTAAGCGGCAGCCCGAAGTTCTTCCTGGGCACCGACTCGGCCCCCCACGCTCGCCACGCCAAGGAAGCCGCCTGTGGTTGCGCCGGCTGCTACACCGCCTACGCCGCTATCGAGATGTATGCCGAAGCCTTCGAACAGCGTAATGCGCTGGACAAGCTGGAAGCCTTCGCCAGCTTCCACGGCCCGGATTTCTACGGCCTGCCGCGCAACAGCGACCGCATCACTCTCGTGCGCGACGAGTGGGAAGCCCCGGCAAGCCTGCCGTTCGGCGACTACGAAGTGGTTCCGCTGCGTGCCGGCGAGAAGCTGCGCTGGCGCCTGCTGGAGACCGAGGCATGAGTGACGAGAACGAAGTCTTCGAGGAAGAGCTGGACGGCAGCTTCCCGCCCGGCCCTCGCCACCCGATGGCGCGCCGCTTCCGCGGCTACCTGCCGGTCGTGGTGGATGTAGAGACCGGCGGGTTCAACGCCGCTACCGACGCACTGCTGGAAATCGCCGCCGTCACCATCGGCATGGACGAGAGCGGCTATCTGTTCCCGGAGCACACCTACTTCTTCCGGGTGGAACCGTTCGAGGGGGCCAACATCGAGCAGGCGGCACTGGAGTTCACCGGTATCAAGCTGGACCACCCGCTGCGGATGGCGGTGCAGGAAGAGCAGGCGCTGACCGAGATATTCCGCGGTGTGCGCAAGTCGCTGAAGTCCAACGGCTGCAAGCGCGCCATTCTGGTGGGCCACAACAGCAGCTTCGACCTCGGCTTCCTCAACGCCGCAGTGGCTCGCAGCGGGGTGAAGCGCAATCCGTTCCACCCATTCTCCAGCTTCGACACCGCGACCCTCGCCGGCCTCGCCTACGGCCAGACCGTGCTGGCAAAGGCCTGCCAGACGGCAGGTATAGAGTTCGATAACCGCGAGGCGCACTCCGCCCGTTACGACACCGAGAAGACCGCCGAGCTGTTCTGCGGCATCGTCAACCGCTGGAAGGAATTCGGCGGCTGGATGGAGGACGATCACTGATCGCTCCCTCGATAAAGAAAGCCCCTTCGATGAAGGGGCTTTTTTCTTTCCGGCCAGAATGTATCGCGCCCCAATGAAAAGCCCCGCCGAAGCGGGGCTTTTCATTGCAGAACAGCCTTACAGCTTGTCGGCATGCTCCGCCAGGTAGGTGGCAACACCTTCGGGCGATGCGGTCATGCCCTTGTCGCCCTTCTTCCAGTTGGCCGGGCAGACTTCGCCGTGCTCTTCGGTGAACTGCAGGGCGTCGACCAGGCGCAGCAACTCATCCATGTTACGCCCCAGCGGCAGGTCGTTGATGATCTGCGAACGCACCACGCCATTCTTGTCGATCAGGAATGCGCCGCGGAATGCGACACCTTCTTCGGACTCGACGTCATAGTCCTTGGCGATCCGGTGAGTGATGTCGGCAGCCAGGGTGTACTTGACCGGGCCGATACCGCCCTTCTCCACCGGGGTGTTGCGCCAGGCGTTGTGGGTGAAGTGGGAGTCGATGGACACGCCGATGACTTCAACGTTGCGTGCCTGGAACTCAGGAATGCGGTGATCCAGCGCAATCAGCTCGGACGGGCAGACGAAGGTGAAGTCCAGCGGGTAAAAGAAAACCAGGCCGTACTTGCCCTTGATGGCCTCGGACAGAACGAAGCTGTCGACGATTTCACCATTGCCAAGAACCGCGGCCACATTGAAGTCGGGAGCTTTCTTACCTACGAGTACGCTCATTCCATATCTCCTGATTTGGTGAGGACGCGAAGGAGTGAAAACGCCCTCCAGCTCGATACGACCGGCTCCACGGGCTATCCACTCCAGTGAGGTTGCCATGATACACCTCGATCTTCGAACACGTCCGAAGACCTAACTCATTGAGCGATATGACCATTTGTCAGCAGCCTCTGTTACGTCCCCGACAAACTTTGACAATCATTCTCATTAAGATTAGTATCGCTTCCAACAACCCCACAGCGACTTGTAGTGCAACCATGTACGTCTGCCTCTGCCAAGGTGTCACCGATACCCAGATCCGCGATGCTATCTACGACGGCGCATGCAACTATCGCGAGGTGCGCGAATGCACCGGCGTGGGCACCCAGTGCGGCAAATGTGCCTGCCTTGCCAAGCAGGTCGTTCGCGATACTCTCGGCGAACTGCAAAGCGCACAAGCGATGAACTACAACCTCGCCTACGCTGCGAGCTGATTGGCGCTACCGCCGGTCGGCCAAGCGAAAAACTCCGAAGAACCGGGCCTGGCCCGGTTTTTTTGTGCCTGCAATTCAGCGTTTTAGCGCCGAATTGCGTAATGAAAACATTCGCATTCATATTCCTTTTTATAACAAATTCAAGCACTTATGTTTGACAGATAGTTATAAGCGGACCACACTTTCAGTCTCTCCCACTCCACACGGCAGGACTCCGGCATGAAAGGCGACAAGAAAGTTATCCAGCACTTGAACAAGGTCCTCGGCAACGAGCTGATCGCCATCAACCAATACTTCCTGCACTCGCGCATGTGGAACGACTGGGGCCTGAAGCGCCTTGGCGCGCACGAGTACCACGAGTCCATCGACGAGATGAAGCACGCCGACAAGCTCATCGAACGCATCCTGTTCCTGGAAGGGCTGCCCAACCTGCAGGATCTGGGCAAACTGCTGATTGGCGAGAACACTCAGGAAATGCTGCAGTGCGACCTGAATCTCGAACTGAAGGCCGCCAAGGATCTGCGAGATGCCATCGTGCATTGCGAAAGCGTGCACGACTATGTGAGCCGCGACCTGCTCAAGGACATCCTCGAGTCCGAGGAAGAACACATCGACTACCTGGAAACCCAGCTCGGCCTGATCCAGAAGGTCGGCCTGGAAAACTACCTGCAGTCGCATATGCACGAAGACGACTGATCAGGCATGCGGCACCGGCGCGGTTGTGGACGCCGGTGCCCTTCCCTTCTAGCCGTTCGCCCTGGGCGGACGTCGCACCAGTGATGCCTTCAGCGCCAACCCCGCGCACAGCCCCACCACCACCAGTAACGACAGACGCAGCCCAACGTGCTCGGCGAGGAAGCCGATCAGCGGCGGCCCCATCAGCAATCCCCCATACCCGAGCGACGCTACGGCGGCGACTCCGCTGGACGGTTCGACGCCCGGACGATTGCCCGCCGCACCGATCAGCACCGGCACTACGATCGACAGACCCGCGCCCACCAGGGCGAAGCCTGCAATTGCGCCACCAACCCAGGGACTGAACAGTGCCAGCAGCATCCCGCTGCAAGCGAGTAACGCCAGGGTGCGAACCAGAGCCTCGTCGGCGAAGCGAACGCGCAGGCGATCACCGAACAGCCGCCCCAGCACCATCGTCGCCGAGAATGCCGCGAAGCCCAGCGCAGCCACTCGCTCGGACGCGCCCAGTACCTGATGCAGCAACAGCGCCCCCCAGTCCGCTACCGCACCTTCGGAAACAAATGCGCACAAGGTCAGCAAGCCGAGACCGATCAGCCCCGGTGGCGGCAGGCGCCAGCCGCGTTTGGCCGGTGCCTGCTCCAGCGCGGATTCCGGTCGTCCCTCGAACAAATGACGTGCGAAGAATGGCAAGCCCGCCACGGCAAGCAGCGCCAACAAGGTGAAATGCCAGATCGGAGCCAGCCCGGCGAATGCCGCGGCACCAACGGCGCCGGCCAGCCCGCCGAGGCTGTACATGCCATGCAGGCCGGAAATACAGGGCCGCCCGATGCGGCGCTCCACTTCCACAGCCTGGGTGTTCATCGCCACGTCCATACAGGCGAACGTCAGCCCGACCAAGAGGAAACCCGCCGCCAGTTCCCAGACGTTCCGCGCCAGCCCGAGCAGCGGGAAGCAGGCCATCAAGGCCAACCCGGAAGCGACGGTGATCGCCCGGCTGCCATAGCGGCGCACCAGCGCGCCGGCGAAAACGAACGCCAGCAGCGCACCGAAGCCCGCTCCCAGCAACGCCTGGCCAAGCTGCTGCTCGTCCACGGCGGTCATGCTCTTCAGCGCGGGTATGCGCCCCATTACGCTACCGTGAACCAACCCACCCATGGCGAAACAGTATCCGCACGCCCAGCGCGCGGCATTGGCCCGCGATTGTTCAGTCATTTGTTTCTTCCCAAAAACAAAGCCCCGCCGAAGCGGGGCTTTGTGCGACAGCACGAAAGACTCAGGCGTCGGCCTTGCCTACGGCGTCCTTGATCAGCGGTTGCAGCTCACCCTTTTCGAACATCTCGACCAGGATATCGCTGCCGCCGACCAGTTCTCCGCCAACCCAAAGTTGCGGGAAGGTCGGCCAGTTGGCGTACTTGGGCAGGTTGGCGCGGATTTCCGGGTTCTGCAGGATGTCGACGTAAGCGAACTTCTCGCCACAGGCCATCAGCACCTGCGAAGCGCGGGCCGAGAAGCCGCACTGCGGAGCATTCGGCGAGCCCTTCATGTACAGCAGGACAGGGTTGTTGGCGATCTGTTCTTTGATGGTATCGATGATATCCATGAACTTCCTCGGCTGAACTATCAGATACTGACCCGGCGGCGCCACGGGCGGCGTTGGCCGGCACGGTGGGCGCATTGTACTGCAAAGCCGAGCGCTACGCTCGGCTTTGCAGGCAGGTGGCGACGGCCTGTCAGGCCGCTTCGACCTCCACCGGTACGCCGTTCAGCGCCGTATTGCCGGAGAGCGCATCAAGGTGGCGCTCATCCGTCAGATCGTTCGCACTCGCCCCGCCCTGTTCGCGTGCAATGGCCAGTTGCACTCCCGGTCTGGCATGCCCCCAACCATGCGGCAGACTGACCACGCCGACCATCACCTCATCGCTGGCAGCCACTTCGATCTCGATACTGCCGACCCGCGAGCGCACCCGCACTCTCTGACCGTCTACCAGGCCACGGGACGCCAGATCCCGCGGGTGCATGAGCAATTGATGACGCGGCTTGCCCTTCACCAGGCGGTGGTAGTTGTGCATCCAGGAGTTATTGCTGCGTACGTGCCTGCGACCGATCAGCAACAATTGGTCCAACGCCGGAACCTGAGTGTCGGCGAAGCGGCGCAGGTCACCCAGGAATATCTCCGGCGCCGCCTCGACGCTGCGGCTTGTGGTCTTCAGACGGGGCGCCAGATTCGGCTTCAGCGGTCCCAGGTCCAGCCCGTGCGGATACTCGCGCAACCGTGCCAGATTCAGCTTGCGCTCGGACGCATCGCCAAATGGTCCGAAGCGCAATCCCATCTCGATCATCTGCTCCGGCGCCATCGTCGGCTTCAGTTCGGTCCCCATGCGCTCGGCATAGGCGCGGGCCAGGCCGACGAAGATTTCCCAGTCATGCAGCGCCCCATCGGGTTTGGGCAGCACCGCCTCGTTGAAGCGAGTGACGTTGCGTACCGCGAACACGTTGAAGGTGGTGTCGTAGTGATCGTGCTCCAGCGGCGCCGTGGGCGGCAGGATCAGATCGGCGTAGCGGGTGGTTTCATTGATGTAGAGGTCAATGCTCAGCATGAACTCCAGTCCGTCCAGCGCCTGTTCCAGGCGTCGCCCGTTTGGAGTGGACAGCACCGGGTTGCCGGCTACGGTCACCAGCGCGCGCACCTGCCCCTCGCCCTCGGTCAGCATCTCTTCCGCCAAAGCCGCGACCGGTAACTCGCCACCATACTCCGGCAGCCGGGAGATCCGGCTTTGCCAGCGGTTGAAGGCGCCACCGGCGGTCGTCGCCACCAGGTCCACCGCAGGCGTGGTGCAGAGCGTGCCACCAACCCGGTCGAGATTGCCGGTCAGCAGGTTGATCAGTTGCACCAGCCACTGACAGAGGCTGCCGAATACCTGGGTGGAAACGCCCATGCGGCCATAGCAGACAGCTTTGTCAGCTGCCGCGAAATCCCGCGCGAGCTGGCGAATGTCCTCCGCCGGAACACCGCAGCGTACCGCCATCGCGTCGACCTTGAACGGCGCCAACGCCGCGCGCACGGTGTCGAGGCCGTTCACCGGCAAGTGAGTGTCACGGGTCAGCCCTTCGCTGAACAGCGTATCGAGCATGCCCAGCAGCAGCGCTGCATCTTCTCCCGGACGGACGAACAGGTGCTGATCGGCGATCGCCGCGGTTTCCGTTCGCCGAGGATCGACGACCACCAGACGGCCGCCTCGGTTCTTCAGCGCCTTCAGGCGCTTCTCCACGTCAGGCACAGTCATGATGCTGCCATTGGAGGCCAACGGGTTACCGCCGAGGATCAGCATGAAATCGGTATGGTCGATGTCCGGAATCGGAATAAGCAGACCGTGACCGAACATCTGCTGGCTGACCAGGTGGTGCGGCAACTGGTCGACGGAGGTAGCCGAGTAGCGGTTGCGCGTCTTGAGTTGGCCAAGAAAATAGTTGCTGTGGGTCATCAACCCATAGTTGTGCACGCTGGGGTTGCCCTGGTAGACGGCAACCGCGTCGTTGCCATGACGCTCACGGATATCCTTCAGGCGTGCGGCAACAAGCTCGAAAGCCTCGTTCCATTCAATCGGCTGCCATTCACCGCCAACTCGCCGAACGGGCTGACGCAACCGGTCGGGATCGCTCTGGATATCCTGGAGAGCCACAGCCTTGGGGCAGACATGGCCGCGGCTGAAGCTGTCCTGCTGGTCGCCCTTGATCGAGACGATGCGCTCGCCTTCGGTCTCGATAGTCAGACCGCAGATCGCTTCGCAGAGATGGCACGCACGGTAATGGAGGGTCTTGCTCATAGCTCGCCTCGTCTTTGTATCGCCGGCGCTCGTGGCGTGCCGGTCGTCTTGTCGAGCGAGAACTATGGAACGCGGATGTGGCGAACGCCACTAGCGTCAGTCGGGTGAATCAGAGGACATCAGGCGTGAGGATTGGAGAATACTGCGCCGGTACCCAGGCGCCCGCGCAGGACGCCTGCGAGAGGGTTCCGCAGACAGTCCGGACAATGGATTACCCTGGATCGATCCCTTGCTTGACGTCGACCTTCTTGAAGTTGAAGTCGTCCTGCTCGTTCATTTCGTTGCGGCAGCCTTGGCGCTGGAAACCGGGTCGGGTACAGCCAGGCCCGGACCGCCGGGATTCGCCACCGTAGCTCACGCCACCGGCGAACTTGATGAAGCTGAAGCGCACATTGGCCAAGGACTGGCCGCTGGTCTTCCCATCTACGCCGCCGCCAGCTTTCAGATCGCTCTTGACGTTACCAGCCACCGGGGCGGGCTGGCTGAGTTGTAGCTGGTGCAACCGCTGGCAGCGGCGATGAGGGTGGCAATGGCGGCGGACAAACAACACATAAAGAACAAATTCGCCATCCTCTTGATGGCGACGAGAAGCGATCAATCGAGTCACCGACGGGTCTGTCGGTGGCACCCTCAAAGTTCGTAGGAATGGTCCCGGCGCAGCTCCAATGTCCTTCCGGGCGAAACTTGCATCAATGCGTAATTTCCTTATAGGATCGCGCCTTCCCCAATTTTCCGCTCCATGCGGTCCCGCCGCAGGTTCAGCCCGTTTTTTCTCACGAAATCCGGTCGGTACCTCGGCCCGATTCTGAGAATAAGTAGTAGGTACGAACCATGAGCGCACGGCACTTCCTCTCGATGCTGGATTACACGACCGACGAGCTTCTCGGTCTGATCCGCCGCGGCAGCGAGCTGAAAGACCTGCGTGACCGAGGCGTGCTCTACGAGCCGCTGAAGAACCGTGTGCTGGGCATGATCTTCGAGAAAGCCTCGACCCGTACGCGGATCTCGTTCGAAGCCGGCATGATCCAGCTCGGCGGCCAGGCGATCTTCCTCTCCCCGCGCGACACCCAGCTCGGCCGTGGCGAGCCAATCGGCGATGCCGCCCGGGTAATGTCGCGGATGGTCGACGCTGTGATGATCCGTACCTTCGCCCACAGCAACCTCACCGAGTTCGCCGCCAACTCCCGCGTACCGGTGATCAACGGCCTGTCGGACGACCTCCACCCCTGCCAACTGCTGGCCGACATGCAGACTTTCCACGAGCATCGCGGCAGCATCGCGGGCAAGACCGTGGCCTGGATCGGTGACGGCAACAACATGTGCAACAGCTACATCGAGGCGGCGATCCGCTTCGACTTCCAACTGCGCGTCGCCTGCCCGGCAGGCTACGAGCCGAACGCGGGGTTGCTGGACCTGGCCGGCGACCGCGTAAGGGTCGTGCGTGACCCACACGAAGCAGTGGCCGGCGCGCATCTGGTGAGCACCGACGTCTGGGCCTCCATGGGCCAGGAAGACGAAGCCGCAGCCCGTCTGCGCCTGTTCCAGCCATATCAGGTAACACGTGCACTGCTCGACGGCGCGGAGTCGGATGTACTATTCATGCACTGCCTGCCGGCCCACCGTGGCGAAGAGATCAGCGAAGACCTGCTGGACGACGCGCGCTCGGTGGCCTGGGACCAGGCGGAAAACCGTCTCCACGCCCAGAAGGCCCTGCTCGAACTGCTGGTCGAGCACGCCCACTACGCCTGAGAACCCGTGCATCGTCGTCCTGCGCTTGCCGATGCGACGCAGGTCGCAGGTATGCGGCAGGCGTAGACTGCGCATCCTTACCTGCTCCCGCCCTGCCCGGACTGCGCGCGGCGAGATTCTGATCCGGTTCCGAGTTCGATGACCAAATCGCTGCTGCTCAACCTCGACGATCTTTCCTGTGGCTATGAACAGCAGCGCGTGGTGCAAGGCGTCAGCCTGCACCTGAACGCCGGTGATATCGGATGCCTGCTCGGCCCTTCCGGCTGCGGCAAGACTACTACCCTGCGCGCCATCGCCGGGTTCGAACCGGTTCAGGGTGGCCGCATCGAGCTGGCCGGTGAAATAATTTCCCGTCCGGGCTTCACACTGGCCCCGGAGAAGCGCCGAATCGGCATGGTGTTCCAGGACTACGCACTGTTCCCGCACCTGTCCGTGGCGGAGAACATCGCCTTCGGCATCCGCAAGCACCCCGAGCGCGCACGCATCGTCGACGAACTCCTGCAACTGGTGAAGCTCGACGCTCTTGGGCAGCGCTTCCCCCACGAGCTTTCCGGCGGCCAGCAACAGCGTGTCGCCCTTGCCCGCGCACTGGCCCCGCAACCGCAACTGCTGCTGCTCGACGAACCCTTCTCCAACCTCGACGTGGAACTGCGCCGCCAGCTCAGCCACGAGGTGCGCGACATCCTCAAGGCGCGCGGCACCAGCGCGATCCTGGTCACCCACGACCAGGAAGAGGCATTCGCCGTCAGCGATCACGTGGGTGTATTCCACAACGGCCGGCTGGAGCAGTGGGATACCCCCTTCAACCTCTACCACGAACCGCAAACGCCATTCGTGGCCAGCTTCATCGGCCAGGGCTACTTCATTCGTGGACAGATGCGCGGGAACGACTCGGTGCAGACCGAGCTCGGTCTCCTGCGCGGCAACCGCGCCTACAGCCTCCCCGACGGCAGCGCAGTGGACGTCCTGCTGCGCCCGGACGACCTGGTCCCGGCCACCGATGGCGCTCTCAAAGCGAAGATCGTCGGCAAGTCATTCCTCGGCGCGGCGACGCTCTACCGTCTGCAATTGCCTACCGGGACTCAGCTCGAATCGATCTTCCCCAGCCACGCCGACCACCAGCCCGGCGACGAGGTCAGCATCGGCGTGGCCGCCGAGCACCTGGTGCTGTTTCCGGCACGCGGCAGCGTGGAAATCCAGCGACCGATCTGAATGCCTTCAGCCCAGTTCGCGCTGAAGCTCGGGCAACAGCGCGAACAGATCGCCCACCAGGGCGTAATCGGCGATCTCGAAGATCGGCGCATCGGGATCGAGATTGATCGCGGCGATGACCTTGGCGTCCTTCATGCCCGCGACATGCTGCACCGCCCCGGAAATACCGATAGCGAGATACAGCTCCGGCGCGACGATGCGGCCGGATTGCCCAACCTGCAGCTCGGCCGGCGCGAACCCCGCATCCACCGCCGCCAGCGAAGCGCCAACCGCAGCCTGCAACCGATCAGCCAGCGGATAGAGCAAGGCAAAACCCTCGGCGCTTTGCAGGCCACGTCCACCAGCGACTATCACTCGCGCCGACTCCAGCGCGGGCCGCTCGAAAACCGGGTGTTCCTCCGCCAGCCAGCAGGAGAGGCCCAGCTCACCAGGACCGGATACCGCCTTCCGCTCCGCACGGCCGCCCTCCTGCGGAGCCGGGTCGAACGCCGTCGGCCGGATACCAAGCACCTTCACCGCGCCCTCGCAACGCACCGTCGCGATGGCGTTACCGGCGTAGACCGGGCGCTTGAAGGTAGACTCGTCGAGTACCTCGATGACGTCCGAGACGGCATCGACATCCAGCAGCGCGGCGATGCGCGGGAGACAGTTGCGCCCGCAAGCGTTCGCCGGGGCGAGGATATGGCTGTAGCCCGGCGCCAGTTGCAGCACCAGTGCGCTGAGATTCTCAGCCAGCAGATGATCATAGGCAGGATCGCCAGCCAGCAGCACGCGCTCGACGCCGGCGATGCGACCGGCATGTTCCGCCAGCTCATCCAGCCCACTGCCGGCCAGCAGCAGGTGAATCTCGCCGCCGATCTGCCGGGCCGCACTCAACGTGCTCAACGTCGCCGTCGCCAACTGCGCCGGCGCCTGGGCCGTGGCCCCGAGGTAGTCCGCAATGACCAGAATCGCCATCTTCCGCTTTGCCTCCATCCATGCGAACCACGCCGGGCCTGACACGGTTCCGCAGGCTCAGAAGCCTAGCCGATAGCGCCAGGCCGGCCTCCGGGCACAGGTCAAAGAACCAGTCGGCCGCTGGCGACCAGGCGCGAGTGGCCCGCGATGCTCACCCGGTCGCCATTCAGCCGGCACCACAGTTCGCCACCGCGCTCCGAACACTGGAAAGCGCGCATCTGCAGCTTGCTCAAGCGCTGCGACCAATAGGGAATCAGACTGCAATGGGCTGCACCGGTCACTGGGTCTTCGTTCAGGCCGATGGCGGGGGCGAAAAAGCGCGATACGAAGTCATGGCTATCGCCGCGCGCGGTCACGATCACCCCGAGGTAAGGCATACGCGCCAGTGCCGCGAAGTCCGGCGAACAGCTACGCACTGCCTGCTCCGACTCCAGCAACACCAGCAGATGCGACGTGGTGCTCAACGCATCCACAACCGGCATTCCCAGCGCCTGTTCCAGCTCGACGGTACTGCCCACCTCGCTTGGCGGCTGCGCCGGGAAGTCCAGCGCCAGCCGGCCATCCTCGCGGAATACCCGCAACGGCCCGGACAACGAATTGAGCTCGAGATAATCGCCCGGCTCGCCGAATACCTCGAACAGCACATGCGCGCTGGCCAGCGTCGCATGGCCGCACAACGGCACCTCGGCAGTCGGCGTGAACCAGCGGATGCGCCAGCCATCGGCCTCGTCAACCAGGAAGGCGGTTTCCGACAAATTGTGCTCGGCGGCGATCTTCTGCATCAGTTCATCGGCCAGCCAGGCATCGAGGCGATAGACCATCGCCGGGTTGCCGGCGAATGGGCGGTCGGTGAAAGCGTCCACCTGGTGGAAGTCGAGTTGCATGGCAGTCTCCTGGTCAGTGATGCCCCGAGCATGACAGAAGCCGACGGACGGCGAACGATACAGAATGGACCAGACAGCGCTCAGGGACGGCCGATTGGCGCGAACGTCGCGGCGGTCAGGCCGGCCAGCGTCGCGGCGCTCAGCTCCACCTCCAGCCCACGCCGGCCGGCACTCACATGGATGGTCTCGAAGCCTTGGGCGGACTCGTCGATGAACGTGCGCAGGCGCTTCTTCTGTCCCAGGGGGCTGATGCCTCCCACCAGGTAGCCAGTGGCGCGCTGCGCGGCATTGGGGTCGGCCATATCGGCCTTCTTGACGCCGGCGGCGTGGGCCAGCGCCTTCAGATCGAGCGTACCGGCGACCGGCACCACCGCTACCAGCAGCTCCCCCTTCTCGCTGGCTGCCAGCAATGTCTTGAACACACGGGCCGGATCGAGATTGAGCTTCTCGGCGGCTTCCAGTCCGTAGGACGGCGCCTTGGGATCGTGCTCGTAGCTCAGCACATGATGTTCGGCGCGGTTCTTCTTCAACAGATCGATGGCGGGAGTCATGATCGGACAGGCTTCTCGCAAGCGGATTTCCATCGCATAACAGTAAGCCAAGCCGTAACGCCCTGCACGGCCATCGCTTCACCCGCGCAGGCGAATCCCGTATGTTCTGCGCCAATCTCCGTCCGGCCCATATGGCCGGACAGCCGAACGGAATCCGCACAAGGCCGCCGCCATGACCGACCTGAAGAACAAGAAATACGTCGTCGCCCTCGACCAGGGCACTACCAGCTCCCGCGCCATCATCTTCGACCACGATGCCAACGTCGTCAGCGTGGCCCAACGCGAGTTCGCGCAAATCTACCCGCAGGCCGGCTGGGTCGAGCATGACCCTATGGAAATCTGGGCCACCCAGAGTTCGACGCTGGTGGAAGCGCTGGCCCAGGCCAGCATCAGCGTCTCCGAAGTGGCAGCCATCGGCATCACCAACCAGCGTGAAACCACCGTGGTGTGGGACAAGGCCACCGGCCGGCCGATCCACAACGCCATCGTCTGGCAATGCCGGCGCAGCGCGGCAATCTGCGAACAGCTCAAGCGCGACGGCCTGGAAGACTACATCCGCGAAACCACCGGCCTGGTCACCGACCCCTACTTCTCCGGCACCAAGCTCAAGTGGATCCTCGACAACGTCGACGGCACCCGAGAGCGCGCCCGGCGCGGCGAGCTGCTGTTCGGCACCATCGATAGCTGGCTGATCTGGAAGCTCACCGAAGGCGAAGTGCACGTCACCGACTACACCAACGCCTCGCGCACCCTGATGTTCGACATCCACAAGCGCGACTGGGACGAGCGCCTGCTCGCGGCCCTCGGCATTCCGCGGGCGATGCTGCCGCAGGTGCGCGCATCGTCCGAGATCTACGGCCACGCCAAGGTCGGCGGGCTCGGAGTGCACCGCACGCCGATCGCAGGTATCGCCGGCGACCAGCAAGCCGCGCTGTTCGGCCAGATGTGCGTGGAACCGGGCCAGGCGAAGAACACCTACGGTACCGGCTGCTTCCTGCTGATGAACACCGGCGCCAAGGCCGTGAAATCCACCCACGGCCTGCTCACTACCATCGCCTGCGGCCCGCGCGGCGAAGTGGCCTACGCACTGGAAGGCGCGGTGTTCAACGGCGGCTCCACCGTGCAGTGGCTGCGCGACGAGCTCAAGGTGATCAACGACGCCCACGACTCCGAGTACTTCGCCACCAAGGTCAAGGACAGCAACGGCGTCTACCTGGTCCCGGCGTTCACCGGCCTGGGCGCGCCCTACTGGGACCCGTACGCCCGTGGCGCGCTGTTCGGCCTGACCCGTGGCGTGAAAGCCGACCACCTGATCCGCGCCACCCTCGAATCCATCGCCTACCAGACCCGCGATGTGCTCGACGCCATGCAGCAGGACGCCGGCGAAGCGCTGCGCGCCCTGCGCGTGGACGGCGGCGCAGTGGCCAACAACTTCCTCATGCAGTTCCAGGCCGACATCCTCGGCACACCCGTGGAACGTCCGCAGATGCGCGAAACCACGGCGCTCGGCGCCGCTGTGCTGGCGGGGCTGGCGTGCGGCTTCTGGGGGAGCCTGGCGGAGCTGAAGAACAAGGCGGTGATCGAACGGGTGTTCCAGCCGGCCTGCGACGAAGCCGAGCGCGCGCGGCTGTATGCGGGATGGAAGAAGGCGGTTGAGCGCACCCGCGGCTGGGCGGCAGACTGAGCAAGCTGACGACACTTCGCCCTCGCTTGCGATTTTGACGCAGAGGTCTTGTCCCGATGTCCGACTGGATTGTGATGATTACCTTGAGCGAAGCTCCGGACAGGGAGTGGTATCTGCGAAAGGCAGGCAAAGGGTTGAGTCTCACCCCCGCACCTGACGAAGCCAAACGACACCCGACTGCCGAGGACGCCCGACTAACGCTTGGGCTGGTCGACAGTTTCCCGAATGCACGCGGGCGCATTGAGCAACTGCCCTCTGCGCCATAGCATTCCAGGCCGCCGCCCCATTCAACGAGCGAACCGCATGAACCTGCCACCCCGCCAGCAAAGCATTCTCGACCTGGTCCGCGAACGCGGCTACCTGAGCATCGAAGAGCTCGCCCAGCAGTTCGCCGTCACCCCGCAGACCATCCGCCGCGACATCAACCAGCTCGCCGAACAGAGCCTGTTGCGCCGCTACCACGGCGGCGCGGCCTGGGATTCGAGCATCGAGAACACCGCCTACAACACCCGTTCCGACCAGATGCGCGACGAAAAACAGCGCATCGCCGACGCCATCGCCAGCCACGTGCCGGACAACGCCTCGCTGTTCATCAACATTGGCACCACTACCGAAGCGATTGCCCGCGCCCTGCTCGGCCATCGCAACCTGAAGATCATCACCAACAACCTGCATGTCGCCAATATCCTCGGTGGCAAGGACGACTTCGAAGTACTGATCGCCGGCGGCACCGTGCGCAGCGATGGCGGCGTGGTCGGCCAGGCCGCCGTGGACTTCATCGAGCAGTTCCGCGTCGACTTCGCCCTGGTCGGCATCAGCGGCATCGACGACGACGGCAGCCTGCTGGACTTCGACTACCAGGAAGTGCGCGTTTCCCGCGCCATCATCGATAACGCCCGGCAGGTCTTCCTCGCCGCAGACTCCAGCAAGTTCGGGCGCAACGCCGTGGTGCGCCTGGGGCCGATCTCCCTGGTCAGCCGCGTCTTCACCGACAGCCCGCCGCCACCCGCCGTGGCACGCCTGCTGAACCAGCACAAGGTGCACCTCGAGCTCGTCTGACGCCTCGGGTTCAACTTCGAAAATACTGACGAATGCCTGCTCGTTTTCTCTCAGGCGGGCTGGTCATACTTCATTCATCGAACTAAGATATTTTCGAATTCGAACATAAATGTGTTCACTTTCCATCTCGAGGCCGTCCCATGAATCCCACTGGCAAGCGCAACGCGCCCTTGGCCGAAGTCTATGACCTTGCCGTCATCGGTGGCGGTATCAACGGCGTGGGCATAGCAGCCGATGCCGCCGGACGGGGCCTCTCCGTGTTCCTTTGCGAACAACACGACCTTGCCAGCCATACGTCATCCGCCAGCAGCAAGCTGATTCACGGCGGCCTGCGCTACCTGGAACACCACGAATTCCGCCTGGTGCGCGAGGCTCTCGCCGAACGCGAAGTCCTGCTCGCCAAGGCCCCGCACATCGTGCACCCGCTGCGCTTCGTCCTGCCGCACCAGCCGCACCTGCGCCCAGCCTGGATGATCCGCGCCGGCCTGTTCCTCTACGACCACCTGGGCAAGCGCGAAAAGCTTCCGGCGTCCCGCGGCGTGCGCTTCGGCACCGACAGCCCGCTGCAAGCGCAGATCACCCGCGGTTTCGAATACTCCGACTGCGCAGTGGACGATGCGCGCCTGGTGGTGCTTAACGCCATGAGCGCCCGCGAGCACCACGCGCATGTCCACACCCGCACCCGCTGCGTCAGCGCGCGGCGCAGCAAGGGCCTGTGGCACCTGCACCTGGAACGCAGCGACGGCAGCCTCTACTCGGTCCGCGCCCGCGCGCTGGTCAACGCCGCCGGCCCGTGGGTCGACCGTTTCCTGCGCGACGAACTGCGCCAGCGTCCGCCCTACGGCATTCGCCTGATTCAGGGCAGCCACCTGATCGTGCCGCGCCTGTACGACGGCGAACACGCCTACATCCTGCAGAACGAGGACCGGCGCATCGTCTTCGCCATTCCTTACCTGCAGCACTTCACACTGATCGGCACGACCGACCGCGAATACCAGGGCGACCCGGCGCAGATCCGCATCAGCCAGGAAGAAACCGACTACCTGCTCACCGTGGCCAACGCCCATTTCAAACGACAACTGGGACGCGAAGACATCCTCCACAGTTTCTCCGGCGTGCGCCCGCTGTGCGACGACGAGTCCAACGACCCATCCGCCGTCACCCGCGACTACACCCTGGCACTGGACAACACACCAGGCGAAGCGCCCCTGCTGTCCGTGTTCGGCGGCAAGCTCACCACCTACCGCAAACTCGCCGAAGCCGCGCTGGAGCAGCTCGCTCCGCACTTCCCCGGCATCCTCGGCAAGACCTGGACGGCCACCGCCCCGCTACCGGGCGGCGAAGCGATGAGCAGCGTGGAAGACCTCGCCATCCAGTTGATGGACAGCCTGCGCCAACTCGACCCCGCCCTCGCCCACCGCTGGGCCAGCACCTACGGCAGCCGCATCTGGAACCTGCTGGACGGCGCACGCAACCTGAGCGAACTGGGCGAACACCTCGGCGGCGGGCTCTATGCCCACGAAGTGGAATACCTGTGCCGGGAAGAATGGGCACGCAGCGCGGAAGACATCCTCTGGCGTCGCACCAAGCTCGGCCTGTTCCTCAATACCGAACAGCAACGCCGCCTGGAGCGCTTCCTGGAAAGCGAAAACCCGCTGCAGCCGCGGACGAAAGTCGCCTGAGTCCATCAGCCTCATCAGCCAGCTCCCTGACCAGAAGCTGGCGTAGCGTTACAACACAGGCAGGGCCGGCTTCGCCGGAAGAGTCGTGGTTTCAGTGTTGCCGCTGAAGCCGGTTGAGTCGGACTGGCGATTTACCTGGCACATACTCGAACCGGAATGGGATGACATCCAGCCATGCTGGAAACTCTGTTCAGCAATTGCAGAATTCCCCGCCTTGCAGCTCACCGCGAAGACTGAGTGACGCTGGAGCTACCAGCAGCCAATGGCGGATAATGCCGACGCCACCGCCCCGGTGGCGTCGCTGCATTCGAGAACCCCGTGGACCTGATACTCAAGGCAACCCTCGGCGCCGGCGTGGTGCTGATCCTCGCCGTGCTGGCGAAGACGCGCAATTACTACATCGCCGGGCTGGTGCCGCTGTTTCCCACCTTCGCCCTGATCGCTCACTACATCGTCGGCAAGAACCGTTCGCTGGACGATCTGAAGAGCACAATCGCCTTCGGCATGTGGTCGATCATCCCCTACTTCGTCTACCTCGCCGCGCTTTACCTGCTGGTGGATCGCCTGCGCCTGGAGCTGTCGCTGGCGATGGCCACGCTGGCATGGTTGGTGGCTGCCTCGCTGCTGGTGGGCGTCTGGGTGCGCCTGCACTGAATCAGGCGCGTTCGGCCAGACGGGCTTCCAGTTCCTCGATGCGTCCCAGCAGGCGGTCGCGTTCGGCGCGTTCGGCGCTGATGTCTTCGAACACACTGATCAGATGATCGGGCAGGCCGTCCTGGCGGCGCCGCTGCAGCGAAGTCCGCACGCGAACCCAGAGGAAGCTGCCGTCGCGACGGCGCACGCGCTTCTCCACCACGTAGCGGTCGAAACTCCCGGCCAGCAACTGGCGCAGCAGTTCAAGGTTCTTCGCCAGGTCATCTGGGTGGGTGATTTCCTGGAAGGTCATGCCGTACAGCTCATCGGCGCTGTAGCCGAGCAGTTCGCAGAGGCTGCCGTTGACCCGTTGCCAGCCGCCATCCAGGCCGATGTAGGCGAGCGCGCCCCAGGTCAGCTCGAAGATCGCGCGGAAGCGTTCCTCGCTGTTGCGCAAGCGTTCCTCGGTGGTCATCCGCTCGGTGTTGTCCATGCTGATGCCGACCATTTTCACTGGCCGTCCAACCGCGTCCTGAACCACCGTTGCGCGCGAGGAGATCCAGCGCAGGCCGCCGTCGGGCTGGTAGATGCGGAAGTCACACTCGCAGGTGCCACCCTCGGCGATGGCGCGGTCATACATGGACTGCATGGCTGCCACGTCCTCGGCCGGCAGGTGGCGCCAGAAGTCCGGGTTGGAGGTGACGGTCCAGCCATACACCGCCTCGACGTTGGGCGAGTAGGTCACCTCATCGCTGATCAGGTTCCACTCCCAGGTGACGATGCGGGCGCCCTCCTGGGCAAGCTTCATGCGCGTTTCGCTTTCCATGATTTCCGCAGTGTAACGGCGACGCAGATCGGTCATCGGCAGTTCGATCGGCTGGGCATCCTGCACGCTGCGCAGTGCTTCTTCACCGTAACGCAGCCAGATCCAGTTGACCTTGAGGAAGTCCGCCAGCTTGCGCAGATTGTCGTAATCAATCTCGCCGCCCTTGGTCCACTTGTGCACCGCCGTGCGCGAAATGCCCAGCGCCGTACCCACAGCCTGCAGAGTCAGCTTGTTGTGTTCGAGCAGTTCCTTGAGGCGGAAGGCGAAGCTGTTTTCCTGCATGAGCGAAGCGGTCCCTGGATTTGTTCGAGGGCCGCAGTATACACATCTGTCAACTGATGGATTACAGAAAACCAGGCTGGATTTCCGGGAGATCGGCCGACTTCCCTGGGTGTTCGCAGCGAGGATGGCCGGGGCTTTCCGGGCTCTCGCGCTCGCAAGCAGCCCGGAAACGGCGGTCCCTCAAGATCAGAGATCGATCACCAGGCGCTCGCCGCGAGCCCGCGAGACACAGAGCATCAGAGTCTGCTGTGAGGCTTTCTCTTCGTCGGAGAGATACTGGTCGAAGTGCTCCGCCTCACCTTCGAGGATGCGTGTCTCGCAGGTGCCACAGACACCTTCGCGGCACAGGCAGTCGACCTGCGCGGCCTTCACGTTCTCGATGGCCTGGATGATCGTCATGCCCTCCTCCACCCGCAACTCGCGGCCAGAGCGGCCCAGCACCAGGGTGAAGGCGCCACCGCTGGCCGGTGCTGCGGCGAACTGCTCGAAGTGCACGCGCGACTCGGCGATGCCGGCTTGCTTCGCGCCTTCGATAACTGCGTCGATCAGCGGTTTCGGCCCGCAGACGTAGACATGCGCATCGGCCTCCAGCGACGCGAACAGCCCGGCAAGGTCCAGACGGCGCTCAAGGCTGTCGATGTAGAAGCGCACGCAGGCGGCATGCGGGCCATCGGCCAGCTCACCCTGGAACGCGCCGTGTTCCGGGCTGCGGAAGGCGTAGTGCAGTTCGTAGGGCACAGCGGTACCTTCCAGCTCGTGAAGCTGGGACAGGAACGGCGTGATACCGATGCCACCGGCAATCAGCACATGGCGGCCCGCCGTGGGGTCGAGCGCGAACAGGTTGTTCGGAGTGGAAATGGTCAGCGTCGTACCGACCTCCACTTGCTGGTGCATGAAGGCCGAACCGCCCCTGGACTGCTCTTCCAGGCGCACGCCGATCTGGTAGTGGCTCAGGTCGCGCGGGTCGCTCATCAGCGAGTAGGCGTTGCTCAAGCCACCGGGCATCTGCACGATGACGTGGCTGCCGCCGGTGAAGGCCGGCATCGGCTGGCCATCTTCGCGGGCCAGGGTGAAGCGCTTGATCTGCGGGGTCGCCTGTTCCACGGCGGTCACCCGCACGCTGAACATCTGATATGTATTGGCCATCGTTCACCTCAACTGCGACACGGGGCGACAGCCACGCCGCCCCGGCTATTCCCTGCCCGGCTCACACCGCCAGGCAGAGGTACTTGATTTCCAGATAGTCCTCGATGCCGTATCTGGAGCCTTCACGCCCCAGGCCGGACTGCTTCACCCCACCGAACGGCGCGACCTCGTTGGAGATCAGCCCGGTGTTGATCCCGACCATGCCGTATTCCAGTCGCTCGGCGACCCGGAACACGCGGGCCAGGTCGCGGCTGTAGAAGTACGCCGCCAGGCCGTACAGGGTGTCGTTGGCCAGTTCGATCACCTCGGCGTCGGAGGAGAAGCGCACCAGGGCCGCCACCGGGCCGAAGATTTCGTCCTGCAGCAGGTCCATGCCGGGGCGAATACCGCCAAGCACGGTTGGCTCGAAGAAGTTGCCGCCCAGGGCATGGGGCTTGCCGCCCAGCACCAGCTCGGCGCCCTTGGCGGTGGCGTCGTCCACCAGGCTCTGCACCTTGCTCACTGCCTTGTCGGTGATCAGCGGGCCGATCTGCGTGTTCGGCTCCGCACCGTGGCCGACCGCCAGCTCGCGCACCCGCTCGACGAAGCGCGCGGTGAAGCGCTCGTACACCGCGTCGTGCACATAGAAACGGTTGACGCACACGCAGGTCTGCCCGGCGTTGCGGTACTTGGCGATCAGCGCACCCTCGACCGCCGCCTCGATATCGGCGTCCTCGAAGACGATGAACGGGGCATTGCCACCCAGCTCCAGCGAGACCTTCTTGATGGTGTCCGCGCATTGCGCCATGAGCAGGCGGCCAACCGGTGTCGAGCCGGTGAAGCTGAGCTTGCGCACCAGCGGATGGCCGGTGAGCTGCGCGCCGATCGCTGGCGCATCGCCGGTCACCACGTTGAGCACACCCGCCGGCACGCCCGCGCGCTCGGCCAGCTCAACCAGCGCCAGCGCGGAGAACGGCGTCTCGTTGGCCGGCTTGATCACCATCGTGCAGCCAGCGGCCAAGGCCGGCGCGGCTTTGCGGGTGATCATCGCCGCCGGGAAGTTCCACGGGGTGATGGCGGCGCACACGCCGATGCCCTGCTTGATCACCAGCAGGCGCTTGTCCGCGGCCGGGCTCGGGATCACGTCGCCGTAGATGCGTTTGCCTTCTTCGGCGAACCACTCGATGAAGGAAGCGGCGTAGCGGATTTCGCCCAGCGCTTCATGCAGCGGCTTGCCCTGCTCGAAGGTCATCAGGCGCGCCAGGTCTTCTTCGTGTTCGAGCAGCAATTCGAACCAGCGGCGCAGGATCTGCGCGCGCTCCTTGGCGGTCTTCGCGCGCCAGCCTTCCAGCGCGGCGTTGGCGGCTTCGATGGCGCGCACGGCTTCGGCGCCGCCCATCAGCGGCACGCTGCCCAGGCGCTCGCCGGTGGCCGGGTCATGCACGTCCAGGCTGCGGCCGTCGTCGGCGTCGCACCAGCGCCCATCGACGTAGGCTTGCTGGCGGAACAGTTTGCAATCGTTGAGTTTCACGCAAGGTACTCCGCGAGATGCCGCCGGCCGCAGAGGTCGGCGGCGAGCTGGATCAGTCGAGGTGGGCGACGGCGATCAGGTTGTGGAAGTGGGCGATGCCGTGCTCGCTGATGCCGGAGCGCTCCTTGTCCACCATGATCCGGCCCTGGCCACGGTAGCCACGGGACTTCAGGCCCTTCTGCACGCTCTCGACCAGGCGCAGGTCTTCCGGACGGAAGACTTCGCGGTACCAGTCGATCAGCTTCTGCTGCTCTTCGGTGATGTCCTTGTTGAGGAAGTAGATGTCGTAGTGCTGCAGGGTGGTTTCTGCGTCGACCGGGAACTCGTAGATCACGGTCATGAAGTTGGCGCCCGGCGGCACGTTGAACATGGTGCACGGCCAGGCCCAGAAGCCGGCGAAGGACGGATCGGAAACCGATTCGTCGACCTTGAACGACTGCTCGGAGGACTTGGCGATGCCGTACTGCAGCGACCAGTTGCCGTGCAGAGTGTGGGTGTACTGGCCGACGTCCACGGAGTCAGCGAAGCTCGGGTGAGCCGGGCCGCAGTGGTAGCACTCCATGTAGTTGTCGACGATGGACTTCCAGTTGGCCGGAGTGTTGCTGACGAAACGCGCTGCCAGGTGCAGGTCGTCGATCACGCCGCAGGCCTGGCGCATGCGCGCTTCCAGGCCCGGCAACTGCTCTTCGACGCTGCCGGCATTGAGGTCCATGTTGATGAAGATGAAGCCTGCGTACTCCTCGACCTTCACCGGTACCAGGCTGTAGTCGCCCTTGTCGAAGGCTTCGACCTGATCGCAGTTGCGCACGTGGGTCAGTTCGCCGTCGAGCTTGAAGGTCCAGGCGTGGTAGGGGCAGGCGATGACGTTCTTGGCGATGCCGCCGGTGCCTTCCAGGAGCTGGTGGCCACGGTGCGGGCAGACGTTGTAGAAGGCGCGCAGCACGTCGTCGCGGCCACGGATGACGATGATGCTCTCGCCGATCACCTCGCGGACGATGTAGGCGTTCTTCTGCGCCACCTCGCTGCGGTGCCCCATGCAGATCCAGCTGTGGGCGAAGATCTTTTCCTTCTCATGCTCGAAGACGGCATCGCTGGTGTAGAACTTCGCCGGGATGGTGTAGGCGTGGTTCGGGTTGTTGCAGAAATCGGCGGGCAGGCGTTCGAAATCGGTCATCTTGCTATCTCCAGGCTTCATCGACTCGCGGCGAGGCGGTCGGTTTACTTGTTAGTTAACTGCAACCCGATGGTTAACAGAGCAGGCAAAAAAAAGCCTGCAGGTGGCGCCGCCCTCGGGCTGGCGGCGCCACGCAGGAATCACTGGGCGAGCGCCACCGGTTCACTCAGCGGCTTACCCACAGGCGCCACCTCCGGTTGATGCTCAAGGTCGGCCATCGCCGCCGCCTCTTCCTCGATGCGGTAGGCCGGCATGTTGCCGTAGTCCTGCAACATCCACTTGAAGAAGCCGTAGACCTTCACCAGCAGGATCAGCGTGAACGGAATCGCGGTGAGCACCACGGCGGTCTTCATGGTCGACAGGGAGGCCTTGGCGAACAGCATGGCCAGCGGCACCAGGGTCAGGGTCACGCACCAGAACAGACGATGGGTCGGCGTCGGATCGTCGCCTTCCTGCAGGTTGCGGGTGCTGGTGGCGGCAACGGCGTAGGCCGCTGCGTCCATGTGCGAGGCGCAGAACACGGCCATGATGAACAGGTACACGGCGAGGAACACCTTGCCCATTGGCAGCGCTACCAGCAGGGCTTCCACCGCGCTTTCGCCACCCTGTTCGCTGAGGATCTTCGGCACGTCGATGGCGCCGCTGATGAACTGGTGCATGCTGTAGCTTTCCAGCGCGCCGAAGAAGAACCAGCAGCCCAGGCTACCGCCCAGCAGCAGGGCGAACACCACTTCCTTGATCTGCCTGCCACGGGATACGCGGGTCACGAACATCGCGACGCCTGGCGCGTAGGACACCCACCAGAGCCAGTAGAACACCGTCCAGTTGCGGGTGAATGCGCCGTCGCCCGCCGGGTCGGTGAACAGGCTCATGTGCACGTAGTTCTGGATCATCAGGCCGATGCCGTTGGCGGTGTTGTTGATGGTGAACTGGGTCGGACCGACCAGCAGCACCACCGCGGCGAACACCAGCGCGCCGTAGCAGACGATCTTGCTCAGCTTCTGCAGGCCGCCGTCGATGCCGATGTAGGAGCTGAGGGAGAACAGAATGGCAATCACGCCGATCACCATGACCTGCACGAAGAAGGTATCGGGCGTACCCATCAGCCCGGACAGGCCACGGGTCAGGGTCGATGCCGTGAGCGCCAGGGAAACGGTGAGCGCCCCCATCATGGTCAGCAGGAAGATCAGGTCCACCACCCGGCCAACCGGGCCGGTGGCTTTGAAGCCGGTGACAGCCTCGACGATGGACGCCAGGTTCAGGCCGCTCTTCTTGCGCACATGGAAGTGGTACGCCATCGCCAGCGAGGCCAGGGCGTAGATCGACCAGGCGCTGATGCCCCAATGGAAGAACGAGTAGCTGACGCTGTACTCCAGAGCCTCCCGCGACTGCGGCGCGATATTCAGGCCCGGCGACTGGTAGTAGTAGGCCCACTCCATGACGCCCCAGTAGAGAGTCGAGGAACCCATACCCGCGCAGATGAACATGAACACCCAGGTGGCGGTGGAGTATTCCGGCTTGCCACTGCCCAGACGGATGTTGCCGTACTTGCTGAATGCGATGTACAGCACCGCCAGCGAGCTGCCGAAGATCAGCAACTGGACGCCGGTACCGAAGGAACGGGTGGAAAACTCGAACAACTGATTAGCGGCATGCTCCGCCTCCGCCGGGAAGGCGGCGAGGCCGACCACGGTGAGCAATACCGCTACGAGGCTCACGGTGATCAGGAATACATCGACCTTTTTATTCTTGTGGGACATCAGGCGTCTCCTGGATGTTTTTGTTGTGCTCCGCATCCGGCGCAGGCAGGCGCATGGAGGCGAAGTGCAGCGCTAGGGCAGGTTGACGTTTCTCCTATCTATCAACCATTGGTTAACAACGATCTATTGGTTAACAGTGTGCGGTGATTTGCCACACAACGCAAGAGCAGGCCATCGGCTGACGGTGACGCCACCCTCCATCCGAGTGACGCCACCCCACGGTTGCCGATGGCTCAGTTGGCGACGATCTCGGCGATGGCCTGGCCGACCGCCTGCGTCGACAGCTTGCCGCCCATGTCGCGAGTCACCTCACCGCCGGCGATCACCTGCTCGATGGCACCGAGAATGTCGTCATGGGCGGCGCGGTAGCGCTCGTCGCCCTGGCCGAGGAACTCCAGCATCAGCGCGCCGGACCAGATCATGGCGATAGGGTTGGCAATGTTCTGGCCGAAGATGTCCGGTGCCGAGCCGTGCACCGGCTCGAACAGAGAGGGGAAGTTGCGCTCGGGGTTGAGGTTGGCCGACGGCGCGATACCGATGGTGCCGGCACACGCCGGGCCGAGGTCGGAAAGGATGTCACCGAACAGGTTGGAGGCGACCACCACGTCGAAGCGCTCTGGTTGCAGCACGAAGCGCGCGCAGAGGATGTCGATGTGCTGCTTGTCCCAGGTGATCTGCGGGTACTTCGCCGCCATCGCCTCGGTGCGCTCGTCCCAGTAGGGCATGCTCACCGCCATGCCGTTGGACTTGGTCGCCGAGGTCAGGCGCTTGCGCTCGCGGGTCTGCGCCAGCTCGAAGGCGTACTTGAGGATGCGGTCCACGCCACGGCGGGTGAACACCGACTCCTGCAGCACGAACTCGTTCTCGGTGCCTTCGAACATGCGGCCGCCCAGGGACGAGTACTCGCCCTCGGTGTTCTCGCGGATCACCACGAAATCGATGTCGCCGGGTTGCTTGTTGGCCAGTGGGCACGGCACGCCGGGGAACAGACGCACCGGACGGATGTTCACGTACTGATCGAAGTCGCGGCGGAACTTCAGCAGCGAGCCCCACAGGGAGATGTGGTCCGGTACTTTCTCGGGCCAGCCGACCGCACCGAAGTACAGCGCATCGAAGCCCTTGAGCTGCTCGAACCAGTCGTCCGGCATCATCTTGCCGTGTTCCAGGTAGTAGTCGCAGCTGGCCCACTCGAAGTGTTCGAACTCCAGCGCCAGGCCATGCTTGCGCGCAGCCGCCTGAACCACGCGCAGGCCCTCGGGAAGGACTTCCTGGCCGATACCGTCACCGGGAATGGCAGCGATTCTGTATGTCTTGCTCATGGGGCACCCTTGCAGATGGGATGGGGAAGTAGTGCCGGCCATGCTATAAGTCGACGAATCAAACATAATCTCCACTTCTGTGGATTCTTGAATCACAAATCGTGAACAATCTGCCGAACCTGGAAGACCTCAACGTCTTCGTCCATGTCGTCCGCCGTTCCGGCTTTGCCAGCGCCGCCAGCGAGCTGGGCATGTCCACAGCCTTCATCAGCAAGCGCATCCGCCTGCTTGAACAGAACCTCGGCGTGCGCCTGCTGCACCGCACCACCCGTCGGGTATCGGTGAGCGAGGACGGCGAGCGCGTCTATCAATGGGCGCTGCGCATACTCGACTCGGTGCAGCGCATGGGCGACGAGGTATCCGCGCTGCACCGCGAACCCAGCGGCCAGTTGCGCATCGCCAGCAGCCTTGGCCTGGGCCGGCGCTTCGTCGCCCCGGCGCTTTCGGAACTGGCAGCCCGACACCCGCAACTGGACATCCGCCTGGACGTACAGGACCGCCTGGTGGACCTGCTCGACGAGGGCTTCGACCTCGACGTGCGGGTCGGCAACGAAATCTCCCCGCACCTGATCGCCAAGCCACTGGCGCGCAATCGCCGGGTGCTCTGCGCGGCGCCCGCCTACCTCGAGCGACGCGGCACTCCGCGCAGCCTGGCGGAACTGGCCGGGCACGACTGCCTGGTGATCAAGGAGCGCGACCACCCGTTCGGCGTCTGGCACCTGCAAGGCCCGGGAGGCGAGGAAAGCGTGAAAGTGACCGGGCCGCTGTCATCCAACCACGGCGAAGTAGTGCACCAGTGGTGCATCGACGGGCGCGGTATCCTGTTGCGCTCCTGGTGGGACGTCCACGACAGCCTGGCCGACGGCCGGTTGCAGCGGGTGCTGCCGGAATACCAGCAGCCGGCGGACATCTGGGCGGTGTACACCGCACCATTGGCCGGCTCGGCCAAGGTGCGGGTGGCGGTGGAGTTCCTGCGCCAATACTTCACCGAGCGCTACAGCCTGCCGGACGCCTGAGCGCCAGCCATTTTTCTGCCGCGGACGGCGCTCCATGCGGGGAAGTGCGGCAGGGTTACAGTTGGGCGACGTGGCCACCGCCGCCCTGGTGCGCGCGCAAGTATGGCAATACTGCGCTGAGCAGCGGCTCCTTGAAGTCTTCCTGGAAGCGGTGCGCCATGCCAGGAATCAGCCTTAGCTCCGAGCCGCGAATGTGCGCCGCTACGTGCACCCCGTGCATGACCGGCAGCAGCGGGTCCGCGGTGCCGTGGACCACCAGCGTCGGCACCTCCAGGCGGTTGAGCAGCTCCACCCGGCTCGGCTCGGCAAGGATCGCCAGCATCTGCCGCTGCACGCCCTCTGGATTGAAGGCGCGGTCATAGGAGCGCGCGGCCTGTTGCAGCAACTGCTGCCGGTCGTCACGCACCTCCGGGCTGCCGAGCGCGGCAAGCAGGTCGGCCTGCTGTTCGATGGCTTGCTCGCGACTGGCCGCCTCGCGCCGGGCCAGCAGGCGCAGCAGCGCTTCACTGGGTGCGGGCAGGCCCTGGGCACCGGAGCTGGTCATCACCAGGGTCAGGCTTATCACCCGCTCCGGCGCGAGATCAGCCACATGCTGGGCGATCATTCCGCCCATGCTCGCCCCGAGTACATGGGCGCGACGAATGTGCAGGGCATCGAGCAGGAGCAGTGCGTCACCGGCCATGTCGGTCAGGCTGTAGGGCGCACTCACCGGCAGGCCCAGGCGGTAGCGGATGACTTCGTAGGTGAGATTGCCGCTGGGCGCAGGCACTCGCCAGGCCGACAGGCCGACGTCGCGGTTGTCGTAACGGATCACGCGGAAGCCCTGCTGGCAGAGCGCTTCCACCACCTCGTCCGGCCAGTGGATCAGTTGCCCGCCCAGCCCCATGATCAGCAGCAGCGTTGGGTCCTGCGGACGACCGACGCTCTGGTACGCCAGACGCACATCGCCCAGGTCCACCAGATCGGTCGGTACCCGGGGATCGCAACGATCGCCGGCAAAGGAGAGTGAGGGCAGTCCGCATACAAGGGCGACCGCCAGCAAGAAGGCACGCATGAGTGAAAATCCGGAACGCAAAACCCCAGTGGAACGGGATTCTGATGAATTTCCGTCGCTCGCTCTGCCACAACCGCATGACAGTTTCGTGAAACGCGCCGAGCGGTCATCGACCAGGCACAGCGCGCCCTGAAGCACGACACTCAGGGAGAGCCTCCTCGCGCCGTCAGCGAATCAGGCGAACTCGCGGCGCAACTGACGCGCCGCCGCCACCAGATTGATCAGCGCCGCCTCGGTCTCCGGCCAGCCGCGCGTCTTCAACCCGCAGTCGGGATTCACCCACAGTCGCCCGGCCGGGATGCGCTGCGCCGCCTTGCGCATCAGCTTGACCATTTCCTCGGTGGACGGCACGCGCGGCGAGTGGATGTCGTAGACGCCCGGGCCGATCTCGTTGGGATACTCGAACGCCTCGAAGGCATCCAGCAGCTCCATGTCCGAGCGCGAGGTCTCGATGGTGATCACATCGGCATCCATCGCGGCGATAGACTCGATCACATCGTTGAACTCGCTGTAGCACATGTGCGTGTGGATCTGGGTTTCGTCGCGCACGCCGGATGCACACAGGCGGAACGCCTCGGTGGCCCAGTCCAGGTAGGATTTCCACTGCTCGCGGCGCAACGGCAGGCCCTCGCGGAACGCCGCCTCGTCGATCTGCACGATGCGGATGCCAGCACGCTCCAGGTCCACGACCTCGTCACGGATCGCCAGCGCCAACTGGCGAGCCTGCTCCTCTCGGGAAACGTCCTCGCGTGGGAAGGACCACATCAGCATCGTCACCGGGCCAGTGAGCATGCCTTTCATTACCTTGTCGGTAAGGCCCTGGGCGTAGCGAATCCAGTCGACCGTCATCGGTCGCGGACGGCTCAGGTCGCCATAGATCACCGCCGGTTTCACACAGCGCGAGCCATAGCTCTGGACCCAGCCGAAGCGGGTGAACAGGTAGCCGTCGAGCTGTTCGGCGAAGTACTCGACCATGTCGTTGCGTTCGGCCTCGCCGTGGACCAGCACATCCAGGCCCAACCCTTCCTGCAGTTCGACCGCATGGCGGATTTCGCTGTGCATGGCTTCGGTATAGTCGGCAGCCGACAGCTTGCCCTGACGGAACGCCTGGCGTGCCAGACGAATCGCCGGGGTCTGTGGGAACGAGCCGATGGTGGTGGTCGGGAACAATGGCAGATCCAGCCCGGCGCGCTGCTTCTGGATACGGACGGCGAACGGCGAAAGGCGTTGCGCATCCCGGGCACCGATCGCCTTCAGCCGCGCCTGCACCTCGGGCTTGTGAATCCGCGGCGAAGCGGCGCGGCTGGCCTGCATGGCGCGGCTCTCGGACAGGGCCGCGAGCACATCCGGCGCCTCGGGCTGCTCCAGCGCACGGGCGAGCACAGCGACCTCGCCACACTTCTGCACGGCGAACGCCAACCAGCTTTTCAGTTCGGCATCCAACTGATCTTCACGGGCAAGGTCCACCGGGCAATGCAACAGCGAACAGGATGGCGCCACCCACAGCCGCTCACCGAGCCGCTCATGGGCGTGGCGCAGCACGTCCAGGGCCTGCTCCAGGTAGCAACGCCAGACGTTGCGGCCGTTCACCAGCCCCAGCGACAGCACCTTGTAGGACGGCAGGCGGTCGAGAATGGTCGGGTACTGTTGCGGCGCTCGCACCAGGTCGATGTGCAGCCCATCCAGCGGCAGGCTGGCGGCCAGGCCGAGCGAGTCTTCGAGACCGCCGAAATAGGTGGCCAGCAGCTTCCTCAGCGGTTCGCGCTGGAGAATGTTGTAGGCACGCTCGAAGGCATTCTTCCAGTCCTGCGGCAGGTCGAGCACCAGGATCGGTTCGTCTATCTGCACCCACTCCACGCCCTGTGCGGCAAGGCGCTGGAAGATCTCGCCATAGACCGGCAGCAGGCGTTCGAGCAGGTCGAGCTTGTCGAACTCGGCGCCCTTGGCCTTGCCCAGCCAGAGGTACGTCAGCGGACCGATCACCACCGGCTTGACCTTGTGGCCCAGCGCCAGCGCTTCATCCACTTCTTCGAACAACTGTTCCCAGCTCAGCTGGAACTGCTGGTCGGCGCTGAACTCCGGGACCAGGTAGTGATAGTTGGTGTCGAACCACTTGGTCAGTTCCTGGGCGAAACCGGGCTGCCCCTGGGCACCGCCACAGCACGCATCGCCACTGCGGCCACGGGCCATCGCGAACAGCGTGTGCAGGGTCGGCTTGCCATCCTGCGGGCGGAAGCGCTCGGGAATGGCGCCGAAGGTCAGCGAGTGAGTCAGCACCTGGTCGTACCAGGCGAAATCGCCCACCGGCAACAGGTCGATGCCGGCGTTCTTCTGCAATTGCCAGTGCGCGGCGCGCAGCTCGCGCCCCACTGCGCGCAGGCCGGCTTCATCCAGCTCCCCTCTCCAGAAGGCCTCCTGGGCCTTTTTCAGTTCGCGATCGCGACCGATACGGGGAAAACCGAGGGTGTGGGCCAATGCCATGCCGAAATCTCCAATGCGTCAGTTGAGCACATTGTCGACAGGCCACCGTTCATGAGACAAACTCAATTCCTTCGCTTTGAAATCAAGTTTTCCTCATATTGAGGTCGAGGCCGGCATCATGCTTGAACTCCGTCACCTGAAAACCCTGCACGCCCTGCGTGAGGCCGACAGCCTCGTGGAGGCCGCA
This sequence comes from Pseudomonas triclosanedens, assembly GCF_026686735.1. Classification (NCBI taxonomy): domain Bacteria; kingdom Pseudomonadati; phylum Pseudomonadota; class Gammaproteobacteria; order Pseudomonadales; family Pseudomonadaceae; genus Pseudomonas; species Pseudomonas triclosanedens. The sequence goes on along the minus strand of NZ_CP113432.1, from coordinate 1,575,217 downwards.
GAGCGCCTGCACCTCACCCAGTCCGCACTCTCCCACCAGTTCAAGGAACTGGAAGACCGTCTCGGCCTGTCGCTGTTCATCCGCAAGACCAAGCCGGTGCGCTTCACCAGCGCCGGCCTGCGCCTGCTGCAACTGGCCGATTCCATGCTGCCGCAGCTACGCAGCGCCGAACGCGACCTCGCGCGCCTGGCCGGCGGCACCGCTGGCCGACTGCACATGGCCATCGAGTGCCATAGTTGCTTCCAGTGGCTGATGCCGACCATCGACCAGTTCCGCGATGCCTGGCCGGAAGTGGAACTGGACCTCGCCTCGGGCTTCTCCTTCGCCCCGCTGCCGGCGCTGGCCCGTGGCGACCTGGACCTGGTAGTGACCTCCGACCCGGTGGAAATCGCCGGCATCACCTACGTGCCGTTGTTCACCTATGAGGCGCTGCTGGCGGTGGACAACCAGCATGCGCTGGCCGGCAAATCCTTCATCATGCCCGAGGATCTGGCCAACCAGACGCTGATCACCTATCCGGTGGAACGCGACCGCCTGGATATCTTCACCCGCTTCCTCGAACCGGCCGACGTCGAACCGGCGCAGGTACGCACCTCCGAGTTGACGGTGATGATGATGCAGTTGGTGGCCTCCGGACGCGGCGTCTGCTGCCTGCCCAACTGGGCGCTGCACGAGTACAGCTCGCGTGGCTACGTAACCGCCAGGCGTCTGGGCGAGAAGGGCCTGTATTGCACCCTGTTCGCCGCGATCCGCGCCGACATGCTCGACGCGCCCTTCATGCGCGACTTCCTGCTGACCGCCAAGGACACCTCTTTCGCCACCCTGGAAGGCGTGAGCGCGGCCAAGGGCTGACAGGCCCACGCGGATAAAAAAAGCCCGCCATCGCTGGCGGGCTTCAAAGGAGTCAACGATTGACTAGTCGATCAATCATTACTACGCCACGACGAATCGTCGCGTAGGACAAATCATCGATTACTTGCAGGAAACATCCAATAGGCATTCATCAATGTAGGAATTAACCTCTGCTCATTGGGATAAAGCCCACAGAACGAGCTATCGCTCACTCGCGCCGCCGGCATCCGGTACATCGCTGCAAGCCGATCCTCACGCCTTTCCCGCCGCCCTTTCGTGCTCCGCGACCCACGCCGCATCGCGTTCCGCCACCCTGGCGAATGCAGGCCGCGCAGTCATCCGCTCCACGTAGCGCTGGAATACCGGCAGGTTGGGCACCACGCCGAAACCAATGGTCCAGTTGAGCGCCGAACCCCAGAGGATATCGGCAGCGGTCATACGGTTGCCGAGCAGGTACGGCCCCTCTTCGAGTTGATCGGCCAGTGTGCGTATCACGCTGTCATAGTCGCCGTAGGGACTCATCGCCGACGGCGCCGGGTCACGCTTGAGCGCGCGGTCCACCACCGCGGGTTCGAAGCTGGAGCCGTAGAACACCGTCCAGCGCAAGTACGGACCACGCAGCGGATCATCGAGCGCAGGCGCAAGACCGGCTCGGGGGAACAGGTCGGCGAGGTACAGGTACACCGCACCCTGCTCCGTCACCAGCGCATCGCCGTGGCGAATCGCCGGCACCTTGCCCAGCGGGTTGATCGCCAGGTAGGCCGGCTGGCGCTGCTCGCCGGCCTTCATGTTGATCAGTTCGAGGTCGTAGTCGGCACCCAGTTCCTCCAGCAGCACCAGGGTGCCGCTGGAACGCGTACGGGGCGAGTGATAGAAGGTGATGCGGGACATGACGGGTTCTCCTCGGGCTCCGCATGGAGTCCCCAGCATAGCCCCCCCGCGCCGTCATGCCTCCTCGAAGTTCATCTCCGGCGGCTGCTGGCGGAAACCGCCGGTGATCACCGCGAGGTAGATCAGGCCGATCGCCAGCCAGGAAACGCCGAGCCAGATAGCCAGGTGGTCGAGGCTGACCATCAGCCACAGGTCGGCGAACAGACCGATCAGCGGGAACACCAGGAACAGCACCAACTCACGCAGGCCGCGCCGTTGCGCATTCAGGTAGTAGTGGAAGATCACCGACAGGTTCACCAGGCTGAAGGCCAGGAACGCGCCGAAGTTGATGAACGAAGTAGAGGTGGTGACATCCATGTGCAGCGCCAGCAGTGCTACCACGCCGCACAGCACGATGCTGTTCACCGGCGTCTCGAAGCGCTTGCTGATGCGCCCGAAGAACGGTCGCGGCAGCACGCCGTCGCGGCCCATCGCGAAGAGCAGGCGCGAGGCACTGGCCTGGGCCGAAAGACCGGAGGTGAACTGGCCGACGATCAGGCCGATCAGGAAGAAGCTGACGAACAGGTCGCCACCGATGTTGCGGGCGATTTCATAGGCGGCAGAGTCCGCATTCTGGAATTCCACCGACGGGTGCGCCAACTGCACGAAGTAGCTGGCTGCGACGAAGATGCTGCCACCGATCAGGGTGATCAGCAGGATCGCGCGAGGAATGGTCTTGCGCGGCTCGTGGGTTTCCTCGGTCAGGGTGCTGACCGCATCGAAACCCAGGAACGAGTAGCAGGCGATGGCGGCGCCACCCATGATCAGTGGCAGTTGGGTGCCTTCCTTGAGGAACGGCTCCAGGGTCCACAGCGGCCGGCTGGCATCCCCCGTCACGTAGTGGATGGCAAGCCCGACGAAGGCCAGCAGCACGAGGAACTGCACCAGCATCAGCACGCCGTTGATATTCTTCGCCAGACGCAGGCCGACTACGTTGATCGCCGTGGTCACGCCGATGAACGCCAGCACCCAGAGGGCCTGCGGCACGGCCGGGAACGCCGAATGCAGATACGCGGCACCGATCAGCCAGATGGCCATCGGTAGGAACAGGTAATCCAGCAGCACGGCCCAGCCGGCAAGGAAGCCCAGCCTTGGACTGATCGACTTGCGCACATAGGTATAGGCGGAACCGGCTACTGGAAAGGCGGCGGCCATGCGCCCATAGCTCAGTGCGGTGAACAGCATCGCCACCGAGGCGACCAGGTACGCCGAGGGCACCACGCCGCGAGTGACGTCGGCAAGAATGCCGAAGGTGCCAAGGACGATGATCGGGGTCATGTAGGCGATGCCGAACAGCACCACCGAACCCAGCGACAGGGTTCGTTTCAATCGAGCCATTACTGCTTACTCCGCGTTGTGTTTGTTATGGCAGTGAAAATGCTGGCTTGCGCTCACCCGCAAGCCTCGCGGGCGCTCGCAGGCGCCCGTCGTTCTGGCGAATCGCTGTAGCGGCGCGCCCCTGCGCCACGGTGCATCAGACAGGAATGATCAGCTCGCGCAGGCCACCTTCGTGCTCGAGCATCTCGCCCGGCAACGCGAAGCGGCGCTCGGCCAGGTAGCTGTAATCGCGGCGCGCTTGCGCCAGGCGTTCGAAGTCCAGCTCGACGATTTGCCGGCACTCCTCACGGCCGGCCTCGCAGATCAGGTGTCCGAAGGGATCGACCACGGCGCTGCCGCCGGCGAACACCAGGTTGTCGTCGCCTTCGCCAACGCGGTTGACCATCACCGCATAGGCCTGGTTTTCCATGGCGCGGCCCATGATCGCGGTGCGATGGGTCGGACCGTAGGGGTCCATGTTGCCGTTGGTCACGATGATCAGCTCGGCGCCCAGTTGGCCAAGGGCGCGGGCCGACTCGGGGAACTCGATGTCGAAGCAGATCACGATGCCTACGCGGATGCCGTTCCACAGGCAGGTGGCATAGCGGTCGCCGGGGGTAAAGATGCCGCGGTCCGACGCCCACAGGTGCGTCTTGCGGTACTTCATGGCGATGCCTTCGGGGGTGATCAGCAGCGTAGTGTTGTAGAAGCGTCCGTCGGCGGCCTCGGCGAAACCCACGGTAACGCTGATGTTCTTCTCCTTCGCCGCGCGCTGCACGGCCTGCACGCTGGGGCCGTCGATCGGCTCGGCGATGGAAGCGATGTTCGCCTGGGTGGGGAAGCCGGTCAGTTGGGTCTCGGGAAACACCACCAGTTGGCTGTCCGGGGCACAGGCGTGGATCGCCTCCAGGGTACGGGCCAGGTTCCAGGCCACGTCACCATCACGGCCGGCGAGTTGGACGAGTTCTACTTTCATGGGGCTTCCTCGGGTTCTTGTCTTTCAGTGACCGGGCGCTGCAAAAGGCTCAGAATGCGCACCGCGCCGGCTCACGAATCTGTTCACCATCCCGCCAGCCGAAGCAGAACAAGGCGAGATCAAACGAAAATGCGCGGCCTGAAGACTGGATGAGCATTTTCAGGTTGTTTCCAACGCCGCTCTGCCGACCCGCGGCGGATCGTCAGCAGGTTCAGGGCATCCGCCGAGTATGCCGGCCACACCACCACTGGGGTAATTACGCCCGCGTGGTAACCCAACGGGGGTAGAGTCATGAGCCTTTCCCTTCAGGACATCGCCTGGCACCGCTCGGTCGGGCAACTGATCGAGGCGCTGGACAAGCCGAACTTCTGGACTTCGCTGGTGCGTCTGCTGGGCCAGTATGTGCCCTTCGACAGTTGGGTCGTGCTGCTCTTCAGCAATGGCAGGCCGCAGGTGTTCGCCGAATGCCCGGGCGAGGATGGCGGGCCGGACCCGCTGTTCCAGGACTACCTCAAGGGTCTCTACCTGCTCGACCCCTTCTACATCGCCAGCCGGGAGGCGCCCGGCAGCGGGCTGTTCCGCCTCGATGACGTGGCACCGGAGATGTTCGAGCGGACCGACTACTACCAGCGCTACTTCAGCCTCAACGTAGTGGCCGACGAAGTGCAGATCAACGTCCAGCTCGACGGCGAGCGCACCCTGTGCTGCTCGGTTGGCAGCAAGGGCCGCTTCACCCCCGAACAGATCGCCGTGCTGGCCCTCGTGCAGCCGTGGGTCGCCGCCCTGATGCGCCAGCGCATGGCCTTCGAACACGCAGGCAGCGCGCCCCCCGCGCCGCGCTGGCAGAACCGCCTGGAATCCACAGCGCAGCAAATGGAAACCCCGCTCACCGCCCGCGAACTGGAAGTCGGCCGGCTGATGCTCAGCGGCTGCTCCAGCAAGGAAATCGCCCGCAAACTGTCGATCTCCGCCGAAACCGTGAAGGTCCATCGCAAGCACATGTACGCCAAGCTCGGCATCAAGTCGCAGTCGGAACTGTTCTCGTTGTTCCTGCAGGCGCAGGGCTGATTATCAGTTGCTGCGCTGCAAGAGAGAGTGCGACCGGTCAGTGGCTCGGACCAAATGCCCTGCCAGGCGGATCGCAGGCTGGTCGACATAGCGCTCGAACAAACTCGCTATCAACAACAACAACGGCAGTATGACGATGAAGGTAGTCAGGATCGCTGGCAGCATCGTTGAGCGAGTGAACACGACGTTGAACACCGAGCAGCCAAGCGTAAACAATATCGGAAAGTGCACTAAGTAAAGGCTGAAGGAGATTTTCCCAAGCCACCGCAAGGGCCTAGCAGAAGCAAGCCTGCGTAACGGTGACGACAGGCAGATACCCAGCATGATCACGATTGCGGTGAGGATGTCGCGGAACTGTTCTGGACTTGTGGCCTGCGCATAGGTGATCGAGGCGAGCGCTCGCAGCAACGTGCCACTAGCCCAGGTGCCCAGTAGGGAGGACATCAGCACACCAATGAATAACAAAATAATGCCGATGGTTGGATTGAACTCGCGCGACAGCCACCTCTCTCTGCTGTGATAAGCGACAAAGCCCAGCAGAAACAAAGAGAACTGGCCGGTCCCGGTCACCAGAAGCGCACAGCAGAAGATCCCGATGAATACTGAGCGCGCCAGCAGATTCCGCGCCGCAGCCAGGAACAAGACGAGCAGCGACCCCCAGAACTCAATGTGCAGCGTCCATAAAGGGGGGTTTGAAGAGGTCGATATGGCGGGAAGCGACAGTACCGACCAGTTGGAGAATATCGACTGCCCCCCATATCCCAGCAACATGGAGTTCAGGCCAATCTCTCGCAGCAGAGCCAGGGGTGCAGTATCAATGTGATAGAGCCAGGCTGCCCAGGGCGAGCCGGTAACAGCCTGGGTGTGCTCCTTGGCACCCTGGAAGGCGAAGAACAACCCGAGCGCGAAGACCGCGGAGACGGCGACTGGAAGAAATAGTCGGATGAAGCGTTTGAGGGTCTGTGCCGGAAGCTGTTGAACCTTGTTGTCGAAGGCCCCTGCGAGAACGAAGCCGCTCATCAGAAAGAATATAAAGACGGCTGTGTAGCCATCGATCAGGAAGAACAGCGGCGTGTGGCTGAGTACCGACTCCAGTGGATAGTTACCTTCCTGGGCCACTCGCGCGAAAGCGGGAAAGAAAATGGCGCAGAAATGCAGTAGCACTACCTGCAACGCCGCAAGGCCACGGATTCCGTTGATAAATTCGAACTGTTCCTTCTGGCCTGCCATTCATATCTCCATCAACACGTATTGCGTTCTCCCATCAAAAAGGGAGCGTGCATTCTATTCATTCAGCGGCAGTCAGACAGATGAAAATGCTGAAGGCAACTTATGAAACACTGCTGATCAGCTTACCGATAGCAACGGGAGTCCCCCATCATCGACTCGCCCGGCGTCCTTTCTGATTCGGGTCCATGCTTGAGGGCAGGAGGAATTCCCCATGAGCCTCAGCGTCTTCGATATGTTCAAGCCCGGCGTCGGGCCTTCCAGTTCGCACACCGTCGGCCCGATGCGGGCCACCCGTGAGTTCGTCGACCGCCTGCGGGCCAATGGCCGGCTGGAGCGCACGAAGGCCGTCGAGGTGCATCTCTACGGTTCGCTCAGCGCCACTGGCAAGGGCCACGCCACAGACCGCGCGTGCCTGATCGGCCTGCTCGGCATCGATCCGGCGGAAGCCGACCCGGCCAGCCTGGCACCGCAGGTGAACGACATCCTCACGCGCCACCGCCTGCGCCTGGGCGGCATGCACGACATCGATTTCGACCCAGCGCGGCACCTGGTCTTCCACGACGACAGCCTGCCCGCACATCCCAATGGCTTGCGCCTTTTGGCCTTCGACGCCGCCGGCAAGGACATCGACGAACGCGTCTGCTACTCCGTCGGCGGCGGTTTCGTGGTGGACGAGGCGGACTTCAACACCGACCGCGCCCTGCCCGACAACCCCATGCCCTACCCCTTCCACAGCGCCGAGGAACTGCTGACGCTGTGCCACCGGCACGGTTTCAGACGCATCAGCGACCTGATGTGGGCCAACGAGCTGGCCGTACGCAGCGAGACGGAAATCCACGCCGGGCTCGCCCACATCTGGGACGAAATGCAGGCCTGCGTACGCCGAGGGCTGGAGACCGAAGGCACGCTGCCCGGCGGACTCAAGGTGCGTCGTCGTGCCCCCATGCTCCATCGCCGGCTGAACGAGGCCGACAGTGGCAACCTGATCGCCAGCACCCTCGGCGCGATGGACTGGGTGGACCTCTGGGCGCTGGCCGTCAACGAAGAGAACGCAGCCGGCGGACGGGTAGTGACCGCGCCCACCAATGGAGCGGCAGGCATCGTTCCGGCGGTGTTGCACTACTACGCGCGCTACGACACCAGCGCCAGCACAGATGCAATCGAACGCTACCTGCTCACCGCTGCTGCCATCGGCATCCTGTGCAAACTCAACGCGTCGATTTCCGGCGCGGAGGTCGGCTGCCAGGGTGAGGTCGGCTCTGCCTGCGCGATGGCCGCCGGCGGCCTGGCGGAAGTGCTTGGCGGCAGCCTGGAACAAGTGGAGAACGCCGCCGAAATCGGCCTGGAGCACAACCTCGGGCTGACCTGCGACCCCGTCGCCGGGCTGGTGCAAGTGCCGTGCATCGAACGCAACGCGATGGCCTCGCTGAAGGCGATCAACGCCGCCCAACTGGCCTTGCGCGGCGACGGCCAGCACCTGGTATCGCTGGACAAGGCCATCGACACCCTGCGCGATACCGGGCGCGACATGATGGACAAGTACAAGGAAACATCCAGGGGCGGCCTGGCGGTGAACGTGATCGCCTGCTGACGGGCCGGTTCATTGCGCGTCCCGAGACAAGCCTTTTCGCACCGGGAGAAAGTCGTTAGCTAGCTTTCTTTTTCCTTGTCTTCGGGCTAACGTCGCTGCGCCAGAACAACAAATTCCGCTCCGAAAGCCCCTGCGTTGACCTCCGCCCAAGCAGCCTGGCGCATTGCCTGCCATGCTCTGTAGCGGTCCTTTCGGCCCCCCTACCGTGTTCAGCCCGACGACTGGAGACTCCATGAACCTGTCGCTCCTAAGCCGCTACGCCTTTTTCGCCGCGTGTGTCCTGTTCACCCTGTTCAGCCTGCCCTTCCTGGGCCACGACTGGGTCTGGCCCTTCACCCTGACGACCCTCGCCCTCAGCGTGCTGGGCATCTTCGACCTGTTGCAGGAACGCCACGCGGTACGCCGCAACTACCCGATCCTCGGCAACATCCGCTATCTGGTCGAAGCCATCCGCCCGGAAATCCGCCAGTACCTGCTCGAAGGCGACCAGGAAGCGCTACCCTTCTCGCGCGCCCAGCGCGCCCTGGTGTACTCGCGGGCGAAGAACGAGACCGCCGACAAGCCCTTCGGCACGCTCATCGACGTCTACCAGTCGGGCTTCGAATTCATCGCTCACTCGATCCGCCCGGCCCCGGTGGCCGACCCATGCACCTTCCGCGTCACCGTCGGCGGCCCGGAGTGCAAGCAGCCCTATTCCATCTCGGTGTTCAACATCTCGGCGATGAGCTTCGGCTCGCTGAGCGCCAACGCCATCCGCGCGCTGAACAAGGGCGCCAAGATGGGCGGCTTCATCCATGACACCGGCGAGGGCAGCATCAGCCCCTATCACCGCGAGTACGGCGGCGACCTCACCTGGGAACTGGGCAGCGGCTATTTCGGCTGCCGCAACGACGACGGCAGTTTCAGCGCCGAGCGCTTCGCCAGACAGGCGGTCGACCCGCAGGTGAAGATGATCGAGATCAAGCTCAGCCAGGGCGCCAAGCCCGGCCACGGTGGCATCCTGCCCAAGCACAAGGTGACTCCGGAAATCGCCGCCACCCGCGGCGTGCCCCTGGGCCAGGACTGCATCTCGCCGTCCTCGCACAGTGCCTTCAGCACACCCAGGGGGCTGCTCGACTTCATCGTGCAGCTACGCGAGCTGTCCGGCGGCAAGCCGGTGGGCTTCAAACTGTGCATCGGCCACCCGTGGGAATTCATGGGCATCGCCAAGGCCATGCACGAGACCGGCATCCTCCCCGACTTCATCGTCGTCGACGGCAAGGAAGGCGGCACCGGCGCCGCGCCACTGGAGTTCACCGACCACATGGGCCTGCCGATGCGCGAGGGCCTGCTGTTCGTGCACAACACCCTGGTAGGCCTGGGCCTGCGCGACAAGATCCGCATCGGCGCCAGCGGCAAGATCGTCAGCGCCTTCGATATCGCCAGCGTGCTGGCAATGGGTGCCGACTGGGCCAACTCGGCGCGCGGCTTCATGTTCGCCATCGGCTGCATCCAGTCGCAGAGCTGCCACACCAACAAGTGCCCAACCGGCGTGGCCACCCAGGACCCACTGCGCCAGCGCGCGCTGGTGGTGCCGGACAAGGCCGAGCGGGTCTACAACTTCCACCGCAACACCCTCAAGGGCCTGGCCGAGATGATCGCCGCCGCCGGCATCGAGCATCCGTCGCAACTGGAAGCCAGGCACCTGGTGCGCCGCGTCTCGGCCACCGAGATCCGCCTGTTCTCGCACCTGCACTACTTCCTCAAGCCCGGCGAACTGCTCTCGGGCAACATCGAAGGCGAGTTCTACGAACGCATCTGGCGCATGGCCCGCAGCGACAGCTTCGACGCGCTGGCCGGCTGACACCGCAACGAAAAAGGCCCCGGCAACCTTCACCAGGTCGCCGGGGCCATTCAAAGACATCAGATGGTGCGCGAGAAGCGCTCGCTCTGCCTGCCGCCCAGGTAGGCATCGAACGCCATCGCCACGCTGCGCATCATCAACTGCCCCTGGGGCAGCAACACCAGCGCATCGTCCTGCAACGCCACCAGCCCGTCGCCAACCTGCTCCTGCAACTGGCGTAGCGCATCCGCGAAATACTCCGTGAAGCGAATGCCGTGGCACGACTCCAGCGCCGGGTAGTCCACGCGGCCGTGGCACATCAGCGCGCCGATCACCTCGCGGCGCAGGCGATCGTCGTCAGTCAGGCGGTACCCCTTGTGCACCGGCAGCAGCCCCTCGTTGATGCGGGCGTAGTACTGCGACAGCTCTTTCACGTTCTGCGCGTAGGTGTCGCCGACCTTGCTGATCGACGATACGCCCAGCGCGATCAGGTCGCAGTCGGCGTGGGTCGAATAGCCCTGGAAATTGCGCTGCAGCGTGCCGTTGGCACGGGCCACGGCCAGCTCGTCACCGGGCCGCGCGAAGTGGTCCATGCCGATGTAGAGGTAGCCCTCCTGCGTCAGCCGGCGGATCGTCAGCTCCAGCAGTTCCAGCTTGCGTTCCGGCGGCGGCATGTCCTCGCGGCGGATCAGCCGTTGTGCGCGCACGCGCTCGGGCAGGTGCGCATAGCTGTAGGCGGCGATACGGTCGGGGCGCAGCGCGACGAGCTTGCCCAGGGTGGCGTCGAAGCTTTCCACCGTCTGCAGCGGCAGGCCGTAGATCAGGTCCACGGAGACCGACTTGAAGCGCGCCTCGCGGGCGGCCTGCACCAGATCGAATATCTGCTGCTCGCTCTGCACACGGTTGACCGCGGCCTGGACCTTTTCGTCGAAGTCCTGCACGCCGAAGCTCAGGCGGTTGAAGCCCTGCGCACGCAACTCGGCGATACGTTCGCGGCTGATGGTGCGCGGATCGACCTCGATGGAAAACTCGTGGGCGTCGCTCTCATCCAGGTTGAAGTGTTCGCGCAGGCAATCCATCAGCTCGCAGAGCTGCTCGCCGGTCAGGTAGGTCGGGGTACCGCCGCCCAGGTGCAACTGGGTGAGCTTGCGGGTGCCGTCGAACAGCGCCGCCTGCATGGCGATCTCGCGCTTGAGGTAGCCGAGGTACTCGACCGCACGGTGGGTCTTGCGGGTGATGATCTTGTTGCAGGCGCAGTAGTAGCAGAGGCTCTCGCAGAACGGGACATGGATGTACACCGAGAGCGGCTTGGACGGTGCCTCGTTGCTGCGCCGCGCCGCCGCGCGGTAGTCATCGGCGGCGAAGGCGCCGTGAAACTGCGGTGCGGTGGGATAGGACGTATAGCGCGGGCCGGGGCGGTCGTACTTCTCCACCAGCGCGCGGTTGAAACTCATCGGTTCGGGCATGACACGGGCTCCTCAGGCGCAGACAGCCCGTCGCTGCCGGCGCCCCAGCACGATACACAAGTCACGCTACACCGCTGCTGTGCAGGATCAAGAACCCGCAACGGCCCGGCCTGATCGACGGTTGCACGAATCTTCCAGACAGCCAGCGCACGCGCGCTATTCTGTCCGACCGGGCAAGCGAGGCGAAAACGGCCCATGCACAAAGACAACTGGATCGACCTGCTGCAGGATGCCGACACCGGCATCCAGAGCCTGCGCGCGCACTTCAAGGGCCACGCCTACGACCCACACTGGCACGACAGCTACCTGGTCGGCTTCACCGAATCCGGCGTCCAGCAGTTCCGCTGCCGGGGCGAGCGCCACATCAGCACCGCCGGCAAGGTGTTCTTCCTCGAGCCCGGGGACATCCACGACGGCGACGCGCCCACCGAAGGTGGCTTCACCTACCGCATGCTCTACCTCGACGCGCCCTGGCTGGAACGCGAGATCGCCACGCTGTTCGAGGAAGCTCCAGCCAACTGCCAGTTGGGCGTGCCGCAATTGCTGTTCGACGACCCGCTGCTGGTGCGACGCATCGACGAAGCCTTCCAGGCGGTACACGCCGCTGACCTGAAGATCGTCCGCCAGAGTGCCATCGACGACCTGCTCGACGGCCTTACGCGGCGCCTGCAATGGCGCCAGCGCAGCGCCCTGCAACCGCAACTGCCGCTGGTGGCGCAACGCGCACGGGACTACCTGCACGCCAACCTGACGCAGGACATCGGCCTCGACGACCTGGCCCGCGCCTGCGGTTGCGACCGTTTCCGCCTGACCCGCGCCTTCAAGCTGGCCTTCGGCCTGCCGCCGCACGCCTACCTGATCCAGCTACGGCTGGCCCGTGCCCGCCAGTTGCTCGGCCGTGGCATGGCACCGGCGGACGTCGCCGCCGACCTCGGTTTCGCCGACCAGAGCCACCTGGGCCGCTGGTTCCGTCGCGCCTATGGGGTCACGCCCGCCTACTACCGCAAGCGCTGCTCACAGCTCCCAGACTGAGCCCGCCGCGCTGGCGAGAATGAGGCTTCCGCCGATTCACCGGAGCCACCTCGGCCACATCAGCCAATGGCTGCCATTCTGCTGCTCGCCGTCGTTGCCGCGAACACTCCCGGCCCGGCGCCCCTGCCGGTGTTCAGCAACGGCGCACGCTTGGGCTGGAGCGCGGCGCTGCCGATCATCCTCGGCGGTTGCGCAGCGGCCACCATGCTTGTGCTGGCCGTGGGCTGCAGCCCCTGAGCTTCAGAAAATGCCGCCGCGCAGCAGAAAGGCGCGCAGGTGTTCGATGAACGAGTGAATCCTGCGCGTAGCCCGGCGGTTGCTGGGGTACACCGCGAGAATCTGCGCGCCGAAGGTATCCGGCTCGAAGAAGAAGTCATCCAGCACCGTCACCAGGCGACCCGAGCGCAAGTGCTCCAGCACACTCCAGCGCGGACACGGCAGCAACCCGTGCCCAGCCAGGCAGGCGGTCAGCAGCACAGCCTGGTTATCGCTGCTCAGCCGCCCGCTGCGCGGCGTCGAATAACGCTCGCCGTCCACCTCGAACCACCAGCGGTCGTCCAGCGCCGGGTGGCGGTAGACCAGGCAGTCATGCTCGGCGACCTCCCGAGGGTGCTGCGGCACGCCCCGCCGCGCCAGGTAGGCAGGGCTGGCGCAGAGGGCGATGCGGCTCTGCGCCAGGGGCTGGGCGATCAGCCCCGGCAGATTGCTGTTGCCCATGCGCAAAGCCAGGTCGTAGCGCCCGTCGAGCAGGTCGAGATAGCTGTCGGACAGATCGACCTGCAAGCGAACATCCGGGTTCTGTTCGAGGAATTCGGCGCAGGCCTGGTCGAGAAATACCGGCCCGACGATCAGAGGCCCGGTGATGCGCAGCACGCCCCGCAGGCTGTGATGCAACTGGGCAATTTCTTCGGTGGTCTCGCGCATCCGCGCCAGCACTTCGCGGGCACCATCCAGGTAGAGCTGGCCAGCCTCGGTCAGCGACATGCTGCGCGTGGTGCGCTCGAACAACCGCGCACCCAGCTCGATCTCCAGCAGCCCGATGGCCTTGGTGACGGCCGAAGGAGTCTTGCCCAGCCGCTCTGCGGCGCGGCTGAAGCTGCCGGTTTCGGCACTGGCGACGAACATCTCCAGGCTGCTGAACTTGTCCATATTCGTTCCAAACGTTCACAAGTGTTATGAGCGATAGCGCCTTTCGAGCCGCCGGCCGCCTCGATAGCCTCTTGTGCAGACCAATAAAAATCAACCGGTACACAAGGGGAAGTCATGCATACGTTGCTCAAAGGCGCGCTGGCGGTTGCCATTGCACTAAGCACTTTGGAAGCACAGGCACAGAACGCAGACCTGATCCTGCTCAACGGCAAGGTCTTCACCGCCGAACCCGGCCAAGCGCTGCAACAGGCTGTCGCGGTAGCGGACGGCAAGGTCCTGCGGGTCGGCTCCAACGATGAGATCCGCGCCCTGGGCGATGCCGCCAGCAAGGTCGTCGACCTGGGCGGCAAGGTGGTGATGCCGGGCTTCATCGACAGCCACTCGCACTCCATCTTCGGCGGCCTGGAACTGATCTCCGCCAGCATGCAGGACGAACAGCTCGAACTGGATGCCTTCGTCCAGCGCCTCGGGCAGGACCGCGACAGCGGCAAGGCGCGGGTTGGCGACATCGTCGTGATGAACGGCATGAACTCCACCTACTGGTCCCAGGCCGACGGCCTGGCCAAGCGCCTGAACCGGGGCGAATGGGCCAACCTGCCGGTAGTGCTGATCGGCAGCGACCACCACACCGCCTGGGCCAACGCCGCCATGCTCAAGCGCGCCGGCCTCGACGCCAAGCGGGTACGCGGCCTGAGTGAACTGGAGCAGCGGAACGTCGCCCACGACAAGGACTTCAACCCCACCGGTTTCGTGGTCGACTCGGGCTTCGACCTGGTCGCCGCCGCAATGCCGGCCGCCGACGCGAAGACGATGGACCGCGCGGGCGTCGCCGCCGTGAAATACAACAACAGCCTGGGTATCACCGCCTGGATGGACCCGGCAGCCAACGGCAGCCCGGGCGATGCGCTGTTCAACATCAAGCCCACCGAGAAGACCGTCGGCGTACTGCCGGTGTACCGCGACCTGGCGCGCGAAGGCCAGCTCACCGCGCACGTCGCGGCGCTGCTGGTGGCCAATCCGAAGAGCCGCCCGGCCGACCTCGACACGCTGGACAAGGTGCGCCAGCAGTTCCAGGGCATTCCCAACCTGACCCTGCCAGGCATCAAGGTCTTCGCCGACGGCGTGATCGAGTACCCGGCCCAGTCGGCCGCGCTGCTGGAGAACTACAAGAACAGCCACAAGCCCGGCGAACTGCTGATCGATCCGAAGCATTTCGGCGAACTGGTCAGCGCTGCCGACGCCCGTGGCTGGCTGGTGCACATCCACGCTATCGGCGATCGTGCGGTGCGCGAATCGCTCAACGGCATCGCCCAGGCGCGCAAGGACCGGCAGAGCGGCATCGCCCACTCGATCACCCACCTGCAACTGGTGAACCCGCAGGACTTCCCGCGCTTCAGGCAACTGGGCGTGATCGCCTCGATGCAGCTCGACTGGGCCACCGCCGAGGCCTACACCGTGGAGCTGGTGAAGCCTTACATCGCCGACGATGCCTACCGCTACATGTACCCGGCGAAGTCGCTGCTGAACAACGGCGCGGAAATCGCCGGCGCCAGCGACTGGCCGGTGTCCACCCCGGACCCATTGAAGGCGGTGTACCAGGCGGTCACCCGCCAGGGTCAGGAAGGCGTGCTCATTCCCGAAGAGCGGGTCGACCGCCAGACCATGTTCTACGCCTACACCCGCAACGCCGCGCAGGCCATCGGCCTGGGCCAGAAAATCGGCAGCCTCGCCCCCGGCAAGCAGGCCGACCTGGTCGTGCTCGACCGCGACGTATTCACCGTGCCCGACCAGGAACTGGCCGAGGCCCGCGTGCTGCGCACCCTGTTCGAAGGTCGCGAAGTCTACCGCGCCGACGACGTACCGGCTCTCTGACGAGCCGGGCTCCCGCGCCGGGGTCCGAACAGCCCCGGCGCCTTGCCCGCCAGCCCAGCCCCCACCTCGCCTCCCGGCAACGCCGGGAGGGCTGGCGCTGCGCGGGATTTTTCGCACTGCCCCACAGACAATCACAACAAAGGGACATCCGCATGAACCGCCCGCAATGGCTTATCGGCGCGCTGCTCGCGTGCGCACCGCTCACTCCGGCCCTGGCCGTTGAACTCAACCAGGACTTCGCCCTGCAGATCGACGCCACCGTCGCCAGCGACTACCGCACCCGCGGTATCTCGCAGACCCAGGGCGACCCCGCCGCGCAACTCGGCCTGACCCTGCAGCACGCCAGCGGCCTGTATCTGGGCGCCTGGACCTCCAATGTCGACTTCGGCTACGACTTCAAGACGCGCCAGGAAATCGACTACTACGGCGGCTGGTACTGGCAGGCGAATGACGAGGTAAGCCTGGACCTGGGCTACATCAAGTACACCTATCCGAAGGAAAGCCAGTTCAACCAGAGCGACGTGTACGCCATTCTCCATGCCTATGGTTTCGAGGTGGCGGCCTACTACGGCGACGACTACCCCACCTACTTCGGCGACCGCCAGGCCAACCTCTACACCTACGTCGCCTATGACGCGGAACTGCCAGCCGAATTCAAGTTGCGCATGCGCTACGGCCGCAACGATGCCAAGGACCCGCTGTACCTGTCGGCCAGCGGCGATACCCGCGACACCTACCATGAATGGGAAGTCAAACTGAGCCATGAACTGGCAGGACTGGACTGGGCGGTGAGCTACATCGACACCGATCTGTCCCAGGCCGAATGCCTGAACACCTTCGGCTTCGAGGACGCCTGCACGGCCACTGTGGCAGCCAGCGTCTCGAAGACCTTCTGAAGCAGGCGCTGCGGACACATTCGCGCCGCTTCCCTCACATGGGCGCCGGCCTCAGCCGTTGGCCAGCGAGTACAGGTTGTACTCGACCCAGCCAGGCCCCAGGCGCCCTTCCCCCACTGCCAGCAGATGGTTCAGCCAGCGGTAGCGTTCATCGCCTACCTCGAAGCGCGGCTGGATCATGAAATAGGTGTCGCCGAACTCGGTGCTCTCGCCACGGGAGACCGAGGTGATGATCTTCGGATTGGCCACCAGCAGGCCGTTGTGCTGCATGAGAATCCGCGCGCCGTCCTGGGTGCGCAACACCAGGCGCACTTCCAGGTGCCAGCCGCCGTCGTTGTCCACCAGGATCCAGTCACCGCCGCCCGGCAACACATCCCCGCTCAGGCGCCGGCCCTGGAAGGTGCCGCCACCGGCAGCCGATATCAGCCGCTGCCCCTGCGGCACCCGGCCGATATCCACCGGCACGCTCGCCTTCACGTTCATGCTCATCAGAGGCTCGAGTTTCATCCACAGCTCCTGCGCAACATCCTCATAGACGCATGAGTAAAGCAGCCGACCGCCGCTCCGGCCACGTCGCTCCTCAACCGAAGCGGTAGCGCAGCAACCGCCCCATGCGGCGCAACGCCGGAATCGCCAGGGTGATCCGGTAGATCAGGCGCATGCCCAGCGACAGCCGCGATATCTGCACCGGATCGTAGGCGGCGACGGCCTCGACGAAACGCAGCGCGGGCACCTGTGCTACCAGATCAGCGGGATCATCCAGGCCCCAGCGCAGGATGGCGCCGGTCTTGCGGATCATCGGGTTGCGCTGCAGCAGACGGATACCGAAGCGCGTGTAGCCATCGAAGACCAGCTCGCCACTGCCGCAATGAGCTACCAGCGCGCGCAGCAGCCAGGGCACCTGCCCTGCCTCCACGTAGGGCAGCACACCCTCGGCGACGATCAGCACCGGACGTCCCGTCGGTACCGCGCGCCACCAGTCCGGCGCAGTCAGCGCAGCCGGCAGCAGGTGACAATTCTCCCGAGCGGGGTACAGGCGCTCGCGCAAGGCGATCACCTCGGGAAAATCGACCTCGAACCACTGCACCGTCGACGGCGGGTCGATGCGGAACACTCGGCTGTCCAGCCCGCACCCCAGTTGCAGGACCACCGCCTGCGAATGCCGGGCGAGGAAGTCGCGCACCCAGTCATCGAACAGCTTGGCGCGCAGTGCGATGCCGACCTGCTCGGCGCGGCCGATGTGCAGGCGCTCGAAGTCATAATCGATGCGCTCCAGCGTCTGTCGGGCGAGGTGATCGTGCAGCAGGCTGTCCGCCAGCTCGCACTCCTTCGCCTTGGCGTAGAGCGTGATCAGCAGGGTCTCCGGCGTACCACGCAGGCCGATGCGTTCCACGTCACTCGTGCAGGTAATAGAGCTTGTTGATGATCGCCCACTGCGAACCGACCCGCAGCAGCGACAGGTAGTCGGTGAAGCGCATGCCCATGAAGTCGTCCGTCACCTTGGCCACCGCGCTGTCGCCGGTTATATCCAGCGACTTGAGTTCCCACACCGGCGGCGCGCCTTCGGCGGGCGGCGACTCGGCCTTGATCGCGCCGATGAAGTCGTCCAGCGAGGCCCACTCCAGCTCGCCGTGGTAGTTGCCGATGATCTTGCAGGATGGATGGAACGCCTGGCGCAACCGCGCTTCATCGGCGAACGTCATGCCCTCCACGTAGTCCGTGAGTACTCGGTTGATGGCGGCGCTGTCGGCCGTGTAGTTGCTCATCTGTGCTGCCCTCCCTGCCGGTGCGCCCGGCCATCCGAGCAAGGCTAGCACCGCCCCCCGGCCGCGCCGCTGGCGGCGACGACCGGGGCTGCAGAATGGCCTCAGACCACTGCGAGATGCCGCTTGCGGGTCGGCGGCGGAAAGGCGGCGTCGAGGCTTTTCAGGTCTTCGGCGCTCAGCCTCAGTTCCAGGGCGGCGGCGTTGTCGCGGACGTGCAGCAGATCTACGGCTTTGGGAATGGCAATCACGCCCGGCTGGTGGATCAACCAGGCCAGCGCCACGCGCGCGGGCGTTGCGTTGTGGCGGGCGGCGATCTCCACCAGGCTCGGATGATGCAGCAGGCGGCCGCCCTGTCCCACCGGGCAGTAGGCCATCAGCGGCATGCGCTGCTCCTGGCACCAGGGCAGCAGGTCCCACTCGATGCCACGCTCCTCCAGGCTGTACTGCACCTGATTGGTGGCGCACGCCGGCTCGCCGAGTTCGCGCATGTCGTCGAGATCGAAGTTGGACACGCCCCAGCGGCGGATCTTGCCGGCCTCGCGCAGACGCTCGAAGGCTTCCACGGTTTCCTCCAGCGGATACTGGCCGCGCCAGTGCAGCAGGTAGAGGTCCAGGCAGTCGGTGCGCAGGCGTCTGAGGCTGCGCTCGCAGGCATCGGGAATGCCGCGCCGGCTGGCGTTGTGCGGGTAGACCTTGCTGACCAGGAAAAGCTGGTCGCGCAGACCGGCGATGGCCTCGCCGACCACCTCTTCCGAACCGCCCTCGCCATACATCTCGGCGGTGTCGATCAGGGTCAGGCCGCGCTCGATGCCCTCGCGCAGCGCCGCCACTTCCCGCGCACGCTCGGCGCGGTTCTCGCCCAGGCGCCAGGTGCCCTGGCCGATGGCAGGAACCTGGGTGCCATCGGCGAATGCCACTGTATTCATCTCGTGTTCCTTGTCGTTGGGTTCGGGGATCACGGGGCCAGCCGCCATCAAGGCGGCGGACCGATGATGGTAGCGCAGCGCTCAGGGTTTCGTGTCATGCAGCGCCTGCGCCAGTTCGCGGACGGCCCGGCCGCTGTGTACGCCGGGGAACAGATGGGTGAAAGGCAGCGCCACGAAGCGATCCTCACGCACCGCGCGCAGCCGCGAGAGCGCGGGATCGGTGCGTAACGCGCGGATTTTCTGCGCAGCAGGAGACCAGAGCGCGTCAGCCAGCAGGATCACATCCGGATCACGCGCCAGCAATTGCTCGACGTTGGCGGTGAAGCCTCGCAGGTCGACGTCCTCGAACAGGTTGCGCGCACCGGCGGCGCGCAGCAGTTGGCTGACCATGCCCCGGCCACCCTGGCTTTGCAGATCGTTGTCGAAACTGTCGAGGTAGAACACCCGCAGCGGCCTGGCACCAACAGCGATCTGCGCGGCGCTCTCCAGTTCGCGGCGCTGGGCCTCGATCAGCGCCTGCGCCGTTGCCTGTTCACCCAGCAGTTCGCCCAGCGTGGCCAGGTCGGATTCCACACCGGCGAACAGGTCATCCCGGTGCACCGGGCAACCGCCATCCAGCAGATAGCTGGCGATACCGCGGCCAGCCAGTGCGCCGCGCGACAGGCTGCCGAAGTCGAAAGCCGAGACGAAGCCCGCCACCACCAGATCGGGCCTCAGCGCATATACCGCCTCCGCCGACGGGTACTTGCGGGCGACCAGCGGCACGCCCCGGTAGCGCCCGTCGCGCACGGCGATGCCGTCGTCGTCGAGATAAGCGACGCCAATCAGCCGTGGCCCGGCGCCCAGCGCCAGCAACAGGTCGGCGGCGTGCTGGTTGAGGGCGAGGATGCGCTGCGGCGGCGCGGCCATGCGCCAGTTCTGGCCACAGTTTCGATAGTCCCCGGCGATAGCGTTCCCGCCGCCGAGCAGCAGCGCCAGGGCCAGCAGGCGAACGATGTGCGTCACTGGTCGTCCTCCACACGCAGCGCGGCCACGGGCACGCCGTCGCGCAGGTGCTCGTGGACGATCAGGCAGACCTGCTCGTCGCTGTGCACGCCATACCAGACGCGCTGCGGATACACCGTGAGAATCGGCCCCCGGTTGCACGGAAACTGGCAGCCCGTGCGAGTGAGCAACGCGCCACCGGCGTTCTCGTACAAGCCCAGGCGTTGCAGCTCGCGGCGCAGGGTTTTCCACAGCGGCAACGCGCCCCGCCGCACGCAGCGCGGCCCGGTGCAGAGGAACAGGTGATGACGGTGCGGCGGCGGCGCGGACCAGTCCGGCTGCGCAGCTACCGCGCCCACTCCGCGGCACGCGACCTGCTGCGCGGGATCATCGATGGCCGCCAGCACCGCCGCGGTGTCCAGGCCGCGCCGGCCCAGCGCCGAGGTGGTGACCTGCGGCGCCTGCGGATGCTCCTGTGCCAACGCCGCCACTTCGGCACGCAGCCAGTCGAGGTAGGCACCGTCGGCGGTGGGTTCGAGGTCCACCAGCAGCAGCTCGCGGGGCTCCCCAAGCAATGTCCGGATGCGCGCCCACAGCCCGTCGAAACCATCGCTGGTGTCGATGCGCTCGACAGGCCTGGCGAGCCGGGATGCCACATCGCGATGCAGGCGCTCGCCCTGGATGCCGTGCAACGGACCGACCAGCAGGATCGTCATGTTTCGCGCCTCAGAAGGTGAAGGTGTAGCGCAGCTCGGCGGTGCGCGGGCGGCCCAGATAATCGACCTGGCGCAGACCGTTGGAGGTACGGCCTGTGGCGTAGTCGCGGTCGAGCAGGTTCTCCAGCAGCAGGCTCAGGCGATGCTGATGGGCGCCATCGAGATAGCGGAAGGCATCGCCATCGAGCACGGCATAGTGGCCATAGTCGTCGCCCTGCGCGCTCATCATCGAGCCGACATAGCGCGACGCCACTCCAACGCCCCAGAGGTCGTCCTGATAGCCCAGGCGAACCCGCGCGAAGAAATGCGGGACGTTGTTCACCGTCACGCCGTCGCGGCTATCCACCAGGTTGCGCGTGGCGTCCGCCGAAACCTGCCAGTTGCGGCCGAACTGCCACTGGCCGTTGGCCTCCACGCCGCGCACCTCGATCTCACCATTACCGTTCACCCACTGATCGCCAGCCAGGGTGATGAGGTCGGTGATCTCGCGGCGGAACAGCGTCATGCTGCCGCTCCACGGCTGGTCGAACAGCGAACCGGTGTAGTCCAGGCCCAGCTCGGCGTTGCGGCTGCGCTCGGGCTTGAGGTCGCGGTTGCCCATCTCGTCGCCCGGTTCGTTGACGAACAGTTGCTCGGCGGTGGGCAGCTTGAACGCGGTACCGAACTGGCCGCGCAGCTTGAGCCGCTCGCTGAGGTCATAGAGCGAGGTGAGCATCCACACGGTGGCGCCCTCGCCGCCGGACATCTCCTCGCGACGCACGCCCAGGCTCGGATGCCAGTCCGGCAGCGCGTCGATGCGTGGGCGCAACTGGGCGTACAGCGCGTGGGATTCGGCCTTGTCGTTGTCGATGATCAGCACATCGTCCTGGCCCTTGTACCACTGGTTGTCGTTGCCGAAGACCAACTCGTGGCCGCCAGCCAGACGAGCCTTGCCCTCCAGTTGCGCACCCCAGTCGGTGAAGCCCCAGTAGTCGTTGTGGTTGAGCGTCCGGGTGCCGCCACCTTCGAGGTTGTAGACGCGGGTATAGCGGGTATCCCAGTCGTTGATGTGGGTCTTGGCGAACCAGCTGAAGTCCTCGCCCAGGCTCTGCTGGAAGGTGGCGGTGGCGATCTGCTGGACACGGTCGTTGGTGGTATGGCGGTTGGACGTCGGACGGGCGAAGTCCAGGTCAGCGTCGGCGTACTGGTAGAACAGCTCCAGGCGCGAGGCGTCGCCAAGAGCCTGGACGGCCTTGCCGCCGAACACGTTGACGTTGTAGGAGCGGCGCTTGTCGCTGACCGTGTCGGTCATGTCGCGGTCGCGGAACGGCTGGTAGCCATCGGAGCGGTTATGGCTGACGTAGGCCATCAGGCCGAGGTCGCCCAGGCCGTTCTGCACGACTTTCTCCACGCGGGTGTCGCCGCTGCGGCCCTTGAAGGTGTCCAGGCCGAGGTTCACCTCGCCGGCGGTCTGGCGGCTGTGCGCGCTGCGGGTGACGATGTTGATCACCCCGGATACAGCCTGGGTGCCGAACAGCAGGCCCTGGCCACCCTTGAGCACTTCGATGCGTTCCACCGCGGTGGTCGGCAGGGTGTCGAGGTAGATGCCGCCGTACAGGCGATTGTTCAGGCGCACACCGTCCAGCAGGATCAGCGTGTCGTCGTTGCGCCCGCCGAGCAGCGAGTAGGTGCCGTAGTCGAACGGGCCGTTCTTCGGCACCACGAAGAGCCCTGGCACGTACATCTGCAGGACGCGGGTGATGTCGGCGCTGGGGCCGGCGCGCTCGATCTGCTGGCGATCGACGACCTCCAGCTTGCTGCCGTAGAGCGCCATGTCGGCGACGGTGGTGGACTCCACCGAAGGCGCGCTGACGATCTCGTCGGCAAGGCTCAGCGGCGCCGCGTCCAGCGCGGGGCTGAGGCACAGGCAGGCCAGGGATAACGAAGGAGTCCAGCGCGAAGCGCGCAGGGAATCGGGGAAAGGGAAGTGCAAGGTGATCGCCTCGAAATGGATATTTCGCAGGCGGCGCAGCGACACCCGGAACGAGCGTGCCCCGGGAACCGGCTCACGCCCGCCCACCGCGGGTTTGCCAAACTCGTTCCGGGCCGGTCTCCGGGCTTGCGAGGGTCCTGGGGCATCCGCCTTCCCATGCCGTGGCACAGTGGCTCGATGGATGCTCCGCTCGCTTACCGTTGCGGGGGCAGCGCCGGACTGATCGCACGAGGGCGACGCACCGGCTTCCCGTTTCACCCTGCGCACGGCGGCGTAGGGCACCTGAAACGTCGGAAATATGAACACTCGGGGCGGGAAAGCGTCAAGGTCGCGGCTTGCCGCCGGGCAGGCCGAGGGCGGGCGGCACCCTTGGCGCGCCGGCTACGGATGTGTTTCGAAACCTGTCAGTGCCAGGGGTCGTAGGTGCCGAAGCTCCAGATATGGCCTTCCGGGTCACGACAGGTGAAACCCTGGCCGCCGTAGTCCTCGTCCTTGATGTCGATGACGATCTGGGCGCCACCAGCCACCGCCGCGCGGTACAGCACCTCGGCATCCTTCACCACCACGTAGATGCTCTGGGTGCAGCCGCCAACCTCGTCGGGCTGGCGCATCAGGCGGCCGTATTCGTTGTCATGCAGCGAGCCGAGCATCACCAGCCCGCTGCCATCCTCCAGCACAAGCTGCGCATGGGCGATGCCGCCATGCTCGTCGGCCACCACCAGTTGCCGCTGGAAGCCGAAGGTAGCGCACAGCCAGTCGATGGCACGGGGCGCATCGCGGTAGCGCAGACAGGGAATGATGCTGGGGCGGACAGCGGCAACGGGCGTGGGCATGGCGATCTCCGGCACGGAACGGCAGCGATGCTTCCAGCATAGCCAGCCACGCCCGGCCGCTCAGCGCTGCGCGGCGACCAGCAGCAGCATCGGCCGCTCGCGCTCCTCGGCCAGCGCCGGGTCGGCCTGCACCTGCGAGGCGCTCGGCCCCCAATCCTCCACATGACGCAGGCTCAGGCCGGCGCCCAGCAGCGCGTTGAGTACGCTGCCGAGGGTGCGGTGGTACTTGAGCACGTCGGTAGCCAGCCAGTCGGTGCGGCGCTCGCCTTCTTCCTGGTAGTGGTCCACCGGCCAGCAGCGCCGGCCGTCGGCATCGACTATCCAGCCGGGCTTGAGCGAGGCCATGTAGATGGGGTGCTCGATGGAAAACACCAGGCTGCCGCCGGGGCGCAGCGAGTCGTGCACGTTGCGGAAGAAACGCGGCAGGTCCCGGAGGTAATGCAGTGTCAGCGAGCTGTAGGCCAGGTCGAAGGCCGCTGTGGGCAGGTCGAGCTGGTCGAGGTCGGCGTGGAAGTAGCTCACCTGTGCCGCCCCGGTGGTCTGCCGCGCGCGCTCAAGCATCTTCTGCGAGACGTCCAGCCCACTCACTGCGCGGGCGCCCTGTTGCGCCGCGTAACGGCAGAACCAGCCGTAGCCGCAGCCCAGGTCCACTACGTCCAGGCCCTCCAGAGGCGGCAGCAGCGCGCGCAGCGATGCCCACTCCGGCGCGCCGTCCAGGCCATGCAGCGAGCGCGGCAGTTGCGCGTAGCCGGCGAAGAAGTCGGGGTTGTCGTAGATGTTCTGCGCCATGAGTGGCACCTCCCTTTCCTCAGTGCGAAGGGTCGATTGTCGGAGCCAACGGCACGAGCGACAACCCAGGGAGATCAATGTCCGTCCATGCAAGCGCAATTTCCTGCAAGACCGGCACGGTCGCAGCCCCTAACCTGCGAGCAACAGCCGATGAGGAGAACCCGCATGACACAACGCCAACCGATCAACCTGCAGGAAAAGCTGGCCCGCCTCGACGAAGCCTGGCAACCGCGGGTGATCGCGGAGATGAACGACTACCAGTTCAAGGTGGTGAAACTCGACGGCGACTTCGTCTGGCACAGCCATGCCGATACCGACGAAACCTTCATCGTGCTGGAGGGTGAATTGCGCATCGACTTCCGCGACGGCCCGGTAACCCTGCGCGCCGGCGAGATGTACGTGGTGCCGCGCGGCGTCGAGCACAAGCCGTTCGCCGAGCGCGAGGTAAAGCTGATGCTGATCGAGCCGCGCGGTGTGGTGAATACCGGTGACGCCGGTGGCGAGCGGACGGCGGAGAATGATCGATGGATCTGAGCGCCGCTCTGTCCGCGCCTGGCGCTCCAGCAGGTCAGGATGGACGCCCAGTGCCTTCGCGACTTTTCCCCGAGTGGGCCTGCGTGGCCGGACGGCAGCTTCCTGCTGGGCGTGGGCGGACTGACTGATGCCGATTCGCTCGGCCATCTCGGCCTGAGTCAGCCCCAGGTGCCTGCGTCACGCGCCGATGGCGGTCAGCCCCGGGCCGCAACCTCAACCTGTCGCGCACCGAACCGCTTGCGGTAGTCACTCGGTGCCATTCCGGTGATCTTGCGGAAGGTGCTGCGGAAGGTACCGGGGTCCAGGTAGCCGACGCTGAAGGCGATGCGATCGACCGTGCCGTTGGTGAACTCCAGCAACTCCCGCGCTTTGCCGACCCGCAGGTGCTGGCAGTACTCGGTGGGCTTCAGCCCGGTGGCCGCACGGAAGCGGCGGAGGAAGGTGCGCTCCTCGAGGCCCGCCTGGGCGGCCATCGCCGGCAGGCTGACGTCCACCGCGCCATTGGCCTGCAGCCAGTGCTGCACCTTGAGGATCGCCGCGTCGCCATGCCCCAGCAGCGGCGCGAAGTTGCTGCCGCAGTGCTGTGCGCTGTCACTGTGCTCCACCACCAGGAAGCGCGCCGTGCGCGAGGCGATGCTCGGGCCGAGAAGCCGGTCGACCACCCGCAGGCCGACTTCCGACCAGGCCATCAGGCCGGCCGAGGTGATCAGGTCGCCGTCGTCGACGATGGGCTTGTGCGGCTCCAGACGCACCTTGGGAAAGCGCCTGGCGAAGGCCTCCGCGCCACTCCAGTGGGCTGTTGCGGAGCGGCCATCGAGCAGCCCGGCCTCGGCCACCAGCAGCCCGCCGATGCACACCGAGCCAATGATCGCACCGGCACCGTGGCGCGCCGCCAGCCACTGGGTGAGATGATGCACCGGCGTAGCTTCCGGCAGCCCGAACAGCGATGGCGGCACCAGGACCGCCGCCAGCCGGCCATCGCTGTCGTCCGGCCACTCCGGATGAGTATCGAAAACCCGCCGCGGCTCATCGCCCGGCTCCGCCGCCCAATGGCTGATGCGCAAGCCCGGCAGCCGCGCGCCCGCCTGCTCGCCGGCGATGCGCTCGGCCACCGTGAACAGGTCGGTCAACCCGTGCAGTGCCGCCGTCTGTACGCCCGGATAGAGCAGCAGGCCGATTTCGATGACGGACCGTTGCGCAACCATTGTCACTTTACCCCTCGTTAATGTCGTTCCAACTGATCCCCGAAGCGGGCACGCGGGTCGATACTGGCGCCACATCCCAACCACGCCAGAGGACACGGAACATGGCCAGGCAAGCGCTCATCCTAGTGGATATCCAGAACGACTACTTCCCCGCCGGCAAATGGCCGCTGGTCGGCATCGAAAACGCCGCCGACCAGGCAGCCAGGGTGCTTGCCGCCTTCCGCGAGCGCGGCGATCTGGTCGTCCACGTGCGGCACGAGTTCACCCGCGACGACGCACCGTTCTTCACCCCCGGCAGCGAGGGCGCGAAGATCCATCCAAAGGTCGCCAATCTGCCGGGCGAGCCGGTCGTGCTCAAGCACTTCGTCAACTCGTTCCGCGATACCGACCTCAAGGCGATCCTCGACCAGCACGGTATCGAATCGCTGGTAGTGGTGGGCCACATGAGCCATATGTGTGTCGATGGCGCCACCCGCGCCGCCGCCGACTTCGGCTATCCGGTGACGGTCCTGCACGACGCCTGCGCCACCCTCGACCTGGAGTTCAATGGCGTCAAAGTACCGGCCGCGCAGGTCCACGCCGCCTACATGGCATCGCTGGCGTTCGCCTATGCCGAGGTGATTTCCACCGCGCAGTACCTGGACCGCTGAGCGGCCCTCGCGACGGGGGGCAAAGCGCCTCCCTTCGCCACCTCGGGGTGAGCGAGGGCACAAACGCGCGGTCGACGGAACGGGACGTGAGGCACCGCCCAACACTCAGGAGGCTTTCCGCTATCATCGATGGCTCACCGCCCCCGAGAAGGACATCCCATGAGCGTCTCCTCCATCGTCATCCTGGCCATCATCGCCGGAGCCATCTACCTGCTGATAAGCGTCTTCAACCGCCTGGTGTCGCTGCGCAACCGCTACCAGAACGCCTTCTCGCAGATCGAGGTGCAACTCAAGCGCCGCTACGACCTGATCCCAAATCTGGTGGAAACCGCCAAGGCCTATCTCAAGCACGAACGGGAAACCCTGGAAGCCGTAATCTCCGCCCGCAACGCCGCCGTGGCGGGCCTCAAGGCCGCCGCCAGCCAGCCGGGCGATGCAGCGCGCATGGCCCAGTTGGCCAGCGCGGAAAGCGCCCTGGGCGGCGCGCTGGGGCGCCTGAACGTCACCCTGGAAGCCTACCCCGACCTCAAGGCCACGCAGAACCTGCAACAGGTCAGCGAGGAGCTGTCCAGCACCGAGAACAAGGTCGCCTTCGCCCGCCAGGCCTACAACGACGCGGTGATGGAGTACAACACCTACCGCCAGTCCTTCCCTGCCAACTTCCTGGCCAGGACCTACGGCCATATCAGGGACGCCAGCCTGCTGGAGTTCGAAGACAGCAAGGAAATCCAGGCCGCGCCGAAAGTCGCTTTCTGATGCACTGACGCGGAACGCTCGATGAACTTCTTCGAACACCAGGACCGCGCCCGGCGCCAGACCGGGCGTCTGGTCCTGCTGCTGAGTGTCGCGGTGATCTGTCTGGTGACGATCACCAGCCTCGCCCTGGGCTGGCTCTGGCGCCACCTCGGCGAGCCGGCGCTACACCTGACCTCGCGCACCTCCCTGCCAGATCCGGAACTGTACCTGTCGGTGGCTGCCGTGATCGTCGGCGTGGTCGCCTCAGGCGCGCTGTACAAGCAGATCCAGCTCAGCGCCGGCGGCAAGGTGGTGGCCGATGCTCTCGGCGGGCGCCTGCTCAACCTCAGTGCCAGCAACGCCGACGAGCGCCGCCTGCTCAACGTCGTCGAGGAAATGGCCCTGGCCTCCGGGTCGCCGGTACCACCGGTGTACGTGCTGGAGGACAGCTCGATCAACGCCTTCGCTGCCGGCCTTACCCCGCGCGATGCGGTGATCGGCATCACCCGAGGCGCCATCGAGCAACTCGAACGCAATGAACTGCAGGGCGTGATCGCCCATGAGTTCAGCCACATCCACCACGGCGACATGCTGCTCAACACACGCCTGACCGCCCTGCTGCACGGGCTGCTCCTGCTGGGGCTGATCGGCGGCACCCTGTTGCGCGGCTGGAGCGAGACCAGCAGCGGAGTTCGCATCAGTTCCCGCAGCAGCAACAGCAACAGCAACAGCAAGGACGGCGGCAGCGTGGTACTGCTGGTGATCGGCTGCGGCGTGGTGCTCTACGTGCTGGGCTACATCGGGACCTTCTTCGGCCAGTTGATCAAGGCCTCGGTCAGCCGCCAGCGCGAGTTTCTCGCCGATGCCTCGGCGGTACAGTTCACCCGTGATCCGTCGACCATCGCTGGCGCCCTCAAAAAGATCGGCGGCAACCCACTCGGCGCGCTGCTCGGCGCGCCGCGCGCGGCGGAGTTCAGCCACCTCTACTTCGGCGACGGTGTGGGCAGTAGCTGGTTCGATACCCACCCGCCATTGAAGGAGCGCATCCGTCGCGTCGAGCCGGGCTGGGATGGCAACTACCCGAAATTCCAACCGCGCCTGGACGTGGCACTGATGGACAAGGAAGCCTGGACCGCTGCCGTCACCGGCCAGACCTACCAGCCGGATGCCGCAGCGGTGGCGATCGCCGCCGTCGGCGCACCGTCCGTCGTCCACCTGCAGGAAGCCCGCAACACCCTGCAGCGCCTGGACGAACGCCTGCGCCGCGCTGCCCACGATAGCGAGGGCGCGCAAGCATTGATCTACGGCCTGCTGCTGGACAGCGAGCCGGCCCTGCGCGCGCGCCAGTTGGAACAGATCAAGGCACGCCTGGATCTGAGCCTCGCGCTGCAACTGGACCTGCTGGAGGATACCCTGCTCCGGCTAGACCCCGGCCAGCGCCTGCCGCTGCTCGACCTCGCCATGCCGGCACTGAAGCAGCTCGACGCGCCGGGGGTACTCACCCTGCGCGAGAACATGGCATTGCTGATCAAGTTCGACGGCAAGGTAAAATTGCTGGAATGGACGCTGCTGCGCATCGTCGAACGCAACCTGCGGCCCAGTGGCACAAAGATCGGCAATGTCGCGCTGGCCGATCTCGCCGACGAATCCGCCACCCTGCTGGCCTTCCTCGCCCGCATGGGAGAAGCCGGCCACCCGGAGACCGAACAAGCCTTCGCCGATGCCTGGAACGGCCTGCCCTTCTCGCCCCGTGCACTACCGGCGGCAGGCAATCTGCGCGACCTGGAAGCGGCACTCAAACGCCTGGAGCAACTTCGCCCGCTACAGAAGCCTCAGCTGCTCAAGGCCCTGGCCCGCTGCGTCGAGCACGACGGGCGCATCAGCAGCGGCGAAGCGGAACTGATGCGAGCGGTGGCGGATATCCTGGATTGCCCGATGCCGCCCTTACTGGCGACCTGACACCCACCTTCGGCAAGCCGCACGATGCCCGGCCGATTGCGGGCAGAATCCGCTGGTACGAAGGGACCGAATACGGCAATCGAAGCTGGTCGTCCCATCGGCATGGATGCGCGATCATCGATGGGCATCGCTCCGTTCCCCCCATCCTACGGCGCTCACCGCAGGATGGGCGGAGCCTGCGATACCCA
The DNA here is from genome assembly GCF_026686735.1 of Pseudomonas triclosanedens. Classification (NCBI taxonomy): domain Bacteria; kingdom Pseudomonadati; phylum Pseudomonadota; class Gammaproteobacteria; order Pseudomonadales; family Pseudomonadaceae; genus Pseudomonas; species Pseudomonas triclosanedens. The sequence continues at coordinate 1,545,759 of NZ_CP113432.1, read as the reverse complement.
TCGGAGCCACACGGCGCTCGACGGGCATGTCCGCTCCCCGACTCTACCAACCTGCCAGGGCGGGACTCCTGCACTGCCCTGGCTCGCGAAGATACTCAGGGAACCACCCGCAAAGAAAAAGGGCCTCCGAAGAGGCCCTTGTTCATCCGCTCAACCGACCGTCAGGCACGGCTGGCGACGCTGCCCTGCTCACCTTTCGGCGCCAGGTTCAGCGCGTAGTACAGCACCGTCAGCAGCATCAGGAAGGCCGGGCCGATGTACAGCGCGATGCGGGTATCCTCGAAGAACGCCATCAGCACAACGACCAGCACCAGGAAGGCCATCGCCAGGTAGGAGCTGATCGGGTACAGCCACATCCTGAACTGCAGCTTGCCGGCTTCGGCGGCGCTCAGGCCGCGACGGAACTTCAACTGGGCCAGCAGGATCATCGCCCAGGTCCAGATCGCACCGAAGGTGGCGATGGAAGTCACCCAGGTGAACACCTTTTCCGGCACCAGGTAGTTCAGCAGCACGCCCAGAAGCAGCGCGACGATGGAGAGCAGCAGCGCGTTGCGCGGCACGCCACCCTTGGAGGTCTTGGCGAACGCAGCCGGGGCCTGGCCGTGCTGGGCAAGGCTGTAAAGCATGCGGCCGGTGCTGAAGATGCCGCCATTGCAGGACGACAGCGCGGCGGTGATCACCACGAAGTTGATGATGCCGGCGGCAGTCTTGATGCCCAGGCGCTCGAAGGTCATCACGAAGGGGCTGCCCTGGGTGCCGATCTCGTTCCACGGGTAGATCGACATGATCACGAACAGGGCGCCAACGTAGAACAGCAGGATGCGCCAGAACACCGAGTTGATCGCGCCCGGGATGGTCTTCTGCGGGTTCTTCGCTTCACCGGCGGTGAGGCCGATCATTTCCACGCCAAGGTAGGCGAACATCACCATCTGCAGCGACATCAGCACGCCTGTGATGCCGTTGGGCATGAACCCGCCATTGCTCCACAGGTTGGAGATGCCGGTGGCGATGCCGCCGTTGCCAAGGCCGAAGAGGATCATGCCGCCACCCACCAGGATCAGCGCAACGATGGTGACGATCTTGATCAGGGCGAACCAGAACTCGAACTCACCGAAGGCGCGTACCGCCACCAGGTTGATGGTGCCCATGCTGGCAAGCGCGGCCAGCGCCCATATCCAGCGCGGCACGTCGGGGAACCAGATGCCCATGTAGATCGCCACCGCGGTGATCTCCGCCACGCAGGTCACCAGCCAGAGGAACCAGTAGTTCCAGCCGGTCAGGTAGCCGGCCAGCGGGCCGAGGTAGTCCTGGGCGTAGCGGGCGAAGGAGCCGGCAACGGGATTGTGCACGGCCATCTCGCCAAGGGCGCGCATGATCACCAGGATGGCGAGGCCGCCGATGATGTAGGAGAGCATGATGGCCGGACCGGCCATCTGGATGGCCTTGGCGGAGCCGAGGAACAGGCCGACGCCGATGCAGGCGCCGAGAGCCATGAGACGGATGTGCCGCTCATTGAGATCCCTTTGGAGATCGTGGGACGACATGGTGGTGCAACCTCATTTTGTTCTTGGGGAATATCAGCTGCGGACTCTGAGCGTCGTCGGGATGCGGAAACCCCGGAAAGGCTTCGCCACCGCGCCGGTCGGTACGGAGGGGAAGTATCTGGAGCGTCCAGGACGGCACACCGGAAGAGGCTGCCCGCTCTTGTGAAGCGGACGTAGGCATTGCGGGAGAACCACGGCTGAGGTCGCTGCCGAATTTACACAAGTCCTGCGATGGCGTCTGCACGCTTTCGGTGCGATTTGACCAAAGGCCAGGTGGCGCGTCGCCGCATCGACCTCCCGGATGCGGCCTGGGCAGCTCAGGAGCAGGCCGCCTGCAACTCCAGCAACAGCGAACAGGGCTGGCCGCTTTGCGGATGGCGCGGCTCGCGCAACCGACACAGGCGCCAGCCACTGGCGCCGAGAAGTGCCAGCCACGATTCCAGCGTGCGGAAGAACCAGGGCATCGGAGTGCTGAACGAATCGCCAAAGGCAGCGAAGGTCTCCAGCCGCCAACCATCGAGATAGGGCTGGCCGCCGCAGGCAACCCAGGGGTGAACCGTCTGGATCAGCAGCCGGCCAGCGGGAGCGAGCCGCTCGCGCAGGGCGCCCAACAGTGGCTCGACATGCTCGTCGAGCAGCGCGAAATTGCACACCAGCACATCGAACCGCCCCAGCGCGTGGCCATCGTTGACGAGGTCGTCGTAGTCCATCACCTCGAATCGCCCGCCGCCCAGTTGGCGCGCCGCCTCGACCAGGGGTTCCGACGCATCGACTCCGACACACAGGCTGCCCCGCTCGGCCAGCGCGCGGCACAACCAGCCTTCGCCGCAGCCCAGGTCGAGCACACGTGCTGCCAGCCCCCCGGCGATGGCCGCGAGAATCGCCGCATCGGTGACCAACCGCCGGCTTTCGATGCGCTGCTCGCGCACCGCGGCGGTCCAGGCGCCGGCATTGGCCTGCCAGCTTTGGCGGATCAAGGATCGCTGGTCGGTCATCTCCATCTTTCCAACCCCGAAGAGCTCAGCGCCCCATTACCAGATGCCCAGCCCTGGTTGCCAACCCAGCGATGCGGGCAATCGAGCAGGCTGCCCAGCAGACCCACCTGCCGCGTACTCATGCCCGGCTCCCGCAGCAGTTCACGAGAACGGCATCGTGCAGAATCCTGTTCTCCACCTAGCTCCCTGAAACTCAGCAGCACCGATCTGCCGCTGGCGAAAACCTCGTCGTGCGTCCGAGACCCGAGCTTCGCCAGAAGCTGCCGAACCCCATCGCACAACGCATCCATGAGCCGCGCCTCACTGGCCACGCCACGCCTTGGGCACCGCCAGCCCCTTGGGTGGCGGTGTCTGCGGCTGAACCTCGCGGCAACCCGCATCACGGAACGGCCCGCCAATCCGGATCCAGCCTTCCCCCGGCGAGGTCTGCTGGCAGGTATAGCTGCCGTCCACCTTGCTCTGCCAGCGATAGAACGGCATCGGCGCAGCGTTGGCGACCTGCCAGGCCAGCAAGGCTGCGGGAAGAAGCAAAAATACCGAACGCATGGTTTCACGATCCTGTCGAAATACGCAGGACCATTGCACCTGCTGGCCGTCGGCAAATCAATCCACTTCGCCAGCACAAGCGCCCGACGGCGCGCAGATTTTCCGCCGCAGACTACTCTGGAAATAGGAAGGCCGCCCGCATGGGGCTTTCGCGGCGTCAGGAGCGGCGCCGGTCATCACGTGGGCGGAGTCCGCTTACCTAGGCTGTTGTCTGAGCATGGGCAGGTCGTGAAGATGGATAGCTCGAAGCATTCCGGTACGCATTCAGCAGCTCAGCCGGGTCGCTCGGAGCCCGGTATTTCCGCAACGAAACCTCACCATCACCGCTTCCTGCTCCTGTTCCTGTTCCTTCTGCCGCTGCTCGCCACCATCGGCGCGGCGCTGCTCTATGAGGCGAGGACCTCCAAGCTGCAAGCGCGCGAACTGTCGCGCTATGCCAGCCACCTGACCTGGCAACGGGTGCAAGGCCCCAGCAGCGCGGTGGTGTATCCACAAAGCGGCCCATTCGACCGCAGGTTGGGCTACCAGCAAATGCCGGTCTTCCTCGACCGCCTGCACCAGCGCAACTTTGCCACCCTCAGCCAGACGCGCTTTTCCGAGCCGCTGATACAGTACACCAGCCACGGCCTGTTTCCGCCCTACGCCGAGAAGGCCCAGGCCGGTATAGACATCGCCGACTGCCGTGGCCTGCCGATCTACAACTTCCGCTATCCACAGCGGCTCTATGCCAATTTCGAGAGCATTTCGCCGCTGATCGTGCAGAGCCTGCTGTTCATCGAGAACCGCGACCTGCTGGACAGCGAGCGCCCCTACCTGAACCCGGCCATCGATTGGAGCCGCTTCATCCAGGCATCGCTCGCCCAGGTGGGCAAGATCGTCGGCCTCGGCAACCATGCTCCCGGCGGCAGTACGCTCGCCACGCAGATCGAGAAGTACCGGCACTCGGAAGACGGTCGCACCAACTCCATCACCGACAAGCTGCGGCAGATGGCCTCCGCCAGCGTGCGCACCTACCAGGGCGGCGCGGAAAACCTGGCGGCACGGCGCAATGTGGTGCTCACCTATCTCAATTCGGTGCCGCTCTCGGCGCAGCCGGGATACGGCGAGGTCAGCGGCCTGCCGGACGGCCTGTGGATCTGGTACGGCGCCGACTACCAGCAGGTCAACCAGTTGCTCAGCGCGCCACCGGCCAGCGGAGTGTCACTTGCCGAACAGAGCAAGGCGCTGCGCCAGGTGATCTCGCTGATGATCGCCCACCGCCGGCCGTCCTGGTACCTGGCGCGCGGGCGCGACCAGTTGTCCGCGCTGACCGACAGCTACCTGCGCCTGCTCGCCCAGTCCGGCGTCATCGACGCCGCGCTGCGCGACGCGGCCCTGAAACAGCGACTGGAGTTCCGCGACCCGCGCAACCAGCCCACCGTCACTCCGCTGGAAAACAACAAGGGCGTGACCCTGGCCCGCACCCGCCTGGCCGGCATGCTCGATGTGCCTCTCTACGACCTGGACCGCTTCGACCTCAGCTTCACCACCACCCTGCAGCACGAGCTGCAGGAGCAGGTCACCACCTACCTGCGGCGCCTTTCCGACCCGCAATTCGCCGCGCAGATCGGCCTGTTCGGCGAGCACCTGCTGTCCGAGGACAAGACCCAGGACGTGCGCTACAGCTTCACCCTGTTCGAGCGCACCCCCAGCGGCAACCGCGTGCGCGTGCAGACCGACAACACCGAGCAGCCATTCGATATCAACGAAGGCAGCAAGCTGGAACTGGGCTCTACCGCCAAGCTGCGGGTGCTGGCCAGCTACCTTGAAACGGTCGCCGAGCTGCACCGTGACTACGCGCAGATGCCCACCGCCGAACTGCGCAAGGTGCCGGTGGAACCGCTGGACTTCATCAGCCGCTGGGCGATCGACTACCTGATCGCCGCCAAGGACCGCAACCTGCCGGACATGCTCGCCGCGGCCATGCAGCGCAAGTACTCCGCCAGCCCCTACGAAAGCTTCTTCACCGGCGGCGGCATCCACACCTTCAGCAACTTCCGCAAGGAAGACAACGGCCGCATTCCGACCATCCAGGACGCCCTGCGCGAATCGATCAACCTGCCCTTCGTGCGCCTGCTGCGCGACCTGGTGCGCCACGATATCTACGCCAACTCCGGCAGCAAGGTCGCGGTCCTGGCCGATGACAAGGACCCGCGCCGCCGCGCCTATCTCGATCGCTTCGTAGACAAGGAAAGCCAGACCTACCTGCTGCGCTTCTGGCAGAAATACAAGGGCAAGAACGCCGACGAACGCCTCGACACCTTCCTCGACGGCCTCCGCGCCTGGCCAGTCCGGCTGGCCGCGATCCACCGTTACCTGCAACCGCAGGCGGACCTGCCGGCTTTCACCGCGTTCCTCCAGGACCGCCTGAAAAAGGGCAACTACGCCGGAGAAAAGCTCACCGACAAGCGCATCGCCGACCTCTATACCCGCTACGGTCCCGGGGCGTTCGACCTCAACGACCAGGGCTACGTCGCCCGGGTGCACCCGCTGGAACTGTGGCTGCTCGGCTACCTGCAACGGCAACCGGCGGCCAGCTTCAACGACGCGGTGGCGGCCAGCCAGGCGGAGCGTCAGCAGGTCTATGGCTGGCTGTTCAAGTCGCGCCACAAGTACGCCCGCGACAAGCGCATCCGCATCATGCTGGAGGTGGAAGCCTTCCTCGACCTGCACGAGCAGTGGAAGCGGCTGGGCTATCCGTTCGACCACCTGGTGCCGTCGCTGGCCACTGCGCTGGGCAGTTCCGGCGACCGCCCCGCCGCCCTCGCCGAGCTGATGGGGATCATCCTCAACGATGGCATGCGCCTGCCGACCCTGCGCATCGACAGCCTGCACTTCGCCGCCGACACCCCATACGAAGCCAGCCTCGGGCCGCAGTCCAACAACGGGCGGCAGGTCATGACCTCGGAAGTGGCCCAGGCACTGCGCACGGCGCTGTCGCAGGTAGTGGACGCAGGCACGGCGCGACGGCTGTCGGGCAGCTTCAAGCTGGCCGACGGCAGCGCGCTGGTGATGGGCGGCAAGACCGGCACCGGCGACAACCGCATCGAGAGCGTGACCCGCAGCGGCTGGGTGAAGAGCTCCAAGGCAATGAACCGGACCGCGACCTTCGTGTTCTACCTCGGCCCACGGCATTTCGGCACGCTCACCGCCTACGTCGCCGGCAGCGAGTCGGACAACTTCAAGTTCACCTCGGCACTGCCGGTACAAGTGCTCAAGGGCATGGCGCCGATGTTGCAGAGCTACCTGGAGCCGGGAATCAGCACTGGCTGCCAGGAGCCGATCGACAACCTGCGGGTGAGTTGGCGCTGAGCAGGCGAACCAGGCACCCTGCGTCGCGGGCTCGGTTCACTTGCCCTGAGCGGTCTTCACGTACAACGCCTCGACCTGCTCCCGCGCCCACGGCGTGCGGCGCAGGAAGGTCAGGCTGGACTTGATGCTCGGATCGTTCTTGAAGCAGCGGATGTCGATGCGCTTGGCCAGGCCTTCCCAGCCGTACTGCTCGACCAGGCGGTTGAGGATGGCTTCCAGCGTCACGCCATGCAGCGGATTCTTCGGTTTTTCGGTCATGATTCTGCGTCGTCGGGTGGCAATGCGCGGCACCTTAACACCACGGCGTCACGCTCGCAGCCCGGCAACACCGGCGATGATCAGCACCACCGAGACCAGCTTGGTCACCGTCAGCGCTTCGCCCAGCAGCAGGAAGCCGAAGAACACCGTGCCCAGGGTGCCGATGGCCGTCCAGACCGGGTAGGCGATGCTCACTGGCAACTGGCGCATCGCCAGGGTGAGGAAGAAGATTCCGCCAATCACCGCAAGCACCGTCACCACCGTTGGCAGTGGCCGGGTGAAGCCCTCGGCGTATTTCATCGACACCGCGAACACCACCTCGAACACCGCTGCCACCATCAGCATCACCCAGGCCATCATGGTCTCGTCCATTGGCTTTCGGCGAGGCTGGCCAGTTCCCGTTCGGCCTGCTGGCAGGACGCCCTGAAGGCATCGGGATTGCCCTCCTCCCCCTCGGCGGCGATCACCTTCACATCCTCGATACCGAGGAACCCGAGGGCGACACGCAGCCAGGTATCGGCATGGTTCATCCATTCCAGTTCACCACCCGGCCCCATTCCGGCACCGCCACGGCTGGTAACGATCAGCGCCTTGCGCCCCTTCAGCAACGGCTCGTACTGCGCCTCGCCATCCTCTATCCGCAGATCGAAGGTGCGCCCCAGGCGGACGACCTGATCAACCCAGGCTTTCAGGCCGCTGGGCACACTGAAGTTGTACATCGGCGTGGAGATCACCAGCAGGTCGTGGTCGAGCAGTTCGTCCACCAGTTGATCGCTCAACGCCAGGTCCGCCTGCATGGTCAGCGGCCGATTGCCTGGTTCGGAGTGGAACGCCGCCGCGATGAACGCCTCGTTCACATGCGGAAGATCGGCGCGACCGACCTCGCGGCGAGTGATCTTCGCCTGCGGCAACGCGGCGAGAAAGCCTTCCGCCAGGCGCCGGGAATGGGAACGCTCAGCACGCGGACTGGCATGAATGGCAAGAATCCTGTTCATCCATAATTCCTTCATCGGGTATACACTGCGGAGGTCTCTTAATTGCCCCGCCTTGCCACCTAAGCTATTTTCAGGCTGTCGCACGGACAACTGAGGAAAACTTCCTTCAGATGAATACATCTCACCCGTAGAGCATCATATGTTCGCCAACCTGCCCCTGCCGGCCCTGCGCACCTTCGAATCCGCCGCTCGCCAGCTCAGCTTCAAAGCCGCGGCGCAGGAGCTCTCGGTCACGCCCACGGCGGTTTCCCACCAGGTACGGGCGCTGGAAGACTGGCTTGGCCTGCCGCTGTTCGAGCGCCTGCCGCGCCAGGTGCGCCTGACCGATGCCGGCGAACGCCTGTTCCGCAGCCTTCATGGCGCGCTGCTGGAGGTTTCGCAGAGCGTCGACAGCCTGCGGCCGCAACGCAGCGCCAGCAGCCTGACAATCTCCACCACGCCGGCCTTCGCCGCGCTCTGGCTGGTGCCGCGCCTGGGGCGCTTCTATGCGCGTCACCCACAGATTCGCCTGCGCCTGGACAGCCAGTGCGAGCTGCTCGACCTGCAGCAGGACGCCAGCGTCGACCTGGCGATCCGCTACGGTTTCGGCGACTACCCGCGCATGCACAGCCAGTTCCTGCTCGGCGAGCGCTTCGCGGTGTATGGCGCGCCGTCGCTGGTGGCGACCGCGGATGTGGAAGTGCCGGAGATGATCTGTGTGCGCTGGTACAACTCCGAGCTTTACGAGCGCGGCTGGAAGGCCTGGTGCGCGGCGGCCGGCGAGGAATGCCTGCTGACCCAGGCGGTGCAGCGCGAGTACGAGGAAGAGTTCTACGCACTGCAGGCCGCCATTGCCGGGCAAGGTCTGGTGCTAGCCAGTTCGCTGCTGGTATCGGAGTGCGTGGAAAAGGGCCTGCTGGTGCCCTATCGCCCGGACATCAACGTCCCCGGCGCACGCTATACCGCGCTGTGCGTGCCGGGACGCGAGCGTCATCCGCCAGTGCGCGCCTTCCTCGACTGGCTGGCCGAGGAAGCGATGCAGGCTGCCGACCCGCTGATCGACAACGCCGCCTGAAGCGTGCCGCTGCACCCGATCGCGCCGGCGTCGCCGTGCGCGATCGGGCTGCCGTGCGTAGAATTACGCCTGCCGCTACAACAATTCTTCTTCGCCACCGGCACGCCGCCCCCGACCGAGGGTGATTCAGGCGTGGACGGCGGCACGGCCTGAGCCCCACTTCACCTCAGGATTCCCATGAATACCGCGCAAGACATCCGCACCGGCAGTTGGCCGAACGTCATCGCCCTGGCGCTCGCCGCCTTCATCTTCAACACCACTGAGTTCGTCCCGGTGGGGCTGCTCAGCGACATCGGCGCAAGCTTCGAGATGCGCCCGGAACAGACCGGCCTGATGCTCACCCTGTATGCCTGGGTGGTCTCGCTGACCTCGCTGCCATTGATGCTGATGACCCGCAATATGGAGCGCCGCCGCCTGCTGGTGGTGATTTTCTGCCTGTTCATCGCCAGTCATCTGCTTTCAGGTATCGCCTGGAACTTCGGCGTGCTGATGCTCAGCCGCTTCGGCATCGCTTTCGCCCATGCGGTGTTCTGGTCGATCACCGCATCGCTGGCAGTACGCGTCGCACCGCCCGGTCAGCAGGCGAAAGCCCTCGGCCTGCTGGCCACCGGGACCATCCTGGCGATGGTGCTGGGCATCCCGCTGGGCCGCGTGCTGGGCGAGGCGCTCGGCTGGCGCGCAACCTTCCTCGCCATCGCCGGCGTGTCGGTCGCCGTGGTGCTGTGGCTGGCGCGCTCCCTGCCGCTGCTGCCCAGCCAGAACTCCGGCTCCCTGCGCAGCCTGCCGCTGCTGGTGCGCCGGCCCGCGCTGGTATCGATGTACGTGCTGACGGTGCTGGTGATTACCGCGCAGTTCACCGCCTACAGCTACATCGAGCCTTTCGCCCGCGAGGTCGCCGCGCTGGATAGCTGGCATACGACGCTGCTGCTCCTGCTGTTCGGCGGCGCGGGCGTGTTCGGCTCGATCCTCTTCAGCCGCTACAGCGAACGCTTCCCGCGCGCCTTCCCGTGCACCGCCATCGCCGTGCTCGGCGGCTGCCTGCTGCTGCTTCTGCCGCTGGCACATTCGTCGGCGGCGCTGCTGGCGCTGAGCCTGTTCTGGGGCGCGGCGATACTCTGCTTCGGCCTCGCACTGCAAGCCAAGGTGCTGCAACTGGCGCACGACGCCACCGACGTGGCGATGGCGATGTTCTCCGGCCTGTACAACGTTGGCATCGGCGGTGGCGCGCTGCTGGGCAGCCGGGTGGCGGCAGGCGCCGGGTTGCAGTGGATAGGCTACGTCGGCGGCGCGCTGGCGATGGCCGGCCTGCTGCTCTGTGTGTTCGCTTGCTGGCGCTATGCGGCGCCGATGAGCGGCAGGCACACATCGAGCTGATGCTCGGAGCGCCCCTGGGCGGGCAAGAAAAAGGCCGCGGCCCCTTTCGGGACCGCGGCCTTTTCGTTTCAGCCAAGCGCGTCAGCCGATCAGCGGCTGGACGCTACCGCGCCTTCCGGCAGGTGCGCCTGGGCGTACTCCGCCTCGGCTTCCTCGAAGCGCTGGATCATCGACCTGGACGGCGCGGAACCGATCAGGCTGAAGACCACGATGGAGAGGCTGGAGAGGATGAAGCCCGGGATGATCTCGTACAGGCCGAGCCAGCCGAACTGCTTCCAGACGATCACGGTGACCGCACCGACGATGATGCCGGCCAGGGCGCCATTTCGGGTCATGCCCCGCCACAGCACGGAGAACAGCACCAGCGGTCCGAAGGCGGCACCGAAACCGGCCCAGGCGTAGGACACCAGGCCCAGTACGCGGTTTTCCGGGTTGGCGGCCAGGGCGATAGCGATCAGCGCTACCAGCAGCACCATCGCGCGACCGACCCAGACCAGTTCGAGCTGGCTGGCATTCTTGCGCAGGAAGGCCTTGTAGAAGTCTTCGGTCAGCGCCGAGGAGCACACCAGGAGCTGGCAGCTCAGGGTACTCATCACCGCGGCAAGGATGGCGGACAACAGGATGCCGGCGATCCACGGGTTGAAGAGGATCTTGGCCAGTTCGATGAAGACGCGCTCGTGGTTCTCACCCACAGCGCCAGCCTGCTCCGGATGCGCCTGGAAGTAGGCGATGCCGAAGAAGCCGACGGCTACGGCACCACCCAGGCAGAGAATCATCCAGGTCATGGAGATGCGACGGGCAGCCGGGATCGACTTCACCGAGTCGGCGGCCATGAAGCGCGCCAGGATGTGCGGTTGGCCGAAGTAGCCCAGGCCCCATGCCATCAGCGAAATCACGCCGACGAAGGAAGCACCCTTGAGCATGTCGAAGTTGGCCGCGTCCTTCAGCTCGATGGCGGCGAAGGTCGGTTCTACCCCGCCGGTGGCGAACAGCACGATGACCGGCGTGAGGATCAGCGCGAAGATCATCAGCGAAGCCTGCACGGTATCGGTCCAGCTCACCGCCAGGAAGCCACCGACGAAGGTGTAGGCGATGGTGGCGGCGGCGCCGGCCCACAGCGCGGTCTCGTAGGACATGCCGAAGGTGCTCTCGAACAGGCGAGCGCCAGCGACGATGCCCGAGGCACAGTAGATGGTGAAGAACACCAGGATAACCAGCGCCGAGATCACCCGCAGGATGCGGCTGTTGTCCTCGAAGCGGGTGCTGAAGTAATCAGGGAGAGTCAGGGCGTTGCCGTTGTGCTCGGTGTGCACACGCAGGCGGCCGGCGACGAACAGCCAGTTCAGGTAGGCACCGGCGATCAGGCCGATGGCGATCCAGCTTTCCGAGATACCCGACAGGAAAATCGCCCCCGGCAGGCCCATCAGCAGCCAGCCGCTCATGTCCGAGGCTCCCGCCGACAGCGCGGTAACGAAGCTGCCGAGGCTGCGGCCGCCCAGGATGTAGTCGGAGAAGTTATTGGTGGAACGGTAGGCGGCCAGGCCGATCAGGACCATTGCCGCGATGTAGACCACGAACGTGATCAGGGTTGGCGTGTTGACGCTCATGGGGACTCCCCTACAGCTTGTTTTTATCCAGATCCGCAGGGTGTCGCGGATCCTTGACTGTAGGCCGGTGCTGTTGGCTCCGGCCGGTTAGCGCTTGCCCTCCAGCAAGCCGGGAAGCGCGTGACTCCAGATGGAGCCGAACCGCTACGCGACCCGTCGCAGGCTCCACCTCATCCCTGCGGCGGTACTCCTGCAATCGCCGTCTCACCACGGCGACCCTGGCGCGCCGTCACCGTTGGCGACGACTGCCATCCGGGTAGAACCCGGTTGTTCGTTCAGGCCCCCGCAGGAGCGCCAATGGCTCTGCCAGCCGGACGAGCGAACGCGGTTAGCGTCCGCCGGTCGACGGCGGCGAAGCGAAATAAGCTGTGTTCAGGTGCGCGGCTGGCGCGCGAGGGCGCGGATTGTACAGAAAGCCGGAGAGTGGGTTGCACCATCCCGACCGATGACGGCGCAGCGCCGCGAACGGGCATCGATGGCCGCGCCGCTGGCGAGATGGCTGCGCCGCTATGGGGCACGCCGCTGGCGATGACTGGACCGGTGATGGGCATGCTGCCCCTCCCGCGTATCGGACTGGATGTTGTTTTTGCTCTATACCGGGTTGCACTTTGGAATACCAAGCAACGCGGGTGACGGACTCTATGGGTTGCACCTCAATATTTTCTTGCAGAAAACTCCGGATTTTTTCCAGGAAACTCCGACATGAACTGACCATTCAGTCAGATGCAGATCCTGGAAGCGCTCTGCCCTCAGCCTCGGCGCAAGCTGCGCGGAGTCAGACCGAGGTAGCGGCGCATGGTGGTGGTCAGCGCGCTCTGGCTGGAAAAACCGCACTCACCCGCCACCCGCACCAGCGGCAGGTCGCTCTCGCGCAGCAGGCGTGCGGCGCGATCCAGGCGCTGGCGCAGCAGGTACTGGTGCGGCGTGAGTCCGACGCGATCCTTGAATTGCGCGTGGAACTGGCTGGGGCTGAGACAAGCGACCTGGGCCAGTTCGACCACCGTGATGCGGCGGGCAAGATGTTCGCCGATATAGGCATCGAGCCTGGCAAGGTCCAGCGGCCCGCCGCGCGTCGCCCGCTCCTCGCCGAACAGTCGCAGGTGCAGGGCACGCAGCAACACGCCGCCCAGGGCTCGCGCCAGCAGAGGGTCGTGGCCGTAGCGGGCGATCTCGGCACCGGCATAGCTGAGCAGGTGCTGGAAATCGGCATCGAGCGTCGGATAGCGCGGTGCCTCGAACAGCCGCGCGAGCAGGTCGCGGTCCTGCGGGCCAGTGCCGGCCTCGTCGAGATCGAGGATCAGCATGCGGTTGTCGCCAATGCCGGCGAACCCGTGCGCCACGTCTCCCGGCACCAGGCAGGCTCGCATCCGGCATACCTCGCCGCCGCGGCCCTGCACCTCGAACTCGGCGCGCCCGCTGAGCGACATCACCAACTGGTGATGGCCGTGGGCATGGTGGTGAGCCTGATCGGACAGGCTGGCGAGGCGGGCTTCGAACATGGCGCGAGCTGATCAAATTTTGCGCATGTTACGTGAGTTGCACCTTCCTGCCCACTCCGGGTTGCACTTCTTCCATCCGAGCGTTCGCGACAGGCGCTGATTAAAAACCCGATCGTATAACCAGCATCGATTTGCAAACTTCCAGTCATGTTATGTTATAACAAAAAATCATTTCCCCAGCGAGCCCAGTGCATTCCGGTCACTTGGGAGGGGATCGCTTTGCCAGAAGAAAAAACCAGGAGTTCGTCATGTCCCACTCTCTCTTCCGCCCGCGCTGGCGTCTCGCCCCATTGGGCCTGGCGTTGTGCGCCGGCGCCCCGACACTGGCCGATGCCGCCCCCGCGGAACTGGAGCCGCAGTTGATCACCGCCAACCCGCTGGGTGACACCTCGCCAGCCGCCCCCAGCAGCGCGCTGCAGGGCGATGACCTGACCCTGCACCAGAAAGGCAGCCTCGGCGAAACGCTGAACGGCACGCCCGGTGTCTCCTCGACCTGGTTCGGCCCCGGTGCCAGCCGCCCGGTGATCCGCGGCATGGACGGTGATCGCATCCGCATCCTGCGCAATGGCGTTGGCGCGCTGGACGCCTCCTCGCTGTCCTACGACCACGCCGTGCCGGAAGACCCGAACGTGGTCGAGCGCATCGAAGTCGTACGAGGTCCCGCCGCCCTGCTCTATGGCGGCAACGCCATCGGCGGCGTAGTCAACAGCTTCGACAACCGCATCCCCAGCGATCCGGTGGATGGTATCCACGGCCGGGGCGAGTTGCGTTACGGCGGCTCCGACACTACGCGCAGCGCCGCTGGCGCGCTGGAAGCCGGGGATGGCAATTTCGCTCTGCACCTGGATGCAGGCTCCCGTGAGTTCAACGATCTGCGCATCCCCGGCTACGCGCACTCGGCACGTCAACGGCAGATCGACGGCGATGAGCGCAAGCATCGCGTGGACAACAGCGACGGCCGCCAGGACAGCGGCGCCATCGGCGGCAGCTACCATTGGGATCACGGCTACGCCGGCCTCTCCTATAGCGGCTATGACAGCAACTACGGCTCACCCGCCGAAGATGACGTGCGCCTGAAGATGCAGCAGGACCGCTACGCCTTCGCCTCGGAAATCCGCGATCTCGACGGCCCCTTCAGCTCGGTGAAGCTGGACGCGGCCTACACCGAATACCAGCACAAGGAAATCGAAGACTGCGAAACCGGCACCACCTTCAAGAACGATGGCTACGAAGCTCGCATCGAGGCACGCCACAAGCCCATCGGCCCGCTGGACGGCGTGATCGGCGCCCAGTTCGCCAATAGCCGTTTCTCTGCGCTGGGCGAAGAAGCCTTCGTGCCGCACACCGAGACCGACAGCGCCGCGCTGTTCTTCCTGGAAAACTGGCAGGCCACCGAGCGTCTGGCACTGAACCTGGGCGGCCGGGTGGAGAACACCCGCATCGACCCGGACGCCAAGGATAACGAGCGCTTCGCCGAGAACGACAATTCGCGCAGCTTCACCGCCGGCAGCCTGTCCAGCGGTGCGGTCTACAAACTGACGCCGGTCTGGTCGCTGGCCGCCACCCTCGCCTATACCGAGCGCGCGCCTACCTTCTACGAGCTGTATGCCAACGGTGCCCACGCCGCCACCGGCACCTATGAAGTGGGCGACGCCGACGCGAGCAAGGAAAAGGCCGTCTCCACCGACCTCGCCCTGCGCTTTGACAGCGCTCGCCACAAGGGCAGCGTCGGCGTGTTCTACAGCCGCTTCTCCAACTACATCGGCCTGCTGGCCAGCGGACGCTATCGCGACGAAGAAGGCGCAGTGGTTGCCGCCGGCGACGACGAGGCGCTGCCCGAGTATCTCTACAGCGGCGTGAAGGCGGACTTCTACGGCGTCGAAGCGCAGGACCGCATTCACCTGCTGGAAAGCCCCTACGGCCGTTTCGACCTGGAACTGTCCGGCGATTACACGCGGGCGAAGAACAAGGACACCGGCGAGGCCCTGCCGCGCATCGCTCCGCTGCGGCTGAACAGCGCACTGCTCTGGGAACTGCAGCAATGGCAGGCGCGCGTCGAAGTCGAGTACGCCGCCGACCAGAACCGAGTACCGGACAACGAACTGCGCACCGACGGCTACACCACCCTCGGTGCCAGCCTGGGCTATCGCTTCGACCTGGGCGATAGCCGCTGGCTGGCCTTCGTCAAGGGCGAGAACCTCACCGACCAGACCGTTCGCTACGCCAGTTCGATCCTGCGCGATAGCGTGCCGGCCGGTGGGCGCGGCATCCAGGCTGGGGTGAAGGTCGCGTTCTGATGTTCTAGAGCTGACGCCCGGCGTAATCCCGGGCGAACTGCGCGGCGATCCGTCCGGAACGCGATCCGCGATGCGTCGCCCAGCGGATCGCCGCCTGTTCCCATTCGGCCTGCTCCACGGCGCCCAGGCCGTGGTACTCCAGCCAGCGAGCAACGGCGTCCAGGTACTGCTCCTGGCTGAACGCATAGAAGGATATCCACAGGCCGAAGCGCTCGGAGAGCGACACCTTTTCCTCCACGGCTTCGCCGGGATGCAGCTCGCCGCTTTCGCTGCGCTGGAAGGCCAGGTTGTCCTCGGCGCGCTCGGCCAGCAGGTGGCGACGGTTGGAGGTGGCATAGATCAACACGTTGCCGGACTGCCCGGCCACCGAGCCGTCGAGCACTGTCTTCAGGCCCTTGTAACCGGTTTCGCCATCCTCGAAGGACAGGTCGTCGCAGAACAGGATGAAGCGCTCCGGGCGATGGCGCAGCAGATCGATGATCTGCGGCAGGTCGGCCAGATGCTCCTTGTCGACCTCGATCAGACGCAACCCTTCGGCCCGGAACGCATGCAGGCAGGCCTTCACCAGCGAGCTCTTGCCAGTGCCACGCGCTCCGGTGAGCAGCACGTTGTTGGCTGGCCGGCCAGCGACGAACTGCCGGGTGTTCTGCTCGATCAGCGCCTTTTGCCGGTCAACGTTGCGCAAGTCGTCGAAGGCGATCAGCGCCGGTTCGATCACCGGCGTCAGGCGTGGCAGGCCCTGGCGATATTCCCAGAGATGAGCGATGGCACCCTCCTCCAGCGCCAGCTCGGGACGTGCCGGCAGGGATTGTTCGAGCAGCCGGGCGATGCGGGCCAATTGTTCTGAAATGGCGGGGATGTCGGTCATGGCGAAGATCATCGAAGCGGATAGGGACTGTTCAGCAGCCTAGCGATCGGAGAAAGTGGTCGTCTAACGACAAACAGGCAGCCAGATGCGCAAAAAGGACATTTCAGTCGACCGCGCGCCGAATCATGGCGACGAGCGTGCCGCCAGCCCGGTCGCCGCTGTCGCCCTGGACTTCCCGGACGGCCATGAAGTACCCGCCCACAGCCATCACCGCGCGCAACTGTTGTACGCGCTGCGCGGCGTACTGGTGGTGGGCAGCGCCAGCGGCCAGTGGGTGGTGCCGGACAATCGCGGCCTGTGGATTCCCGCAGGGGTCGAGCACTGGACCCGCATGGTCGGCGACGTGCAGGTCCGCACGCTCTACGTGGAGCCGGACAGCGCCCCGCACCTGCCGCGCAACTGCTGCGTGCTGGCGGTTTCGCCGCTGCTGCGCGAACTGATCCTGGCGGCGCTGTCGATCAGCGGCGATGTGACGCCGGACTCGCGGGATGGCCGAGTCCTGGGATTGCTGCTGGACGAATTGCGCGAAGACCCGGTACTGCCGCTGCATCTGCCGTTGCCGGCGCATCCGCGCCTGCGCGCACTGTGCCAGGCCATCCAGCTCCAGCCCGGAGCCAGCGGCGGGCTCGCCGACTGGGCACGGCGGGCGAACGTCGATACCAAGACAGTGCAACGCTGGTTCTTCCGTGAAACCGGACTAACCTTCGGCCAATGGCGCCAGCAGGCACGACTGCTGGCGGCGCTGGAACGCCTTGCCCTGGGAGACAGCGTGCTGGCCGTGGCGCTGGAAGTGGGCTACAGCACGCCCAGCGCCTTCAGCGCGATGTTCAGCCGGCAATTCGGCCGCCCGCCCAGTGATTTCCAGCGACCGCGCCAGCCAATCCGGCCATAGGCAATCTCCTGCAACATCCACTTGCAGCATGGGATTGAAACCCCGTGCCGGCTCCCCATCTAGACTGTCATGTTCAATCAGTCAGGTGCCTCATGAGCGACCACGACGAGATTCACGATATTCACAGCGCCGAGGAGGTCAGCAACACCGGGCTGGTGCTGCCGGGCCAAAGCCTGCCGACCACGGTGTATGTCATTCCGATCCATAATCGCCCGTTCTTCCCGGCACAGGTGTTGCCGGTGATTGTCAACGAGGAGCCCTGGGCGGAAACCCTCGAATTGGTGGCCAAGACCGAGCATCACAGTCTGGCGCTGTTCTTCATGGACAACCCGCCGGAGGATCCGCGCCACTTCGATCCCAACAGCCTGCCCGAGCACGGCACACTGGTGCGCGTGCACCACGCCAGCCGCGAAGGCGGCAAGCTGCAGTTCGTCGCCCAGGGCCTTTCGCGGGTGCGCATCCGTGGCTGGATCAAGCGCCACCGCCCGCCCTTCCTGGTGGAAGTGGACTACCCGCACACGCCCAGCGACCCGAGCGACGAGGTGAAGGCCTACGGCATGGCCCTGATCAACGCGATCAAGGAGCTGCTGCCGCTCAACCCGCTGTACAGCGAAGAGCTGAAGAACTACCTGAACCGCTTCAACCCGAACGATCCGTCGCCGCTTACCGATTTCGCCGCCGCGCTGACCACCGCCCCGGGCGCCGAGCTGCAGGGCGTGCTGGACACCGTGCCGATCCTCAAGCGCATGGAGAAGGTATTGCCGCTGCTGCGCAAGGAGGTGGAAGTCGCGCGCCTGCAGAAGGAGCTGTCCGCCGAGGTGAACCGCAAGATCGGCGAACGCCAGCGCGAGTTCTTCCTCAAGGAGCAACTGAAGATCATCCAGCAGGAACTGGGGATCACCAAGGACGACAAGAGTGCCGATTCCGACGAATTCCGCGCCCGCCTGGAGGGCAAGGTCCTCCCCGAGCAGGCGCGGAAGCGCATCGAAGAGGAACTGAACAAGCTGTCGATCCTGGAGACCGGCTCGCCGGAATATGCGGTAACCCGTAACTACCTCGACTGGGCCACCTCGGTGCCCTGGGGCGTGCTGGGTACCGACAAGCTCGACCTGAAACACGGGCGCAAGGTGCTGGACAAGTACCACTCCGGCCTGGACGACGTGAAAGACCGCATCCTCGAATTCCTGGCCGTGGGCGCCTTCAAGGGTGAGATCGCCGGCTCCATCGTGCTCCTGGTCGGCCCGCCCGGCGTGGGCAAGACCAGTATCGGCAAATCCATCGCCGAGAGCCTGGGGCGGCCGTTCTATCGCTTCAGCGTAGGCGGCATGCGCGACGAGGCCGAAATCAAGGGGCATCGCCGCACCTACATCGGCGCCCTGCCCGGCAAGCTGGTGCAAGCGCTCAAGGATGTGGAGGTGATGAACCCGGTGATCATGCTCGACGAGATCGACAAGCTCGGCAGCAGCTACCAGGGAGACCCCGCCTCGGCACTGCTGGAGACCCTCGATCCGGAGCAGAACGTGGAGTTCCTCGACCACTATCTGGACCTGCGCCTGGACCTGTCCAAGGTGCTCTTCGTCTGCACCGCCAACACCCTGGATTCGATCCCCGGCCCACTGCTCGACCGCATGGAGGTAATCCGTCTCTCCGGCTACATCGCCGAGGAGAAACTGGCCATCGCCAAGCGCCACCTGTGGCCCAAGCAGTTGGAAAAAGCGGGGGTACCGAAGAGCCGCCTGTCTATCAACGACGCAGCCCTGCGTGCGGTGATCGAGGGCTACGCCCGTGAAGCCGGCGTGCGGCAACTTGAGAAGCAGCTAGGCAAGCTGGTGCGCAAGTCGGTGGTCAAGCTGCTGGAAGACCCGGAGTCGAAGGTGAAGATCGGTGCCAAGGATCTGGAGGAGTACCTCGGCATGCCGGTGTTCCGCACCGAGCAACTGCTCTCCGGCATCGGTGTGATCACCGGCCTGGCCTGGACCAGCATGGGTGGCGCTACGCTGCCTATCGAGGCGACGCGCATTCACACGCTGAACCGGGGCTTCAAGCTCACCGGCCAGTTGGGTGAGGTGATGAAGGAGTCGGCGGAGATCGCCTACAGCTACATCAGTTCGCACCTGAAGAAGTACGGCGGCGATCCGGCCTTCTTCGACCAGGCCTTCGTCCATCTGCACGTGCCGGAAGGCGCAACCCCCAAGGACGGCCCCAGCGCTGGCGTGACGATGGCCAGCGCACTGCTGTCCCTTGCGCGCAACCAGGCGCCGAAGAAGGGCGTGGCCATGACCGGCGAGCTGACGCTCACTGGCCAGGTGCTGCCGATTGGTGGCGTGCGCGAGAAGGTCATCGCGGCGCGGCGGCAGAAGATCTTCGAGCTGATCCTCCCGGAAGCCAACCGTGGCGACTTCGAGGAGCTGCCGGAATACCTCAAGGAGGGCCTGATCGTGCATTTCGCGAAGCGCTTCGGCGAGGTGGCGAAGGTGCTGTTCCCGGTCTGACGCGCCGAGGCCCGCTCCTCTCGGTCGAGAGGAGCGGGCCATCGTACAAAGATGCCGCACACCTGAATCGAAGCTCATCGCAGGAGGGACGAAGCGATAGCCATAACGCCCCACGATGGCTTTCGCTTCGCTCCATACCATCCTGCGAGTTTCGGACCCGCGCCGGCGGCAGGCCGGAACAGGGATCATCAGCGCACCACGAAGCGACACAGCAACACCCCGTCCAACCCCACCTGAAGCGGACGAAGTCCACTCCCCCTCCGATTGCGATATCCTGCGGCCCAATCTGGTCCCCACTCCAGGAGTCGTCATGCCGTCGTACCGCCTGTTGCTCCCCGTCTCCCTCGCCCTGCTCGCTGGCTGCGCCGGGCAGCCCAAACCCGTGGTCACGCTGGAAAATGCCAGCGAGTGCAAACCGCTGGAGCTGCATCAGGGGCAGGAGCTGGTGCTGATCCTGCCGAGCAATCCCACCACCGGCTTCCGCTGGGAAATGCGCAATGCCGCTGCCAGCGTGCTACGCAGCCTCGGGCCGGAGGTCTACAGCAATCCGGAAGACGCCGGGCTGGTCGGCAGCGGTGGCGAATCCACCTGGCGCTTCCGCGTCGTCGCCACCGGCGAGGACAAGCTGGAACTGGCCTACCGCCGTCCCTGGGAACCGGAAGTAGCTCCCGCCCAGACCTTCGACTGCCCGATCAACGCGCGCTGATTCGCCGCCGAAGCGGCCAGCAAGGCGCCATAAGCCGCTCGCGCTGGCGCCTTCGGCCTGTGCCCGCGGCCGCCGCTGCGGCACAGTGGACGCACATTTCCTCGGGAGGGAACCCCATGCGCTGGGCACTTCTGGCACTCATCGGCGGCATCGCCTACCTGTCCGCCGTCACCCTGGACCTGCCGCTATTGCGCATGCTGTGCAAACCGCTGCCGGTCCTCGCCCTGCTGCTGTGGATCCTCAGCACGCCTGCCGACGCCTACCGGCGCTGGGTCGCCATCGGCATGGCGCTGTCGATACTCGGCGACATCCTGCTGGAGTGGCCGATCAATGCCTTCGTGCCGGGCCTCGCCGCTTTCCTGCTGGCGCACCTGGCCTATCTGGTTGCCTACCTCGGCGACACGCGCCGCCTGGCGCCGGCCGGCCTGCTGTTCGCCGCCCTGCTCGGCGGCGGCCTGTTCGCCCTGCTAAGCAGCCGTGGCCTCGGCCCGCTGCTGCTGCCCATTGCACTGTACAGCCTGACCATCAGCTGCATGCTTTGGCGCGCCACCGCTCGCCTCGGCGTGCCGTCGATCGGCAGCGCCAGCCGGATCTTCGCCGCCTTCGGCGCCCTGCTGTTCGTCAGCTCTGACGCGATGATCGGCATCAGCCGCTTCGTCGCGGCTTTCGATGGCTCGTCCTACGCCATCATGCTCACCTACTGGCTGGGCCAGCTTGGTATCGCCGCCTCCGTGACAAGCCGTCATCTACCTCTGCCATACTCCTCGGGACAGCCCACTACCCGAGCATGACATGCTGCGATTCGCTTCGCCGGCCCTGCTTCTGTGTATCGCCCTGGCCACCAGCGCCGAGCCGCTGCGCCTGGCAGTCGACGATTGGTGTCCGTACATCTGCCCGGACGATCCAGACCGACCGGGCTACCTTCTCGAAGCCCTGACGCTCGCCCTCGAACAAAGCCCGACCTTCGAACCGCTGCCCTGGCCACGGGCCCTGCAAATGGCCCGCGAGGGGCTGGTAGACGGCGTAGTCGGCGCCTATCCGGAAGAAGCCGACGGCCTTCTGATCGGCCACGAGCCGATAGGCTGGGTGACCATGCGCTTCTACACCCGTGCCGACAGCCAGTGGCGCTACACCGGCCCGGACTCGCTCGACGGCCAGTCCGTGGGGCTGGCCCAAGGCTATTCCTATGGCCCGCAAGTGGATGCCTGGCGCGCCGAGCACCTGGAAGATCATGAGCAGGTTCAAATACTTAGCGGCGAACGAGTACTGGAGCGCAATATCCAGAAGCTGTTGCTGGGGCGTATCAGCGTGCTGCTTGAAGACCGCCAGATCGTCGAGCACTATCTTCATCGCAACCGTCTGTCCGATCGCATTCGAACGGCCGGACAGCTCGCCGATAAACGCCCCATGTACGTCGCCCTCAACCCGCAACTGGAGTCTGTCAGGGAGCGCCTGGACGAGCTCGATGATGGCCTGCGCGAGCTCCGTCGGGATGACCGCTGGAGACCGCTGATGCAAGGATACGGGGTGGTCCTCGAGTAGTCTTGGCGGCCGCGAGAAAAGTCCGGCACAGAGGTTTGGCATCGGCTATAGATCAATAACAAGAGACTGCAATAAGGGGAGCTCCATGCGTGCAGTAGTTCGCTCGACGATGTTGCTGGGAGCGTGCCTGATGCTCTCTGCCTGCGGCAGCCTGCTGCCCAGCGAACGTGCGGAAGTGCAGTCACCGTTCCTGGACTACCAGGATGCACAGAGCCGCTTCAACCAGGTCGATCCGGGAAAGACTACCCGCTCGCAGCTCTATGCGCTGGGCTTCGATCCGTTGTCCCAGGGCAACGCGAAAATGCTGTCGTTCATCGACGTGCGCCTGATGTTCGTGCAGCCCAACATCCCCATCGATTACCTGCCTGACGGCTTGATCACCTGCCTGCAGGCCAAGGATCGCTGCGTCGGCTACTCCTTCGATTTCAGCAAGACCGACAGCCAGCGCGTCGGCAGTTTCTGGGCCGACATCTTCAACTTCCGCAAGCGCCGCGAGGTGCAAGGCTGGTCGTTTCGCCCGGTATTTGTGCTGATCGACGACGTGGTGGTGCACAAGACCAGCAATGGCGAGCCGAACATTCGTCGTCGCGAGGACAAGAAGAACCCGCTCGGCCCGCTGCAGGGCGCCGGTGAGTACTTCTCCGACCAGCTCAAGTGAGCCTCGTCCGCCAGGCTTGGGCACTCCCGCCTGCCTCGGCTACAATGCGCGCCCCGGCAGCCGGGCGCCCGGCGCCCGCATTACCCGCAGCGTTTCGAGGCCCCATCCGCGTGAGCGAATCCGACCGCATCTTCGCCCAGCCGCAATCCCACGTTCCCGACTTCACCTTCAACGAGGACGTGGTGCGCGTCTTCCCGGACATGATCAAGCGATCCGTCCCGGGTTACCCCACCATTGTCGAGAACATCGGAGTGCTCGGCGCGCGCTTCGCCATCCCCCATAGCGTGCTGTACGACCTCGGCTGCTCGCTGGGCGCGGTGACTCAGGCGCTGCGCCGACATGTTCGGACCGAGGGCTGCCGCGTCATCGGCGTGGATAACTCGGCGCCGATGATCGAGCGCTGCGGCGAATACCTTCGCGCGCAGGACGCCATGTACCAGGAGCTGTTGCCGGTCGAGCTGATCGAGGCGGATATCCTGAAGATGGACTTCCAGCCCTGCTCGCTGATCACGATGAACTTCACCCTGCAATTCATCGCCCCCGAGCAACGCCCGGAACTGCTGGCCCGCCTGCGGCAGAGCCTGCTGCCGGGCGGGGCGCTGATCCTCTCGGAAAAACTGCGTTTTGCCGACGAACAGGAACAGGCACTGCTCACCGACCTGCACATCGACTTCAAGCGTGCCAATGGCTACAGCGAACTGGAAATCGCCCAGAAGCGCACCGCCATAGAGAACGTCATGCGCCCCGACACCCTGGAAATCCATCGAGAGCGCCTGTCGGCCGCCGGTTTCTCCAAGGTGATTCCCTGGTTCCAATGCCTCAACTTCGCCTCCCTGATTGCCCTGCCATGATCGACCGCTTCGACCTCGACCGCCTGAGCCAGGAACTTGCCGGCACTTCGCTGCACGCCTGGGCCCAGTCCCTGTCCGCCCAACTGACGGCCAAGGTCGAGGATGGCCACGGCGACCTGGAGCGCTGGCTGGCAGCCGTGGACCGCCTGCCAGCACTGGCTCCGGCGGTGACCGAGCTGCGCGAACGCTTCAGCCTGGAAGGCACCTGCGACGAGGCCACGCGCGACCGGCTCAAGCAGGCCCTGCAAGGGTTGATTCCCTGGCGCAAGGGGCCGTTCAACCTGTTCGGCGTACACATCGATACGGAGTGGCGCTCGGACTGGAAATGGGAGCGTGTCTCGCCGCACATCGACCTGATGGGCAAACGTATCCTCGATGTGGGCTGCGGCAACGGCTACTACCAGTGGCGCATGCTCGGTGCCGGCGCGCGCAGCGTAGTGGGTGTCGATCCGAACTGGCTGTTCTTCTGCCAGTTCCTCGCCATGAAGCGCTACCTGCCCACTCTGCCAGCCTGGCATCTGCCGCTAACCCTGGAGGAGTTGCCGCCGGGCCTCGAAGGCTTCGACACGGTGTTCTCGATGGGCGTGCTCTATCATCGCCGCTCCCCCATCGACCATCTGCTCGCCCTGAAGGACTGCCTGCGCCGTGGGGGCGACGTGGTACTGGAAACCCTGGTGGTGGAGGGCAACGTCAACACCGTGCTGGTGCCCGAAGACCGCTACGCACAGATGCGCAACGTATGGTTCCTGCCCTCGGTGCCGGCGCTGGAGCTCTGGTTGCGTCGCTCAGGCTTCAGCGAAGTGCGCTGCGTGGACGTCAGCCGCACCTCCATAGAGGAACAGCGCGCCACCGACTGGATGCGCTATCAGTCGCTGCCGGATTTCCTCGATCCGCGCGATCACAGCCGCACCATCGAGGGTCTCCCCGCGCCGCTGCGCGCCACACTGGTGGCGCGCAAGCCTTAGTTTTCTGCCGGGTTCGGTGATCAGCGGTTCGCCGCTGCCACGATCAGCGCCTTCATTTCCGCCACCGCCTGCTTGAAGCCGACGAATAGCGCGTGGGCGACAATGGCGTGGCCGATGTTCAATTCGTTGATCCCCGCAATGGCCGCTACCGGCTCGGCATTGTGGTAGTGCAGACCGTGGCCGGCGTTGACGATCAGGCCGTGGGACAGGCCGAATTCGACGCCATCACGGATACGGGCCAGCTCATGTGCGGCTTCCGCCGGGCTGTGCGCATCGGCGTAGCGGCCGGTGTGCAGTTCGATGGCCGGGGCGCCGACGCGAGCGGATGCCTCGATCTGGCGCGGGTCCGGGTCGATGAACAGCGAAACCTCGCAACCAGCGGCAGCCAGGCGCTGCACTGCCGTGCGAATGCGGGCTTCCTGGCCCGCGACGTCCAGGCCACCTTCGGTAGTGAGCTCCTGGCGAGTTTCGGGAACCAGGCAGGCATGGGCCGGGCGAATGCTCTCGGCGAACACCATCATTTCCTCGGTGACGCCCATCTCGAAGTTCATGCGGGTCTGCAGCACCTCGGCCAGCACGCGCACATCGCGGTCCTGGATGTGGCGACGATCCTCGCGCAGATGCACGGTGATTCCGTCAGCGCCGGCTTCCTCGGCATCCAGCGCGGCTTTCACCGGATCGGGATAGCGGGTGCCACGGGCTTGGCGCAGCGTGGCAACGTGGTCGATGTTCACACCCAGAAGAATACGGTTGGCTTCAGTCACGGGAGTTGTCCTTGCGATTCATGAATAACTCGCGGCTGACCAGCGGTCGGCCGCCAAGATGGGGTGCCAGGGCCTGGCGCATAAGGCGCTTGGCCGCAGCCAGGGCGCCGGGAGCGCTCCAGTCGGCCTCGGCCAGGGCCAGCAGGTCGGCACCGTGGAACAGGCCAGGCTGCAGGCTGCCCACCGGTTCGAAGCCCGAGTCCGGCAGCAGGCGATAGAGCCCCTCGGGCGCTACCGGCTGGCCGGCGATGTCGCTGTCCAGGGAGAAACCATAACCCAGCTCGTCCAGCAATCGCCATTCGAAAGCACGCAACAGCGGCTCCAGCGGCTGCCCGGCGGCAAGCAACGGCAACGTCGCGTGATAGTGCTCGAACAGCGCGGGATGCGGGTCTTCCGCCGGCAGCAGACGGATCATCAGCTCATTCAGGTAGAGGCCGCTGAACAGCGCCTCGCCACTCAGCAGATTGGGAATGCCGTTGGCCTCCAGGCGCGCCACGTTCTTCAGTTCACCCCGGCCACGGAGCTCGACTTCCAGCGGCACGAAGGGCCGCGCCAGCGCACCGGCCTTGCCCCGTGCACCGCGCAATACGGCTCGCAAGCGACCCTGCGGGGTGAGGAAGTCCACCAGCGCACTGGTTTCCTTATAGGCACGGCTATGCAGGACGAAGGCTGGCTGGGCGGGAGAAGCGAGGCTCATGGCGCTGCGCCTGGACAGGAAGTCGGGAAGCGGGCGCACTCAGGCGCCCGGAGGTAAACCCCGCGATGCGCTCGCGGGGTGGCGTGGGTCAAAGGTCGCCGTAGCCAAGCGAGCGTAGCGCCCGCTCGTCGTCGGACCAGCCACCCTTCACCTTGACCCAGAGGTTGAGCATGACCTTGGAGTCGAACAACACCTCCATGTCCTTGCGCGCATTCTGGCCGATGCTTTTGATGCGCTCGCCCTTCTCGCCGATGATGATTTTCTTCTGGCCGTCACGCTCGACCAGGATCAGCGCATGGATATGCAGGATGGGGCCGTCCTGCTTGAACTCTTCGATTTCCACCGTGACCTGGTAGGGAAGCTCGGCGCCCAGTTGGCGCATGATCTTCTCGCGCACCAGTTCGGCAGCCAGGAAACGGCTGCTGCGGTCGGTGATCTGGTCTTCAGGGAAGAAGTGCTCGCTTTCAGGCAGGCGCTCGGCAACCAGGCCTTCCAGCACGTCGAGGTTCTGCCCGTGCTGGGCGGAAATCGGCACGACTTCGGCGTTGGGCAGTTGCTCGGCCAGCCATTGCAGGTGCGGCAGCAGCTCACCCTTGTCTTCCATACGGTCGACCTTGTTCACCGCCAGCAGCACCGGGCAACTAACATACTTGACCTTGTCGTAGACCATCTGGTCTTCGTCGGTCCAGCGATTGCGGTCGACGACGAAGATCACCACGTCGACGTCCTTCAGCGCAGCACTGGCCGAACGGTTCATGTATCGGTTGAGCGCCTTGTCGTTGTCCTTGTGCAGGCCGGGAGTGTCGACGTAAACCGCCTGCACGTCACCCTCGGTCTTGATGCCCAGCAGGGTGTGGCGAGTGGTCTGCGGCTTGCGCGAGGTGATCGCCAGCTTCTGGCCAAGGATGTGGTTGAGCAGAGTCGACTTGCCGACGTTGGGACGACCGACGATGGCGACATAGCCGCAACGGACGGACTCTTGTTGATGATCGTGCTGGTCCTGCTCGTGCTCACTCATGGCCATTCTCCACGCCCAGGGCTGCCAGAGCGGCGGCGGCGGCCACCTGCTCGGCGATGCGACGGCTGCCGCCGTGACCGTGGGTCTTGTCATTCAACAGGGCAACTTCGCACTCGACGAAGAAGGTGCGGCAATGCGGCTCGCCCTGGATATCAACCACGTCGTAACGCGGCAACTCGCACCCGCGCGACTGCAGGAATTCCTGCAGGCGGGTCTTGGGGTCTTTGTTGGTGTCTACCGGGGTCAGCTCGCGCAATTGCGGGCCCAGCCAGGCCATGATCCGCTCGCGGGCGGAATCCATGCCGGTATCCAGATAGATGGCGCCGATCAGCGCCTCCATTGCATCCGCCAGAATCGACTCGCGGCGGAATCCACCGCTCTTCAGCTCGCCGGAGCCCAGTCGCAGGTAGTCGCCCAGCTCGAAGCCACGGGCCAGCAGGGCCAGGGTCTCGCCCTTGACCAGGCGCGCGCGCAGGCGCGAAAGCTGGCCTTCGCGAGCCTGGGGGAAATGATTGAAAAGGGCTTCGCCGATAACGAAGTTGAGGATGGCGTCACCCAGGAACTCCAGACGCTCATTGTTGCGCCCGGCGAAACTGCGATGGGTCAGCGCCAGGACCATCAGGTCCTGGTCGCGAAAGGTATAGCCAAGCTTGCGCTCGAGTCGATCCAGGCTGTTACTCACGGCATTCGTACACGGGTTTCTTTGTCAAAGTGGACCACCAGATCGATGTTCTTGATCAGCGGCTCGCGTTTTTCGTACTGGAGGTGCGCGCGGAACTCATTGTTCTCCTGCTTGACCTCCAGAATATCTTCCAGCTTGAGGTCGCGGACGCCATTGATCAGCATTGCCTTGCCTACATAAGTGTAGAACTCCGGAATGGTGCGAACATCCGCGGCCTTGTCGGTTTCCACCGAGGTGATGGCCTTTTCGATGGAGTAGTAGTCAAGGTAGTGCGGAATGATCTTGAACGCAGTACTGGCCAGGAACGCCACAACGGCGAGCACCAGCATCCAGTTCAGCAACGACATCCCCTTCTGCGAACGTGCGTACGTCATATCGACCTCATGTCGGTGTAGTTCTTATTCCCGCCAACCGCGGCGGCTCCAAGGACAAGCGGGGCTGCCTCGCTCCCCGCGTGCAGCCCCGCCCGGGTTTCTAGCACCGTTCGCCGCCTGAAGGCATCGAACGTCTCACAACTCAATGAATCACGCCGACCCGAGAGAAGTTTGGCAGGTTGCGCTGCTTGGGCTCCGGCCAGCTCATCCACACGGCAAACGCCTTGCCGACGATGTTGTGGTCCGGAACCATGCCCAGCAGGTCCTTCGGAATCTTCGGGTCGTTCCAGTAGCGACTGTCGTTCGAGTTGTCGCGGTTGTCGCCCATCATGAAGTAGTGGTCGGCGGGAACCTTCCACTGCTTGCCCGGCTCGATGCGGTAACGGGTCATTTCCTTGCGGATCATGTGTTCGGCGGCGCCCAGCTTTTCCTTGTACAGCGTGACGCTACCCAAGGTGCCGGGTTCCTCGCCCATCAGCGTCTCGGCGACCAGTTGGTCGTTGATGTACAGGCGCTTGTCGCTGGTATAGCGGATGGTATCGCCCGGCACGCCGACCACACGCTTGATGTAGTTGATGTTCGGGTCGCTGGGATAGCGGAACACCATGACATCGCCGCGCTGCGGATCACCCACTGGGATCACCTTGGTGTCCAGCACCGGCAGGCGGATGCCATAGGCAAACTTGTTGACCAGAATGAAATCCCCGACTTCCAGGGTCGGCTTCATCGATCCGGAGGGAATCTGGAAAGGCTCGACCAGGAAGGAACGCAGCACCAGCACGATGAACAGTACGGGGAAGAAGGACTTGCCGTATTCGACCAGCACCGGTTCCTTGTTCAGTTTTTCCAGCACTTCCGGATCAGGCTCGCTAACCGTGCCTTCGTAGGCGGAAATGGCTGCCCGGCGACGTGGAGCGAACAGCACCAGGTCTACCAGGGCGAGAACGCCGCACACAGCAACGGCAATCACCAGCAACAGCGGGAAATTCAGGGTCATAGGGTTCAACTGTCCACTTTGAGCACGGCGAGGAAGGCTTCCTGCGGAATCTCCACGCTACCGACCTGCTTCATCCTTTTCTTACCGGCCTTCTGCTTTTCGAGCAGCTTGCGCTTACGGCTCACGTCACCGCCATAGCACTTAGCCAGCACGTTCTTCCTGAGCGCCTTGACCGTCGAACGGGCGATGATCTGTCCGCCGATGGCCGCCTGAATCGCGACGTCGAACATCTGCCGCGGAATCAGTTCCTTCATCTTTTCCACCAGTTGGCGCCCCTTGTAGGGGGCGTTGTCGCGGTGGACGATCAGGGCGAGGGCGTCAACCTTCTCGCCGTTGATCAGCACATCGAGACGCACCAGGTTGGCCGGCTCGAAGCGGTCGAAGCTGTAATCGAGCGAGGCATAGCCGCGGCTGGTGGACTTCAGGCGGTCGAAGAAGTCCAGAACCACTTCGTTCATCGGCAAATCGTAGATCACCTGGACCTGGCCGCTGAGGAAGTGCATGTCGCGCTGTACGCCACGTTTCTCGATGCACAGGGTAATGACGTTACCCAGGTGCTCCTGAGGCACAAGGATGGTGGCGCGACAAATTGGCTCACGCATCTCGTCAATGGACGAAAGGTCGGGCAGCTTGGACGGGTTGTCGACATACAGGATGTCGCCGTTCTTCTGCACGATCTCGAAGATCACGGTCGGCGCGGTGGTGATCAGGTCCAGGTCGTATTCGCGCTCCAGGCGCTCCTGGATGATCTCCATGTGCAGCATGCCGAGGAAGCCGATGCGGAAGCCGAAGCCCAGGGCTTCGGAGCTTTCCGGCTCGTACTGCAGCGCGGCGTCGTTCAGGGTCAACTTCTGCAGCGCTTCGCGGAAGTCCTCGAAATCGTCGGAGCTTACCGGGAACAGGCCGGCATAGACTTGCGGCTTGATACGCTTGAAGCCCGGCAGCACTTCCACGTCCGGGGTGCTGGACAGGGTCAGGGTGTCGCCCACCGGCGCGCCAAGAATGTCCTTGATGCCGGCAATGATGAAGCCTACTTCACCGGCCTTGAGGTCGGCGGTCTCGGTATGTTTCGGGGTGAAGACGCCGACGCTGTCCACCTGATGGACCTTGCCGGTGGACTTCACCAGGATCTTGTCGCCCTTCTTGACGCGGCCATGCTTCACGCGCACCAGAGAGACCACGCCCAGGTAGTTGTCGAACCAGGAGTCGATGATCAGCGCCTGCAGGGGCGCCTCGATCTCGCCTTCCGGCGCGGGGATGGCGGTAACCAGGCGCTCCAGCACATCTTCCACGCCCATGCCACTCTTGGCCGAACAGGCTACGGCATCGCTGGCATCGATGCCGATGATGCTTTCGATCTCGTCCTTCACGCGGTCCGGATCGGCTTGCGGCAGGTCCATCTTGTTCAGCACGGGCATGACTTCCAGGCCCTGCTCGATGGCGGTGTAGCAGTTGGCAACCGACTGAGCTTCGACACCCTGCCCGGCGTCCACCACCAGCAGCGCGCCCTCGCAGGCCGCCAGCGAACGGCTGACCTCGTAGGTGAAGTCGACGTGGCCGGGAGTGTCGATGAAGTTCAGTTGGTAGGTCTTACCGTCCTTCGACTTGTAGTGCAGCGTGACGCTGTGCGCCTTGATGGTGATACCGCGCTCGCGCTCCAGGTCCATCGAGTCGAGTACCTGCGCCTCCATCTCGCGGTCGGACAAGCCGCCGCAGATCTGGATGAAGCGGTCGGCCAGAGTCGACTTGCCATGGTCGATGTGGGCAATGATGGAGAAATTGCGGATATGACTCAGATCACTCA
Organism: Pseudomonas triclosanedens; assembly: GCF_026686735.1. Taxonomy (NCBI): domain Bacteria; kingdom Pseudomonadati; phylum Pseudomonadota; class Gammaproteobacteria; order Pseudomonadales; family Pseudomonadaceae; genus Pseudomonas; species Pseudomonas triclosanedens. The sequence continues at coordinate 1,514,929 of NZ_CP113432.1, read as the reverse complement.
CGGCTGAACACACTCGGAAGGCTGGAGGCGGCAATCCGCCGAAAAATAGCCGGGGAGTTTACTCGAATCCCGCACCGTCCGTCACGTCCGCGCCGGATGGACAGGCATGAAAAAAGGGCGGTGAAGACCGCCCTTTTTTGGTGCCAGCCTTACTCGGCCAGCTTGAAGGTAATGAAGCTCGCACGCCCCTGGCGCAGTACGCGCATGGAGATGGAGCGATCCTTCGGCAGTGACTTGGCGATCTCGGTGAAGGTCTTGGACGAGTCGACCGCACGATTGTTCAGGTGCGTGATGACATCCCCAGGACGCAGGCCGACCATCGCCGCCGGACCGCCCTGCACTTCCTTGATCACCACACCGCCCTTGATGTCCATCGACTTGCGCTGCTCACTGGTCAGCTCTGCGACAGTCACGCCCAGACGGTTGCTGCTGCGCTCGGCACCCTTGCCCTCCACTGCGGCGACTTCTTCGTCGTCATCCGGCAGGTTGCCGATCGACATGTTCAGCGTCTTGCGGTTGCCATCGCGAATGACCTCCAGCGTTGCCTTGTCACCCGGCTTCATGTTGCCCACCAGGTGCGGCAGGTCTGCCGACTCATTGATGGTCTGGCCATTGAGGCTGAGGATCACATCGCCAACCTGCAGGCCACCCTTGGCGGCCGGACCGTTTTCGACCAACTGAGCCACCAGCGCACCGGACGGCTTGTCCAGACCGAAGGACTCAGCCAGATCCTTGTTGACCTCCTGAATCACCACACCAAGCCAGCCACGGCTGACCTTGCCTTCTTTTTTCAGCTGATCGGCGACGTTCAGCGCCACATCGATCGGAATCGCGAAGGAAAGCCCCATGAAGCCGCCGGAACGAGTGAAAATCTGCGAGTTGATGCCGACCACCTCACCCTGCAGGTTCAGCAGCGGGCCACCCGAGTTGCCCGGGTTGATGGCTACGTCGGTCTGGATGAATGGTACGTAGTTCTCGTTCGGCAGGCTGCGGCCCTTGGCGCTGACGATACCGGCAGTCACCGAGTGGTCGAAGCCGAACGGCGAGCCGATGGCCAGCACCCACTCACCTACCTTGAGCTTGTCGGAATCGCCCAGCTTGAGGGTCGGCAGGTTCTTGGCATCGATCTTCAGCACGGCGACGTCGCTGCGCGGATCGGCACCGACCAGCTTGGCCTTGTGCTCGCTGCGGTCAGAAAGACGTACGAGAATCTCGTCGGCATCCGCAACCACATGATTGTTAGTAAGGATGTAACCATCGTCGGAAATGATGAAGCCCGAACCCAGCGACTGGGCCTCGCGCTGCTGCCCGCGGGGCGCCTGGCCCTGACCGCGCGGAATGCTGCGCTCGAAGAACTCGCGCAGGCCCGGAGGCAGGCCGTCCAGATCCGGAATGCCCATCTGGGCACTGGCACGATCCGGAAGCTTCTGCGTGGTACTGATATTGACCACTGCCGGCGACGCCTTCTCCACCAGCGGCGTGAAGTCCGGTAGTTCGGCTCGCGCGGTAACCGTCAGGCTCAAGGCCACCAGGGCAACCAGCGCAGCCATGCTGCGTTTCAGGGTTTGCATTGACTACAGCTCCCGTGATGTTGATTGGGAAAGACACTAAACCGGGCCGAGAGGCCCACCGACCAGCGCGCGCAGCACAACCGGTTGCATCGCTGGATCATCCGAATGGCGCCGCGCCACACGACGCACGAACAGCCAGGCAAGCAGGAACCCCGCCAACCCGGCCAATATGATCAAGGATTCCCCAACACCGAAGCGGGCCGCAAGAAGCGCCAGCGCGAACAATCCGAGCAAGGGAAGAAGATAGAAGAGCAAGGCACTCTTCACGAGAATACCCTCGCCTACGCCCAGCACGACTTCATCGCCAGGCGCGAGTTTCAGCGAAGATAGGGCGCGCACGCGGCCACCCCTGCCACCAACACCCAGACGAGCCAGGATACCCTGGCCGCAGCCGGCATTGGCCGAACATCCAGAGCAGGTGGAGCGACGCAGCGTTTCGACCCAGACCGCTCCGGACTCGACCGCTATCACCCTCCCCCTCTCCTCGATCACTGTGGCTGGGCTCCCGATGGGCGCATGGAAAGCGCCACCCGCTCAGCCGTACCGCTGGGAATCTCGCCAACCACGGTCACCATCGTCCCACCGTCTTCGCTGGCGAAACGCCTAGACACTACTGTTGTAGGCCCCAACTGCGTACGCGCATCATCAACCTTGGCGCCATGCAGTGGTTCGAGGAAAACAGAGAACCGGGCCAGGCCGTCGCCATAGGCCAGGCATAGAACCTGGTCGTTCGAGACCGGACTGCGTTGCTGCAGAGTGCTGTTCAGGGTGAAACCCGGCGGAACCCACTCGGAATGCCAGCCGGTCGTCACACTCGCATCTTTGAGCTCCTTCACCGGCTGACAGGCCGCCGCCGGCTGCAATTGGGCATCGTCAGGTGCGGTCAGCTCAATCCGGGTGAACTGGAGTCGTTCGATGATCTGGCCCTTGTCGTTGAGCAGAAGCGACTTGAGCGGCAGTCCGGTTTCCTTGTCCAGGTGAAGCTCGAAGCCGTAGCGATGCTGATCACGCGGCAACACAGCAAGTACCACCGCCGGCCGGTCGGCGATACGCGATTCGCCAGCGATTCGGATGTCGTACCAGGAAGAAAGCTCCTGCGGATTCAGCCGGCGCGCCGGCCAAAGCTCGCCGCCAGCCACCTGCCCGGCCATGCCGCCACCCACGCACTGCGTGACGCCATTGACTCGTAGCACCTCCTGGCGCGGACCATCGGCCTGCACGAGGCGCTCACGCACCGAACCATCGGCATCGACCCGATGCCAGACGTCGTGCGTCGAGAAGGCGCCGCTGCGCTCGTAAACGAAAGTACCCTGGAAGTTCTGTTGCTGATCCGCCTGAGAGAGGCGCTTGATCCAGTCCAACGCATCAGCGGCCTGCACCGGCAATGCCAGCAGACCGCCAAAGATGAACAGCAATGCTGTAGTAGCGCGCATTTCGCTCCTTAAGGTCGCAATCAGCGGCTTTCCAGGCTCGCGGCGCGTGCATACGGCAGAGCACTGTCAGTGCCACTCACGGTGGACTGTTGCGCATGCTGGCGCAGGTAACCCGGAAGACGCTGCTCATGCCAGGTGGTCTGCCCGCTCTGGGCATTGGTAATCACCTGCGGCGCCTCGTCCTGAGTGTAGCCTGCCAGTACCGCCGGCCCCTGCACCTGCGGCAACGCGATCTGCGGAGTGGCACTCTGCTGGGCCAGGCCGTTGGCAACGCTATCGTCCTGATGATACAGGCGAACACCCGCCAGCACGGCCAGGGTCACGGAAGCGGCAACCGCCAGGCGACCGACATTGCGCCACGGGTTGCGGCTGCTCGGCGCAGGGGCGGCCTCATCGGCCAGCGCAGCGGAAACCGCAGCGGCGATGTCCAGTTTCGGCATGACCGGCTCATGGTGCATCACTGCCCGAGCCAGTTGATAACGGGACCAGGTGGTCCGCAATTCGGCGTCCTCGCCGCAGGCTGCAAGCACACGCCGCAGCTCCAGCTCATCCGCTTCGTTATCCATTACAGCGGACAGCGATTCCTGCAGGGCTTCACGACTCATAGCGGTACCTCTCTTGGCTGTTGCCGCTGTATCAGACTTCTTCATGCAACAAAGGCTGCAAAGCTTTGTCGATCGCTTCCCGCGCACGGAATATCCGTGAGCGGACCGTTCCCACCGGACACTGCATCACGGTGGCGATATCCTCGTAACTCAACCCTTCGAACTCACGCAACGTCAGTGCCGTGCGCAGGTCCTCGGGCAACTGCTGGATGGTTCGATGAACGGTTTCCTCGATCTCATCCCGCAGCATGGCTCTTTCTGGCGACTCGATGTCCTTCAGGGCATGGTCACCCTCGAAGAACTCCGCGTCTTCCGCCGTGACATCACTGTCCGGCGGCCGCCGACCGCGCGCTACCAGATGGTTTTTCGCGGTGTTGATGGCGATACGGTACAACCAGGTATAAAAGGCACTGTCGCCGCGGAAGTTACCCAAGGCGCGATACGCCTTGATGAACGCTTCCTGTGCAACATCCTGGGCCTCCTGGGCGTCGTGCACGAAACGCACGATCAACCCGAGAATCTTGTGTTGGTACTTAAGTACCAACAAATCGAATGCCCGCTTGTCTCCGCGCTGTACCCGTTCAACCAGTTGCTGATCCTGTTCCTGGGTTAGCATGAATGCTCCTCTACGAACTCGGAGGAGCTTCGAGCACCCTGGTGAATCGTCCTGCCAAGATAGACTCGGGACTTCTGCAAAAGTTCTCCCCTCCAAGCATGCGCCGCACAGTTTTTTCACTTTGGCGGCAACCGGACCCAGACATGTGTCCGCAGCCCGTTGAATTCAACTGTATCGGGCGAAACACCCGCACCGCCGCCGCACAGTCCGAGCCCGTGCGAAAAACGACTTAAGGTATTCCGTGTTGGAACCGGAACGACTAAAAAAGTTCCGGCGATTTGCCACGATCCGACACCTTCGCTGCGCCCCCGGGCGATCTCGTTCCACGGCATGAACGGAAGCTCCGCACTGCGACTGCCGTTCGCTCCGGGCGCCTCGGGTGTCATCGGTTCGCCAGTATTGTGCCGCGCCCCCCTTCTATATACTAGGGCGCCTTTTTGGTGGAGCCGGATATGAGTCAGCACTTCCAGCACGATGTATTGGTAATCGGCAGCGGGGCCGCTGGTCTGACGCTCGCCCTGACTCTGCCTGCGCATCTGCGTATCGCCGTGCTCAGCAAGGGCGAACTGTCCCAGGGTTCGACCTTCTGGGCGCAGGGCGGGGTCGCCGCGGTACTGGACGACACAGACACCGTCGAGTCCCACGTCGAGGACACCCTGGTTGCCGGCGCCGGCCTCTGCCGCGAGGATGCGGTGAAGTTCACTGTCGAACACAGCCGCGAAGCCATCCAGTGGCTGATCGAACAAGGTGTGCCCTTCACCCGCGACCATGAGCCAGGCAAGGAAGACAACAGCTTCGAATTCCACCTGACCCGCGAGGGCGGCCACAGTCACCGGCGCATCATCCATGCCGCGGATGCCACTGGCGCCGCGATTTTCAACACGCTGCTGGAACAGGCGCGCAAGCGGCCGAACATCGAACTGCTGTCGCAGCGTGTAGCGGTCGACCTGATCACCGAGCGCAAACTCGGGATGAACGGCCAGCGCTGCCTGGGCGCCTACGTGCTGGACCGCAGCACCGGCGAGGTGGACACCTTCGGCGCGCGCTTCACCGTGCTCGCCTCCGGCGGCGCCAGCAAGGTGTACCTCTATACCAGCAACCCGGACGGCAACTCCGGCGACGGTATCGCGATGGCCTGGCGCGCCGGTTGCCGGGTCGGCAACCTGGAATTCAACCAGTTCCATCCCACCTGCCTCTATCATCCGCAGGCCAAGAGCTTCCTGATCACCGAGGCCCTGCGCGGCGAAGGCGCATTGCTGCGCCTGCCCAACGGCGAGCGTTTCATGCAGCGCTTCCACACGCTGGGCGAGCTCGCGCCGCGCGACGTCGTGGCCCGCGCCATCGACCACGAGATGAAACGCCTGGGCATCGACTACGTCTACCTGGACATCAGCCATAAACCAGCCGATTTCATCCGCGAGCACTTCCCCACCGTCTACGAGCGCTGCCTGGACTTCGGCATCGACATCACCCACGAACCGATCCCGGTGGTGCCCGCCGCGCACTACACCTGCGGCGGCGTGGTGGTCGACCAGCACGGCCACACCGATGTACCGAACCTCTATGCCATCGGCGAAACAACCTTCACCGGCCTGCATGGCGCCAACCGAATGGCGAGCAATTCACTGCTGGAATGCTTCGTCTATGCGCGCTCGGCAGCAGCCGACATCGTCGAGAAACTCGCGACCGCACCAAGGCCGGCCGGCCTGCCCAGCTGGGACGCGAGCCAGGTGACCGACTCGGACGAGGACGTGATCATCGCGCACAACTGGGACGAACTGCGGCGCTTCATGTGGGACTATGTCGGCATCGTCCGCACCAACAAACGCCTGGCACGCGCGCAGCACCGTGTGCGCCTGCTGCTGGACGAGATCGACGAGTTCTACAGCAACTACAAGGTGAGCCGCGACCTGATCGAATTGCGCAACCTTGCCCAGGTGGCAGAGCTGATCATCAACTCCGCCATGCAGCGCCGCGAGAGCCGTGGCCTGCACTACACCCTGGACTACCCCGGGCTACTGCCCGAGGCCCGCGACACTATCCTGGCACCGCCCACCTATTGCGGCTGAAGCGCAGGCGAACCCGCAGGCGGCGGTGCAGGTCCGGCGCCAGCGCGCCTGCGGGAATACAGACGCTGCGCTTCAACCAGCCGCCCGGAAAACGAAAGCGCAGCACGATCATCGACGGCAGCGCCAGGCTGTCGGCAACCAGTTGCACCGGTTGCCAGCCATCACGTTCGCTCCACAACTGCCAGCCATCTGCGTCATGCCGCAGGCCGCGCATGGACGACGGCGCACACAACAGAATCTGGCGCGGCAGCACGTATCCCGCATGCAGCGCACAGGCCAGCAGACCGAGGCAGCTCAGGAGCCAGGGAATGGCGCCGAGAAACAGCGCCAGCACTGCGAGCGACTGCGCAGCGAGATAGGCCACCAGCAACCGGATGGACGGTCGCCAGTGGCACTCGAAGGGATCACTTTGGCTGGACACGGTCCAGAATCATGCGGACGATGCGACGCAGATCAGCGTCATCCGGCTCGCCACGCTGCATGAACCAGCCGAACATGTCCTGATCCTCGCACTCCAGCAGCTTGCGGAAACGCGCCTGATCATCGGCCGGAAGGCCGGGGTAGACCTCTTGCACGAAAGGCACCAGCAGTACGTCCAGCTCCAGCATGCCACGGCGGCTGTGCCAGAAGAGGCGTTTGAGTTCGATTTCGTCGGTCATCTGCAGGTCCTCGGCAATACATCGAATCGCTCGCGTGGCCTTGGGCCGCCGGGAGCCGAGCGGCATTATACGCATGCCACAGGTTCCCGGCACCCGCTGACAAGGCGCGGTCCCGCGCTCTATCATGAGGCCCCTAACTTTCTTACAGCCGAATCGTGATGGCCGACTCCGCTTTCTTCACACTCCTCGATCACGAAGGGATTCTCGCCGTACGCGGTGCAGATGCCGCCAAATTCCTCCAGGGCCAGTTGACCTGCAACCTCAACTACCTGGACGCGGAAACCTCCAGTCTCGGCGCGCGCTGCACCCCCAAGGGGCGCATGACCTCCAGCTTCCGCATCGTCGCCGAAGGCGACGGCTATCTGATGGCGATAGCGCGTGAACTGATGGACAGCCAACTCGCCGACCTCAAGAAATATGCCGTGTTCTCCAAGGCCAGCCTGTCGGAGGACAGCGCCCTGTGGGTGCGCGCAGGCCTGGACGGCGCCGATGACCTGCTCGGTGAACTGGGGCTTGTACTCGACGGACAGGCGGACCGAGTGGCGCGCAGCGATGGCCTGATCGCCATCGCCCTTGGCCAGGGCCGCAGCGAACTGTGGATGCCAGCGGAGCGCTCGGCGAAGGTCGTCGCTCGGCTTGCCGGCTCGCTGCGCCAGAGCAGCCTGAACGACTGGCTGCTCGGCCAGGTTCGTGCCGGCATCGGGCAGGTATTCGGCGCCACCCGCGAGCTGTTCATTCCGCAGATGATCAACCTCCAGGCCGTCGGCGGCGTGAGCTTCAAGAAGGGCTGCTACACCGGCCAGGAAATCGTCGCGCGCATGCAGTACCTCGGGCGTCTGAAACGCCGCCTGCATCGCCTGGCGCTGGATGCTGAAGACCTGCCCGAGCCGGGCCGCGAGCTGTTCTCGCCAGTGCACGCCACCAGCGTTGGCGAAGTAGTGCTGGCCGCACGCGCGGCAGAGGGCGTGGAACTGCTGGCAGTGCTGCAGGACGATGCCGTCGCCGATGGCCGCGTCCGCCTCGGCGAGGCCGAGGGCCAGCCGCTGCGCCTGCTGGACCTGCCCTACGTGCTGGACAGCGACCGCGAGATCCAGCGCTGAGAGCCGCCGGACGGGGAGCCCGGCGGCCCCACATACGATTTGGTGATGCAAATAACCGACGGTTGATGCGGCACCGTGCACAATGCGGCCCGGCCCTCCGGGTCGCTCGGCAACACGACTCACCAAGAAGCAACATCAGACCCAATCAGGAAGAGCCATGAGCAAGCTTGCCGACAAAGTACAACAGGAACTGCTGCGGGCCATCGACAACGACGAACTGGTGCTGCCGACACTGCCGGAAGTCGCCCTGCGCGTGCGCGAAGCGGCGGAAGACCCGGACATCAGCATCCAGGCGCTGAGCAAGGTAATCGGCAACGACGCTGCCCTCACCGCACGCATCATCAAGGTGGTGAACAGCCCGCTGCTGCGTACCAACAAGGAAATCACCGACCTGCAGATGGCGATCAGCCGCCTTGGCATCAACTACACCTGCAACCTCGCCACCGGCCTTGCGATGGAGCAGATGTTCCAGGCCACTTCCGACGTGGTCGACCGCAAGATGCGCGAAGTGTGGAACAAGAGCACCGAGATCGCCGGCATCTGCCACGCCCTGTGCCGCCACTACACCCGCCTGATGCCGGACCAGGCCACCCTCGCCGGCCTGGTGCACCAGATCGGTGTGCTGCCGATCCTCACCTACGCCGAGGAACACAGCGAACTGCTGGCCGACTCAATCAGCCTCAACCACGTCATCGAGCGCATCCACCCGATCATCGGCGACCGCATCCTCAAGGCCTGGGACTTCCCCGCGCCGATCGCCGCAGTGCCGGGCCAGCACCTGGACTTCACCCGCGACTCGGCCAAGGTCGACTACGTGGACATCGTCCAGGTCGCCACCCTGCAGAGCTACCTGGGCAGCCAGCACCCGTATACCGAACTGGACTGGAGCAGCATTCCCGCCTTCGCCAAACTCGGCCTGGACCCCAAGGCCAACCTGAAGGAAGACGAGGACCTCTCGGCGGCGATGGAAGCCGCGATGAGCATGCTGCAGTAAGCACTCCCTAGCCCCCCGCGAAACCCGCCACTCAGGCGGGTTTCTACCTTCCAGGCTCAGCCCGCCGCGGCGTCCGCCGGAAAACTCACTCGCACCAGCAATCCGCCCAGCGCCCCCTGCGCAAGTTCGATGCGGGCCCTGTGTGCGCTGCAGATCTCGCCCACGATCGCCAACCCCAGGCCGGTGCCCTGCTGGCGGCGGCGATAGAAACGGCGGAACACCTTGTCGCGTTCCTCCGGCGGAATCCCGGGACCATCGTCTTCCACTTCCAGCCCGGCGGGAGCCAGCACGCGGATGATCACATTGCCGTCGGCTGGAGCATGGGCGATGGCATTGTCCACAAGGTTGCTGAGCAGCTCGTTGAGCAGGGTCGGATCGCCCTTCACCCACACCGGCTCATCGGCCTCCAGCGCCAGCGCGACGCCCCGCGCATAAGCCAGCGGCGCCAGAGCCAGCCCCAGCTCCCGCGCCAACTGCCCCAGCTCGATACACTCGCCGGCTCCCTCGGCGATGGCGCGCGCACCGCTCTCGACCCGCGCCAGCGACAACAACTGGTTCGCCAGGCCGGTCACCCGGTCGGTGTTCTGCACCGCCTCCACCAGGGTGGCGCGCCATTGCTGCGGATCCTGCTCGCGCAGGCCAAGCTCCAGCCGCGCCTTGAGCGCCGCCAGCGGCGTACGCAGCTCATGCGAGGCTTCGGCAATGAACTGCGACTGCCGGTCGAACAACCCGCGCAGGCGCAACGTGAAATGGTTGAGCGCCGCCACCAGCGGACGCAACTCGCGCTGCACGCGAACCTCCGGCAGCGGCCGCAGGTCATCCGGCTGGCGCTCCTCCACCGCCGCCCGCAGGCGGTCCAGCGGGCGCAGGCCAGCGCTCACCGCATACCAAACCATCAGCAGCGCGGCGATGGTCGACAGCGCCAGGTTCAGCAGCGTATCGGCGAGCAAATTGCGCGCCAGCCGCTCGCGGGCGCCGAGGGTTTCCGCGACGCGAATCTCCGCCATGCCGTTGACCGTCGGCTGGCTGACCGGCTGCTGCAGGCTGACCACCCGCACACCCTGCCCCTGGTAACGGGCGTCATAGAACTTGGCCAGCGCCGGATAATCATCGGTGCGTGGCGTATCGCGCGGCGGTGCCGGCAGGCTCTCGTAGCCGGATATCATCCGCCCCTGCGGGTCGATCACCTGGTAGAAAATGCGCCCGGCGCTGTCGTACTCGAAGCTGTCCAGCGCCACGTAGGGCACATTCGCGCGCAACGTGCCATCGCTGGCGTAGAGCCCGTCGGCGATATCCCGCGCAGAGGCCAGCAACGTGCGGTCGTAGGCGATGTCGGCGGCGTGCCGGGCACGCCAGTAGGTCACCGCGCTACCGATCAGCAGCAGTACCAGCAGCATGCCGCCCAGCCGCCAGAGCAGCCGGCCGCGCAGGCTGCCCACACCGAGAAAGCCCCAGCGGCGCTCAGCCATCCTGAGCCTCAAGCAGATAGCCCAGACCACGGAAGGTGACGATACGCACCGAGCTGCCTTCCAGCTTCTTGCGCAGACGGTGCACATAGATTTCGATGGCATCGGCGCTGGCGTCCTGGTCCAGGCCGAACACCTGTGCCGCCAGTTGCTCCTTGCTCATCACCCGGCCGGGACGGGCGATCAGCGCCTCCAGCACCGCTTGCTCGCGGGACGTCAGATTCATCGCCTGCCCGGCCAGCGAAAAACGCCGCGCGCCAAGGTCGTAGACCAACTCGCCGCACCGTTGCTGCTGCTCGCCACCGAGCACACTGCGCCGCAGCAGCGCCTTCACCCGCGCCTCCAGCTCGGTCAGCTCGAACGGCTTGGCCAGGTAATCGTCGGCGCCCAGGTTCAGCCCGTGCACACGATCGCGGACTTCGCCGCGCGCGGTGAGCATCAGCACCGGCAGCGTCTTGCCACGCTCGCGCAAACGCGCCAGCACCTGGAAACCGTCCATCCGCGGCAGGCCGACATCGAGGATCGCCAGGGCGTAGTCCTCACTGGCCAGGGCCAGGTCCGCGGCGACACCATCCTGCAGCAGATCCACGGTCCAGCCTGCGCCCTTGAGCGCCTGGGCGACGCTTTCGCCCAGTTGGGGATGGTCTTCGACCAGAAGAATTCGCACGCGGATCTACCCCTCGGGCAGCAGGATCGGGACCGCAGTTTACCCATCCGCACGCCGCTGTGAATGGGCGAAATTCGCTGAAAAGACTGCGAAAGGTAGCTGAAAGCCTGGTGAAAGCTTAGCCCGTTAGCATCGCCCCCAAGCGGCGAAGACTGCTCAAAGCGAAAGGCGGCGTGGTGCCCTTTCGTGACAACAACAAAAATCGGAGACCACACATGTCCACTGTCCAGCCCCTGGCTGCACTGGCTGCCCGCAAGCCTTTACCTGCCTGTACGACACCTGCCCGCGCAAGCGCCCTGCTGGCCCTCGCCGGTCTTGCGCCAATGTGCAACGCCGCCGGCTTCTTCGAAGACAGCAGCGCCAAGCTCAGCACCCAGAACATCTACTTCAACCGCGATTTCCGCGACGGCTCCGGCCAGTCCAAGCGTGAAGAATGGGCGCAGGGTTTCATCCTCGACTTCCAGTCCGGCTACACCCCCGGCACCATCGGCGTAGGCCTGGATGCAATGGGCATGCTCGGCCTCAAGCTCGACTCCAGCCCGGACCGCACCGGCACCGGCCTGCTGCCGACCCACGACGACGGCCGCGCCGCCGACGAGTACAGCAAGCTCGGCCTCACCGCCAAGTTCAAGGTCTCCGAGACCGAACTGAAGATCGGCAGCCTGATCCCCGACCTGCCGACCCTGCAGCCCAACGACAGCCGCCTGTTCCCGCAAACCTTCGAAGGCGGCCTGCTCAACTCCACCGACCTGCCCGGCCTGGACTTCACCGGCGGGCGCCTGGAAAAAGCCAAGGACCGCGACTCCACCGACTTCCAGGACCTCGCGTTGAACAACAAGAACCGCCGATTCTCCGGCGGCAGTGCCGAAGGCGATCATTACGACCTCGCCGGCGGCGACTACAAGTTCACCGACAACCTCACCGGCCGCTATCACTACGCATCCCTGGACGACGTCTACCGCCAGCACTTCGTCGGCATGCTCGCCAGCTTTCCTTTCGGCGAAGGAAAACTGAGCGCCGACGTGCGTCTGGCGATCAGCGACGACGAGGGTGCGGCCCGTGGCGGCAAGATCGACAACCGTGCCTTCAACAGCATGTTCAGCTACGCCCTGGGCTCCAACAAGTTCAGCGCCGGCTGGCAGCAGATGAGCGGCGACACCGCCTTCCCGTATATCGACGGCAGCAACCCCTACCTGGTGAACTTCGTGCAGATCGGCGACTTCGCCGACACCGACGAGCGATCCTGGCAACTGCGCCACGACTTCGACTTCGCCGGCGTCGGCCTTCCCGGTCTGACCCTGATGAACCGCTACATCAGCGGCGACGATGCCAAAATCAACGGCATGGACGGTCATGGCAAGGAGTGGGAACGCAACACCGACCTGAAATACACAGTCCAGAGCGGCCCGTTGAAGGACGTCGCAGTGCGCCTGCGCAACGCCACCTATCGGTCGAGTTTCGCCCGCGATGCCGACGAAACCCGCGTCTACCTCAGCTACTCGCTGGCGATCTGGTAAACCCACGACAACAAGAGAGGAATTGCCCATGTCCACTGTCCTGCGCAACCTGACCCTGGCCGGCGCCACCTTGCTGTTCGCCGGTAGCCTGATCGCCGAGCCCAAGCGCCCGGAATGCATCGCCCCCGCCTCACCCGGCGGCGGCTTCGACCTCACCTGCAAGCTGGCGCAAAGCGCCCTGGTCGACGAGAAGCTGTTGTCCAAGCCGATGCGCGTCACCTACATGCCCGGCGGCGTTGGCGCCGTGGCCTATAACGCGGTGGTCGCCCAGCGTCCCGCCGACGGCAACACCATCACGGCGTTTTCCAGCGGCTCGCTGCTGAACCTTGCCCAGGGCAAGTTCGGCCGCTTCGACGAGAACGCCGTAAAGTGGCTGGCGGCGGTCGGCACCAGCTACGGCGCCATCGCCGTGCCGGCGGACTCGCCGTACAAGAACCTCGGCGACCTGGTCACCGCACTGAAGACCGACCCGAGCAAGGTGGTGATCGGCTCCGGCGGCACCGTCGGCAGCCAGGACTGGATGCAGACCGCGCTGATCGCCAAGGCCGCCGGCATCGACCCCAGGCAACTGCGCTACGTAGCCCTCGAAGGCGGCGGCGAGATCGCCACCGCGCTGCTGGGCGGGCACATCCAGGTCGGCAGTACCGACATCTCCGACTCCATGCCGCATATCCGCGCCGGCAAGATGCGCCTGCTGGCGGTGTTCGCCGAGGAACGCCTGAAGGATGAAGGCATGACCGACATCCCCACCGCCAAGGAACAAGGCTACGACATCGTCTGGCCGGTGGTGCGCGGCTTCTACCTCGGGCCGAAGGTGAGCGAGGAGGACTATGCGTTCTGGAAAGACGCCTTCGACAAGCTGCTGGCCTCCGAAGACTTCGCCAAGCTGCGCGACCAGCGCGAGCTGTTCCCCTTCGCCATGACAGGCCCGGAGCTGGACGCCTACGTCAAGCAGCAGGTCGCCCAGTACAAGCTGCTCGCCCGCGAGTTCGGCCTCATCCAGTAACGCCCCGTGCGGCGTCGCCGGGCCAGTGCGCCCGGCGACGCAGGAGTCTTTCCCATGTCGCAAACCAGCCTCTACCAGCGGCTGTTCGCCGGCGCCTGGCTGATCGCCTGCGTCACGTTCGCCCTGATCGCCTGGAACTACCAGGCACCGTTTTCCTACGAACCGGTCGGCCCGCGCGCCTACCCGCTGCTCTGCCTTGGCCTGATGGCCGCCGGCCTCGCCTGGCTGATCGTGCGGCCCACGCCGATCCATCGCGAAGAAGACGAGCCGGCACTCGAAGGCGCATTGCTGCTCAAGGTAGTGCTCTGCGTCGCACTGCTGACGGTCTACGCCGGCCTCTTCGAGCCGCTCGGCTTCATCCCGTCGAGCGCGCTGATCGGCGCCTTCATCGCAATGGTCTACGGCGGCCGCCCATTGCCCAGCGTGATCACCGCATCGCTGCTCGCCATCGGCATGTACCTGCTGTTCGACCGCACCCTGGATGTCCCGCTGCCGCTGGGCGTTCTCGACCCCCTGCTGTGAGGATCGATACATGGAAACGCTGAGCTACCTCGGCCAGGGCTTCGGTGTCGCCCTGAGCCCCTACAACCTCGTCACCGCGCTGATCGGCACCCTGATCGGCACCGTCGTCGGCCTGCTCCCCGGCCTTGGTCCGATCAACGGCGTAGCCCTGCTGATTCCAGTGGCCTTCGCCCTCGGCCTGCCGCCGGAATCGGCGCTGATCCTGCTGGCGGCTGTGTACCTGGGCTGCGAATACGGCGGACGGATCTCCTCGATCCTGCTGAACATTCCGGGGGAAGCCTCCACCGTGATGACCACCCTCGACGGCTACCCGATGGCACGCAAGGGCATGGCCGGCGTGGCGCTGTCGCTGTCGGCCTGGAGTTCGTTCATCGGTGCCTTCATCGCTACCTGCGGCATGGTGCTGTTCGCCCCGCTGCTGGCCAACTGGGCGATCGCCTTCGGTCCGGCCGAATACTTCGTGCTGATGGTCTTCGCCATCGTCGCCCTCGGCGGCCTGGCCGGCGACCGTCCGCTGAAGACCCTGCTGGCCGCCCTGCTCGGCCTGTTCCTGTCCAGCGTCGGCATCGACGCCAACAGCGGCGTGTACCGTTTCACTTTCGACAGCATCCACGTATCCGACGGCATCCAGTTCGTCGTGCTGGTACTGGGCCTGTTCTCGGTGAGCGAAATCCTCCTGCTGCTGGAAAAAACCCACCACGGCCACAAGATGGTGGAAGCCAGCGGCCGCATGCTGTTCAACGTCAAGGAAGCCGCATCGGTCGCCCTCGTGAACCTGCGTTGCGGGGTGCTCGGCTTCGTCATTGGCGTGCTGCCCGGAGCCGGCGCCACGCTGGCCAGCGCCGTGGCCTACATGACCGAGAAGAAAATGGCCGGCGACAAAGGCAAGTTCGGCCAGGGTGACATGCGCGGCCTGGCCGCCCCGGAGACCGCCATCGGCGCATCCGTCTGCGGCGCGATGGTGCCTATGCTGACCCTAGGCGTTCCCGGCTCGGGCACCACCGCGGTGATGATCGGCGCGCTGACCCTGTACAACATCACCCCTGGCCCGCTGCTGTTCCAGGAGCAGCCGGACATCGTCTGGGGCCTGATCGCCTCGCTGTTCGTCGCCAACGTCATGCTGATCATCCTCAACGTACCGATGGTCCGCGTGTTCACCCGCATCCTCGCCGTGCCGAACTGGGCACTGGTGCCGGCCATCGCGATCATCACCGCCATCGGGGTGTTCGCCGTCCACGCCACCACCTTCGACCTGTTCCTGATGGTCGCCATCGGCATCCTCGGCTACATCCTGCGCAAGCTGGACTTCCCGCTGTCGCCGCTGTTGCTGGGCTTCATCCTCGGCGGGCTCATGGAGCAGAACCTGCGCCGCGCGCTGTCGATCTCCAACGGCGAGCTGGGCATCCTCTGGTCCAGCCCGATCACCCTCGGCACCTGGGCACTGGTCGCGCTGATGCTCGTCCTGCCGCTGTACCGCGCCTGGCGCAAGCGCACCCGCCGCGCCCAGGTCGAACTGGCGGATGCGTAACGTGGCCAACTGGCGCCTGTTCTGGGCAACGCCCCTGATCGGCGCCATTGGCGGCTGGCTGGCCAGTCTGGTCGGCTGGCCGCTGCCGTGGATGATCGGCTCGTTGCTGGCGGTGATGCTCAGCCGCTGCCTGTTCGACTGGCAACTGGCGGAAGTCCCCGGTGCGCGCAAGGCCGGGCAATGGGTGGTGGGTACCGGCATCGGCCTGCACTTCACTCCGGCAGTGGTCGAGCAGGTACTGAACCACGGCGCCATCGTCGTGATCGGTGCGCTCGCCACCACACTGTCGAGCCTCGCCGCCATCGTCCTGCTGCGGCGTGCCGGCGAGGACCGCGCCACCGCGTTCTTCGCCAGCATGCCCGGCGGCGCCAGCGAAATGGTCAACCTCGGGCTGCGCCACGGCGCGCAGTCCAGCCGGGTGGCGGCAGCGCAGAGCCTGCGCCTGCTGCTGGTAGTACTGCTGGTACCGGCAGCCTTCGCCTGGCTGCTGGAAACGCCGGCGCCGACGACGCACGCAAGCCACGTCGACTGGTCCTGGCTGGCCTTGCTGCTGCCCGCCGGTGCGCTGGTCGCACTGCTCTGGCAGAAGCTGCGCCAGCCCAACCCCTGGCTGCTCGGGCCGCTGCTGGTGAGCGCCATCGCGGCCATCGCCGCCGACCTGCAGATCGGTCTGCCGGCGGGCAGCAGCTCACTGGGGCAATGGCTGATCGGCAGCGCCCTGGGCTGTCATTTCAACCGCAGTTTCTTCCGCAGTGCCCCGGCTTTCGTGGGCCGCAGCCTGGTCTGCACCTTGTGGATGATGCTTGTGGCGGCGCTGGTGGCGGAGTTGATCGGCTGGCTCGGCCCGCTGGATCACCAGTCGCTGATGCTCGGCATGATGCCCGGCGGCATCGCCGAACTGAGCCTGACGGCCGAAGCGCTGCAGCTCTCGGTTCCGCTGGTCACCGCATTGCAGGTATTGCGCCTGCTGCTGGTGCTGTTCCTGGCAGAACCCTGTTTCCGTCTCTGGCAACGTCGCGCCGAGGCGTTGGAGTAGAAGTGCCACGCTCGCCGGGCTGAGTTTCCCGGCGACTTTCAAGGCCCGCCCCCCGCGCGGGCCTCTTTTTTTCCGAGAGCGAACCTCAGAGCGGCGGCAAGGCCCAGTCGATCGGCGCCAGGCCGTGCTGTTCGAGAAACTTGTTGGTACGGCTGAAATGGCCGTTGCCGAGGAAGCCGCGATACGCCGACAGCGGCGAGGGATGCGCCGACTTGAGCACCAGGTGCTTCTGCCCGTCGATCAGCTTCTGCTTGCTCTGCGCATGGGAACCCCAGAGCAGGAATACCAGGTTCTCGCAGCGCTGGCTGACCACCTCGATCACCTTGTCGGTGAATGGCTGCCAGCCCGCATTCGCGTGGGAGCCGGCGCGCGCCTGCTCGACGGTGAGCGACGTGTTGAGCAGCAGCACACCCTGTTCCGCCCAGTACTGCAGGTAGCCGTGGCTGGGGATCGGCAGGTTGAGGTCGCGCTGCAACTCCTTATAGATGTTCTGCAGCGATGGCGGCGTCGGCACGCCCGGCTGCACCGAGAAGCACAAGCCGTGGGCCTGGCCGGGGCCGTGGTACGGGTCCTGGCCGATGATCACCACCTTCACCTTTTCCAGCGGGGTGGTGTTGAGCGCGTTGAAGATCAGCGGGCCGGGCGGATAGATCACCTTACCGGCAGCCTTTTCCGTACGCAGGAACTCGCCCAGTCGCTGCATGTAGGGCTTGTCGAACTCCTCGCGCAGGGCTTCCTTCCAGCTCGCTTCCAGTTTTATCCGATCGTCGTTCATGGGATCCCCACAGTCTCGCAAGCGCGCCACGTTAGGTAAGCGTGCCGGGCCTGTCAATCGACGGACTGACGCGCCCGCGCAGGTGCCTGACGCCATCGGTGTACGACCAAAAGCCAATGGGCGGCACCGCCGGCTCTGTGCACAGTCGTTCACTCGCTTCACCCGCCAAAAACAAGAACAGGGAACGAACATGCGATTTCTGACTGCCGCACTCTCGCTGGTGGCTGCCTTCAGCTGCCTGGCGCAGGCCGCCGAGCCGATCACTCTCGGCCTCAACTACCCGCGCACCGGATCGTACAAGGAAGAAGGTCTCGCGCAGATGCGCGGCGCTCTTTTGGCCATCGACGAAATCAACGCCCACGGCGGCGTACTGGGCCGGCCGCTGCGGCTGGTCAGCAAGGACACCGCCTCGCGCCCCGAAAAAGCCGTGCGCAATGTCGACGAGCTCGCCGCCGAGGGCGCCGCCATGCTCTTCGGCGGAGCCTCCAGCGCGGTGGCCATCGCCGCCGGGCAGCGCGCCGCGGAGAAGAAGCTGCTCTATTTCGGAACCCTCACCTACTCCAACGACACCACCGGCAAGGACGGCCAGCGCTACATGTTCCGCGAGTGCAACAGCGCCTGGATGAGCGCCCGCGCCCTCGGCCAGTACCTGAACCGCACCTTGCCGGACAAACGCTACTTCTACATCACCGCCAACTACACCTGGGGCCTGACCACCGAAAGCTCGCTGCGCCAGTACACCGGCACGCAGGACATCGCCCGGCATCCGTCGATCAAGGTGCCGTTCCCCGGCGCCCGCCTGTCCGACTACCGCGACGCCCTCTCCCAGGCCGCCGCCAGCAAGGCCGACGTACTGGTCCTGGCGCTGTTCGGCGAAGACCTCGTCCACGCCATGCGCATCGCCGACGAACTGGGCGTGACGCGCGACCACCAGATCATCGCCCCCAACCTCACCCAGAGCATGGTGGAACTGGCCGGACCGGGCCTGATGCAGGGTGTGATCGGCACCGAGCCCTGGACCTGGCGCGTGCCCGAGCGCGAAGGCTCGGCGCGCGGCCAGGCGTTCGTCCGCGACTTCGCCGAGCGCTACGGCGTCTACCCCGCCAGCTCATCCGCCTCGGCCTACAGCATCGTCTACCAGTGGGCCGACGCCGCCAAGCGCAGTGGCAGCCTCGACAGCGAGGCGCTGATCAAGGCGCTGGAAGGCCACCGCTATAGCTTGCTCAAGGGCGAACAGCAGTGGCGCGCATTCGACCACCAGAACGTGCAGAGCGTCTATGTGGTCAAGGTCAAGCCACGGGAAGACGTGCTGCGCGACCGGCTGCACCAGGACTACTTCGAAATCATCGAACGCATGGACGGCAAGGAAGCCGCGCCGAGCCTCGCTGAATGGCAGGCCGAACGCAGCGCCGCCGGCAAGCCGCTGACCCTGCAGTGAACCTTAACCGGCGTGCAGCGCCCGGTAGTGACTGGGCGCCATGCCCACCACGCGCTTGAACAGCCGCGAAAAGTAATAGGCATCGGCATAACCCAATTGCTCGGCAACCTGGCGCACTTCCAGGTTGCCCTGGTCGAGCAGGCGGCAGGCGTGGGTCATCTTCAACCGGATGAAATCCTGGATCGGCGCCTGGCCAGTCAGCGCGCGGTATGTCTTGGCGAAGTGGAAGCGCGACAGGCGGAACTGTGCGGCCAGCTCGTCCAGGTTCAGCGCGTCGTGCAGATGCTCGCGCATCAGCGCCTGCACCGCCTCCACATCCAGCACCCGCCCGGACTTCAGCCGCGCCCGCGCCGGACGCAGCGCCAGCGATGTCAACAGGCTCTGCAGCAGGTGCGCGGCATGGATGAAGTGCGGCAGGCTCAGGCCCTGCCGGCGCAACGCCAGCAGCGCATCGAACTCGCCGAGCAGGCGCGGCTGCACGCCGACCCGCAGGCGCGGCGACTTGCCCAGCGGGCGCAGGAACTCCTCGCTCAGCCGCCCTTCCAGGTGCACCCAGAAGATCGACCACGGCCGCTCGGCGTCGGCACCGTAGGCATGCGCGCGCCCCTTGGGCAGCACCAGCAGATCGCCACCGGCGACCTCTAATCGTCCATCCTCGGTTTCCAGCCAGCCATGCCCCGCACTGCAATAGATCAGCAGGTGATCCTCCGGGACAGCGCGCTCCATGCGATGGCCCGCCGCCGCCGGGTAATACCCCAACGCCAGCGGATAGCAGGCCTGGCCGAGTGGATGGCGATCCAGCGCGCGGCGCAGTCGCGGCGGAGTGATGAAGCGCACGCCCTGCTGTGGCAGCGGCCAGGACGAAGTGAGCGGACGGGACATGGCGGTATTTCCGCAGACACTAATGCCAAGATCGTCCATCCCCTGCACAAGATCGTCAATCCACAGCCGCCGGCGCAACCGCTATAACCGATGGAAAATGTGCACGACAAGAACAATGAGGTAGCTGCATGAATTTCGATCTGTCCGAAGAACAACGCCTGCTGGTGGACAGCGCCCGCGCCTTCGCCAGCCGCGAACTCGCGCCCCACGCCGCCGAATGGGACCGCCAGCACCACTTCCCGGTGGAAGTGATCCGCCGTGCCGCCGAGCAGGGCTACCTGGGCCTGTACATCGCCGAGGAAGATGGCGGCCTGGGCCTGTCGCGCCTGTCTGCCTCGCTGATCTTCGAGCAACTGGCCGCCGGTTGCGTGGCCACCACGGCCTACATGACCATCCACAACATGGCCAGCTGGATGCTCGCCAGCTTCGGCGACGCCGCACTCAAGCAGCAGTGGCTGCCCGGTTTGATCGGCGGCGAACTGCTGGCCTCCTACTGCCTCACCGAGCCGGACGCCGGCTCCGACGCCGCGCACCTGCGCACCCGCGCCAGGCGCGACGGAGATGAGTACGTGCTCGATGGCGCCAAGACCTTCATCTCCGGCGCCGGCAGCACCGACGTGCTGATCGTCATGGCGCGCACCGGCGTGGACGGCGCCAAGGGCATCTCCTGCTTCCTGGTGCCGGCCAATGCCGAGGGCATCCGTTATGGGCGCAATGAAGACAAGATGGGCTGGAAGGCCCAGCCAACCCGCACCATCACCTTCGAAGGCGTGCGCATCCCCGCCGGCAACCGGATCGGCCCCGAGGGCCAGGGCTTCGTCTACGCCATGAAAGGCCTGGACGGTGGCCGCCTGAACATCGCCAGTTGCTCGCTCGGTGCCGCCCAGGCGGCACTGGAGCAGTCATTGCGCTACGTCGAGGAACGCAAGCAGTTCGGCAAGGCGCTGGCCGAGTTCCAGGCCCTGCAATTCAAACTCGCCGACATGCTCACCGACCTCACCGCCAGCCGGCAGATGGTGCGCCTGGCCGCGCACAAGCTGGACCACAAGGACGGCGAGGCAACCCTGTATTGCGCGATGGCCAAGCGCTTCGCCACCGACCGCTGCTTCGCCCTGTGCAACGACGCCCTGCAACTGCACGGAGGCTACGGCTACCTCAACGACTACCCGCTCGAACGCTGGGTACGCGACAGCCGCGTGCACCAGATCCTCGAAGGCACCAACGAAATCATGCGGGTGATCGTCGCCCGCCGCCTGCTCGAACAGGGTGCGATGCTGGATCGCCTGCTCTGAGCAGGCGATCCGGGATTGGAAAAACCGCCCAGCCCTGCGGGCGCTATCGAACAGATAGGACATGGACGCACCACTATGCACGCGCCTAATGTCCCAGACACATCAGACCGCCCACCGGCGGCACCGACAAGGAGCCACACCATGAGCAACGCCCTGGAACCCTACAAGCCCGGCGTCTTCGACCTGACCCACAAGCTGACGGTGGAAAAGCACGGCCACACCGCGCTGATCACCATCAACCATCCGCCTGCCAACACCTGGGACCGCGACTCGCTGATCGGCTTGCGCCAGGTCGTCGAACACCTCAACCGCGACGACGACATCTACGCCCTGGTGGTGACGGGCCAGGGGCCGAAATTCTTCTCCGCCGGTGCCGACCTGAACATGTTCGCCGACGGCGACAAGGCCCGCGCCCGCGAAATGGCGCGCCGCTTCGGCGAAGCCTTCGAGGCACTGCGCGACTTCCGTGGCGTCTCCATCGCCGCGATCAACGGCTACGCCATGGGTGGCGGGCTGGAATGTGCCCTGGCCTGCGACATCCGCATCGCCGAACGCCAGGCGCAGATGGCCCTGCCGGAAGCCGCTGTGGGCCTGCTGCCCTGTGCCGGCGGCACCCAGGCGCTGTCGTGGATGGTCGGCGAAGGCTGGGCCAAGCGCATGATCCTCTGTGGCGAGCGCATCGACGCGGAAACCGCGCTGCGCATCGGCCTGGTCGAACAGGTCGTGGACACCGGAGAAGCGCGCGGTGCCGCCCTGCTGCTGGCTGCCAAGGTCGCCCGCCAGAGCCCGGTAGCGGTGCGCACCATCAAACCGCTGATCCAGGGCGCCCGTTCGCGCGGCCCCAACACCTGGCTGCCGGAAGAGCGCGAGCGCTTCGTCGATCTGTTCGACGCCGACGATACCCGCGAGGGCGTCAACGCCTTCCTGGAGAAACGCGAGCCGCAGTGGCGCAACCAGTAAGGGACCGACCATGAATGTGATGTTCGAAGAACGCCCCGGCCTGCACGGCTTCCGCATCGGCATCGCCACGCTCGATGCCGAGAAGAGCCTCAATGCCCTGAGCCTGCCTATGATCGAGGCGCTCAGTCATCAACTGAAAACCTGGGCCGAAGACGCCCAGATAGCCTGCGTGGTACTGCGCGGCAATGGCGGCAAGGCGTTCTGCGCCGGCGGCGACGTGCGCAAGCTGGTCGATGCCTGCCGCGAGCAGCCCGGCGAAGTCCCGACCCTCGCCCGCCGCTTCTTCGCCGACGAGTACCGCCTGGACTACCTCATCCACACCTATCCGAAGCCGCTGCTCTGCTGGGCTCACGGCTACGTGATGGGCGGTGGCATGGGCCTGATGCAGGGCGCCGGTGTACGCATCGTCACCCCGAGCAGTCGCCTGGCGATGCCGGAGATCAGCATCGGCCTGTATCCCGATGTCGGCGCCAGTTGGTTCCTCGCCCGCCTGCCGGGCAGTCTCGGCCTGTTCCTCGGCCTGACCGCCACGCAGATGAATGCCCGCGATGCGCTGGACCTGGACCTGGCCGACCGCTTCCTGCTCGACACCCAGCAGGACGACCTGATCGACGGCCTGGTGCAACTGAACTGGCGCGAGCAGAGCGACGTGCAACTGCACAGCCTGCTCCGCGCACTGGAGCGCGAGGCCCGCGCGGAACTGCCGGAGGCCCAGTTGCTGCCACGCCGCGAACGTCTCGATGCACTACTGGACTGCGCCAGCGTAGCCGACGCCTGGCAGGCGCTGACCGCCCTCGCCGGGGACGACGATGCACTGATCGCCCGCGGTGCGAAGACGCTGGCCTCGGGCTGTCCGCTGACCGCCCGGCTGGTCTGGGAACAGATCCGCCGCGCGCGCCATCTGTCGATCGCCGAAGTGTTCCGCATGGAATACGCAATGAGCCTGAACTGCTGCCGCCACCCGGAATTCCCCGAGGGCGTGCGTGCCCGGCTGATCGACAAGGACAACGCCCCGCACTGGCACTGGCCGGATATCGCTGCCATACCTGATGCAGTAGTGAATGCGCACTTCGACGCCACCTGGGAGGGCGAGCACCCGCTGGCAGACCTCTAGCCGGCCCCTTCCACCGCAGGTTGAGGCCTACCACGCGCGCCTCCTCCTGCGGGCTCTCCCTGCACTGGAGTGCCTGTCGTCCAACAGGAGGAAACCGCATGCAAACCATCGCCTTCATCGGTCTCGGCCACATGGGAGCGCCTATGGCCGCCAACCTGATCAAGGCTGGCTACCTGCTGCGCGTGTTCGATCTGGTGCAAAGCGCCATCGACGGCCTGGTCGCCCAGGGCGCCAGCGCGGCGCGCAGCGCCCACGACGCGGTGGACGGCGCCGACGTGGTGGTGACCATGCTGCCGGCCAGCCAGCACGTCGAGGGCATCTACCTGGGCGACGAGGGACTGCTGGCCCACATCGCGCCCGGCACGCTCGTGCTGGAGTGCTCCACTATCGCCCCCGCCTCAGCCCGCAAGGTCCACCAGGCCGCCGCCGAACGCGGCATACCGATGCTCGACGCGCCGGTATCCGGCGGCACCGGTGGCGCCATCGCCGGTACCCTGACCTTCATGGTCGGCGGCGATCCGGAGGTGCTCGAACGTGCCCGTCCGGTGTTCTCTGTCATGGGCCGCAACATCTTCCATGCCGGGCGCGACGGCGCCGGCCAGGTAGCCAAGGTGTGCAACAACCAGTTGCTCGCCGTGCTGATGATCGGCACCGCCGAATCCCTCGCCCTGGGCGCGGCCAACGGCCTGGACCCAGCCGTACTGTCGGAAATCATGCGCCGCAGCTCCGGTGGCAACTGGGCGCTGGAGGTCTACAACCCGTGGCCCGGGGTAATGGAGAACGCCCCCGCGTCGCGCGGCTACACCGGCGGCTTCATGGCCTCGCTGATGACAAAGGACCTCGGGCTCGCCCAGGAAGCCGCCCAGGTCAGCGGCAACAGCACGCCGATGGGCAGCCTGGCGCTGGCGCTGTATCGCCTGTTGCTCAAACAGGGGCACGGCGAGCAGGACTTCTCGGTGGTGCAGAAGCTTTTCGACTCCTGAGGCGAAATCCGGCGGCTGGCAGCTACGCTCGAGCAGACCGATACCTCTCGACGCCGGAGCCCCGCCAGTTGAAACACTTCCTGCTGCGTTACCGCTTCCGCCTGCTGCTGGGCTCGATCATCCTGGTCGTCGCGCTGCTGGCCTTCCCCTCGCCACCGCTGCCGCTGGAACTGGGCAGCCTGGTGCTGATGGTGCTGGCGGCGCTCAACACACTGCGCATCCGCAGCACACTGTTCCACTTCATCTGCCTGGCCGGCACTGTCAGCCTTGGCATGCTGTTCATTCCCAGCGACTGGAACCTGCAACCCCTGCTGCACCAGGGCATCCCGCAGGTGTGCTTCTACCTGCTGCTGGTGGTGGCACTGTTCCGCCGCGTCACCCAGGAGCGCCCGGTCACCGGCGAGCTGCTCTACGGCCTGTGCTCGCTTTACCTGAACTTCATACTGGTGTTCGCCTTCGCCTACAACCTGATCGAGCAACTGTGGCCGAACAGCTTCACCGGCAATGCCCCGCTGCACCTGGACAGCTTCATCTACTTCAGCATGATCACCCTCACCACCATCGGCTACGGCGACATCGCCCCGGTGTTCCCGCTGGCTCGCCTGCTGGCCGGCGCCGAAGCCATCATGGGCGCGCTGTTCATCGCCCTGGCGGTGGCGCGCGGCCTGAGCCTGATGAGAGATCAGGACGAAGGATTGTGAAGCAGGACTTACGAGTGCATGGCAATGACGGGCATTTATCCGCCACCACCAAACGCCGAAGATGATTCACCCGTCGCAACCGCGCGACCTCCCGCGAAAAGGTGATTCCATGAACATTGCCCTGATCGGCGCCACCGGCCACGTCGGCCACTACTTCCTCGAAGAAGCCCTGCGCCGCGGCCACCGCGTCACCGCGCTGGTCCGCGACCCAGTGAAACTGGCGGCACGCGACAACCTCAAGGTGGTCCAGGCCGACGTCTACGATCCGGCGCAGATCGCCCGCGCCGTCGCCGGCCACGACGTGGTGGTCAGCGCCTTCAATGCCGGCTGGGGCAACCCCGACATCCGCGACGCCCACGCCCGCGGCAGCCGCGCCATCGTCGACGGCGTGAAGGCATCCGGGATAAAGCGCCTGCTGGTCCTGGGCGGCGCCGGCAGCCTGGAAATCGCTCCCGGCCAGCGCCTGGTCGATAGCCCGGCATTCCCCGAGCAGTGGAAACAGGGCGCACTGGGCGCCGCTGACGCGCTGGAACAACTGCGCGCCGAGCGGGAGCTGGACTGGGCCTTCCTCAGCCCGGCAATGCTGCTCGAAGGCGAGACCCGCACCGGCAGCTTCCGCATCGGCGCAGACCAGGTGCTGTTCGACGACAAGGGCGAAAGCCGTATCTCCCTGCCAGACCTTGCCGTAGCGATGATCGATGAAGCCGAACAGGCCAACCACCACCAGCAGCGGTTTACCGTGGCGTACTGATCGGCGTCGGCGGGTTCACGGACAAGGTCCGCGCCTGCGCAAGCAACGCACGCCAGCGCTGAAGCCTGACGCAGGACAGGTGGAGACCGTTGCGTGATCGTTGATGGGTGGAACGCAGCGATACCCATCCGTTGCGCGCCACTCCACCCGCGGCGACGCTCCTGCGAAACCGGTTAGCCCGGTCCGCAGGAGTGGATGCCAGGCCGATCAGCGCTCCCGCAGCGCCTCCGCCCTGGCCCGCAGGATGGGCTTGAGCAGGTAGCTCAGGATGCTTTTCTTGCCGGTCATGATGTCTACCGTGGCGATCATCCCCGGGATGATCAGCAGCGGCTTGTCGTCGCTGCCCAGGTGGCTTTTGCGAGTGCGCAGCTTGATCAGGTAGAAGCTGTTGCCATCGTCGTCGGTGACGGTGTCGGCGCCGATCTGCTCAAGATCCGCCTCCAGTCCGCCGTAGATGGTGTAGTCGTACGCGGTGAACTTGACCATCGCGTGCTGCCCCGGCCGCAGGAAGGCGATGTCCTGCGGGCGGATGCGCGCCTCCACCAGCAGGGTATCGTCCAGCGGGACGATTTCCACCAGATCGCTGCCTGGCTGGATCACCCCGCCAATGGTATTCACCAGCAGTTGCTTGACGATGCCGCGCACCGGCGAGGTAACCAGCGTGCGGTTGACCCGGTCTTCCAGCGCCTTGCCGGTGGCCTCGGCCTTGCTCAGGTCGGTACGCGCCTCGTTGAGTTCCTTCAGCGCTTCGCTACGGAAGCGCGACTGGGTCTCGGCGACCTTGCGCTCGACTTCCTTCACCGCCGCCTCGGCGCGCGGGATAGCCAATGTGGTGGCATCGAGCTGGCCGCGGTTCTCCACCTCCGAACGCTTCAGGCGCAGCAGCTCCACCTGCGACATTGCGCCCTGCGCCACCAGTGGCGCGGACATGGAAATCTCTTCGCGCAGCAGGCCCAGGCTGTTGCGGTACTGCGCCTGCTTGGAAACGAACTCGCGCAGCTCCTGCTGCTTCTGCACCAATTGCTGCTCCAGGCCGGCGACTTCGTCCTTGAGCTGCTGCTGGCGGCTGTGGAACAACGCCTCCTCGCTGCTGGCCTGGCCGGGCACCTTGGCGCGCACGTCGTCGGGAATGTTCAGCGGGCGGTCTTCCACCTCGGCGGACAGGCGCTCGACGCGCAGGAACATGGCCAGGCGATCAGCCTCGGTCTCGCCGACGTTGGATTCGAAACGGGTCGGGTCCAGGCGCATCAGTTGCTCGCCGGCCTGCACCACTTCGCCTTCGCGGACGAATATCTGCGAGACGATGCCGCCTTCCAGGTTCTGGATCTTCTGCACCTTGGAGGACGGGATCGCCTTGCCCTCGCCACGGGTGACTTCGTCGATTTCGGCGAAATGTGCCCACAGGCCGAGGAACAGCACGAAGCCGATCAACACCCAGATGGTAAGCCGCACCACGCGCGGGGCATCTTCCACCAGTGCCTTGCTGACCTCGGGGAGCGGCTGGCCGGAGAGGTTGTCGCCGCCCTTGAAATAGCCGCCGATGGTGTGACGAATGCTGCCTTTGGGATCAAGCGACACTGATCTGCCCCTTCTTCAATGCGTCCATCACCACGTCCTTCGGACCGTCGGCGATGATGCGCCCCTTGTCGATGATCACCAGGCGATCCACCAGGCTGAGCATGGAAGCACGGTGCGTGACCAGCAGCAGCGTCTTGTCACCGATGATTCCGTTCAGGCGCTGTTTCAGGCGCTCTTCGCCGGCGTTGTCCATCGAGCTGGTCGGCTCGTCCAGCAGCAGGATCGGCGGGTCGAGCAGCAGCGCGCGGGCCAGAGCAACGTTCTGCCGCTGGCCGCCGGAAAGGCTCAGGCCGCGCTCGCCGACCTGCAGTTCGTAGCCTTGCGGGTGCAGCCGGACGAACTCGTTCACGCCGGTCAGCTCGGCCACTTCCAGCACACGCTCGTCATCGACGTAGCGTGCCCCGCAAACCAGGTTGTCGCGCAGTGTGCCGCTGAACAGGCTGATGTCCTGCGGCACGTAGCCTATGTTGTGGCGCAGCTCGCTGATGTCGAGCTGGCGCACGTCGGCGCCGTCCACCAGGAGGTTGCCGCTCTCGGGCTGGTAGAGGCCGACGATCAGCTTGGCCAGTGAGCTCTTGCCCGAGCCGCTGCGGCCGATGATGCCGACCTTCTCGCCGGGGCGTATCTGCAGGTTGACACCATGCAGCGCTGCCACCTGCTGGTTGGGATAGACGAAATCGAGGTCGCGCAGCTCGATGCCGCCACGCAGTTGCGAGCGGGTCAGCGGACGCTCCTCGGCGCTGCGCTCCTGCGGCAGCTCCATCATCTGGTTGGTGGTTTCCATCGAGAGGCGCGCCTGCTGGTAGCGCTGGATCAGCCCGGACAACTGCGTCAGCGGGCCGAGGGCGCGCCCATTGAGCATGTAGCAGGCGATCAGGCCACCCATCGACAGGTCGCCGGCGATGATCAGGTAGACGCCGCCGATGATCATGATCACGCCGGCCAGCGCCTGGATCAGCACGGTGATGTTCATCGCCAGCGACGACAGCAGCTTCACCCGCAGCTCCAGGCGGCTGAGGGTGCCGATGGTCTGTTCCCAGAGGTACTGGCGCTCGCTTTCGGCGTTGTTCACCTTCACCGCGTCGAGGCTGGCCAGGGTTTCGATCAGGCTCGACTGGCGCTCGGCGGAGAGCGCCATCGTGCGGTTCATGGTTTCCACCAGCGGTTTCTGCAGTATCCAGCCGAGGCCCGCGGCCAGCGGGAACGCCACCAGCGGCACGAACACCAGCGGCCCGCCGATGATACCGATCACCAGAAGGATCAACAGGGTGAACGGCAGGTCGATCAGGGTCGTGAGGGTCAGCGAGTTGAGGAAGTCGCGTAGCGTCTGGAACTCATGGATATTCTGCGCAAAGCTGCCGACCCGCGCCGGGCGGAACTTCATGCTCATGCCGACGATGCGCTCGAACAGCGTCGCCGAGATGATCAGGTCGGTCTTCTTGCCGGCCAGGTCCAGGCACAGTCCGCGCATGGTCTTGAGCAGCAGGTCGAACAGGTAGGCACCGCTGATGCCGATGGCCAGCACCCACAGGGTGGCGGCGGCCTGGTTGGGCACCACGCGGTCGTACACGTTCATCACGAACAGCGGCGCTGCCAGAGCGATCAGGTTGATCAGCAGGCTGGCGGCCACCGCGTCGACATAGAGCCAGCGCGAACGCTTGAGGGTATCGCGGAACCAGTGGCGGGCCCGCGGGATGAGCTCGCCGTGCTGCAGGTCGAACTTGTGCTGCGGCTGGGCGAAGAACGTCTGGCCACTGTAGTCCTCGGCGAGCAACTCACGCGTCACGCGCACCTCGCCGCCGTCGCTTTCGCTCAACAGCAAACGCGCCTGGCCATCGGCATCCCACCCCAGCAGCACCGCGCAGCGGCCTTCGCGCAACAACAGCATGGCCGGCAGCGCAAGCGCCGGGATCTGCTCCAGCCGCCGTTGCAGCAAGCGCCCCTGCAAGCCGGCGCGAGCGGCCGCGCGTGGCAGCAGCTCGGCGGAGAGGCGCTGCCCCGGCAGTGGCAGGCCGCTGGTCAGCATTGCCCGGCTGGCCGGCTTCTGGTGCAACTGACAGAGCGTCAGCAGGCTGTCCAGCAGCGGGTCATCGAGCAGACCGCGCGGATCGTGACTGGAGGAAACTCGACTGACTTCTTGATCCACGCGTAGACACTCTCGGTTGGGGGCTGCCTTGGCCGGGCCTTGGCAGCGGCTCAGTTCAGGCCCGGCAGTTGTACTTGCGGCTTGATGTCGTTACTCACCACGGTCGCCATCGGCGCAACCACACCCTGGCTCTTGAGCAGTTCGCCCAGGGTGGCCTTGATGCGGTACTGGGTGAACAGTTCGGTGTACTTCAGGTCGACCAGGCGGCGCGAAGCGTTGAACAGTTCGTTCTCGCTGTCCAGCAGATCGAGCAGCGTGCGCTCGCCGATGGTGAACTGCTTCTGGTACGCCTCGCGCACACGGGTGCTGTAGTCCACGTACTGGCGGGCAATTGGCAGTTGGTCGCGGGCGTTGGCCAGGGCGTTCCAGGACAATCCGAGTTCCTCGTTCAACTGGCGCAGGGCGTTGTTGCGGATATCCAGCGCCTGGCTGGCCTGGTAGGACTTGGCTTCCAGCTCGGCCTTGTTGCTGCCACCGGCGAACAGGTTGTAGCGCATACGCAACATGGCCTGCCATTCGTTGTTGTGGCCCGGATCGCCGTCGACGTTGTTATCGGCACCGCGCGAAAGTTCTGCATCGAATCTCGGATAGAAGGTCGACTTCGCCGCTTCGTACTGCTTCTCCGCCGCCGCCACATCCGACTCCGCCGAACGCAGGATCGGACTGTTTTCCAGCAACTGGCGGCGAGCCGCCTGCAGGTCGGCCGGCAGTTGGCCGCTCAGGCCGGCCGGCTCATCCAGATCCACTGGCTCGCTGCCGACCACGCTGTAGTAGTTGGTGCGCGCATCGGCCAGGTTGGTCTGCTCGGTAAACAGATTGTTCTGCGCCTGGGCCAGGCGCGCCTCGGCCTGATCCTGGTCCGCCAGACGACCGACGCCGCGCGCGCTGCGCAGGCTGATCTGGTCGTAGACCTGCTGGTGGCGCTTCAGGTTGGCTTCGGCCAGGCGGACCAT
This sequence comes from Pseudomonas triclosanedens, assembly GCF_026686735.1. Classification (NCBI taxonomy): domain Bacteria; kingdom Pseudomonadati; phylum Pseudomonadota; class Gammaproteobacteria; order Pseudomonadales; family Pseudomonadaceae; genus Pseudomonas; species Pseudomonas triclosanedens. The sequence goes on along the minus strand of NZ_CP113432.1, from coordinate 1,484,567 downwards.
TTCCTGGCGGCGCAGCACGTCGGTGTAGACCTGGGCGACGTCCAGCGCGGTGCGCTCGGAAGTGCCGAGCAGCGCATACGCCCGGGAATTCACAGTGGCCTGCTGGCGGCCCACCTCGCTGGAGGTGGCGAAGCCGTCGAACACCATCTGCTGCAGGCGCAGGCTGGATTCGCCGCGGTTCATGGTCTTCCAGTGATCGTTGCCCTGGGCTCGGGTGGATGGCGAATCGGTACCCTCGCGGCCATAGCCACCCAGCAGGTCGACAGACGGCAGATAACCGCCCTGCGCGGCGCGAAGCTGCTTGTCGGCAGCCAGCCGGCTGTTAACGCCGGCCTGGATTTCCGGGTGGTAGTCCATCGCCTTCTGCATCGCTTGCGAGAGCGTATCGGCGTGGGCAGGCAGGACGAATGAAAGGGCGAAGGGCACTACAGAAGCGAATCGCAGGCGCATGGGAAAACATCCTTATCAGAGAGATAACCGCAGCGATTCGATTTCCGCAAAAGGCGTCAAAAGACTGGCGAATAGCTGCAAAGGGCTCATCAAAAACCGTGATGCAATTCACGCTAATTTTTTTACGTGAACGCCCGATATCAAAGTGACATCGATTTGCCAATTGTTTAGGATGGCTGGCGAATGGTCAATACATTGGCATATACGCAATTTCGATTGGATATAAGCCAATAGATTGACGCCAGATATTTCGCTCTGAGTGACAAGGGAATGTGCCCCTGATGCCGATATCCAGAAATCGGCCCGGCTGGCACACCAGGTAAGCCTCATCAGGAGAAGTTCATGAGCAGCGTCGTCGCCGTCGTCAAAAGCATCATCGGACAAGTAGTTGCGGTATCCCCCGAGGGTGCCCAGCGTGTCCTCGTCGAAGGTGACCGCATCTACCAGGGTGAACAGCTGGTCACCGGTGCTGCCGGCGCCGTGACGCTGGATACCGGCGATGGCCGTACGGTCGATCTGGGCCGCGATAGCCAATGGAGCGGTGCCGATCTGCCACACAACACTCCTGCACATGCGCAGGCGCAGCCCACCACACCGAGCACCGAGGACCTGCAGAAGGCCATCGCCGCCGGCCTCGACCCGACCCAGGCCCTGGCCCCCACCGCAGCCGGTCCGAGCGCGGCCTCCTCCGGCGGCTCCGGCGTAGCCGGCGGCAGCCACAGCTTCGTGATGCTCGACGAGACCGCGGGCCGGGTCGATCCGACCGTAGGCTTCCCCACTGCCGGCGCTGGCCAGACCTTCGGCCTGCTGCAGCAGGAGCAGGCCCTGCTCGCCGACACATCGAACCAGCCGTCGCCGAACAACGCTCCGCAAGGCCAGGACGCTGCGCTGGTGACAGACGAAGATACCCCGGTCAGTGGCCGCCTGGTCGCCAACGATCCCGATGGCAACCCGCTGCGCTTCGACCTGGGCGACAGCCCGCGCAATGGCACCGTCGTGGTCAACCCCGATGGCACCTATACCTACACCCCGGGGCAGAACTTCAACGGCAACGACAGCTTCACCGTGATCGTCGATGACGGCCAGGGTGGCCGCGACACCATCACCGTCAATGTCGGCGTGAACCCGGTGAACGACGCGCCGGTTGCCGTCAATGACGGTCCGGTTTCCGTCACCGAAGACACCCCGGCCACCGGCAATGTGCTGGCCAACGACACCGATGTCGACGGCGACGTTCTAACCGTCACCGGTTTCACCTTCGGCGGCACCACTGTCAACGCCGGTCAGACTGCCACCGTTAACGGCGTCGGCTCCCTGGTGATCAAGGCCGACGGCAGCTTCATCTTTACGCCGGCACCGAACTACAACGGCCCGGTGCCAACCGCGACCTATACCATCACTGACGGTTCGATCACCGCCTCGGCGAAGCTGAGCTTCTCCGATGTCACCCCGGTGAATGACGCACCGGTTGCGGTCAATGACGGCCCGGTCTCGGTGACCGAAGACACCCCGGCCACCGGCAATGTGCTGGCCAACGACAGCGACCCGGAAGGCGATGCGCTGACCGTCACCGGCTTCACCTTCGGCGGCACCACCGTCAACGCAGGCCAGAGTGCGACCATCAACGGCGTCGGCAGCCTGGTCATCAACAGTGACGGCAGCTTCACCTTCACCCCGGCGCCGGACTACAACGGCCCAGTGCCAACCGCCACCTACACCGTCAGCGACGGCAAGCTGAGTTCCACGGCGGCGCTGAGCTTTGCCAACGTCACCCCGGTCAACGATGCGCCGCAGACCAACGACAACAGCACCACGGGCAACGAAGACTCGCAGCTCATCATCAAACTCAGCGGCTCGGATATCGACGGAAACGTCGACCACTTCATCATCAAGACCCTGCCGGCCAATGGCACCCTGATGTTCAACGGCGTGGCGCTGGCCGTTGGCGACAGCGTCCCGGCCACCGGCAATACCGCCTCCGTCACCTTCATGCCCAACGCCAACTGGAACGGATCCAACAACTTCCAGTTCGCCGCCGTGGACAACCTTGGCCTGGAAGACCCAACTCCAGCCACCGGCACCATCACAGTAAACCCGGTGAACGACGCGCCGGTTGCGGTCAACGATGGCCCGTTCTCCGTGACCGAAGACACCCCGGCCACCGGCAATGTGTTGACCAACGACACCGATGTCGATGGCGACGTTCTGACCGTCACCGGCTTCACCTTCGGCGGCACCACTGTCAACGCAGGCCAGAGTGCGACCATCAACGGCGTCGGCAGCCTGGTCATCAACAGTGACGGCAGCTTCACCTTTACGCCTGCACCGAACTACAACGGCCCGGTGCCAACCGCGACCTATACCATCACTGACGGTTCGATCACCGCCTCGGCGAAGCTGAGCTTCTCCGATGTCACCCCGGTGAATGACGCGCCCGTTGCGGTCAATGACGGCCCGGTCTCGGTGACCGAAGACACCCCGGCCACCGGCAATGTGCTGGCCAACGACAGCGACCCGGAAGGTGATGCGCTGACCGTCACCGGCTTCACCTTCGGCGGCACCACCGTCAACGCAGGCCAGAGTGCGACCATCAACGGCGTCGGCAGCCTGGTCATCAACAGTGACGGCAGCTTCACCTTCACCCCGGCGCCGGACTACAACGGCCCGGTGCCAACCGCCACCTACACCGTCAGCGACGGCAAGCTGAGCTCCACGGCGGAGCTGAGCTTTGCCAACGTCACCCCGGTCAACGATGCGCCGCAGACCAACGACAACAGCACCACGGGCAACGAAGACTCGCAGCTCATCATCAAACTCAGCGGCTCGGATATCGACGGAAACGTCGACCACTTCATCATCAAGACCCTGCCGGCCAATGGCACCCTGATGTTCAACGGCGTGGCGCTGGCCGTTGGCGACAGCGTCCCGGCCACCGGCAATACCGCCTCCGTCACCTTCATGCCCAACGCCAACTGGAACGGATCCAACAACTTCCAGTTCGCCGCCGTGGACAACCTTGGCCTGGAAGACCCAACTCCAGCCACCGGCACCATCACGGTAAACCCGGTGAACGACGCGCCGGTTGCGGTCAATGACGGCCCGGTCTCGGTGACCGAAGACACCCCGGCCACCGGCAATGTGCTGGCCAACGACAGCGACCCGGAAGGTGATGCGCTGACCGTCACCGGCTTCACCTTCGGCGGCACCACTGTCAACGCAGGCCAGAGTGCGACCATCAACGGCGTCGGCAGCCTGGTCATCAACAGTGACGGCAGCTTCACCTTTACGCCTGCACCGAACTACAACGGCCCGGTGCCAACCGCGACCTATACCATCACTGACGGTTCGATCACCGCCTCGGCGAAGCTGAGCTTCTCCGATGTCACCCCGGTGAATGACGCGCCCGTTGCGGTCAATGACGGCCCGGTCTCGGTGACCGAAGACACCCCGGCCACCGGTAATGTGTTGACCAACGACACCGATGTCGATGGCGACGTTCTGACCGTCACCGGTTTCACCTTCGGCGGCACCACTGTCAACGCCGGTCAGACCGCCACCGTCAACGGTGTTGGCTCGCTGGTTATCAACAGTGACGGCAGCTTCACCTTCATGCCGGCCAAGGATTACAACGGCCCGGTGCCAACCGCCACCTACACCGTCAGCGACGGCAAGCTCACCGCCACGGCCGATCTCAGCTTCGCCAATGTCACCCCAGTGAACGACGCGCCGATCGCCCGGCCCGACAACGCCACCGTCAACGAGGACAGCTCGGTCAAGATCAACGTGCTGGCCAACGACACCGATGTGGACGGCGACCCGCTGACGGTCACCAGCGCCAGCGCCGGCCAGGGCACCCTGACGATCAACAACGACGGCACCCTGAATTACACACCGAAGGCCAACTTCAGCGGCACCGACACCATCACGTACACCATCAGCGACGGCAAAGGCGGCACCGCCGTCTCGACAGTGAACGTGAACGTCATCGCCGTGGCCGACAAACCGAACCTGAGCCTCGACGGCAGCAACGGCCATCCGCCGGCCACCGGCCTGACCGTGCAGACCTGGACCAATCTGGCGGGGCTGGGCAGCAACGGCGATGGCGTCTCGCCGTCCACCCTGCAGTCGGTGATCGACAACGCCGGCAAGCCCTCCAGCGAGGGCTCGACCAACAGCGTCAGCAACTCCAGCGTCAACGCCGGCACCGCCAACAAGGTCAGCGGCCTGATTTTCCTGGAAGCCGGCCACACCTATACCTTCGCCGGCGTGGGCGACGACAGCATTCGCCTGGTCATCGGCGGCAACAAGATCGCAGAAGCCACCTGGGCCGGCTCCGGCGGCACCAGTGGCAAGTTCAGCGGCACCTTCACGCCAACCGAGAGCGGCTACTACACCATCGCTCTCTACCAACATAACCAGAGCGGTCCGGGCAGCTACAACCTGACCATCTCCGACAACGGCAGCACACCGCAAACCGTCGGCACCGGCAGTTCGCTGGTCTACCACAACACGTCCGAACTGGCTGGCGCCGGCGAGCGCCTGGGCGACCTGGTAGGCAGCAACGGCCAGGGCCACTACACCGTCTTCGGGGTCAACGAGGGCAACGAAGACACCAGCATCCCGCTGTCGAAGATCAATGCCTCGCTGGTCGACACCGACGGTTCGGAAAGCCTGGCGATCAGCATCGGCAGCATCCCCGCAGGTGGCACCCTGAGTGACGGCACCCACAGCTTCACCGCTGATGCCAGCCACACCAGTGTCGACATCACCGGGTGGAACCTGTCCAAGCTGACCTTCACTCCGCCGGCCAATGCCAACGGCACCATTACCCTGCAGGTGAGCGCCACTGCGACCGAAGCGAGCAACAATGACAAGGCGACCACCACCCTGCCGCTGGATATCCAGGTTCACGCGGTCAACGATGCGCCGACGGCCACCAACCAGAATGTCGCCGTTGATGAAGACACCGTGCTCAAGGGCCAGATCGTCGCCAATGATGTCGACCACGACACCCTGAGCTATGCGGTCAAGACGGGGACCGCCCACGGCACCCTGACCGTCGACAGTGCCACCGGGGCATACACCTACACCCCGAAACACGACTACAACGGCCCGGACAGCTTCACCGTGACTGTCAGCGATGGCCGCGGCGGCAGCGTCGATAGCGTGGTGAACATCAACGTTACGCCGGTCAACGATGCGCCGGTATTCACCAGCGCGGCAACACTGACCACCGCCGAGGACAACGCCAAGAGCGGCCAGCTCACCGCCACCGACGCGGACGGCGACACCATCACCTTCGCCCTGAAGACCGGCGGCAATGCCCAGCACGGCAACGTGGTGGTCAATGCCAACGGCAGCTTCACCTACACCCCGGGCAAGGACTACAACGGCCCGGACAGCTTCACCGTGCTCGCCAACGACGGCCACGGCGGCATCACCGAGCAGGTGATCGACGTCAACGTCACCCCGGTGAACGACGCACCCAATGGCGCCGACGCGACCATCACGCTCAACGAAGACAGCAGCCGCCCCTTCAGCGCAGTGGACTTCGGCTTCAGCGACGTGGACCAGGGCGACAGCCTGAGCGCCGTGCGTATCGACAGTCTGCCGACCGCGGGCAGCCTGACCTTCAACGGCAAGGCAGTAACCCAGGGCCAGGTGATCGCCGCCGACCAGTTGGGCGGCCTGGTGTTCACTCCGGCCGCTAATGGCAACGGCAGCAGCTATGCCAACTTCACCTTCTCGGTGAGGGACAGCAACAACGCCTTCGACCCAACGCCGAACAAGATCACCTTCAACGTCACGCCGGTGAACGATGCGCCGGTGGCGGTGGACGACAGCTACAGCATCAGCGGCCTGCAGGGTAACTACTGGGGCTATCGCGAGAACGTCGACGGCGCCAACCTGACCAACCTCAGCCAGGTCGGCGCCTTCATCGCCGGCCGCGCGCCGAGCGCCACCTTCACCGCCACCTCGGTGAACTACGGCAATGGCGTAAACAGCGACCTGGGCGCGGACAAGCAGTTGCAGAAGTTCCTCGGCGCCGATGCGGCGTCGCTGAACACCGACCCGACCAACACTTCCGACGCGATCATCCAGCTCACCGGTTCGATCAACCTGAAGGCCGGCAACTACCAGTTCCAGGTCACTGCCGATGACGGCTTCAGCATCCGCATCGACGGCGTCGAAGTGTTCAACTTCGACGGCAACCAGAGCCCTACCGTCAGACAGTCGGCGGTATTCAATATCGCCCAGAGCGGCGATCACCAGATCGAGATCCTTTACTGGGACCAGGGCGGCAATGCCCAGCTCAAGGTCGAGATGCGGCCCCAGGGCGGCACCTACAGCGTGCTCGGCGGCAGCAGCCTGAGTCATCCGGTGGTGAGCGAACTGGTCACCAATGAAGACCAGCCGCTGACCATCGCCGCCAAGACCCTGCTGGGCAACGACACCGACGTGGATGGCGACACCCTGTCGATCATCAGTGTGCAAGGCGCGGTGAACGGCACGGTCAGGCTGGAGAATGGCAACGTCATCTTCACCCCGACCAAGGACTACAACGGCACCGCAAGCTTCACCTACACCATCAGCGATGGAAACGGCGGCGTTTCCACCGCTACCGTCACCCTGGGCGTGAACCCGGTGAACGATGCGCCACAGGCGAAGAACGACAGCCAGTCCACCGGCGAGAACAGCGTGCTCAGCGGCCAGGTGCCCGCCGCCACCGACATCGACAGCGCGGTCAACACCACCGGCTATGCGCTGGCACAAGGAGTGGGCGCCGGCAACGGGAATCTGGTCTTCAACGCCAACGGCAGCTACGTGTTCGACCCCGGTAGCGATTTCGACTCGCTCAACGCCGGCGAATCCCGCCAGGTGAGCTTCAGCTACACGGCCAAGGACGCCCAGGGTGCGGTGAGCGTGCCCGCCGTTGTGACCATCACCGTCAATGGCAGCAACGATGCGCCGACCGGCGCCGACAAGACCGTCACCCTCAACGAGGACGGCAGCCGCAGCTTCAGCGCAGCCGACTTCGGCTTCGCCGACAAGGACAGTGGCGATGCCCTCAAGGCGATCCGCATCGACAGCCTGCCGGGCGCTGGCAGCCTGACCCTCAACGGCCAGTCGGTGACCGCCGGCCAGGTCATTGCCGTGGGCCTGCTCGCCAGCCTGGTCTACACCCCGCTGGCCAATGCCGCCGGCAACGCCTACGCCACCCTGAAGTTCTCGGTGCAGGACAGCCACGACAGCTTCTCCAGCAGCCCCAGCACCATCACCTTCAACGTCACGCCGGTAAGCGACGCGCCGGTGTCGGCCGACGGCTCGGCCAGCCTCTACGCCGGCAAGACCTACACCTTCGGGCTCAAGGACTTCGCCTTCAGCGACATCGCCGACTCCGCCAATGGCCAATCGCACAGCCTGCAGGCAGTCATCATCAAGGCGCTGCCGGACTCCGGCACGCTGTGGCTCAACGGCGTCAAGGTGACGGCCGGACAGGCAGTCAGCACCAGCGACCTCGCCGGCGGCAAGCTGACCTACGTACCGGACGCCTCCGGCAGCAACGCCCACTTCACCTTCGCCGTGAAGGACAGTGGCGGTACCGCCAACGGTGGTGCCGACACATCGGCGACCTATGGCTTCGACCTCCATGTCGGCCAGGTACAGATCCCGAGCACCACACCCAATGGCGACAACACCCTGGTCGGCGGCTCGGGCGACGATGTGATCCTCGGCGACGTTGGCGGCCTGCTGACCACCACCCAGCCGGGCACCAACTACAACATCGCCCTCATCGTCGATACCTCCGGCAGCATGCAGTACAACCTCGCCGGACAGGGCAACGCGGCCTACGCGGACTCGCGAATGAAGCTGGTGAAGGATGCGCTGATCAATCTGGCCAACGAACTGAAGGACCACGACGGGGTGATCAACATCACCCTGATCGGCTTCTCCGCCAGCGCCAGCATCAAGGTCAGCATCGCGGACCTCACCAGCCTTAATGTCGAAGACCTGATCACCGCCATCGGCCGTACCGAGACCACTGGTCTCCGGGCCGACGGCGGCACCAACTACCAGGCCGCCTTCGACCAGGCGGTGAGCTGGTTCAACGCAGCGGCGCAGAAGAACAACGGTTACGAAAACCTGACCCTGTTCCTCACCGACGGCGACCCGACCCAATCGACGAGCTTTGGCAACGGCACCGCCACCACGGCGGATGTGGTGCGCGAGTCGGTGCAGTCCTTCGCCAACCTGAGCGGCGTGAGCGACGTCCGTGCAATCGGCATCGGCAATGGCATCAACGAAAACATCCTGAAGTTCTTCGACAACAGCAACGTGACCGGCAACGGCACGGTGAGCTTCGATACCAGTACGACCAGCACGCTGCATAACTTCAGCGACAGCAGCCTGGCCGGCTGGGAGCTGGCCAGCAAAGGCAATGGCAACGGAACCAGCATCGACTATGGGTTCTTCACCGGCTACCGGATGAAGATGGTCGACAGCAACAGCAACGGTTCCACTACCGCCGCCAGCCCGAAGATGGAAGTGACCAGCGGCACCACGTCCAGCTTCAGCTTCAGCATCAGCGAGACGCTGAATACCCGCGACACCTTCGAGTGGCGCCTGGAGAAACTGGTGAACGGCACCTGGAGCACCATCTCCGACTCCGGCATCCTCGACTCGTCGACCAATAGTGCGACCATCACCACCAAGACCGTGGGTGAAGGCACCTATCGCTTCGAGTTCATCCTCACCGACAACTCCAGCTCGGACAGGGCGACGGTCTACGTCGACGACGTCAAGCAGACCGTCAATACGTCAAGCCCGGTGACCGGCCCGGCCGGCCAGGTGGACATCGTCAATAGCGCCAGCGAACTGCACGGCGCCCTGCACGGTGGCTCCACCAACTCCGAACTGGCGCCGTCAGGCCACGACACCATCCTGGGCGGCGCCGGCGACGATATTCTGTTCGGCGACAGTATCAACACCGACAACCTGCCCTGGGGCGTCAATGGCAACCCGACCAAGCCGGCCGACCTGCCGGCGGGTTCCGGCGTCAGCGCGCTGTCGGCGTTCCTGGAGGCGAAGAACGGCCATGCGGCCACCACCGAAGAGATGTACAGCTACATCAAGGCCAACCACGCACAGTTCAACGTCGAAGGCGATACTCGTGGCGGCAACGACATCCTCAACGGTGGCGACGGCAACGACATCCTTTACGGACAGGGTGGCAACGACATCCTGATCGGGGGAGACGGCAACGACATCCTCTTCGGCGGCACGGGCAACGACCAGTTGATCGGCGGCAAGGGCAACGACATCCTCACCGGCGGTGCGGGCGCCGATACCTTCAACTGGAAGGCAGGCGATACCGGCAACGACACCGTCACCGACTTCAAGTACAGCGAAGGGGATCGCATCGACATCAGCGACCTGCTGCCCGATACCGCGCAGAACGACATTCTCAGCTATCTGAAGGTGGACACCGCGACCTCGACCCTGCAGGTCAGCACCACCGGCCAGGTCGCCACCAGCGCGGATGTCACCATCAAACTGAGCGGCGTGGACCTGACCACCTACGGTTCCACCTCCTCGGAGATCGTCAGCAAGCTGGTGGCGGGCTCCGATCCGGTGGTCAAGACTGAGCATCACTGACCCGCGGTTGCCGCAACGCGGCGAAACGGTCAGGCTCCACACAGCGACAGCGCGGCTACCCTCCGGGGTGGCCGCGTTGTCGTACCTTCATCGCAGACACATGGGGACGGGCCGATGCTGTACATCCAGCGCAACGCCGAGGGAAAACTGGCGCGCGTCGAAGACGCCGAGTTCGACGGGATGACCGGCACGCTACCGGCGGACCACCCGGACATTCAGGCGTGGCAGGCCACCGCCAGCAGCCTGCTGCAACTCAAGCAGAGCGACCTGGACATGATCCGGGTACTGGAAGACCTGATCTCGGTGCTGATCACCAAGGGCGTCATCCGCATCACCGACCTGCCACCGGCGGCGCGTTCCAAGCTGCTCAACCGGACCCAGGCGCGGGAAGCCCTGGGCGGGTTGACGCGGCTGATCAACGATGATGAAGAAACGGGGCTGATCTGAGCCCCGTTCTTCTTTCTGCGCAATGCGGGCGGGCCGTGCGCCCGCCGCGAATCAGCCCGCCATCACCACGGCGCCGGGGCGCCGAACAACCGCCCCTGCACGCCGTGAATGCCCATCTCGCGCAACACGCGGAACTCCCCTTCGGTCTCCACGCGCTCGGCGATCAGCGGCAGGTCGATGCTATGCGCGGCCCGCTGCATCGCCTCGATGAACAGGCGCTTGTCGTTCTCCTGGTCGATGGCGCGGATATGGCTGCCATCCACCTTCAGGTAGGCCAGGCCCAGGCGGGCAAGGTTGCCGATCATGCTGAAGCGCCCGCCGAAATGCTGCAGGCTGAGGCTGTAGCCCAGCTCGCGCAGACGCCGGGTCAGGACTTCGAGCACCGACTGCGCCGGTAGCTGGTCTTCTTCCAGCTCCAGCGTCAGACGCCCGGCGAACTGCGGATGCTGGCGCAGCAGATCGAAGACCCGGGTGGTCGCCCACTCATCGCGCAGCAGTGCCGCCGACAGGTTCAGCGCCAGCGGGCGGTCGTGGGTCGCCAGGTCGGCGAGCACGCTTTCCAGCATCAGCAGATCCAGCCGCGCAGTCCAGCCGAAGCGATCCAGCCACGGCAGGAAGCGCCCGGCGGCGATGTTGCCGCCCTGCCCGTCCGGCAGGCGCGAGAGTACCTTGTGGTGCAGGATCCGCTGCGGATCGGCGCAGGCCACCACCGGCTGGAAATACAACTGGAAGCGCTTGTGCACCAGCGCCTGATCCAGCAACTGATGCCAGGCGTGGCGTTCCTCGGCGACCGGGCTGGCACCGCCCTGCAGGAATGCCCAGCAGCAGTCACCCTCGCGTTCGGCCAGGGCCAGCGCCTCGTCGGCCCGCACCAGCAGCGACTGCACGGACTCGCCGGAAACGAACGGCACCAGCCCGATGCTGGCTACCGGGCTCACATCGCTGGCCCCGGTGCTGGTCAGCGTGGCGAGCATGCTTTCCAGGCGCGCAGCCAGGGCCGGCGCCTCCTCAGGCATCAGGCCCGGCGCGAGCATCACGAACTCGCCGCCGCGGCTGCGCGCCAGCGTGATGCCGGCGCCCAGTCCCTGGCCGGCCAGGCGCAACTGATCGGCCACCGCCTTGAGCAACTGGTCGACACGCTGGCCGCCCAGGCGCTGGTTCAGCCCGGCCAGGTCGCGCACCCGCAGCACCAGCAGCAGGCCGCTGCTGACCTGGTCCTCGGCGCTCAGCCGCGCCTGCAACTGCATATCGAAGAAACGCCGGTTGCCCAGGCCGGTGAGGCTGTCCTGATAGGCTTCGTCGCGTAGCCGCTCGCTGCGTTCGGCCTGTTCCTGGAACAGCGCCTTGAGCTTTTCCACCATCTGGTTCATTGCCTGCACCACCCGGCGCAGCTCCGGTGTGCGTGGCAGCTCCGGCACGCTGAGGAACTCGCGGCGGGCGATGGCGTGGGACTGCTCCACCATGTAGTCCAGCGGCTTGAGCTGGCGGCGCAGCAGGATCGCCCCGAGCACGCCGCTGGCCACGCCGCACAGCGCCAGCCAGAGCAGGCTGCCCAGCGCGCTCTGCCAAAGCTTGGCAATGGCGAACATCGGGTGGCTGAGCACTTCGACCCGCGCCGCCTGGGTCCAGCCACGGCTGACGATGGCGTCGCCGCCGGCCGAATGCAGGTCGATCAGCGAGACGAACCACTGCGGCACCTTCGCCGCCACCGCATCGGGCACGCCGGTGCGCTGGACGATCACCTTGCCGGTGGCCAGGTCCACCACGCGAATGCTTTCGAAGTAGCCGCTATCGAAGATCGAGCTGACCATCAGCTCGACCATAGCCGGGTCATCGATGTTCGGCGTCAGCGACAGCCCCAGCGCGGTGGCGGCATCCTGGGCGTGGGAGCGGAGCTGGTTGACGTACTGCTCGCGCGAGCTTTCCAGGCTGACCATGAAGCTGCCGCTGAAGGCGATGACCAGGAACAGGCAGATGGCGATGAGCAATTGTTTGAACAGGGACATCTTGTCTCCACGCTCTCATTCGTTCAGGGGAAAGCCTTCGGCTTTCATTTTCTTCAGCAGGTCCTGCCAGCGCGACAGCCGCTTGCTGTCGCCGACCTGCTTGCCACCACTGGCGTTGGCCAGCCACAAACCCTCGCCGTTGAAGGCGTACACCGGCTGCAGATCGGTGCGCTGGCTGGCCGGCAGGATGCTGCCGATCAGGTTGTCCAGTACCAGCGGCTCCGCATCGGGCCGTGAATAGTACGTCAGCACCATATGCGCCTGATTCAGGCGCAGCGCCTTGACGTAGGTAATGCGCAGCTTCTCCGCCGGCACGCCGAGGTGGCGCAGGCTGATGTACTTGGCGATGGCGAAGTCCTCGCAGTCGCCCGCCCCCTTGAGCAGGGCTTCCACCGGAGTCGCCCAGTAATCCACCTCGTGCCACAGGCCGAGGTCGTCGGTGAAGCGCAACTGGTCATTGAAGAAGCGGTTGACCGCCTGCAATTGCTCGCGCTCAGGCAACGCCGCGGCGTCGTCGAGCAGTCGCTGCCAGGCGTCGATGCGCGGCCTGCCATCGCTCATTGGGCCGTAGAGCATTGCGGCGCGCTGCTCGATCAGCGCGAAGTCCCACTCGACCTTCTGCCCCCCCGCCACCACGGCGAGCGACATCGCCAGCGCCAGGAGCACAGGCCCCGGCCGGCAACGGCGCAAAACTCGTAGGGAACGACTGGACACTATCGCGACGTCTCGACTGCGAAGGCGCCCACCTTACTGTAAGAACGCCGGAGCGGCATGGTGCAATCTGGTCGCGAAAAAAACAATGGCACAATGCAATCACTGCATTGTGCCATCGACGGTTGGCGCGGCCTGCAGAGCGGTCAGCTCTTCTGGGCAGGCGTCGCGATGTCGAACCAGAACTGGAAATCATCGAGCATGCCAAAGAGCTTCGCCAGCAGCAGCGGATTACCCGAGCTCTTGAGCTTGCCTTCCAGCACCAAGCGTACCGGCGAGACCTCCTTGAGCAGCAGGCGATTGAGGTCGGCGCGGTCGATGGTGACGGTCTGTCCGGCGTTCTCCTTCTGCACGCCCTTGATGTTGTTCAGGTGCGAGTTCTTCAGTTCCAGCAGATACTGCTCGTTGCGGTCAGGCAGTACCAGATTGATGCTCAGATCCTCGCCTTCGGCCTTCTCCGCGTTCAGACGCACGCCGAGATAGTCGAACAGCAGGCCGGTATCCATCGCCGCCAGGGCGTCGGCGCTGGTCACCCGCAGCGACGGCACGTCGCGCGGCACGCCGTTACGCAGCTCCTGCGCGGCGACCAGATAGCTGTTGCGCCAGCCGGCGTTCTCCGCCTGGTAACCGAGCTGCTCCAGCGCATCGGCCTGCAGGGCGCGGGCGGCCTGGTTGGTCGGTTCGGCGAAGATCAGCTTGTTGACCACCTCCACTACCCAGCGGTACTCGCCCTTGTCATAGGACTGCTTCGCCAGTTGCAGCAGGTGATCGGCGCCGCCCATGAATTCCACGTACTTCTTCGCCGAGTCTTCCGGCGCCAGCGGGTTCAGGGTTGCCGGGTTGCCGTCGTAGTAGCCCAGGTACTTGTTCACCACTGCGCGCACGTTGTGGCTGACGCTGCCGTGGTAGCCACGGTTGTACCACTCGTTGGCCAGCTCCGGCGGCACCTTGAAGCGCTCGTGGATCTGGTTGATGGTCACGCCCTGGTTGGCCAGGTACAGCGTCTGGTCGTTCAGGTAGCCGTACATGTCACGCTGCTTCTCCAGGGTGCGGACGATGTCGTCGTGCCCCCAGCGCGGCCAGTTGTGCACGGCGAACAGCACCTCGGCCTTGTCGCCGAAACGATGCAGCGCCTCGTTGATGTACTTGCTCCAGCCCAGGGCGTCGCGGGTCTCGGCGCCACGCAGGGTGTAGAGGTTGTGCAGCGTGGCGGTCACGTTCTCGGCCATCAGCAGGGCTTTCTGCTGTGGCAGCCAGACGTTCATTTCGGCCGGCGATTCGGTGCCGGGAGTGTTCTGGAAAGTCACCGGCACGCCGTCGATTTCCAGCTCCTGCAGGTCGCCCTCGATCAGGTTGGTCGGCGCGAGGATGCTCATCGGCCCGCGCGCAGCGCCCTTGCCGATGGCCATGTCGACCTGGCCCTGCGGCCCCTTGGGCAGCATCATGCCGTACTGGTAGGTGGCACGGCGAATCATGGCATTGCCGGCGAGGACGTTCTCCTTGATCGCCGCTTCCATGAAGCCCTTGGGCGCATAGATCTGTACCTCGCCCTTGTCGACCTGCTCCTGGCTCACCAGCCCCTTCACCCCGCCGAAATGATCGACGTGGGCGTGGCTGTAGATGACGGCGCGGATCGGTTTCTGCCCCAGCTCCTGGCTCACCAGCGCATACGCGGCCTTGGCGGTGGCGGGGGTGGTCAGGGTGTCGATGACGATCCAGCCGCTCTTGCCTTGGACGAAGGTGATGTTCGCCAGGTCGAAGCCGCGCACCTGGTAGATACCGTCGGTGACCTTGTACAGGCCGTACTTCAGGTTGAGCAGGGCCTGGCGCTGCAGGCTCGGGTTGACGCTGTCGATGTCCTTGCCAGCGTTGAGAAAGTCATAGACGCCCAGTTGCCAGGCGACGCTGCCGTCTTCGTTCTTGATCAGCAGATTGTCCGGGCGCTTGATCAGGCCCTTCTCCACGCGGTCGAAATCGCTGCGATCGGAAAACGGCAGCGCCTCGCGCACCTTCTGCTGCGCATCGATGGTGAAGGACGTTGGCGGTTTGGGTTGCTCGGCGGCGAAAAGCAGGCCCGGGCAGAGACTGGCTAGCAGAATGGCGGCGGAAAGGCGGGACATCGATGGACTCCGGTATTTGTTGTTGTGCTCGCACTATGCAGGCCGTCGCGCTAATAATTCCAATGCATTCCAATTTCACAATCGATGCAGGAAGCGCATGAGTGATCTCCGCCAGCTACGCCACTTCGTCGCCCTTGCCGAACATGGCCACTTCGCCCGTGCCGCCGATGCGGTGAACCTTAGCCAACCCGCCCTGTCACGCAGCATCCAGGCGCTGGAAGGCCAGTTGAACTGTCAGTTGGTGGATCGCAACCCACGCGGCATCACCCTCACCGCCCACGGCCGGCTGGTGCTGGAGCACGCCCGGCGCCTGCTGGCCGGTGACCGCGCGCTGAAGAACGCGGTGCTGCAACTGGCCGACCTGGAAACCGGCGAACTGCGCCTGGGCGCCGGCCCGTTCCCCGCCGCGCGCCTGATGCCACAGGTGCTCGCGCGTTACTGCAGCGCGCATCCGAAAGTCTCGGTGCTGCTCTCCATCGAGAACTGGAGCGAGCTGCACCAGCGTCTGCTGGACGATGAGCTGGAACTGTTCATCGCCGACTACCGAGAACTGGAAGACGACAGCCGCCTCGACATCCTGCCGTTAAGGGTCCACCGCGGCGTGCTGTTCTGCCGGCCGGGACATCCGCTGCTCGGCAGCAGGCCGTCGGTCGGGGCCCTGCTCGACTATCCCCTGGCCGGGCCTCGCCTGCCACGCGACGCGCTGGAAGGGCTGGTGCGAACCCTCGGCCGCGAGCAGCCTCTGAGCGTGCAATGCGATGACGTGCTGATGCTCAAGGAATTGGTGAAAGGCAGCGACGTACTCTGCCTGGCTACCTGGGATGTGGTGGCCGAGGATGTGCGGGCCGGGAGCCTCGCCGTGCTGCCCTGGCCGGACGGCAGCAATGCCTCCGGGCGCGGCTCCGCGTATGCCCTGGTGCGTCATGCCAGCCGCAGCCTGTCGCCCGCGGCCAGCCAGTTCGTCGAGTTGCTGCTGGAGGAAGACGCGGCGTTTTACGCCGCGCCCTGAAACTCAGCGGTGCCAGCCCTGGTACGGGCCGCCGTAATAGGCCGGCGGTGGCGGCGCCGACCGATAGTGACGCGGGTGACCATACCAGCCGCCGCGATCATGGTCGTGTTCGTAGACCACGCAACCGGTTAACGGAAGGAACAGCAGTACAGCAGCGAAGATGCGACGCATGGCGCCTCCTGAAGCGAGCCGGCCACCCTGGCGGAATGCAGGGCACTACTTCTTCCGGTCTCGCAGGATCAGACACCGGCGTCGTCTGCCGGTGCCTGGCCGCAAGGTAAAGCTTCGGTAAATCAGCCGTTTACAGTTTCCAGACGACGCATCCGGCGCCCCTGCAGATGCAGCACGCCGAACAGCAGCACCTGTATCTGATCCACCAGCGAGCGACGCCGGGCCAGGAGCGCGACCTCGCCCACGTGCACCAGCACAATCGCACCCGACAGCCACAGCAGCGGGCGATGCAGCTCGCCGAACGGATAGACGAGGTTGAGCACGGCAGCGAGCCAGAACATGGCCAGTGCACCTTTGGCGAAACTCAGCAATTCGGACATGGCGCTTTCTCCCAATGACGTTGAAGGTGGCGCCAGTCTGCCGAGCCGGCACGGCGGCGCGCTCCTGCCTTTCGACTGGCGCGCCGGCCTCCCGCGCCACCGGGAACTGACCTGCGCCGTGGAAGGCCGATGCGCCAGAAGCTAGAGTCCGAGCAATACCTCGCCGCAAGGAACCTCCATGCCCGAACTCAGCCACCAACAGGCCCAGCGGCGCGTCGATGACATCCACGCCTTCGACCGCGAGCTGCAGCGGCTGCGCGACGAGGGCGTGCTGGTCCTCGACAGCGGCCTGCTCGACGGCGTGAGCGCCCACCAGCAACGCCTCCTCGCCGACTACCGCGCACGCTTCGACGTCGACCGCGACAGCCAGGATCACCGTCTCTCGCTGGGCATGCGCATCGCCTCGTTCCTCGGCGCGCTGGCGCTGGCTGCCAGCCTGTTCTTCCTCTTCTACCAGTTCTGGGGGCTGTTCGCGGAAACCGCCCAGGTCACCATTCTCATCGTCGCCGCGCTGGGCAGCCTGATGCTGACCCTCTGGCTGCAACGACGCGACACCTCCGGCTATTTCGCAAAACTGGCTGCGATGCTGGCATTCGCCTGCCTGGTGCTGAACGTCGTGATGGTGGGGCAGATATTCAACATCACCCCATCGGACAAGGCACTGCTGCCCTGGGCCGCCTATGCGCTGCTGCTCGCCTATACCTGTGACGCGCGCCTGCTGCTGGCGACCGCGCTGATCTGCCTGATGGGCTACGTCGCCGCACGGGTCGGAACCTGGGGCGGCGTGTACTGGCTGGACGTGGGCGAGCGCCCGGAGAACTTCTTCCCGGCCGCCGTGCTGGTCTTCGCCGTGCCGCTGCTCATCGCCCAGGGCCGCCACGATGGATTCCCGGCGATCTACCGGGTGTTCGGCCTGCTCGGGTTGTTCCTGCCGATGCTGGTGCTGGCCAACTGGGGCGGCGGCAGCTACCTGCCACTGGACTACGGCACGGTGGAAAGCCTCTACCAGGTGCTCGGCTTCGTCACCGCGGCGCTGTTCATCTGGCTCGGCGCGCGCCGCGAGTGGCCGGACGTGGTCAACACCGGCCTGACCTTCTTCGTAGTCTTCCTCTATACCAAGTTCTTCGACTGGTGGTGGGAGGTGATGCCCAAGTACCTGTTCTTCCTCGTGCTGGGCCTGTGCGCGATTCTGATCCTGCTGGTCCTGCGCCGGCTGCGCAGTGCCCACGGCCTGCTGGGAGGAATGCGCTGATGAACCGGACCCGCACCCACGCGCTGCTCGGCGGCGTCGGACTGATCCTGCTGGTGAACGCCGTCGCCTTGGGCGGCGTAGCCTGGAACCGCTCCGCAACGCCGGACAGCCTGTCGCGCCTGAGCGAGCGCGAGTTGCTGCGCAACACTGACTGGCACAAGGAAAACAGCGGCCTGAGCCTGCGCCTGCAATGGCGCTTCCCCAGCGAAGATGAAGGCGCGGGGCCGCACAGCCGCGCCTGGGCGCCACGGATCGACGCGAAGAAAATGGCCGAGCTGGGGTTCCGCATGCCCGTGCAGGTGGACGACGAGAGCGCCCGCCACTTCGACCGCCAGCAATCCCGCGCCGCCCTGCTGGTGCTGGAACTGGATGGGCCGCTCTACCAGCGCGAGTTGCAACTGGCGCGCAAGAAACTCGCAGAAGCGCGCCTGGCGGCTGCGGCCGCGCCGTCGAGCAGTGAGTTCGCCTACGAGCTGAAATACAGCCAGGGCGCCCTGGAAAGCGAAGAGAAGCACGCCACCCGCCTGTTGCTGAAAGACGTCGGCCTCGATCTGCAAGCGCTGCGCGCACGCTACCCGGACCGCCAGCGCTATCTGATCGTCAGTGGCCGGGTCCGGCCGATCTCGCTGCTTCACGAACACATCTGGACGCTCGGCGGAACCGCCAGCTCACTGGGTGTGGACAGCATCAACGTGCCGCACCACTGGCGCGAGCGTCTGGAACGGATCACCACCCAACCCAATCGCGCGGCGGACGAACGAGCCCAGCCCTTCGTCGCCGAAGTCGCCTTCGGGCGGCGGCTGGAACCGTGGATCGAACGTATCGGCAGCCCCTGACAGGCACCCTTGCGCCGATCCGAATTCCCTTGCGCGAGACGGGCCGGCGCTGCACCCTGTGCGCCCGCATCGCCCCGTTCCGACCATGAGCGACAACACTTTCGATCCGACCCGCTGCCCACTGTGCGGCCAATCCAACCGCTGCAGCCAGGCCGACCCGGCACTGGAAGGCCAGGCGTGCTGGTGCTTCAGCACGCGGATCGACCGCAGCGTCCTGGAACGCCTCCCGCCGGAACTGCTGGACCGTGCCTGCCTGTGCCCGCGCTGCGCCGCAGGCGTGAAGGATACCGACGGGAACGCCTGATGCGCCTGGATCGTTTCATTGCCAACCTGCCGCACTGCAACCGCCAGCAGGCCCGCCTGCTGCTCGCCGAAGGCCGCCTGCGGGTGGATGGCGAGGTGGTGCGCGACGGCCTCCACGAGGTGCGCGAATTCAGCCGCGTGGAGCTCGACGGGCAATTACTGCAGACCGGCAAGCCGGCACGCTACTTCATGCTGCACAAGCCCACGGGCTGCGTGAGCGCCACCCGCGACGCAGAACACCGCACCGTGCTCGACCTGCTCGACGAGCCGGACAAGCACGACCTGCACATCGGCGGCCGCCTGGACTACAACACCACCGGCCTGCTGCTGATCACCAACGACGGCCAGTGGTCGCGGCGTATGACCCTGCCGGGGCGCAAGCTGCCCAAGGTCTACTACGTGGAAACCGAAGACCCGATCGAGGAGCGCTACGTGCAGACCTTCGCCGAGGGCCTGTACTTCGCCTTCGAGGACCTCACCACGCTGCCCGCGCAATTGGAAATCCTCGCCCCACGCGCAGCGCGGCTGACCCTGCACGAAGGCCGCTATCACCAGGTAAAGCGCATGTTCGGCCACTTCCAGAACAAGGTGACCCGCCTGCACCGCGAAAGCATGGGCAGCCTGACGCTCGACCCGGCGCTGCAACCGGGCGAGTACCGGGCGCTGACGGCACAGGAAATCGCCGAGCTGGGATGATGCCCGCGCACCGTTCAGCCCAACGGTTTGCAGCGCCCGCGCCAGCACGGCTAATCTCCCAGCCAAGCCCGTGTCCCAAGGAAAGGTGATGAAGAAACTGTCGATCGCCCTGCTGCTCGCCCTGAGCGCCAGCGTCGCCATCGCTAACCCGAGCAAACCCTCGCCGCTGTCCGACCTGCAGGCGGCGCTGAAAACGCTCAAGCCCGGCCAGTTCCTCTGGTACCCGGAAATCTCCCCGGCAGGCCCGGTGACGCTGGTAGTCAGCCTCACCGAACAACGCGCCTACGTGTACCGCAACGGCATCGCCATCGGCGTTGCCACCGTGAGCACCGGCAAGAAAGGCAAGGAAACGCCCACCGGGGTGTTCTCCATCCTGCAGAAAAAGGTCGAGTACCACTCCGACCTGTACAACAGCGCCCCCATGCCCTACATGCAGCGCCTGACGTGGGACGGCATCGCCCTGCATGCCGGCAACCTGCCGGGCTACCCGGCCTCCCACGGCTGCATCCGCCTGCCGATGGCCTTCGCCAAGAAGCTCTACGAAGTCACTGGCTTCGGCACCACCACCGTGATCATCTCCGATGCCAAGAGCTCGCCGGTGGAGGTCTACCACCCCGGCCTGCTCGCCCCCATCGTCAGCGGTGGCCGCGCTGCCGGCCCGCACGACGACAGCGGCATGGTAGTGCCGTTCTGGAGCGATCCAGGCGCGGAGAAAGGCCCGCTCTCGGTGCTTATCAGCCGTGCCGACCGTCGCGCCTACGTCTATCGCGGCGGCGTGCAGGTCGGAACCGCTCCGGTCGCCTTCGAGCATCCAGAGGAGCGCACCGGCGTTGCCGCCTTCTCGCTGATGGAAAAGCCGACCCAGGCGGAAATCGATAGCGAATCGCCCAACCTGCGCTGGACCACCGTTCAGGTCAGCGACCCGCAGAAGGGCCTGTCACCCGCAGAACAACTTGGAAAATTCAGCCTGGACCGCGAATTCCTGCGCAATCTGCTGGCCAGCATGGATGTCGGCAGCACCCTCGTGATCACTGACTTGCCGTCCACTCGCGAGACACGCAGCAACCCCGATTTCACCGTCATCACTACGAATAACCGACAGGCGGAACAAAAAACGGTTAAAAATCAACCAGCCAACTGATCAAAAATCACGCACAATGCCGCGTTTCCCAGAAAAAACCATATCGATTAAACGGGAATGTCGTATTCATGCTGACTTTTTCGAAGTTACGGGGGATCTTCCGGATCACTGTCGCCAGCACCGCGCTCTTCGCGATCGGTAGCTGGCAAAGCGCGTCCGCCGCCCGCCTGCCGACGGCCGAGGAACTGCATCGCCTCGCGCCCGCCACCAACACCGAAACCCTGCGCCTGGCGCTCAATGCGCTGCAGTGCGCCAGCACCCAACTGGGCGGTGACAACCAGCTGCTGACGGTGATCGACTACTCCAAACCCTCGCGCGACAAGCGCCTGTGGGTCTTCGACCTCAAGCAGCGCAAGCTGCTCTTCGAAGAGTGGGTAGCCCACGGCAAGAAGAGTGGCGACGACATGGCCACCTCGTTCTCCAACCGCCCCGAAAGCAACCAGTCCTCCATCGGCCTTTACCAGACGGGCCAGACCTACAACGGCAAGCATGGCCGCTCGCTGCGCCTGCTGGGCCTGGAGCCGGGCTTCAACGACAACAGCGAAGAGCGCGCCATCGTCATGCACGCGGCCGCCTATGCAGACCCCAAGGTCGTCCCCGGCCTCGGCCGCCTGGGCCGCAGCCTGGGTTGTCCGGCGGTACGTCCGCAGGTTGCGCAGAAGCTGATCGACACGGTGAAGAACGGCAGCTACGTGTTCGCCTACTACCCGCAGCAGCAGTGGCTGAAGACCTCGCAGTTCCTCGCCGGACAGAGCTGCACCGTGGCGAAGAACCCACAGATCAACCGCTACGCGCAGAACCTCGCCAGGCGCTGAGTGTGCCTCGCTCCTGCGAACAGTCACGGCATGACATGGCGTTCGCAAGGGGCGGCAGGTTCGAACGGAACGAGCCCCATCGGGCCACGCGCGAACCCTGTTGATGGGGACGTTTCAACAACCTGCGGCTCACTTCGGTTTCCGCCCCGGGAGCTTTCGCAGGGACCGGCCATGTCCGAACGCATCGCACAGGCAGGCACGCCGCATGGCAGTGTCAGGGCCGCGACCGCTAAGCCTTCACTCCATCGAGAATCTCCAGCATCGCCCGCACATCCACCGCGTCCATCTGCTCTGGCCGCAGGAAGCGCTCGCCGTACTCCAGGTACACACCCTGGGTCAGGAACAGGCGGAACAGGTCGGCGTCGATGTGCTGGTCACGCGCCATGAATGCCAGGATTTTCAGCGACTCCGAGAGAGTCTTCGGCGCCTTGTACGGGCGGTCGGCAGCGGTCAGCGCCTCGAAGATGTCGGCGATCGCCATGACCCGTTCCGGGATGCTCATCTGATCGCGCGACAACTTGCGCGGGTAGCCGGTGCCGTCCATTTTCTCGTGGTGGTTGGCGGCAATGGTCGGCACCCGGCGCAGGTGGCGCGGCAACGGCAAGGTGGTGAGCATCATCAGCGTCTGCACGATGTGTTCGTTGATCTTGAAGCGCTCCTCCTCGTTGAGCGTGCCGCGTCGCACGCTGAGGTTGTACAGCTCGCCGTAGTGGCTCGCGTAGGGCGGCAGGCGCATGTCGAAGCCCCAGACGTTGCGTGGGTCGTCCTTGTCCACCGGTGGCTTGCGCTCGCCCCAGGGCACGCGGTGCTCGGGCTTGTCGGCAAGGAGGAACTCCTCCGCCGGCAACTGCGGCTCCGGTCGGCCCTGCAGGCGCTCGGCCTCGTCGTGGGAGATGCCCAGGCGGTCGTCGAAGTAGCGCAACCAGCGGCGCTCGCCGATGCGCTTGAGGCGCTCGATATCCTCATCCTTCATGAATTCGCCGCCAACGTTGGCCTGGGCAACGAAGGCGTAGTCTTCGCGTAGCGCCTCGTGCATCGCGTCGCGTCGCGCCGCCAGCAGGCCGATGTCGTTACCCTCGGCCATGCCACGCCAGTAGTCCAGCTCGATGTCGCGCCAGATCACCTCGAAGCGCGTGCGGATCTCGTGCAGGCGGTTGTACAGCGTCTCCAGCTTGGTGGCCTTGTCCACCACATACTCGGGGCTGGTGATCTTGCCGCAATCATGCAGCCAGGCTGCAATCTGGAATTCGTAGCGCTCCGCGTCGCTCATGCCGAAGCTGGCGTAATCGCCGTCGCGGCAATCGATGACTTTCTGCAGCAGCAGGTCTGCCAGTTGCGGCACCCGTTCGCAATGGCCGCCGGTGTATGGGCTCTTGGCGTCGATTGCGTCGGCCAGCAGCTTGATGATGGCGTCCAGCAGGCGTTGCTGGGCTTCGATCAGTTGGCGGGTCTCGATGGCCACGGCCGCCGCCCCGGAGAGCTCCTCGACGAAGCGTTTGAACGGTTTGCGCGGCTGGCGGCTGCGCTCGCCCTCTTCCGCCAGTTGCAACACCAGGATGCCCAGCAGCTCGTCGCTGCGATTGCGCAGCGAAACCTCCAGGTACTGCCCGCGGTTGGCCAGCGACTGATCCACCCGCTCGGCAAGCTGCGCCTCGGTGAAGCCCTCGATGAGCATGGATTGCGGATACTGTTCGCCGTTCACCGCGCAGGCCAGGCGCAGGCGGCAATCCTCGTCTTCCAGCAGGTAGACCGCGCCGCCCATCACGCCTGTCGCCTCAACCAGCCGCGACAGCACACCTTCGAGTATGCTTTCCAGGCGGGTCTCCCGGCTCAGGGTCAGGGTGGTGGCCTGGAAGTTGTGGATGGTGCGCGACATGCTGCCCATCACGCGGCTCAGGTCACGCACCTCGGCGATCTTCGACTCCACCCCCACCGGGCGGGCGAAGTCGAAGGAAGCCAGCGCCCCCACCTGGTCGGCCAGCGCGGTCAGCGGCCGGGCGATGCGCCGGCCCAGGTACCAGCCGATCACCAGCAACACCAGTAACAGCACACCACTCCACAACGCCTGGTTGAACAGCAACTGGCGAGCGCCGGCGAGCAGCTCGGTGGCCGGAATGGCTATCAGCACGCGGACTTCATTGCTGGTGAAGTTCGATAGCGGCACCCAGATGCCGTACCAGCTTTCCCCTTCCACATCGAACGATTGCGGCGTGCCAGCCGGCATGGAAGTACTGTTCAACTGGCTCAGGCTGGGCACCCCCAGCTCCTCCAGGGTCGCCAGGCGCAACTCCTGGCCACGGTGGATCAGCAGCTTCGCCAGATCCGGATAGGCGATCACCGTGCCCTTGCCATCCACCACCGCCAGCTCCGTGTGGGCGGTCTGGCGCAAGTCACCCATCTCGCCGCCCAGATCGTTGACCGACGCGTCCATGCCGATCACCGCCGCCCCATCGACGCTGCGATGGGCCAGGGTCAGGCCGATCTCCCGGGTAGTGAAGAACACGTACGGCTGGGTGAGCACCGTGCGGCTGGTGCTCAGCGACTCGGTGTACCACGGTCTCTGGCGCGGATCGAACCGGTAATCCGGGCGTTCCTGCACGCGCAGCAGGCGCAACTGGTCATCGTAGAACCGCCACTCGCCACGCAACCCGCCCTGGTCGTCCAACGTGAGGCTCTGCACCAGGTAGGTGGCATCGTCAGGAGCCTGAAGGTTGTGCCGCACCTCCGCTACGCGCAGGGCGCGGATCAGCATGAACTCGCCGTTCGGATAGCCGATATACACCGCGCTCAGGGTGCGGTTGGCGCGCAGGTTTTCCACCAGCATGGGCAAACGCTCCAGGCGTGCCGGCAGGTTGTCGGTCTGCGAGATGGGGTCGTGGGTGAGCAGCCGCAGGGCACTTTCCGCCGGGTCGATCAGGCGCCGAATGCGCTCGTTGATGGTCGCCCCCAACTGGCTGGCCGACTCCCCGGCTGCCGCCACCAACGCACCTTCCACGCCGCGATACCCCTGGACCAGCAGCGCTCCCGCCAGTACCAGCATGCTGATGATGATGGCCCCAGCCACCAGCAACTGCAGCGGAACGCCCCGTTTGAATGCCTTCATCGTCACCAGCCTCTGTCCGTTGAGCCATAGCGATATCCGCTATCGAGAAGTTCCGCCGCCAGTACCGGCGAAGTGTTGCGCTGCACGATCCGGAGCAGGCTGCCATCCAGCCACAGCGTTTCCATAAGCCGCAGCCATTCGGCGCTCTGCGCCGGGGTGAAGCGTTTGCGCGAAAGCATCAGGTTGTGCGGCGTCGCCGGGCCGCTCATGACATTCACCACCCTGAACCGTGCGCGCTGGCGACGATCGGTGATGGCGCCCTCAAGGTTCAGTTCATGGCCGATCACCCCTTCCACATCACCGTTGAGCAGAGCGGTGAAGCGCGCGGTGTCGTCGCGAAACTCCATCACTCGCCCCTCACCACGCAGAATGCGCAGCATGGCGTCGATGAACGGGCCATGCCGGTAGCCGGCGATCACCCCGATGCGCGCACCGGGCATGTCGTGGAAATCGTCCAGCGATTTCATATCGCTGCCCAGCTCCAGCGGCACGATCAGCTTGTTGCGCAGGTAGACGTAGGGCAGCAGGTAGGTGAACGCGCGCCGGCGCGGCGTGGCGACCCCACTGGTTCCCATGTCCAGCTCGCCGCTTTCCAGCTTGCGCCAGATCTCGTCGCGCGGGCGTACCGACGTCTCGAACCGGCAGCCGGTGCGTCGCTCAAGCTCGGCGATCAGGTCGGGATCGATGCCCCCATCATCGTGGAAGAACACCAGGTTGCGGGTGAAAGCAACACGGATCGGCGCTTCGCAGCCGTAGCGATCCGCGCCCATAGCTACCGCACACAGCCATGCAGCCGGCAGGACCAGCAGAGTGCGCAGCAAGGGGTAGAGTACCATTGACCCGCTCCGTCCGCGGTGTCGGCCTGAAGAGGAGCACGTCGAATTCGCTCGTCTGCGGCAGGAAGAAATGACTAACACAAAGAGTGTAATCGGCCTTATCCAAAGCGCCGGTCAATCGCGAAGAGAAATGTCATTTCGTCGGAATCCCCGCCGGCAGGACTAAACAAACGTCCCATGACGGTTGCGTCGGCGGAGCCCCCCTGCTTAACTCTGGCCCAAGCGTGACCGATGAGTCACACGCTACGTCCAAGAACGTTTTCGCGGCAGCAGTTCCCCACGCCGCCCCTTCCCTGCCTGATCACGAGCCCTCGCTCGGCGCTGCAAACAGCGCCGAACCGATGTCTTTTGATGTCGTAAATATTTGATAATCAAGAAACAATTAACTTTCGCCGTGTGACACGAAGCTGTCACGTCAAGGCGCTTTCCTCTGCCTGGGTAGTTTCTTCGCATCCGATTATGGGTGCGTTCCTATGACCTGCGTCTGGAGGAAAACGACATGAGGCCGGAAACCGCCGTCGTCGAGATTCAGCAACACCGGGTTCACACGGAGTTCCATGCCAACAGGGAAGCGCGCCAGACCATCATCCTGGTAAACGGCTCGCTGGCGACCACCGCCTCCTTCGCGCAAACGGTGAAATACCTGCAACCGCACTTCAACGTGGTCTGCTACGACCAGCCGTACGCAGGCCAGTCCAAAGCCCACAACGATTGCCGCGAGCCGATCAGCAAGGAGTACGAGGCAGCGTTGCTGCTGGAGCTGATCGAGCACTACCAGGCGGACGTGGTGATGTCCTTCTCCTGGGGTGGCGTTGCTACGCTTCTGGCTCTGGCGCAGCGTCCGGCACGCATCCAGAAGGCCGTGATCAACTCCTTTTCGCCGCTACTCAACGCCGCCATGCTCGACTATCTGCATCGCGGCCTGGACTATCTCGCCACCTGCGACCGCACCAATGTCGGCAACCTGGTCAACGACACCATCGGCCGTTACCTGCCGCAGTTGTTCAAACGCTACAACTTCCGCCACGTCAGCGGCCTGGACGAGCACGAGTACCGGCAGATGCACTTCCACATCTGCCAGGTATTGCAGCTCAGCGCCGAAAGCTACATGGAAGGCTTCGCCGCCATCGACATCCCGCTGTTATTCCTCAACGGCGAGCTGGACATCTACACCACCCCGGCCGAGGCGAAGCTGTTCCAGCAACTGATCCGCGACTGCGAATTCCGCACCATCCGCAACGCCGGTCATTTCATCGACATGGAACACAAGCAGGCCTGGCAGGAAACCCAGGACCACCTGCTGGCCTTCCTCCAACCCCAGCGCAGGCCGATGCTCGCCCCGCCCTACCTGCCCGCCAACCTGGGCATACCGATCGCGGCAATGGTGGGCTGATGACTGCAACACCCTGAGCCGGGGGCTGGAACCACCACCACCCCGGCTCAGCCGCCCCGCGAAACCGCGCACGAAAAGCCAGTCACCACCATCCGCTACCCTGCAAGGCTTCACTAAGCCCCGCCCTTCTGGTAAAAAGGCACCCCCAAGCGGGCGTCGTATAATGGCATTACCTGAGCTTCCCAAGCTCATGACGAGGGTTCGATTCCCTTCGCCCGCTCCACTTCAGCTTTCCATGGTGTTCCAAGGACGTCCATGGAGTGTTGCAAGTCATTGTCACGGTTCGGCTTTTCCAGAAAAGCCGTTCCAGTGACGTCCAGCGAAATCCACTGACGGCCGGCCCAAACTGGTACAAAAAGTGGCCCAAACAATGCGCGAACTTCCCCTGCCGCATTGTTGCTGGAGGAGCCGAGGTCCGATGGGAAACATGGCACTCAACTCGCTTTCATGGAGTTGGGATCATGCTTTCAGACCTCATGGCCCGGCAGGCCAAGTCCACCGGCAAGCCATACGCACTGGCCGACTTCGACGGCCTCTATCTCTACGTTTCCGCCATCGGCACCAAGGCTTGGCACTTCCGCTATTCGTGGTTTGGCAAGCGTGAGCGCATCACCCTAGGCAACTATCCGGCGCTTTCCCTGAAGGACGCCCGTGCACTTCGCGATGAAGCCCGCTCGCTGCTCGCCAAGGGCGTCAATCCCCACAGCGAACGCAAGCGCAAGCGGCACGCGATCGTCCTGGCCGGCGAGCACACCTTCATGGCCGTCTACGAGCAATGGCTGGCCCATCGCCGGCTCTCGCTGGAGGAAGGACGGCAGACCAGCCTGGAACAGATCGGGCGCGTCTTCAAGAAAGATGTGTTCCCCTCGCTACGGCACCTGACCATCTACGAAATCACCCGCGCGCACCTGCTGGACATCATCGGCAAGGTGGAGAAGCGCGGCTCGCTGTCCGTGGCCGAGAAGCTGAGGACCTGGTTCACCCAGTTGTTCACCTACGCCACGGTGGCGATTCCCAACATGGGCGATAACCCGTCCAGGGACCTGGAAGTGGTCGCGCTGCCGTTGCCGCCTGTCGAACACAACCCGTTCCTGCGCATGCACGAGCTGCCGGTTATGCTGCAGACACTGCGCAAGTACCGCGGGCGCCTGAACACGCAGTTGGGCATCCGGCTGCTGATGCTCACTGGTGTGCGCACCGGCGAGCTTCGCTTCGCCACGCCCAATCAGTTCGACCTCGACCGGGGCCTGTGGGTCATCCCGGTGGCCAGGCTCAAGCAGCGCGCGCTGCTGACCAAGAAGAAGCGCAAGCGTCTCATCGACATCCCGCCCTACATCGTGCCGCTGTCGGTGCAGGCGCAGGAGATCGTTCGCCACCTGTTGGACCAATGCAAGCCTGCCCAGGTCCATCTCATCCCAGGCGACTGGTGCCTGAAGAACCCGATCAGCGAGAACACGCTCAACGCCGCGCTCAAGCGCATGGGCTACGAGGACCAGCTCACGGGGCATGGCATCCGGGCGACGATCTCGACGGCGCTGAACGAACTCGGCTACCCGAAGAAATGGGTGGATGCCCAGCTATCGCATGCCGATCCAGACAAGATCAGCGCGACCTACAACCATGCCGAATACGTCGAGCAACGCCGCGTCATGATGCAGGACTGGGCTGATCGCCTGGACCTGTTCGAGCAGAACCAGGTCGAGGTTGCCAGCCGGCATCTGACCATCACGCTCCAGGGCCTGCCGACCATCGCCGGCCAGGCGGCCGTGCAGCCGCCGGTGGTCGACCTCACCGCGCCGCAGCTGATCGTGACCGCGCCGACGTCCAACCAACCCGAAGCGCCGGCATCGGTGCAGCGGCTGTCGGCCGTGCGCATGCCCGAGTACGCGCGGCCGCGCCTGTCGGAGGTGCAGCGCGGACGCCTGCAGGTGCTGGAGACCTTCGAGGCGCCGCACAACCTCTCGGTGGCGGACTACGCCAAGCTCGCGGGCAAGTCGCGCCGCTGGATCACCTACGAGATCCAGGCCGGCAACCTGCTGTCGATCCACATGGGGCACCGCGGGCAGCGCGTGCCAGACTGGCAGCTCGATCCGCTCAAGCGCAGGCTGGTCCAGTCTGTCCTGAAGCAACTGCCACGGGGCGTCGACACCTGGGACATCTACCACGCACTCCTGCGCTCGTACGAGGCTCTCGGGACACGGCCGGCCATCGAAGCCGTCAACCCAACGAACCTGCACCTTGCCGCGCGGCTGGTGGCCGCACAGTGCATGCAGGCGAGCGAGCCAGTCGTGACGACAGAGTTCCCTGAGCAGGTCCGGCAAAGCGTGCAGCGGCTGGTGCGCGAAGCCGTCGCTGCCGATGCCGCCGAAGTGGCGCCCGGAGACTGATCAAGCCAGGGGCGCGCCGAAGTTCGGTCAGGCGCTTGCCAGGAGCGCTTGGAAGAACGGCTCCAGGCGGGTGCTGTCCGTATTTCGACGGCTCAGGAAGTACGTGGTGAGCGTCAGCGCGCCCTCTTGCAAGGGACGCTGGACAACGCCAAGGGAACGATGACCCTCGATGCGGGCGGCGGGTGCCAGGCAGACGCCGTAGCCGGCGGCCACCAAGGTCATCATCAACCCGAACGACGTGGCCGTCGTGACGGCCGAGGGGACGACGCTGGCTGCCGTCAGCAGTGAGTCGATTTGCCTGCAGTAGCCCACACAGCCACGGCCATCCAGGGCGATCCAAGGGTAGTCGGCCGCCTGATCTAGGGACACTGACGCGAAGGCCAGCAAGGGGTGATGGGCCGACACGGCCAGCGCCAGCGCATCGCGCCAGACGGGGCGGACATCGATGCCTTCAGGGGCTGTGGGCGACTGGCAGAGGCCCGCCTCGAAAGCCCCCGCGAGCAGTCCTCGATGCTGATCCTCCAAGCGCTCTTCGTGAAGACGAATCGGGTTGTCCGGATAGCGCCGACGGTGTACCGCCATCGGTACCGACAACCTGGGATAGGCCAGGCAGTCCGACAGGGCAATGTTCAAAGGATCGGAAGCGATCATCGTGTCACCCGCACAACGCCGACACTGGAAAAAACCGCGTGCCATCGGTCAATGAGATAAGTTTAACGTGGTTTAAATTCGAGTGAAACGTGACGCTTCTGTTGATGCAGAAGCGATCAGTGCAACGCGGGAGACCTGCGGGAACAAGAACCTATGAAAGCGAGCCAGCGCGCGCTTTCGGCGTTGCCGTGCGCGAGGCACGGTCCGCGAAGGCGCTGGCGCAGGAGGTGCTGGCGGAACAGGCGGGTATCGCGCGATCGCACATGGGCAAGATCGAGCGCGGCGAGCACATGCCCACGCTAGTGTTGATCCTGCGGATCGCGAAGGGGCTGGGTTGCTCGGCCGCGGCACTGATGGCTGCGACCGAGGCGCAACTGTCCGAAAAACAGGAAGACGCTGTCTAGGTCGGCGTTGCGTCTCTCACCTACAACGAGGTAGTACGCAGGCGCCGCATTGCCGTCAGTGATTACCTATCGATAGACGGGATGGCGACGGCACAGATCCGCCACCTGCTGTCTTACTCGATCCCGCACGGCAATTAATCCAACACCACCGGTTTCCAATGCATCCAGCACGTCGCACAACCAGCCGGCCAGTTCCTCGCACTCGGCCACGCCGAAGCCGCGCGTGGTCACGGCGGGCGTGCCGATGCGCACGCCAGAGGTCACAAACGGCGAACGCGGGTCGCCCGGCACGCTGTTCTTGTTGGTGGTGATCCAGGCATCGGCCAGCGCCGCGTCCGCATCCTTACCGGTGTAGGGCCTGGCGGACAGGTCGATCAGCATCAGGTGATTGTCGGTACCGCCCGAAACGATTTTGTGGCCGCGCTGCTGGATCACGGCGGCCATGGCGCGAGCGTTCGCCACCACCTGGCGCTGGTAGGCCTTGAATGCAGGTTGCAGCGCCTCCTTGAACGCCACCGCCTTGGCGGCGATAACATGCATCAGCGGCCCGCCCTGGACGCCGGGGAATACGGCGGAGTCGAGCTTTCTGTAAAGGCCCTCGTCCTGCCCTTTCGAGAGAATGATACCGCCACGCGGGCCGCGCAGGGTCTTATGGGTGGTGCTGGTGACCACGTGAGCGTGGGGCAACGGGTCAGGATACTCGCCTGTCGCCACCAGGCCGGCGACATGGGCCATGTCCACCCAGAAGATGGCACCCGCCCTGTCGGCGATGGCGCGCATGCGTGCCCAGTCCTTGTGCCGCGAATAGGCGGAGAAGCCGCCGATCAGCAGTTTCGGCCGTGCCTGCATCGCGATGCGCTCCATCTCGTCGTAGTCAATCAGCCCGGTTAGGGGGTCGAGTCCATAAGGCACGATCTTGTAATGGCGGCCGGAGAAGTTGGATGGGTTTCCGTGGGTCAGGTGGCCACCCTGAGCCAAGTTCATGCCCATCACGGTATCGCCGGGGTTGGCCAGCGCCAGAAACACGGCTGCGTTGGCCTGGGCGCCGGCATGGGGCTGGACGTTGGCCCAATCACAGTCGAATAGCACCTTGAGCCGCTCGATGGCTAAGCGTTCGGCCACGTCCACATGCTCGCAGCCGCTGTAGTAGCGCTTGCCTGGGTAACCCTCGGCGTACTTGTTGGTGAACACCGAATTCTGGATGGCCATCACCAAAGGGCTCGCGTAGTTCTCGGAGGCGATCAGTTCGACATGATCCTCCTGACGGCGCGCTTCGTGGTGGACTGCCAGGGCAAGTTCCGGGTCGAAATCGGCGAGGGCAACAGAAGTGTCATACATGGTGTGCGTCCTGGTCGGGCGGATAGCGGTTGGGGTTGGACGTCATACGGTGATGTCCATCGGCTGAGCCGGAACAGACCAAACCTCGCAATCAACCAGGTCCGATGAAAGCAGGCGCGTTACACGCACCACGATGTCGTCAATCTGACGCTCGTCGCAAACGAATGGTGGCAATAGCCTGATCACGGTGTCTCGGGTCACGGTGATGAGCAGGCGCTGCTCAGCCAGCGCGCGCCCAACTAGTTCCTTGCAGGGCCGGTCCAGTTCGATACCCACCATCAGTCCCAGGCCGCGAATGGCGAGGACGTGCGGGTGACCTGCCAGCGCCTTGCGCAGGCCCACCAGCAAGCGAGCGCCCAGCACCATGGCGCGCTCGGGCATCCTGTCACGGGCCATGATGTCGAGGACGGTGCAGGCCACCCGGCAAGCCAGCGGATTGCCGCCGAAGGTCGAGCCGTGCTGGCCCGGCGAGAACAGGTCTGCCGCAATACCGCGCGCCAGGCACGCGCCGATGGGAAAGCCATTGCCCAGCGCTTTCGCCAGGGTCACCACATCCGGTGAGATGCCCGCGTGCGCGTATCCGAACCACGCGCCGGTGCGCCCCATGCCGGCCTGGATCTCGTCGAGCATCAGCAACCAGTCCCTCTGGTCGCATAAAGCGCGCAGTTCGCGCAAGTATTCGGCACTGGCCACCCGAATGCCGCCCTCGCCCTGTACAGATTCGATCAACACCGCCACGATGTCCGGGGATTGTTCTGCCGCCTGGCGTACCGCGCTGATATCACCGTAGGGAGCACGCAGAAAGCCAGGCAGCAACGGCCCGAAACCCTGCTGGTTGGCCGCGTTGTCTGTGGCGGCGAGCGTGGCCAGCGTGCGGCCATGGAAGGCGTTGCCCATGACTAGGATCTGCGGTCGTGCCACCTGCCTGCGATGGGCATGCAGCCTGGCCAACTTGAGGGCGGTTTCGTTGGCTTCCGCACCCGAGTTGCAGAAGAAGGCGCTTTCCATCCCGGTCAGCGCACACAGGCGTTCCCCCAACTGCTCCTGCCAGTCGATGCGGAACACGTTGGAAGTGTGCAGCAGCGCCCCGGCCTGTTCGGCGATGACGGCCGCGATTTCCGGGTGGGCATGACCCAGGCTGGTAACCGCGACACCGGCAATGGCATCTAGGTACTCCACACCCTGATCGTCCCAGAGCCGCGCGCCGTTACCGCGCACGAAAGAGACAGGTTGGCGGGCGTAGGCGCGCATCAGGTGAGGGCCGGTCGTCTGCATGGGAGATTCCTCGAATTCGGCACGGTTGGCGCAACCGTCAGTCCGTGTGTTGAAAGCCTCGGTCATCACTTCACCCTCTCGTTTGCAGGCGTAGGCGTAATGACCGATGTACGTACCCGCAGCAGCACCCGCCCGTTGAGCACAGCATGCGCCGCCAGCCCTAGCACCAACCCCCAGAACGCCCCGCCAATGCCCAGCAGGGTGATGTTGGCGGCGGCCGCCAGAAACGTGATCAGTGAGGCTTCCCGGGTCCTGGCATCGGACATGGCGGTGGCTAGGCTGCCGCCGATCGTCCCCAGCAGGGCCAGGCCCGCCAGCGTGGTGATGAAGGTCGCCGGGAAGGCCATGAAGACCGCGGCCAACGTCACCCCGAACACGCCGATCAGAACGTAGAACACCCCAGCGGCCATCCCCGCGATCCAACGCCTGGACGGGTCTTCGTGTGCCTCCCGGCCCGTGCAGATGGCGGCGGTGATCGCCGCGATGTTGAAGGCGTGCGAACCGAACGGCGCCATCAGCAGCGAACCCAGGCCCGTGATGGTCACGATGGGGTTGGCGCTGGTCTTGAAGCCGTCATTGCGCAATACCAGCATGCCCGGCATGTACTGCCCGGTCAGGGTAATGAGGAACAGCGGCAACGCCACGCTCAACAAGGCGTTGAGCGAGAACGCGGGCATGGTGAACACCGGCGCGGCCAGTTTCAGGCTCAGTCCCGACAGATCGACGCGGCCCTGCGCCAGCAGGAATACCAATCCCAGCACCAGGATGCCCACCACCGCATAGCGCGCGGAAAAGCGCTTGAACACCAGATAGGCGGCGATCAGCAGTCCCGCCAGCAGCGGATCGACGCTCAAGCCGCCGAAGGCGCCAGTGCCGAATTGCAGCAGGATGCCGGCCAGCAGCCCGGCAGCCACGCCTGGCGGTATCAAACGGATAACGCGCTCGAACCAACCCGACAGGCCCAGCAGCACAAAGGCGGCAGCCGAGATCAGGTATGCCCCGACGGCCTCGGCATAAGGTGTGGTTGCCAGTGCTGTGACCAGAAACGCCGCTGCCGGCGTGGACCAGGCGGTGATGATCGGTTCGCGGGATACCCAGCTCAAAATGATGCCTGTCACGCCCACGCCAATGGAAATCGACCACACCCACGAGGCCGTCAGCTCCGGGCTCAGGCCCGCGACCTTGGCTGCCTGGAACACCAGGATGAAAGTGCCGCCATAGTTGACGATGACCGAAATCAGTCCGGCCACGACGGGATGGGTGAGATCGTTCCAACGAACGGGCGAAGCTGAAGGATCCGACGGCATGATCTGAATTGGGCTCCTGGCATGGGGATGAAATGACCATGAGACGATAGACTTGTAATGGCATGATGTTCCCTACCAATTTCCAGATGAAGTACCTACCAATTGTTCAAGCATGCCCAACTTGAATCCGTCAAAGCCTGGCTCGGCGACCCCGCGCACGGCGCCTTGCCCCTGCATGCACGGGTACAGCGGGCCATTCGCCAGTTGATCCTGGATGGCGCGCTCGATGTAGGCCGCCCCCTGCCCGCGTCGCGCGCGTTGGCGAAGTCGCTGGGGGTGTCCCGCGACACGGTGGAGTCGGCCTATGGCCAGTTGCACGCCGAAGGTTTCATTGAGCGGCGGGTCGGCAGTGGCAGCTTCGTGTCCGAGCAGGCCCGGTGGCTGCCCGGGCGCGGCAGACCACGGCGCACGAGCGTGGATCGCAACGCACCCCTGCGCCTGAGCCGGCGCGGCGATGCCATGCTCCAGGGCGGCGGCGTGCGCGACTTCCTGATGTCGCGCCCCTTCGCGCCCGGCGTGCCGGAGACGCGCAGCTTTCCGCTGCCAACCTGGGAGCGCTTGCAGCGGCAGGTGTTGAAGGAGTACGGCACCCTGGCGCTGCTGCACAGCCCACCGCAGGGCATGGAGCCGTTGCGACGCGCCATTGCCGCCTACGTCAACCTCGAACGAGGCGCGCAGGCCACACCCGAGCGCGTGCTGGTGCTGACCAGTTCCCAACAGGCCATGACCCTGTGCGCCACCGTGCTGCTCGATGCTGGCGAGCGCATCTTCATCGAAGACCCCGTGTACCACGGGGCGCGCAAGGCATTTGACGCCGCCGGGTTGGATTGCGTGCCCGTGCCGATGGATGACCAAGGCATGCAGATAGCGCACCTGCTGGCAAAGGCGCAGACCCCTTGCAATGCCGCCCGGGTGGTGTTCCTGACGCCCTCGCACCAGTTCCCAACCGGGGCTACGCTGGCGTTGAACCGGCGCCTGGCCGTCATCGAATGGGCCCGCCAGCACCAGGCTTGGATCATCGAGGACGACTACGACAGCGAATTCCACTACGAAGGCAAGCCCACCGCATGCGTACAGGGGCTCGACCCCCACGGCCGCACGATCTACATCGGCACCTTCACCAAGTCGCTGTTCCCCGGCCTGCGCATCGGCTACATGGTGCTGCCGGAGGCTCTGGTGTCGCCCATGACCGTGGCCCGCACCCTGCTGGATGGGCACAGCGCACCGATCCCGCAGCTCACCCTGGCTCGCTTCATCGAGGGTGGGCATTTCGGAGCCCATGTGCGAACCATGCGGGCCGTCTATGCGGAACGCCGCGATGTGCTGGCGCAGCTGGTGCGCCAGCACCTGGCCGACTTCGTGGAGCCCAGGGTGCCCGCTGGCGGGATGCAGATGCCTTGCGTGTTCATCCGCGACATTCCCGAGCGCGAGGCGGTGGAATCGGCACGGCGGGTCGGCATCGACCTGCTGGGGCTGACCGCGCTGCATGCATCGCGCCGCCATGCATCGGGCAGGGATGGGGCCGGTTTCCTCATGGGATTTGCTGCCCATGCACCCCATGAACTGGAGATCGCTGTCAAGAAGCTGGCAAGCGTGCTGCGTGCGCTGTGTCGCCGATCACCATGAGGCGCGCTGGCGCCTTTCGTGCTGCTAGCTCCGCGTCAGGGACAGGTAGGGGTTGTCCGGCGGGACTTCCGCGAACAATGTCGAAGGCGTCGCCAACAGATAGCCGTGCAACCGCCGCGACTTGCGCGGCCCGGTGACTTCGCAGGTCCAGATGTTCAGGCCGCTGTCCTGTTTGCGGTGCAGTCCCAGCTTCTCGAAGCGCTTCTGCACCCATTGCCAGTCGTGCAGATTGTCCTGCCGGGCCAGCACCTGGATCTCCGGATGTTCCTGCACGTAGCGCTGGAAAACGCCGGGGCTGACCAGGTACGCCGTGCCATCGACGGTATGCACCAGTGCGTTCGCATCGTTGATGATGAGCTTGCGCGATTCGATGCCTTGCTTGAGCCAGGCAATGAAGTCTTCCCCGGACGGCGTGGCCTTGGTGGGAGCCGGCATGGTGGCAGGACTGGTCGGCGACAAATGAGTCACCGCAGTTGCGGCGGCGGATGGTGATGGCGGTTCCGCGCTGGCGGACGATGCACTGGTGGTGGCTGCGTCGGACGCATCAAGCATCGACAGCAGATCGGAGACCGGGTCCGCGATCCCGGCCGGGGAATCCGCCACCCCAGGGGACGGTGAGGTGGCCGGGATGCCGGCGGAGGCCGGCGCTGCCTCATCGCCAGGGAGGGCCTCTTCCGTCGTGACCGTGCCGGCGAACGGTGCGGGACGCTCGCCGGACTCCCAGATCAAGGCCGGCGACAGGCGCAGGAAGGTAAAGCTGTGCGACCAGCCGGTGCCGCTCGTGACGGTGGCCCGCCAGATCGCCTTCCCATCCGGGGCGGGCTGCACGATCCCATGGTCCTGGAGCACCGTGAAGACGGCGGTGTTGTTCGATGGAATGCCTTCGATGCCCTGCGACAGGAGGTGCGCGCGCAGCTTGTCGCTGACCGTCTTGCTGACGAGCCAGAGTGCCTCCGGGGTCAGCCATCCATCCGACGGGCCGCCGGGCTGGTTCAGCTTGAATTCCTCGCGCAGCAGGTAGCGCAGGCCATCCAGCAGCTTGCGCTGCAACGCATGCTTCGGCGCCGCCATCGCCCTGGCCGGATCACCGCCGAGCGCCAGGGCCACCGATGCCTGGTCAGCCTTGACGACCAGCTCTCCAAGCGTGCCGGCATGCTCGTACTGGCCCGCCAGCACGTACAGCAGCGCCGACCACAGGTCCTGGTAGTCGCTCAGCCAGTCGAGGATGCCGGCATCGAGCACACGGGTGTAGAGCAGTCCCGTGGCGGCGCCATGCAGCCGGTACTCGCGATCCGTCCGGTAACGAAAGCGGTACGGCTGCCGCAGCGGCCCGTGCCAGGGGTGCCAGACCAGGCCATCGGCCTGCTCGACGTGCAGGTCGACCGCGATCTTGCCAATGTCGTGCAGCAACGCGGCGTAGGCGGTCCCGGCGGTCCAGGCCTCGGCTTGCGCGGCCTGGGCCTCGGGCGAGGCGCCGGCCGGAAGCAAGTGGGACTGCCTCAGTTTGAGCGCGTAGGCCACGATCTCCAGGCCGTGGTCCAGCATGCCGCCCGGCCATGCATGGTGATACGCCTCCGAGGCCGGGAACTGCTGGACCAGCTCGGCGTAGCGCTCCAGCGGCGCGAGGTACAGCGAGCGGAACTGCCGACGCGACAGCGAGGTGCGCTGCCAGATGTGTTCCAGCAGCCGCTGCCGGCGCGGCTCCGCCAGCAGCGCTGCGGCCGACTGCGGTGGCGTCAGCCCTTTGGCAGGCTCGGCAGGAGGTGGCGCGGCGGCGGTGGCCAGCGGCACCCGTTTGCGCTGGAACAGCGAAAGCATGGCGACATCCTGGTGATGGGCTGGCCGGAGGAGCCTTTTGGCCTTTTCGGGTAGGGCCTTTCCCCTTGAGGCCACTCCCTTGCTCCATCCCCAGCCCTTTGGCCTTCGACAAGCCCTTTGATATAGGGGCAGTCGGCTTCGTGTGCCGCAATCAATGCGGAGCCGGTGCGCTCCAGGATCGAGCGGAACAGGCACTGTGTTTTCACCAGATCAGTCCGTTTCAACCGGCGCTGAAAGCGCAGCAGGCCCTGAAACCCCTGCGCCCGAAGGCATGCTTGTCGAGAATGAAGTAAGGAAGTAAGATTTCCTTTGAAACTTATGGAGGCCTCCCATGCTTGCCAAGCTCACATCGAAAAATCAGATCACGCTGCCCAAGGCGGCCGTGTCCGGCGTGGATGCGGCGGAGTACTTCGACGTCACCGTCGAGGGCGGTCGGATCGTCCTGACCCCCGTGCGCGTCCAGAAGGCACAGGCTGTGCGCGAGAAGCTGGAGCAACTCGGGATCACCGAGCAGGACGTTGAGGATGCCGTGGCCTGGGCACGGCAGTGATGCGCAGGGTCGTCCTCGACACCAACATCGTGCTGTCGGCGCTGATCTTCAGTGCCGGACGCCTGGCCTGGATACGCCACGCCTGGCAGCACCAGCAGTTGCAGCCGCTGGTCTGCCGGGAGACGGCCAGTGAACTCCTGCGCGTCCTGGCCTATCCCAAGTTCAAGCTGTCGACCTCGGAACAGCAGGAGTTGCTGGCGGACTTTCTGCCCTACGCCGATGTGGTGGAACTGCCTGCGCCATGGCCAGACCTGCCGGTCTGCCGCGACAAGAAGGACCAGGTGTTCCTGGTGCTCGCGCATGTCGGCAAGGCGGATGCGTTGATCACGGGGGATGCGGACATTCTCGCCATGCGAGAGGACTTTCCCGGCTTGATCATGACCGCCGAAGCA
Organism: Pseudomonas triclosanedens; assembly: GCF_026686735.1. Classification (NCBI taxonomy): domain Bacteria; kingdom Pseudomonadati; phylum Pseudomonadota; class Gammaproteobacteria; order Pseudomonadales; family Pseudomonadaceae; genus Pseudomonas; species Pseudomonas triclosanedens. Next base: position 1,445,493 of record NZ_CP113432.1, on the reverse strand, counting down.
TTCGCGGCGCGGCAGGCATGAAGGAAACCGGCACGGCCTTGCCCAACGACCGTGGAACGACCATGAGGTAGCCAACCATGAAGCACACCGCACGCATGACCACCGCAGCGCGACTCGGCCGCTGGCTGGGCGGTGTATGGGGCGGTTGCCTGCGCGCGGAGCGTCGGGTGCATCAATGGCTGATGGCGCAAGGACTGCCGGCGGGCGGTGCAGCGGTGCTGATCTGGGGGGTCAAGCTGGCGACCCTCGGCGTGTTGCTGTATGTCTCGGTCTGGGCGGCGCTGTTGCTGGTCGCTCTCGCTGTGGCAGCCAGGATGGCGGAGCAAGCGCCGCAAGGTGACGATGATTTCCTCGGACGCAAGGCCGAAGAGCTGGATCATCGCGAAAGCCTTGCCTACGACCCCATCAACTACAGCGATGACCCAGATCCACGATTCGAAGACGATTGAACCGGCGGTTGGAGCTATTTCTGCTTGGCCGCACCGATCATCAAGCCGCCGCCCCTGCCACCGGCTTGTCCGGCATCCCGCGTGCCAGTACTCAATCCTTGAAGCACGTTGCCTGCACGGATACCAGCCCAGGCCAATGCCGCCACCCAGAACGTGGGCAAGATCAAAAACATCGTGGCCATCACGAAGTTCAGCAGCATGTCTCCGAAGGTGTTGTTGAGGCCCACCAGCGGATCGAAGTTCGTGTGCGGCCGGTTCCAGCCCCACCCCCAGCCGTAGAGTGCATCGAGGATCGTCGAGTCGATCCAGCGGGCGAGCTGAAACCAGAATTCGGTGAAGAACAGCGCGAACTGCACCACGCTCACCGTGACCACGGTCTTGAGGTCATAGGTGCCGGTCAGCATCACCAGCGGGATGCAGATGACCAGCGCCATCTTGAGCAGGGACAGCACCATCGGCAGCGCCTGCCGCACCACGTCCATCGCCGGGAAATAGCCCAGTGATCCGACGGTCAGCCCCACGTCGCTGGCGGCGCGGGTGACGATATTGGGCAGCGTCATGTCGATCTGGCCACCGTAGTCCGTGTAGACCGCCCCCTGGTTGAGCTTCTGCTGGCGAGGGCTTGCGACGGCGCGGATCACCGAGTCGTTGACCTCGGACTGGCTCAGGAAGCCCGCCCAGCCGACCAGTCGCGTCAGCAGGCTGGGATCGACCTGGGCCAGCAGTCGTGCCCGCAGGCCGTGGTCGCCGTCGGACCACCACTGCCGGCAGGTCGGGTAGCCGCCCCCGCCGGGCACCTGGGCTAGGCCGGCGTCGCGCGTGGCGTCGAACGGCCAGGCATCGCGCGGAGTCCTGGAGCGGTAGCTGTCGTAGAAGCCGGCGGTGCCGACGAAGTAGCTGGAGCCGATCCAGGTGACGTCGTGCATCTGCTCCTCGCTCAGGCTGGGCCGGGTCATGAACAGCTTGGCGCGGGCGGGGCCGTAGCAGTCGCGGGTGAAGTCGCTGATCTCCTGGGCCAGCACCGGGTCGTCGATGCGGGTCGCGTCGATGTCCATGCGGATCTGCCGCAGGTCGGTGCCGCAAGGAATGGCCGCGACCGAAGCGCCGGTGATCGCGCGCGAGATCGCGTGCATGGCGAACCACCACACCGGCACCTTGGCCGACTGGTTGTTGATCGTGCTAAACGATTGCGACCAGCCCGTATCGGTCGGCTCTGGGACATTTACTTGGCATTGGGTCGAACGCGAACGGTCGTACTTGATGGTGTTGAAATCGACGTCGATGAAGGGAATGCCCGCGAACATGATCACCACGATGGCGACGAAGACGCGGTTCTCGATGCGAGCCGAGGACAGCACGCCCTTGTTGCCTTCGTCCGCGCCTTCCGCGCGGGCCTTCAACCATTCCTGGATGACGATCGCCAGGAACGGGACGGCGAACACGCCGCTGGCGACCAGCACCGACCAGATGCCGTTGTGGACCACCCAGGACACCAGCGTCAGGTAGTACTCCAGGTAGTCGGTGGTGTACAGCGTCATGGCGAACCTCGCGCTACCGTGCCTGCATCAGCAGGCTGGCTTCCAGCACGATCACGGCGACGATGGCCGCAACCTCCGCGCGCAGCAGCCGTTGCCCGGCAGCGCGCTCCGGTTCCCGCGCGCGCAGGCGACGTCGCATCCAGAGCCAACCCCAGGCGGTGGCGGCGTAGAGCAACAACCGCCAGGCCAGGAAGGCCCCGGATTGCGCCGCCATCCAGCGCTGCCAGCCCTCGATGCCGCCCGCGATGCGGATGCCGACCACATTGACGGCGGTCGCGGCGATCAGCAGCGACACCGCCCACACCAGCACCAGGATGGCACGCCGGCTGGACAGCCAGCGCAGGCACCGCCCCACGGTATTCATGGATGGCTTCCGCCAGACGGCGGCCGCTGCAGTTCATCGACCCGATTGCGCACTGGGTCACCCTCGTAGATGCCACGCGCACCGGCGGCGCGGGTGCTGTGGCGCTGGATGATCGCCATCGGCGAATTGCTGGCCAGTTCGCGGCGCAGCTCCAGCTCTGCTTTCAGGTTGTGAATCTCGCGATCGAGGATGTCGCTTTCGTGGGTGACGGCCTTCTGGGCCAGTTCGTTGGCGGCCACGTTGGGCTCCTTGCGCCCGGTCAGCAGCGTGCGTTGCAGCAGCAGCGCCTTCTCCAGCACGCTGGCCAGCGCAACCTCCGAGGCCAGGCGCCGAGCCAGGATGTCCTGGTCCGTCTCGTCGCGCAGCGCCTCGATCACGCCACGGGTGATGGGCAGCGACGCGCTACTCGCAGCCTGCAGGTTCTGCGCCGTGGTCGGACGGCTGCCGGCGACCAGCTCCTGCAGGGCCTGCAGCTTGTCCTCGTATTCCTCCTGAATCAGCGGGGTCAGGCCAACGCCCGGCGTGGTGACGGTCTTGGTGCATGCATCGCAGGTGCGCTGCTCCTGCTCGCCCAGCACGCGAATGGCCCAGGCTGCGGCGGCATCGGGCGAACTCCAGGTCTGGCATGCCAGGTTGCCGCTGCAACTGGCTTGCGGAATCGAACTGGCATCGCCGACGCCACGGCCATTGAGCAGGTTGTAGCCGGCGCGGGTCACGTCGCCGACCACACGCACCGGACGTTGGCCCGCGCCGCCAGCGTTGTCTCCGCCGACCCACGGCACGCCATTGTTGCCACGGTTCGCCTCGGCGTCGTCGATCGCTGAGACCGCATCGGTGCTCGCGACGGCCTGCTTCAGCGCCATACCTTCGGCGAGCTGGTCCCAGCCGAGCTGCCCACCCGCCATGTCGGCCATGCGATTGGCGATGGCACGGCAGGTCAGCTTGCTGCGATCGAAATCCAGCCTGGCTTGCAGCACCCCATTGGTCAACAGGTTGTACAGCCCTGGATCGGCGCGCTGGATGATCAAGGCGGGCAGCGACGCCACGGCAGCGGTGGCGTTCTGGATCACCGAGGACATGATGGCCTGGAAGCCATTGGTGATGCCGTTCAACTGGTTCTGCAGCGTGGTGGTGATGCTCATGTCGCCACAGATCAGGTTGCTGTTCCAGCCGACGCCAACGCCGATGGAGTGCATGTTGGCCGCACCGCTCATGGACACCGCGCGGCCGCCCCCAATGCTGTAGAGCACGTCGTCGCCTATCACGCTGCCTTGATGCTGGACGCCGTACTCGTTGACGCTGGTCTGCGCCCCGGCGCTGGAGTAGCACAACGCTGCGACAACGGCCAATGCGACGTACAGAAATCGACGGGCGCTCGGAAATGAAGTCGTCATGGCATCGGGTCTCACAGGAAATCGACGCTGCCGAGGAACACCTGGCCGCGGCGCTGGCAGCAGCTATAAGGACGCCACAATGCCCAGGCGTAGTCGCCTTGCCGGGCCTGCACCTTGGCATTGCCGTGGGGGAATACCGCGCAACTGCTGGACAGCGTGGGGGTCAGCTCCTGCCACTTGCCCGTGGCGGCATCGGTTTCCATCAGGGCGCCGGCCGGCCAATAGCCATCGCGCGAACTGGCGAGCAGCGGTTGGTAGACGTGGATCTGGTTGCGGCGCGTCACGATGTCACCCGCGCGCTGGGCGACCACGGCTGCGGCCTTGTGGTCATCCACCTGGTGCAGGAAGCCGCCACGCGGATAGACGTTGCCCCAGAGATTCATGGCCGTGCGCGTGCCGATCTCGCGCCGGCCGGGAATCAGTGCTTCCGGATACAGCGCCTCGGGGATGTTGTAGCGCCATGCCAGCGTGTCGAGCGTGCTCAGCAGATAGGGCATGAAGGCGGTGCCTGCGCCCTCGCAGGTGTAGCCGGACGCGCTGGCGAACTGGCTGAACACATGGCCACCGGGATGGCCGATGACGTCGGCGTTCTTGAACTTCGCCAGGTTGTTCTCGTGATCCTCGTTGGTGGTGCCGTCGCCGCCGGCCTTCGCGGTCGGGTTCGGCAGGCTCATCGCCCGCACCTCGACCCAAGGGTTCTCGCCGGTGTTCGAGTAGCTCGACACCACGGCATCCGGGATGTAGTGGCGCACCTTGACCGAGGTGCGCACGGTGCATCCCGTCCAGGTGCAATAGAGCCAGTAGCAGATGCCGGTGACGCGGTACTCCAGGCAATCCGGCGACAGGGTGGAGGTCACGATGGTGGCGGTGTTCAGTGCAAAGGACGATGCGGAACACCCCAGCAACAGCGCTGCGATGGCCAACCGCTGGCGCCGGGATGGTGCGAACGGACGCCTCGTCATGGCTGCGTCCTCCGGTATTGGTCGATGCGGGAAACCGCACGGGCCACGTCCGTCTCGCCATAGACCACGTATCGGCGATCCACCACGATGGCCGGAACCTTGGCGACGCCAAGGCTCCAGGCATCGGCAACGCCCTGGTAGGCGGTGCCGATCCTTCGCTGCAGGTCTGTACCGCCCAGCTTCAGGCGTTGCTGGACGATGGCGCTGGCGCGCTCAGGATCGGTGGGCAGGTTGTCGGCCAGCTCCGCTTCGAGCACCGCGGCCGCGTCCAAGATGAGGTGTCGGTCAGCCTGGCCAAGGACCGGATGATGCGAGTCGGTAACGACCCATACTTCCGCTGCGGCGGCGCGGGTGGCCAACGTCAGGATGGCAATGCCCGGAGCAAGCCATGCTGGGCGGGTGCGAGTGGCATGAGGAATAGCGCAAGAGTCCATGAGACAACACCGGAGGGAAGCCAATCCGGTGACAGTCGAACCGAAATCCGGCTTCGACACGACAAACAATCCGGAGACCGCCTCATCCCGTTTTCGCCATCCCTGTCATCGCGTGATCACCCCAAACGGTGCCTGCGAGTGCGCCTGCGACAAGGCCGCGTTCGGATCGACAGCCAAGGCGGCCGCCACAAGTCGGTCTCGCCTTCAGCGGCGATGAATCGCCTGGAGAACGAAGTCGGCCCGTTCGGCCACACTGGCGCGCGGAAGCAACCTGACTTCGTAGCCGAGTGCCCGGTAGGTTGCATCCAGGTGGGCGTATTCCGCCTCAGCCTCGGGAAAGCCGTGCCGCCGCGCCTCGTCGGCGCAATAGATGTCCGGCCAGGGCGGAGCGAGGAACACGAGCCGCCCATAGGGGCGGGATTCGCCCAGGCTTTCCGACAGAGGTACACCGAACAGTCGCTGAAGCGCTGCGGCTGCGTCGATTAGCCCTCGGTCGAAGAAAACCGGACCAGCGTCCCGTGCCGCGCCTTCGAGATCCATGGCGGCGACGCTCAGCGCCTCGCGCAGAAAGGCCGCCATGTCGGTCCATGGCAGGGCGTTGCCGCCCTGTCGAATCTGCTCGGCGATGATCCTCCGCCCGGGTTCGGCGACGGTCGCATGACCACGCCGCCGCAGTTCCCCGAGCAGGGTCGACTTGCCGCCGCCGGAGCACCCCGATATGACCACCTGAGGTGGCATCGGCGTCATGTCAGGGTTTTCTTCGACCAGCAGACGGTTTGTCAATTCACTTGTCATCATTGGTTAGCCGAAGAGACAGGCCCCACGCAATGGTGGTGCTGAGCATGCCAAAGGCGCAGACCCCGGCCCATCCATGGGCAGTGAAGGCCCACCCGCATGCAGCAGCGCCGAAGGCCCCGCCGAGCAGCATCGTGCCCATGAACACGGTGTTCAGCCGGCTGCGCGCACCCGCATCCAATGCATAGACCATGGTCTGGTTCGCCACCTGGGCCGACTGCACGGCCACGTCGAGCAAGAAGATGCCGAGGACGAGTGCGGGGATCGATGAGCCTCCCAGGTACAGCACGGCAAATGCCGTTGCGGTTCCCACCGCGCCTGCACGAACGACTGCGTCATGTCCGCGTCGGTCGGCAAACCGGCCAGCCGCCGGTGCAGCCAACGCGCCGCACACGCCGACCAGCGCGAACAGGCCGGCGGATACCGCGCCGAGCTGCAGTGGCGGCCGCTCCAGCCAGAGCGCGAACGTTGCCCAGAAGCCGATCATGCTGGCAAACAGCAGGAACTGGACGGCCACAGCCTGGCGCAAGGAAGCGTGCTTGCGCACCAAATGCCACATCGACAGCAGCAATCGTCCATAGCCGAGATCGGAGGACGGTGGTACCACCGGCAGCGTCCATGCCAGCCGAAAGCCCAGTACCAGCATCAGTGCCGCAGAAAAGCCGAAGACGGACCGCCAGCCCCAAAGCTCGGTCATCCAGCCGCTCACCACACGGGCCGCCAGGATGCCGATCAGGATGCCGCCCGTCACCACGCCGAGCACCTGCCCCTTGCGGTGGGAGGGTGCCAGGTGGATGGCCAAGGGAACCAGTTGTTGCGCCACGGTGGCGCACAAACCCACGGCGAGGCTCGCCAGTGCCAATTGAACGAAGCCGGAGGACGCGGCTGCCAGCACCAGGGAGAGCACCAGCGCCGCCAGCGTTCGCAGGATGAGCGACTTGCGCTCCAGGCGGTCACCCAGTGGTGCCAGGAACAGCACGCCCAGGGCATTGCCCGCCTGGGTGAGCACGGGCAGCCAGGTCACGGTCCCCGCAGAGAGCGCGAACTCCCGGCTCAATTCGCCGAGAAGCGGCTGGTTGTAGTAGCTGTTGGCCACGGATGCGCCCGCCGCCAGGGCAATGGTCCACAGCAGATGGGAGGGCAAGGCTGACGTGGCAGGCATCGGTGCGGCACGCGATGCATCGCCGGGGTGACCTGGGATATTGCTCATTCAAGGGGTCCGGCCGTATCAACTCTCGGCTTGCGGACAAGCTCTCACCAGTTCGGGCGATCCGTTCCCGGCGGCACTGACGGTCGCGCATAGCCGGCCGGTGTTCGCGCCATTTGCGCGCTGGGGCGCACGGCGCGCAGCAGGCCGAAGCCGGAGACTTCGTCGGCGAGCCAGGGGCTGAGGTCCGGCCTGCCGGCCCGCAGACCCTCTTCGATGCGCCCCAGCCCGCGCAGCCAGTGCCCGGTCTGCGCCAGCGACACCTGCACGTGCCAGCTTCCCCCTTCGCGCGACTGTCGCCACAGCGCGGCGGCGGCGCCGAAAGCCATCAGGAAGCCGCTGGCCTGGTCGAGGATCTGCATCGGCAGCGCGCGCGGCTTGCCGTCGCCCGCCGCCTCGCCCTCGGCGTGGTTGAAGCCCATTGCCGTCTGCACCAGCGAATCGAAACCGCGCCGGTCGGCCCAGGGCCCTTGCGTGCCGTAGGCGGTCAGCGACACGGCGACGATGCCGGGCCGGCGCGCGGCCAGGGCCTCGGGCGAGAAGCCGAGCGCGGCCAGGCCGCCGGGCCGGTACCCCTGCGAGAACACGTGGGCGTCTTCCAGGAGCTGCCACAGCGCTTCGCGCCCGGCATCGCTGCGCAGGTCGATGTGCGCCGAGCGCTTGCCGCGGCTGGTTTCGGCAATAGCGGCGATGTTGGGCAGGTTCGGTGAGTTGACCAGCATCACGTCCGCGCCGAACGACGCCATCGCCCGCCCACCGACGGGGCCGGCCAGGATGCGCGTGAGGTCGAGCACGCGCAGGCCGGCGAGCGGCCGCTCATCGGCCGCCAGGGGCGGCAGTGCGCGCGGTGGCGCATCGGCGATTCGGGTGATGGTCATCAAGGGTTGCGAGGCCACCGCCTGACCCTGGGGCGTGGCATCCCACTCGGCGAAGCTGCGCAACGCCGTGGCCACCAGCGCGTGGTCGGCCGCGGCCTGCTCGAAGTCCAGCGCCTTCCAACCCCGCAGGGCCTGCTCTGCGTCGGCGCGTGTGGCAGTTGCGGGGTCCAGGCCCAGCAGGCGCAGCGCGCCATCGCGGTGGTGCGGGAAGTTGGTGTGTACACGCACGTAGCCATCGGCGCAGCGGTACAGGCCGGCGAACGGGTCCCACAGCTCGGGCTCCTGGCCGTCGAGCGTGAACCAGCCGGTGCATTCGGCGGCGGCGTGAGCCATGTCCACGGCGACACGCTGGCGCGGAGCACCCCGCTCATGGCCGAGTTCGCAGGCGGCGAGCGCAGCCGCGGCAATGCTGGTCTGCGCGGCGGTGCCGACGGCGAAGGACGAGGGGAACACCGGGTCGCTGCCCGTCAGCGCGATCCCGGCCAGCGCCTGCGGCGGCAGCCCGCCCAGCGACCAGAGCGCAGTCAGTGCATCGAGTGGATTCATCGAATGGACTCCTCACAGAAAGTTCGCCAACTAAATCGACACGCTACCCCGTCGGCCGAGTCGGGTTGGCAGATCCAGGCGGGAGGCAGGGTCGGCGCCGCGTTGTCCGCAAACGCAGCGGACCGCGGAAAGCAGCATCGCGCGCCATTGGCGATGCCGGGGAGCGCCGTATTCGCACAGGCGTGGGCGTCGCGCGCCCGCTGCAAGCGATCCATCATGCGCCCGCCTTCAGCCCGAAGTACGCAGAGAGCGCCAGGCCGGTCGCCACGATCGTCCAACGCAGCGCCAGCGGCGGAATCCAGCGCGCCAACCGCGCGCCGGTATAGCCCCCCACGATCGCGCCCAGCAGGACCGCACTGCCTTGCGTCCAGGCGATGGACCCGGTGGCGACGAAGAGCATCACCGCGGCACTGGTCACGACGGTAGCCATCGCATTTTTGACGGCGTTGGCCTCCTGGACATCGCGCACACCCAGCAAGGTCAGGATCGCCATCAGGATGATGCCCAGGCCGGCGCCGAAGTAGCCGCCATAGAGTGCGGTCAGGAACTCCGCCCCCGCCGCCACCAGGTGCGGCACCTGACCGCGAGCATGCCGCTCGATGGCCTGGCGCAGCCAGGGCCCCAGGGCGAACAGAACGTTCGCGACGAGGATCAGCCACGGCACCAGACGGCTGAACTGTGCATCTCCGGTGAACACCAACAGTGCGGCGCCCACCAGCGAACCGGCACCGACCACGGGCAGGCTGCGCCGCAACGCGGCGCGGTGGCGCCCGAGTTCGCTGCGATAGCCGAGCAGACTGCTCGCATGCCCCGGCCAGATCGACACCGCGCTGGTGGCGTTGGCCGCCACGGGTGGTACGCCGGCAGCCAGCAGCGCGGGAAAGGTGAAGAATGTGCCGCCGCCGGCCACCGCATTGCAGATGCCGCCGATCATGCCGGCACCGGCCAGCAGCAGGAAGGTTCCGATGTCCATGCCGCTCGCACCTCAGCTCGTCGGCCTGGACAGGGCCAGACGCAGGCCAAACCCCATCAGTGCCAGGCCGGTGAGCGCATCGAGCGAGCGCATCACCGTGGGCCGGCGCAGCCAGCGTGCCAGGGGCCGCGTGGCCAGCACCAGTGCGGCGAACCAGAGCAGTCCCATCGCGGCGTGGATGCCGGCCAACAGCACGCTGAACGCGACCACCGGCACATCGGCGGGAACGAACTGTGGCAGGAGGCTCACGTAGAACACCCCGACCTTGGGATTGAGCAGATTCGTCAGCAGACCGCGCAGGAACCAGCGCTCGCCACGCACGAGCGGCGGATCGTCTGCGGGCAGCGTCGGCCGGCTCTTGAGCGCGCCAGAGATCAGCTTCCAGCCGAGCCAGAGCAGATAGGCCGCGCCCGCGATCTGCAGCAGGGTGTAGGCGAGTCGGGAGACCGCGAGCACCGCGCCGAGCCCGAGGGCCGCGATCAGCCCCCAGATCAGCACGCCGGTCACGATGCCGCCGCCCGCCCTCATCGCCTTGCGCCCCCCTTCCACAGCGGCCGTGCGAAGTACCAGCGCCGTGTCCAGGCCGGGGGTCAAGGTGAGCAGCAGCGCCGTCAGCGTGAAGCCCAGGATCGCAGTCGATGCATCCATTGGGGGATCTCCGTCAGAGCACAGACAAGTCCAGTGACTCGCTGTACGTCGTCGATTCGATGGTCTTGACGATGGCCTGGCCGCAGATCACTGCGCCACGCGCCGCGTCGTAGGTCAGGCTCGGCGCGCCATACAGCTCCCAGCCGCTGTTCAGGGCCGCGGTGACGCGGTGGCAGAACGCCGCGTCGTCGATGCCGGTCAGGTAGCGGTACGCGCGCATGCTCATGCTCCCGGTCGATTCGATGCCGGCATCTGGACGCGCAGCCCCGCTCCGAATGCCTGCAGCAGATGCCAGCCGGTGTCCCAGTCGCCCACGCCGCTGGCGGCATTGATATGCCCGAGGGCGCCGACTTCCAAGCATCCCGCTGCCCAACCCATGGCCATGCGCCGGGCGTGCTCCGGCGAGCCATAGGGGTCGTCGCTGCTGGCGACCACCAGTGCGGGAAACGGCAGGGGTTCGGTCGGTGGCGGGCCGAACTCGCTCGCCTCGCCTGGAAACGCCGGTGCGCCGGGGTCAGGGACGGCAACCAGGAAGGCGCCCCGGACCTGGGCGATCCGATGCTGGATGTCTTCTCCGATTCCCGGCCGCGATGCCCAGTGCGCGACGAGCAGGCACGAAAGGCTGTGTGCGACCAAGACGACGGGCGCACCGCACTCGTCGATAGCCGCATCGAGTGCCTGCAGCCAGTCGGCCAGGTCCGGCCTGTCCCAGTCGGCAGGCTGGAATCGCCGGCCATGCTCCTGGCGCGACGCCCAGCGCGTCTGCCAATGCTCCGGCCCGGAATTGCCGATACCGGGAAGCATCAAGAGGCGAACGGTCTGAAGGTGGCTCATGGTGGCGTGCGCGGAAATCCGGGGTGAGGTTGTCTGGCTGGAAACCTTAGGACCGATGCGTCGAATTGCCGAGTGAGAAGGTCTCAGCAAGCGTCGAGAAAAGCTCAATGGTCAGCTCGAATGGCCTTGGCTATCGTCGAAGTGCCCTTCCTTCACAACCGACGAGGACGCTCCCCGAGTTCGCCATGTTCGATATCCCGCTCCTGATTTCCTACGTCCTGGCGGCCTGGCTGTCCATCCTTACGCCCGGCCCGGCCATCCTGCTGGCGATGCGCAATGGCGCTCGCCAGGGCGTGGTCGCGAGCCTGTGGTCGACGCTGGGCAACATGTTGGGGTTGCTCGTGGTTTCCGCGGCGGCCGCGTGGGGCGTCGGCCTGTTCCTGCTTGCCTCCGCCCACGCGATGACCGCACTGCGGCTGGCCGGCGCCGCCTATCTGGCGTACCTCGGTCTTTGCCTGCTTGTGCAGGGCAGACACACACGGCCGCCGGACCCCGGTGCCCATGACGCAGGGCCGGTGCAGGCCTTCGCGCTGGCGAAGGAGGGATTCCTGGTGGCGACATCCAATCCGAAGTCGATCCTCTTCTTCACCGCCTTCTTCCCCCAGTTCATCCGGGCCGACCAGGCGCTCATCCCTCAGTTCATGGGCCTGACCGCGATCTTCGTGATCCTCAGCGGCGCCACCTTGACCGGCTATGCCGCCATTGCAAGCCGGGTGCGGGGAGCATTGGGCACCTCCGTCTGGCGCCAGCGCTGCACGCGCCTGGCGGGGATCGGTTTCCTCGGATTCGCCGCATGGATTCTTTTGTGGAGACCGTCGAGCGGCGCCAAGGCATTGGCCGCGTGATTCGTCCCCGGCCACGCGCACGCAACCGAGCACAGGCGGTGCGACCGAACCTGGAGAAGCGATGAACAAATCCTTCCTGCAAGTCGATGTGTTCACGAGCCAGCCGCTCAGGGGCAACCCGGCTGCCGTCGTGTTCGATGCCGACGACCTCGATGCGCGAACCATGCAGCGGATCGCGCGCGAGATGAACCTGTCCGAGACGGTCTTCGTGCTGGCCCCGGAATCGCCCGACACCGACTATCGGGTGCGCATCTTCACGCCCTCCAGCGAGTTGCCGTTCGCGGGGCACCCCACCATCGCCACTGCGAGCGCGGTGCGTGCGCACCGTGGCGACCTGGCCGATGCAAGTCTGCTGCGGCAGGCCTGCGGCATCGGCATCGTGCCTGTCGAAGTCGTTCCGACCGAGGGCTCGCCGATCTACTGGATGACCCAGGCCATGCCGCAGTTCCGCGACACGGCCATCGATCCGGGAGAAATGTCGGCCCTGCTGGGCTGCGATGCGAACATGCTGGCCGCGATGCCTGTGGACGTCGTCTCCACTGGCATCCCGTGGCTGATCGCCGAACTGCGCAGCGTCGCCGCCCTGGCGTCGCTGCGTCCCGACCTGCCTCGCATCGCCGAACGCTGCCGCGCATCGGGTGCCGTCGGCGTGACCGTCTTTGCCGAGCACGAGGCCGAGGCGCCGGTACGCTTGCGCCTGCGCACGTTCGCGCCAGGCGAAGGCGTGGCCGAGGATCCCGTCTGCGGGTCTGGAAACGGGTGTGTCGCGGCATTCCTGGCAAGGCACCGGCACGCATCGGCTCTCCAGGGTGGCTACCTTGCGGAGCAAGGCATCGAGATGGGACGCGACGGCCTGATCCATGTCGAATGGACCCGAAACGGCGACGAACTGACGGTGCGCGTCGGAGGCCAGGCCGTGACCGTCGCCAGCGGCACCCTGCATCTGTAGACGCGGCGGCACGTTCAGCCGCTCGGTCGCCCATGGCTTACCATGGCGCCTGCGCGGCGTCCCCGACGAAGGCCTGTGCTGCGACGAAGGCGGTTGCGCAGGGCTAGATCGGATCGACGGAGGGACTGTCGTCGCGCGAGAGCATGGCGCGTTCGATGAAGTGCTGCAGCGGTTCCGAGGGCTCGCTGTCCGGCCGCAACAGGTAGGTGGTCATGCATGCCGACGGGTCCGACAGGGGCCGCGCAATGATCTCGGGATGGCGGCAGACCGAAATCTGCGCCGCCGTGGCGAGACCCAGTCCGTAGCCCGCAGCCACCAGCGTCAACATCAATTCCAGTGTCGCGACCCGCTCGGCAATCCGGGGCTGGATGGCGGCCGTGCGGAGCAGCCGTTTGATCTGCCGGTACGCGCCCTCGCAAGCTTCCGGGTGGCACTTGATCAGGGGATAGCGCAGCAGTTCATCCAGAGGGACCTGCCTGAAGGCCAGCAAAGGATGGCGCGTCGGAATGGCCACCAGGATGGGATCGGACCAGATCGCCTCGCACAGAATGCCCTCTCCAGCTTCGTCGGACTGCGCGAACCCGGCATCGAAAGTGTCGTCGCGCAACCCGCGCACTTGCGATGCGAGCGGCGTCTCGAACAGGCGGATCTCCACATCGGGCTCCTCTTCCCGGCACAGGGCCAGGAGTGCCGCGAGGCGTGTCTGCGCGATACCGTCCGACAGCGCGATGCGCAGCATGCCGCGATAGCCCGTGGCGGCGGCCCGGACGTTGGTTCGTGCCTGTTCCAGCACCGCGAACACGCGGCGGGCATCCTCCAGCAGCACCTGGCCCGCCCAGGTGAGCTGGGTGCCGCGCCGATTGCGTTCGAACAGCGTGGCGCCGAGGTCGGACTCCAGTTCCCGGATGGTGCGCGACAGCGGAGACTGCTCGATATGGAGCCGCACCGCCGCACGCGTGAAGTGCAGTTCCTCGGCCACTGCCACGAAACAGCGCAGGTGTCGCAGCTCCATCGCGCCACCTACGCGTACATGAGGCCGGGAGCTTGATTCACGCGAGCGGCTCCTCGGGCGCCGTGCCAGACAGCAGCGCCGTGATCGGCAAGGGTTGGAACAAGAGCTCGCGGCCGAGGACCTTCAGGCCGCCAGGACCGCTTTCGAGCAATCGGCGCTCTTCGCGCGCGACGAACAGTTCGGTGCGATAGCCATCGCATTCGGGAAGTCGCTGTAGCAGGTCGCGGATCGCGTCGCCCGCCCAGGGCGTTTCGCTGTCGAACTGACCCAGCAGCCGGCTATGCCGGGAAATCACGAGGCGGTAGGCATTCATGGCCGGACGCTCCCGGCCATAGCGTGGATGGCCATTTCCTCCCAGCCCAGGCGCCGGGTGCGGGTCAGTTGCTCGGCGGTTTCGCCGCAGGCGCGCTCGACGGCCTGAGGCATCTCTATGCCAAGCAGGCAATGGCCGGTCAGGCGCGCGGCGAAGTAGTCGCCGGCCCCTTTCACCACGCAGGGCACGCGGGGATGCTCGAAGAGGCGCGATACCCCCTCTCGCGTCTCCAGCAGCGTCTGGACGACGGCGCTTTCAGGATCATCCTGGACACTGGTCACCACCACCCATTGGGTGGGGCCGCGCAACAGCGCACGGGCAGCCTCGCGGCAATCCGCCAGACCCTGCAGCGTTCTGCCGGTGACCTGTTCCAGCTCGAACCGATTGGGGACGAGGCCGTGGGCTTCTGGAATCAGCAGCGTGCGCCAGGCCTCGGCCATGCCAGCCGCCGCATACACGCCTTGGTCGTAGTCGCCAATGACCGGATCCAGGTGCAGGCGCAGTTGCGGGTGGCGCTCGCGCATCGTCGACCACCAGGATGCGAGGATCCGTGCCTGCGACGGCGCGCCGAGGAAGCCGACCTGCACAACGCGAGCGCACGCGGGGATGCCGCGCGCCTCCAGGTCATCCAACCAGCCAGCGAACCACGCGTCGGGCACGGCACCGCCATGGACCGAGGGATAGTGCGGGGTGTTGCTGAGCAGCGCGGTCGGCACCGCGGTCGTAAGCAGCCCGCAGGCTTCCAACGCGGGAATCGCCGCGTTGTTGCCGACCCGCCCGTAGACCACCTGGGACTGGATGCTGATGACATCGATGGGCACAGGTTGGGTCACCGTCATTCAGGACGCCCCCCCGTGTCCTGCTGCCGGTCCAGCCACGCGCCGATCGTGCGGTGGGCCGCAGCCTTCAGCGTTGCCCCATGCCGCTCGGCATCCGCGCGCAGCGTGCGCGGATCGACGCCGGCCTGGCCCAGCTCGCAGCAATGGCCGACCAGCCAGCGTTCGATTCGGCTGGCATCGGCTTCCAGGTGGAACTGCAGACCCAGCACCCGGTTGCCGACCGCGTAGGCCTGCTGCACGCAGCTTTCGGTGCTCGCCAGCAGTTCACTGCCCTCAGGCAGCTCGAAGCGGTCGCCGTGCCAATGCAGCACCGGCACGCCGGCCAGCGGTGCCAGCACCGAGCGGCGGCCCGCATCCGTCAGCGTCAGCGCGCCGAAGCCGATCTCCTTGAAGCCCATGGGGGCGACGGCGGCGCCGAGCAGGCGCGCGATCAATTGCGCGCCCAAACAAATGCCGAGCAGCGGCCGGCCGCTGGCCAAGCGCCGTTCGAGCAGACGCAGTTCGTCGGCAAGAAAGGGATAGGCCCGCTCGTCGAAGGCGCCGATCGGCCCACCCAGTGCAATGAGAAGATCGCTTGCCGCGGCCTCCTCACCGGCCAGGTCGTCCGTCGCGGGGTCGAGGTAGCGCACGTCGAATCCACGCTCGCGCAGCAGCGGTTCGAGCGTGCCGAGGTCTTCGAAATGGATGTGGCGCAGGGCCAGGGCGGTCTTCATGCGGTCTGCTCCGATGCGGTCGATGTCGCAGCCCGATCGTCGTCGGGCCAGTAATGGCTGTCCGGCGTCGCGCGAGCGCCAAAGATGGCCTGGCCGACGCGCACGACGGTGGCGCCTTCCTCGATGGCCAGCTCGAAGTCGCCGGACATCCCCATCGACAGTTCGTCCATGCCGATGCCCGCCGGCGCCTCCTGGCGCAGCCGATCACGCAGTTCGCGCAACAGCACGAAGCAGGGACGGACCCGCGCCGGATCGGCCGACAGCAGCGCCAGTGTCATCAGGCCTCGCACGCGCAGGGTGGAGAAGCCCGGCAGCGCCCGGACGAAGCCGGCCACCTCGGAAGGCGGCAAGCCGAACTTGCTGGCCTCGCCCGAGGTGTTGACCTGCACGAACACATCCAGTGCGCGCCCTTCGGCTTGCAGGCGACGGTCCAGCGCCTCCGCCACACGCAGGCTGTCCAGGGCCTGGAACTCGCTGGCGAAGCGTGCCACGACCTTGGCCTTGTTGGTCTGCAGGTGGCCGATGACCGACCAGCGCAGGTCGGCGAGATCCACCATCGCTTCGGCCTTGCGCTGCGCCTCCTGCACCTTGTTCTCACCCAGGTCGCGGCAGCCGGCGGCGTAAGCCAGACGGATGCGCTCCTCCGGCACGGTCTTGCTGACCGGCAGCAGGCGCACATCGGACGGATCGCGTCCCGCGCGGGAGCAGGCATCGGCGATGCGCCGATGCACCGCCGCCAGATTGCGCCGAAAGTCCTCGACGCTGTGTGCGGTGGGCCAGGGATGCGTCTGCGCGTTCATGGACAAGGGGTTCTCCGTGCTGCTAACATTGTCATAGGACAAAATATACATTGTCACGGGACAAACGGGAATGGCAGAAAAGACCGCATCGGACATCTTCGAGCGCATTCGCCGCGAAGCACATGCGGGCCGGCTTGCCGCGGGCCAGACCCTGCCGTCCGTGCGCGAGATGGCCGATCAACTGGGCGTCAACCGCAACACGGTCGCCGCCGCGTACCGGAAGCTGGTGGCCGCAGGCATTGCCGAGACGCTGGGGCGCAACGGGACGGTGATCCGGCCAGCGGCGCGTCTCGGTGAGCAGGAGGGCCTGCAGCCCGGCTCGGCGCTGGCGGATGTGGCCAGCGGCAATCCGGACCCGGCCTGGCTGCCCGATCCATTGCAGGCGCTGGCAGCCAGCGGCTACCGGCCCGCGCTGTATGGCCAGCCTGTACTCGACCCAGCACTCGAACGGCTGGCGCGGCAGTGGTTCGGAGCGGATCTCCGGGAGGGTGACGGTCTGGTGCTGGCGCATGGTGCGGTCGATGCGATCGAGCGTCTGTTGGCTGCCTACCTCGTCGCCGGCGACAAGGTGGCGGTGGAGGACCCGTGCTTCCTCGGCAGCCTCAACATCCTGCACAGCACGGGCCTGGCAGCGGTGCCCGTGGCCATGGATGCGCACGGCATGCGCCCGCAGGCGCTGGAAGCGGCGCTGGCCAATGGCGCCCAGGCGGTGCTGTGCACACCAAGGGCGCAAAACCCCACCGGCTGCGGCCTGAGCGAGCAGCGCGCCCGCGAACTGCGCCGCGTGCTCGCCCGCCATCCGCACGTGCTGGTGATCGAGGACGACCACTTCGCCTTGCTGGCCGAGACGCCGTACTTCTCTATCGCGCCCGCGGCCACCACGCGGCGGGCGCTGGTGCGCTCCGTGTCCAAGGGCTTCGGCCCGGACCTGCGGCTGGCCTTCATCGCTACCGATGCGGGGACCGCCGCAAGGCTCGGCATGCGACTGGCTCCCGGCACGACCTGGGTCAGCCACCTGCTGCAGGCGGCCGTGCGCGGCCTGCTCGGATCCGACGCGGCCACGGCGCGCCTGCATGCGGCCAAGACCGCCTACGCCATGCGTCGCAAGGCCCTGATCGATGCACTCGGCGCCGTGGGCATCGCCGCCAGGCAGCCCTGCGACGGGTTCAATGTGTGGATTCCGTTGCCGGAAGACCGTGACGTTCACCGCACCGCGCAAAGCCTCGCACGCTGCGGCTGGGCCGTGCGAACCGGCGATGCCTTCGCGATCGCGCCCGCGGCCCCCGCGCTGCGAGTCACGGTCTCGACGCTCGAACCCGGGGACGCGGCGCGCTTTGCCGCGCAACTGCGCGACTGTCTGGGGCGTGTATGAAGCCAGTCTGCATGGCATCGTGCCTGTCCTCTCGCGGGTCCGTCTGCGTACCGGTCCATGGCGCGCTACGGCGCCTGCAAGGCGGAGGCGACGCGAGCGGGCCACGGGCGCCGTTCCAACAAGCCGGTCTCCCGTTCCCGCAGCGTCCGGCCGACCTGGCTCGCCTCGGTCACGGACGCGCGAAAGTCCCGGATCAGTTGTCGCGTCACCGGCCCCACGGGCCATTCGGTGGTCGCCGCATCCTCGACCAGCGCCACCACCGGCTGCAGTTCGACCGAGGTGCCGGCGGTGAATACCTCGGAGGCGGCGCGCAGTTCGTCCAGCGTCACGGTCCGCTCCTCGACCCGCAGCCCGCGCTGGCGCGCCAGTCCCATCACGTGCCGCTTGGTGATGCCGTCGAGGAAGCAGGTCGGCAATGGGGTCACCAGCACCCCGTCATGGACCATCAACAGGTTGGTTGCCGTGGTCTCGGCGACCCGGCCTTCGCTGTCGAGCAGCAGTGCGTCGTCGCAGCCCGCCGCTGCGGCGGCATGGCGCGCAAGGGTACCGATCATGTACAGCCCCGAGCACTTGGCCGCGGTGGGTGCGGTGTCAGGACGGGGACGCCGCCAACTCGCCAGCTGCAGCCGGATGCCTTCCTCGGCGCGGCCCTGGGACGCCGCCGTGGGCCAGTCCCAGGCCGCGATCGCCACGTGGATGCGGGCGCGCGGCGAAGCGATGGAAACACTCTCCGCGCCGCGCCAGGCCACCGGGCGGATGTAGGCGTCGTCGAGCTGGTTGGCCCACAGCACCGCCTCGATGGCCTGTGTCAGTTCGCCTTGCGACCACGGCAGGTGGTAGTCCAGCAGCGCGGCGGACTGCTGGAAGCGTTCCAGGTGAGGCGCATTGAGGAAGACATGACCGCCATAGGCGCGCATGCCCTCGAAGACGGCCCCGCCCATATGCAGCGCATGCGTGAGCACGTGCAGGCGTGCTTCGCGCCAGGGCAGCAGCTCGCCATCGAGCCAGATCAGGCCATCGCGATCGTCAAGGGAATTGAGCATGGTGCGCACCGCTGTACAGGTTGTCGATGGCGTCAGTGTGCGGCCGGTTCGCCGTCGGCACGAGTGAGCAAATCTCAGACGATGCTGAGTTTTGGTCCTCGTGTCGGCGAGCGTGGAGACGACGATTTCCGGTTTAATGAGTCCATGAACGACCAATGACTTCCAGGAGGGTGAATCCCCCATGCGCATCCCTGTCCCGTTGAATGCCTTGCGCGCCTTCGAGGCTGCGGCGCGCCATCTCTCGATCAAGGACGCGGCCCTGGAACTGGCGGTCACCCCCTCGGCGGTCAGCCACCAGTTGCGCACGCTGGAGGACATGCTCGGCGTCGAACTGCTGCGCCGCATCGGTACGCGGCTGGAATTGACCAGCGCCGGCCGCCGGCTGGCACCTAGCCTCAACGAGGGTTTCGCCCTGATCGCCGAGGGCGTGAGCAGCTTGCGCGAGGAGCGGCGCGACGGGCCCCTGCGCGTGAACATGCTGCCTACCTTCGCGACCAACTGGCTGTCGCCCCGCCTGAGCCTGTATCCGTTCGAGCGGCGCGGCTTCTCGCTGGACATCTCCACCACGCAGGACGACGTGGATCTGGCCGCCGGCGTGGCCGATGCCGGCATCTGGTATGGCGACGGCCAGTGGGCCGGCCTGCAGGCCGACCTGTTGTTCGAGGCCACCATCGATCTGTACGCGCGCCCGGGCTTTGCCACCGGCTCGCGCCGGGAACGCCTCAAGCAGGTCGCGCGCGCCAACCTGTTCGTTTCGCGGCATTGCCTCACTTGGCAGCGCTGGATGGACAGCCTGCCCGGCGGGCCGTTCGAGCCGGCTGTCGTGACCCGCGTGGATTCGGGCGGCCTGACGATGCAGGCGGCCGCCGATGGGGCTGGCGTGTCGATCGCCGTCTGCGAACTGGCCGAGAGTGCCGTCCGGCTCGGACGCCTGGCCTCGGTCTTCGACCACCCCGTGAGCGCGGGTGTCGGCTTTTGGCTCGTCTATCCCGAGGCGCTATCCGAGGATCGACGGCTGGAGAACCTGCGCGGCTGGCTGCGCGAGCAATGTCAGTCGGAAAGCGGAACTCGGAACCCAGAAGCGCGGACAGCATAGACACGTATGAATACCGCATATCCGAAAGACCAGAAAGCACCGCCGGATGACGATGTGACGCTTCGACGGCTCGTTGCCCATGAAGCCGTTGCGCTTGCCTCCCTGCTGGCCGCCTATGGCGACGAGATGCGCCACGGGCAAGGCGCCGGGGCGAATGCACTGGCTCATGCCAATGCCTTGATCGCCGATCCGATCGCGGAAGTGCTGGGTGGCTTTCTCGGCGACGAACTCGTCGCCTTCGCAGTGTTCTTCGATCTGCCCGAGGCGATCTCCGGAGGGCGGTCGGGCCAGCTCGACGACCTGTACGTCCTGCCCGCCGCGCGCGGAAAACGACTCGCTCAGCGGCTCATCGCGGCCATCGCCGATACCGGTCGATCACGCGCCTGGATCCATCTGCGCTGGCTGGTCCCCGAGGACAACCCCGATGCCATCCGGGCCTACGCGCGCTTCGCCGAACCCGCCGGCTGGAAGAGCTACGTGCTTTGGCTGGCCGGTAGCGAGCGGTGGTGAAGCCATGAATAACCTGCAGCAGGTCGATTGGTCGCGTCTTCCGCAGCCGGAGGATGATGGCGGCGCCCGCCACCTCGCGGGCATGCGCCTGCCCACGCTTGAACTGGCATCGACGGATGGTGGCCGTGTCGACCCTTCGCGCCTGCGCGGACGCACGGTGCTTTATCTCTTCCCGATGACGGGCCGGCCGGATATCGCACTGCCTCCAGGCTGGGACGAGATTCCAGGAGCACGGGGCTGCACCCCGCAATCCTGTGCCTTCAGGGATCATTTCGCCGAACTGAAGTCCTTGGGCGTCGCCCAATTGTTCGGCGTGTCGACGCAGGACACCGCGTACCAATGCGAGGCGGTGGCGCGCCTCCACCTGCCTTTCCCGTTGCTGTCCGACAACCGCCTTTCATTCGCAACCGCGCTCGGTCTGCCGGTCTTCGAGGTGCAAGGCCTGACGCTGCTCAAGCGGCTGACCCTGATTGCGCACGATGGCGTGATCGAGCATGTGTTCTATCCGGTGTTCCCGCCGGACCGGAATGCCGACGATGTCATCGAGTGGCTCAAAGGCCATCATGCCAATCAATCCGGCAAACCATGAATATCGGATCGTTCGGCGGTTCCTGGAGTGAATTTCCCGACATGCAAGACATTGCCAGCTTCCACCGCTGGGTTCACCCGGTGAACAGGGCCGAGCGCTATCTGGTGCTGCCCGACGGATGCCGAGACGTACTGTGCATCCGCCATGCGGATGGCTTGGTTCAGATCGTGTCAACCGGGTTTGATGTTCGGCCTCGGCTGGTCGATCTGCTCCCCGGCACCACGATCACAGGCTATAGGTTGCGCCCGGGCGCGGGCGTGAGCGCGCCTGCCATGCAGGCGATTGCCGCAGACCATGATCGAATCGGGGAAATTCTCGACGAGCAGTGCGAAGCCTGGACGCATCTGGACGAGGCCATCCTGGCGCTCAGTTTTCCGGGTGCAACGGTTGGCGCCGCCTGCCGCAGCATTGGCATTTCCATCCGAACGATGCAAAGAGTCTTTCTGGGCAGAAGACTCCCACCGCCGGACTACTGGCGGCTCTTGGGACGAGCGCGCCGGGCAACCGGACTGCTTTCGTCGGGTGAACCTCTTGCCGAAATAGCCAGCATATGTGGCTTCAGTGACCAAGCCCACATGACCCGCGAACTTGTCCGCTGGTTCGGCCATTCTCCGGCGCAGTTGCGCAGGCAAGCCGACGTCCTTGAGCGCCTGCGTCAACCCGGGCTGGGCAACTGGGCGGGCGAACAAATCTCCACCAGATAACCGTTGATATCGGTGACGTAACACGTCGTCTGCCCCCAAGGTTCACTTCTAACCTCCTGCACAGCTTGTGCGCCGGCGGCTACGGCACGCGTATAGGCCGCATATACGTCTTCCGTTTCAAAGGCGATCTCGAATACCGGGGTTTCGGGTGCGGGCTTGCCGGGTGTCTTGCCCAGAGTTCGCATCAATTTGACGGAAGAAAAAGCCAGCTTGGTTGCCCCCGTGACGAGTTCACCATAGTCCCCCGACTCGTGCAGAAAACCCCGCTCCATGGCAAAAGCACGTTCGTAAAAGGCCAGCGAGGCGGCCACGTCTTCGACGTAGAGAATCGTGTATCTGAAAATCATCTCAGCTCTCCAAGTTAGATGGAGAAATGGATTCTGGGCCAGGCTTCATCCCCTGTATTGAATGATCGCGACAGGTGCATGTCAGTGAGCACCCCACGATCACGTTCAGTCAAGCCGCAGAATCGCTACTGATGTGATCTTGATCGGCCAGCGCTTCCGCTTCAGTCGTGGTGAATGGGCCTCATCCACAGTCATGCCGTACCTCTCGCTGCCCGAGGATCGTCCGCAGGTCGATGCTTCAGTGCGCCGAGTGGGTGGGTTGGTGGCTCGCCGGTACGCAACCAGTCCAGCGCCAGGGGCCACAGCGCCTCGCGGAAGCGCTCGTGGAAGAAGGCGAAATGGCCGATTTCGGCCTGCTCGATGGCCGCGGGAGCCAAGCGCAGGTGATGGCGCTCGCTGCCGGTGTAGTAATCCAGCAGGCGGTCCAGCGCCGGTACCGTGCCGAATGGATCGTCCTCGATGCCCAGCGCCAGGATCGGTGCGCGCACCTGGCCGAAGCGCCGTGCCAGCATTTCGGCTTCGGGCTCACCTTCCAGTGTCTCCCGGCCTCGGCGCACCGTGCCCTCGAAGCGGGGACCCATGCGTGCCCAGTCCAGTGCCACGCCCTTGGGCGTGTCCTCCATCCATCCCAGGCGCTTGGCTGGCACGTAGCCAAGCACCCGCGCCAGCAGCGGCATGGCCACGTGCCAGCGCAGGAACATGGCGCGGCGTGCGGCGGGCGCATAGTCGCGCCAGTAGGCGTACTGCGCCCCCATGGTGAAGATGCGCCGCACGCGGTGTGCGGACGCGGCCAGCCCGATCACGAAGCCCCCAGCGGAGTGGCCGACCACGTCGATCGGCTGGCCGGGGAATCGCCAGGCGAGGTACTGCAGCACACCCTCGAAATCGTGCTGCCCCCAGTCGATCCAGTCGGCCTGCAGCCGACGCAGCCCACGGTGTCGCGATTCGCCGATGCCGCGGTAGTCGTAGGTCACCACGTCCCATCCGTGGCTGTGGAGCCAGTCGGCAAAGCGCCCGTAGTACCGGCAGCGCACCGAGGTGGCAGCGTTGATGACCGCGACCGGATGCGGGCGTCGTGGATCGCAGGGGCGGCGCCAGGCGAATCCACCCAGTGCATAGCCGTCGGCGGCGCGAATGTCGATGGGCTCAGTCATTCACAGCGAGACCCTGGACCAGCAGCACCACGGCCTGCGCGCCGGCCATGCGATCCTGGGCAATGCGTTGGTACTCGTCCGATTCCGCCCAGTCATGGAAGGCGGCTTCGTCGGGAAAGGACATGAGCACGAGCTTCTGGTGCGGCCAGGTGCCTTCGATGGTGCGAGGCTGCTCGTCCGCGGCCAGCAGACGTCCCCGGTGGTGGCGGAACACCTCCATGAAGCGGGCCTGGTAGCGGTCGTAGGCGGTCCGGTCGTGGATGGTGAGTTGAGCAATGGCGAAAACGGTCATGACGCAGGCTCCTCGTCGCGACGGCGATCCGGTTTGGCGGCCGAGGCCGATTCGATGCGGTCGCCCTGTGTGCTGGGGCTGGAGAACACCAGAAAATTCACGTCCTCGTCGCCACCATTGGCGGCAATGTGGCGAGTGCCGGCCGGGACATGTACGCCTTGACCGGCTTCCAGCAACACGTCCTGGTCGGGCGTGCTCAGGCGCAGGTGGCCACCGAGCACGTAGAAGAACTGGTGAGCCCTGGCGTGCCAGTGGGGTGCCTCGGCGCCGCCTGCGGGCATCCATTCCTGCCGCACCTGCATGTGTTGCAGTTCCAGCAGTCGCCAGCCCAGGCAGACCCCACCCCAGTCATAGCGGTTGCCGTCGTCGGGCCGGACGGCGCGCAGCAGCGCCGTCATGACGTGCCCTCCTCGGCGGGGACGCCGTGCAGGGCCTCGCCTTGGACCTGCCGTCCATTCTCGAAACGCATGATCTCGCACATGCGCGTGCGCTTGCCGCCAGCCTGCGCCACGTAATGGACGACGACGGTCTGCGCCTCGACGTCGCAGATGGCCGAGATGAGTTCGAACCGCAGGTCCGGCCTGTCGGCGAGCGCGGCCAGCCAGTAGCGGCGCAGCGCGTCCTTGCCTTGTACCCGCGTGCCACCGGTATAGGGCTGGGCCAGCGCGCTCACGAACAGTGCGTCGTCGGCGTAGGCGACCAACACCGCCGGCACGTCGCGCCGGTTCCAGTCATCGATCCAGGCCAGCGCATGGGCCCGGAGTTGATCATGAGAGAGTGTCGTCATGGCATCACATCCAGAAGAGAAGAACGGTCAGGGCAGCCAGGGTCGCCATGGCACGATTGACCACGCGAGCGACGGTGCGGTCGCGCAGCCAGGGCCGCAGGCCGGCGCCGAAGGCGGCCCAGACCAGCATGCAGGGCAGTCCGATGGCGGCGAACACCAGGCTGACCACCAGCAGGCGCAGTGCGTAGCCTTCGCCCGGCGGCAGGAAGGTGGACACCACCGTCACCGAGATCAGCCAGGCCTTCGGATTGACGAACTGGAAGGCCAGCGCCTGCATGAAGCCGATGGGCCGGCCGGCCTCGGTCTCCTCCAGTTCGGCCGCGCGCCACAGTCGCGCGGCCAGCCAGAGCAGGTAGAGGCTGCCCACGACCTTCAATGCGACCTGCAGGCGCGGTTCGAGGGCGAACACCGCGCCGAGGCCGGCGCCGGTGATCCCGAGCTGCACCATCACGCCCGCAGGGATGCCCAGCAGGTGCGGCCAGGTTCGGCCCAGGCCGAAGAGCAGGCCCGAGGACATCAGCATCACGTTGTTGGGGCCGGGCGTGATCGACATGACGAAGGCGTAGACGATCAGCGCCACGAGGGCGGTATGTTCCATGGGAGTTCGCTGGGACGGGGAGTACCGGGGCGTTGAGGGAAAGACGAGGCCCGTCCGCGAATTGATTCTGGGCCGGGCATGGCGTCGGCTCCAGCGAGAAATTTTCAGTCCCACCTGAGATATTCGCGCTTGGCCGCAAGCGTCATCGCGCAGCAGACTTCGCAGGTACTGCCCGGCGCTGCCGAATCGATGACGGCCCGGCACTTCGGGCGGTTCCTCGCAGGAGAACCCATGTCTTCCGATTTCATTCGATGCGCGTCGCACCCAGACGGCTATGCCGAGTTGGTCATCGACCGGCCGGCAGCCCGCAACGCCCTGTGCCGCTCACTGACCGATGCGATGGCCGCGCACCTCGACAGGCTGGCGGCCGACGCCGCCGTGCGGGTGGTCCTGCTGCGTGCCGAAGGCGAACACTTCGCGGCCGGTGCCGATCTCAAGGAAATGCTGGGCATCAGCGCGGAGCAGGCGCGGGCCACTGACTTCGCCGGTTGCTGCGCGCCGCTGGGCACGTTCCCCAAGCCCGTGGTGGCGCTGGTGCAGGGCTTCGCGCTCGGCGGCGGCTGCGAACTGGTCGAGATGTGCGACATCGTGCTGGCGGCCGAGAACGCCGTGTTCGGCCACCCGGAGGTTCGCGTCGGCACCATGCCCGGTGCGGGCGGCACGCAGCGCCTGCCGCGCCTGCTCGGCATGGCCAAGGCGATGGACCTGCTGCTGACCGGGCGCCGCATGGACGCCCGCGAGGCCGAACGCAGCGGGCTGGTCTCGCGCATCGTGCCCCCCGATCACCTGCTCGAAGAGGGCCGCCGGCTCGCCGCCGACATGGCGTCGCTGTCGGGCGAGGTGCTGGTCCTGATCAAGCAGGCCGCGCGTGCCAGCGCCAGCCTGCCCATGGACGAAGGACTGCGCCGCGAGCGGGCCGCCTTCCACCACACCCTTTCGCTGCCCGACCACGAGGAAGGCATGCGTGCATTCCTGGAGAAGCGGCCACCTCGATTCAACCCCCTCTCCACTGCAAAGGAACCTTAGAACGATGACCCAAGCCGCCCCATCCTTGCCGCTCGATCCCCAGGTCGAGCGAATCGTCCGCGACAGCTTCGCCCGCCAGGGCCTGATGCACCACCTGGGCGCCGAACTGCACGAGGTTGCGCGCGGGCGGGTCAGCATCCGGTTGCCGTTCCGCGAAACCCTCACCCAGCAGCATGGCTACTTCCATGCCGGCGGCACCAGCGCCATCGCCGACTCGGCCGGTGGCTACGCGGGCTTCACGCTGTTTCCACCGGACAGCTCCGTGCTGACCGTCGAGTTCAAGATCAACCTGCTCGCCCCCGCGCAGGGCGACTACCTCGAAGCGGTCGGCACGGTGGTGCGCTCCGGACGCACCCTGACCATCTGCCAACTCGAAGTCTTCGGCGTCACCGAGCAGGGACGGGCCCAGGTGGCGCTCGGCCAGCAAACCCTGATCTGCCTGCAGGGCAAGCAGGATCGATGACGTTTCCGGTGTCCGCGCAAGGATGCGCTCGGCGGCCAGTGCCGCCATTCATGAAGGAGAACCCATGACCCCAACCTCGACCCAAACCCTCGGGACCCTCGACACAACCCGCTGGCTGCGCGGACAGTCCAACGCGACCAAGGTGCTGGCGGTGCTGTTCGGCACCCTCGTGCTCACCGCGTCGTCCCACGTCAGCGTGCCTATGGTGCCGGTGCCAATGACCATGCAGACGCTGGCCGTCACGCTGGTCGGCGCACTGTACGGCTGGCGCCTGGGTGGCCTGACGATCCTCGTCTGGCTGGCCCAGGGCGCGCTCGGCTTGCCGGTGTTCGCCGGCGGCACGGGAGGTCTGGCGCGCTTCCTGGGACCGACGGGTGGCTACCTGCTGGCTTTTCCCGTGGCCGGCGCGCTGACCGGCTGGCTGGTCGAACGCGGCTGGCATGGCGGGCGCGTCGTGTTGGCCTTCGCGGCGATGCTGATCGGCAACGCCCTGTGCCTGCTGCTCGGCGGCGCCTGGCTGGCCGCGATGGTTGGCGTGCAGAAAGCGATCGCCGTGGGCGTGGCCCCCTTCGTCCTCGGCGGCGCGCTCAAGTCGGTGCTTGGTGCAGCGCTGCTCAAGGCCATCGACAGCGGTACCCGCAAAGCGGCGCACCGATGACGCGCGTTCCGGGTCGGCCCGGTACATCACGATGAACGCCCTCGATGCGGAGCAGGCGCGGCGCTTTGCGCTGGCGTGGCTGCCCGCCTGGACCGGCAACGATCCTCAGCGGCTGGCTGCCTTCTATTCCGAGGATGCCTTCTATCTCGACCCTGCCGTACCCCAAGGGCTGCGGGGAAAGCCCGCGTTGCTGGGCTATTTCGAGCGCCTATTGGCGCGCAATCCGGCGTGGGTCTGGACGCAGGTCGAGGGCATCCCCATGCAGGATGGCTTCCTCAACAAATGGTGTGCCGACATCCCGGTCGGTGGCGAGGTGTTGACCGTGGTCGGCGTATGCCTGGTACAACTGGACCATGCGGGCAAGATTCGCCGCAACGAAGTGTATTTCGACTGCAGCGAGTGGATGACCAGGATGGGAGCGGCATCGAAGCGGGATCGGGACGGAGGGCCATGAGCGAGCAGCAGGCAGGGAGCGTTTGGTGGACAAGGATCTACGTCTTCGTGGTGGAGCCGGTGCTCCTGGTGTCGGGCCTGACGCTGGTGCTTGCGTTGCTGTCGTCCCTGCGCGCGGACCCTGGCCCCGCCAGACTGGCTGCCGCCGTCTTCCTCGTCACCTCCGTCATGGGGCTCATGGTCCTGGTCCGACAGTATGGACGCCGCCTGCGCTGGCGAGGTAGGCACATGCCCTTGCCCCGCTTCCCGGCGACGCTGCGCATTCCCATCGCGCGCGCCGCGTGGTGGGAAGTGCTGTTCATGGGCATGGGGATCGTGTTCCCTCTGCTGGTCGTCGTGCTGCGGCCCCTCGTCAAGGACATCCACGAGACGGACCCTGTCGTGCTCGCTCTTGCGCTGGGCGGCGTCATCCTGGCCGTGGCGCTCACACGGGCGATCGTGCGAACACTCGTGCGGCGGTTGCGTCGCCTCGACCCACCCGCCGACCTCGTGGCCGATGCCCTCGGCCTCACGCGCGAAGGCCCCCAGCGGGTCTTCGTTCCCTGGCAGGCAATACAGTCCATCGAACATGCGAAGTTCCGAATCTGGAACTCGCACCTGCACCTACTGGCGCTGAAAGTCGATGATCCGCATCGATATGGCCTGAACACCGGCCGCTTCCAACGGCTGATGCTCAGGGGCACCACCGACGAACGCGGCATGAACGTCGGGCTCGTCAACCTGAGCGGCTACATGCCTTCGCCATCGGACAGCGTGCGCGCGCTCCGCGACTACTGGGCCTCGGCGAGGCCATGACGGCGGCCACGGACCGCCGTGCCGGCGGCGTCGGCGGCCCCCACTGAACGAGCGTCCGGCCTGTCCGGCGACGCCACCAGATCGAGCGCCGACAGCAGCGCATCGCCCTCGACCGGACCGTGCAGCAGCAGCGATTTCCCCGTCAGGCCGTCGTCAAGCCGCACGGTGGGCGTGGCGTTGATGCCGCTACGCACAGCCTCGTGGGCCTGCGCGCGAACGATGGCTGTGGGGCGGTCGCTGTCCAGGCAGGTCCGCATGGCGGTCGTCAGACCCGGCCAGGCCTGATCGGTCGGCAGCCCCTGGCCATCGCCGCGGGTGTTCTGGTAGAGCCAGGCGATGGCACTGAAGAAGGCCTCGTGGCCTTGCGCTTCGCCTGCGCACTCGGCCACGCCGGCCAGCCGACTCGCCTCGGGATCGTGCATCGCCAGCGGCAGGTGATGCCACCGCAGGCTGGCCTCGGGGTGGGCATCGATCCAGGCCATCAGAGTCGGGTAGTAGGCCTTGCAGAACGGACACTCCAGGTCGGCGTACAGCGTCAGCGTGAAGCGCGCATCGGCGGGGCCGTGGCGCCAGGGTGGGCCGGCCGGATGCGCCTGCGCGACCTCAGGCCCCGTGCGCGGTGTCGGCGCACCGGGAGTGCGGTACAGGAGCCAGCCCAGCAGGCCGGCTACAAGGATGCCAGCGACCACCCAGGACAGCCGTGGGAGGCGCCCGGCGCGCTTGCGAATGGCCTGGGATCGGCTCGGCAAGGTGGTTCGCTTCGAGGACATCACGCGCTCCGGTTATTTCGGCAGGAACAGCGGAGGCGATGCGATGCCACGCGCCTGGTCGATCTTTTCGGCCACCTTGAAGGCGGCATCCAGTTCGCCGATGCCGTACTGGCGCATGAGCTGGTAGCGTTCGGCCTTCTCTTCCGGTTCGGTCTGCGCAAGGGCCAGATAGAGGCTGGGCGGCACGGCGCGGAACAGCACTTCCATCGACTTGGACAGGATGACGCCCTCGCTGAACTTGCCCGCCTCCTTGCGCGCGGACAGCATCAGCGCCTTCTGCGCGGGTGAAAGTTCGCGGAACCGGGCGATCTTCTCCACCTCGTCGGGCGGCATCGACAGGCAGATCCACCACTCGATCATGTTGAGCATGGGCTCGGCGGCCTTGGGCAGGTCGTCGATGTTCTGCGTCGCCAGCCAGTACCACGCACCGAGCTTGCGCCACATCTTGGTGATCTTGACCACGTAGGGCGCGAGCAGCGGGTTCTTGGTGATGATGTGGCCTTCGTCGGTGACGTTGATGATCGGCCGGCCCAGGAACTGGTCGCGCTCGGCGATGTTGTTCACAGTGTTGATCAGCGAGATGTAGGCAATGGAGAGCTGCGCGTTGTAGCCCTCGCGCGCGAAGGTGGCCAGGTCCACGATGGTGATGTCCGCCTCGGGCCAGGGCGTGCCCGGACGGTCGAACATCTCGCCGTCTGCGCCCTGGCAGAGCATGTCCATCGCATCGGCCATCTCCAGCAGCCGCGCGCGCCGGGCATCCGGCAGGTTGGCGTCGCGGGCGCGTTCGCGCAGCGCGTCGCGCACGTCGCGGGTCAGCACCGTGCGCGCCTGTGCCACGCAGCGCTGGGCGGCGCCCAGGATGCACTGGCGAATCAGGCTGCGGTCGGCGCGCGTCATGCGCGCTTCCTCCTTGTCCTCGCCGCCGGTGATCATCAGCCGGGCGGTGATTTCGAGTTCGCCGAGCACGTCCCGCTGGTCATCCCCGTCGTCGGCCTGATGGGTGTCGCCGTCCTCGTCCAGAGCGTCGGCATCCAGCGTCTGCACCTGGCCCGGTGTATCGACCAGTCGCCAGGCATCGGCGAATGGCGCCAGGCTCACGCCCGCGCCGGGTGCCAGCTTCACGCGATGCACGCTCAGGCCCAGCCGAGCGGCGAAGTCACCGAACAGGCCAAAGCTGTTGCCGGCCTCGACGATGAACAACCTGGGCCGGTAGATCGCCGTGACCTGGTTGAGGATGTTGTTCAGCGTGGCGCTCTTGCCGGAACCGGTGGGACCGAAGAGGAACAGGTGGGCGTTCATCTGCCGGTCGAGCCGGTTCAGTGGGTCGAAGGTGATCGTGCCGCCGCCCCGGTTGAAGAAGGTAATGCCCGGATGGCCGGTGCCCTGGCTGCGCCCCCACACCGGCGCCAGATTGGCCGCGTGCTGCGCGAACATCAGTTGCGTGTACCACTGCCGCTTGTCCGCCGCCGGGTCGAACAGACAAGGCAGCCAGCGGAGGTAGGTGTTGAGCGGCGCCACCTCATCCTCTTCGCGCACCGGCTGCAAGCCCGCATTGAGCATGACGTTGACCAGTTGCAGGCCGCGGGCGTCGAGCTGCGCCATGTCGCGGCCGCGCAGGTAGAACGCCAGCGTACCCCGGTACAGCTTGTGCGCACTGCCGATGAGGCCGCGGGCCTGCTGCACGTCTTGGCGCGCCTGCTCGCTGGCGAGCGTCTCGCCGACCGCCTTGCGGGCCAGGTGGTTGAGGTGCGCCTCCAGCACGTCCTGCGGCGTGGCGACCAGGGTCAGGCACATCACCGTGTCCTCGGGCATCTGGTCGAACAGCGCGTTCATCGCATCGCCGCCCTTGCGCGTCTCGCCGGTCACGTGTCCGGTCGCGGGCGGCGAGCGCAGACGATCCATGACGATGGCCCGGTGCGGCATGCCGTCGAAGAACCACAGGCCGCGGGCGACATCCGAGCGCGGCTGGCCGAAGAACAGGCGTTGCGCGAAGTCGCCGCTGGCCAGTTCGATCTCGCCCTCTTCCTGTTCCTCCGGGTAGCGGGCGAGCGCGTAGAAGCGTTCCCGGTCTTCGGCCGTGCTGCCCAGCGCGCCGGGATTCGGGTTGAACCAGCGCAGCAGCCAGTCGTGAATGTCCGCCGCGCCAAGGCGCCGGGCCTTGACACCGGCATTCGCCAGGCCGCCGACCAGGCGGTCGCAAATCGTCGCCAGGGCCTGCTCGGGCGATTGCCCCCGCCGGGCCGATGCTGCGTCCGGGGTGCGCCGATAAACCACCATGCGCACGCGCCGGGTCTGGCCGCGCCACGGCAGGCGAGTGACCGTGGTGTCCTCGAACAGGCCGCCCGGCTTGGCGATCGCGCGCAGGTGGTGACCGAAGAAGCGCAGATAGAACTCACTGAACGCGCTGCCCTGCGCGCGTGGATGCAGGTACGCCCCCAGCGTGCGCAGGTAGTGGTCCCAATAGGCTTCGTCCTGCGCATAGAGCTGCACCACCCACGGGTTCTCGTCCAGTTCGTCGAAGGAGTCCTGCAGCGCGTTCTCCAGGGCATCGCGGGCCTGCCACAGCCAGGCGGTCTCGCGCCCTTCGGTACCGATCGGCTGCAACTCGAAGAACGCCGCCACCGATTGGCCATCTTCGAGCAGCATGCACCTCGTGGCTGGCAGGTACTCGACCCAGGGCAGCAGGTCGGCGAAGGACGGCGCCACGTCGTAGAGCGCCACGTGGTCGGCCTGCGTCGCGGGTCGCCGATGATGCCGCCCAGGGGCGGCTCCAGGTGCCTCAATGCCGTGCGCGGCAAGGCGGGCGACATGTCGCGTCCAGGCGTCCGGCTCGGTGTCGGCCTGGCCTGGCCTGGGGGCCGGACGACGCGGCCACGGCAGTCGCCAGCCCATCAGTAGTCCTCCAGCCGCTCGCCGGGCATCGCGTACTGCACGCGCTGGTAGAGCGGGAAGACGGTGCTGTAGCCGGGCACCGGTACCGGGTCGGTACCGGCCAGGTGCGGAAAGACGTACATGACCAGATCGGGGTTTGGCAGTCGATGGAACTGTCGCTGGATCTCGTTCGCTGCGGTGCGGGTGTAGGCCGCGTTCCGGGCGGGCGCCGCGAGGGTGTCAGCGTCGGTCAGCGGACGGCGCAGGTCCTGGCGTGCGTCGAGCAGCAGGCGGCCGGCCTGGCCGCCGCTATAGCCGCCAGTCTCGTGCTGCCAGATGTCCAGCATGGTGTGCTCGCCCCGGGGCAGCAGCTTTTCCGAGCTGGTGGCACAACCCGCGAGAACGGCGGCGGCGAGCAGGACAAGGGGACGGTCAATCCAGGTCCGACGCATGTGCTTCTCCCATGAGGTGATTCACCCGGCGCCCCTTGGCGTCGTGGTCGATGGCGATCGGCTGCTCCAGGTGCACGGCCACCCTGGCGCCGGGCTGCACGTAGACCGCAGCGAAGGCCTGGCCGTAGAGCTTGTTGACCCAGTCGGCCATGTCGCGCACGCCACCGGCCAGGATGCGGCCCATGGCCTCGTTGCCCGAAATGCCGACCGTGCCCAGCGAACCGTTGTTGTTGGCGACCACGGCCACGCTGCCGTTGTCGGACTTGATGAGCGAGGCGGCGCCCGCGCCGGCCGCGGTGATCAACGCCTGCGATCCCAGGTACTGCTGGGCATTGCTGCGGCGCTCGCCCGAGACGCACGGGATGCCGTAGGGATCGCTGATCCAGCCCAGGCCATCCAGCAGACTGGTGCTGTTCTGGCTTCGACTGCGCTTGCCGTCGTCTTCCGGCACCGTGCGGATGGTGCCGTCGCTGAACACGAAGGTGATGGAACGGACCTGCCCACGCACGCACGAGAGCGTCCAGTCGCCCGAGGCCGTACCGCTCACCACCGCACCGGCCACGTCGGGAATCTCGATGCCGTTGGCCGCCAGGTTGTCGGCCCCGATCAGCACCTTGAAGGGAAACGGGTCGTTGACGGTGCCGTCGATGGGAATGCGACCGATCAGCGCGGTCATGGCGACCGAGCCCATCAGCGTGGCATTGGCGGGCACCGTATAGACCGCCTGGGCGGTGCCGCCAACGGCTTGCGCAGTCCTGTCGCTGACGGCCTCCGCCGCAGCCGACAGCTCCGGCGAGGCCGGGCCGAAGCTGGAGGGAAAGGCGGGCAAGCGCAGGCTGCTCGAACCGCCCTTCGGATCGGGCCGGGCGTCAGCCGGTTCGATCCAGCGCATGCTGCCATCCTTGAGCGGTCCGCCGTCATGCCCGTCCAGCCCAAGGCCGATCGGCAGGTCGGCGACATCGCCCTTGCCGGACAGTCCGTCCAGGCGGCGCTGCAATTCCTGCATCAGCCCTTGCGTGTGCTGCCGGTCGCTGGCGGCCTGGGTTCGCTCCTGTTCCAGGCGGCGACGTTCGCTGTCGAGGGCGTTCTGGATGCGCTGGTCGATCGCACCCTCGCGGGTACGCAGGCGCTCGTTCTCGGCCTTGTGCTGGCGGTTGTCGCTCAGCGCGGTCTGCAGCTCGGTGCGGAGCTGCTTGACCTGCGCGACCAGGGTGGCGACGGTATCGCGCGGGGTGTCGCCCGCGATGCCGAGCGCCTTCATTTCCTCGGGAGTGAGCTGCCCCGGGACATCCTGCTTGCCAGGTGCAGCGTCACTGCCTGAGAACAGCCTGGCACCGACGAACACCAGCAACAATGCCATCGGAATCAGCAGCCACTTCAACAGGGGATTACTCCTCATCTGACGTCCTCCCCGCAGCGGCGGCCGGCGGCAAGTTCGTGCCGGCATCGATGGGGCCGAGCACCGGCATCAGGGACTCGGCCAGGCCACGGCCGCGCGTGACCAGATAGACCACCGTGGTGTCGGTCGAAGCGCCCGCAGGCCCCAGGTCGGGATGCTGGAAGGTCGCGGCCACGAAGTCGCCTTGCAGCGCCCTTGGGTCGAGATCGATACGGTGAGGCGAGGTGTTGGTCAGGCGCACGGCGGTGACCCACTGGTCTTCGAGTCGCCAGGCCGCCAGTGCCCGCGCCTTGAGCGGCAGCGTTGGCAGCAGTGTGTCCAGCGCGAGCGGGCGCCGCAGCGGCACGCGCCCGATGCCGGCCACGGGCTCGACGGTGCGCAGCGGTGCGTAAAGGTTCTGCGCCGCGTAGCGCGTCAGGACAACGGTTATCGGCGTCTGCCGACGCCTGCCGGGTTGCGCTGCTTGGGTCGGACCGGCGGCAGTGTCACCGCTGGCATCCTCGGCGGCGTCCTGCAGGACGATGCGTACAGGCTCCAGCGGCGGCTCGCCTTCCCCGGCGTCCGTGGCTGCGATGTCGACCAGCACGATGGCGCCGGATTCCACGTCCTGCAGCTGCAGCCGCGTCGGCGCGATGGCCTCGCTGGCGCGCAGGTAGATGGCGCCGCCC
The DNA here is from genome assembly GCF_026686735.1 of Pseudomonas triclosanedens. NCBI lineage: Bacteria > Pseudomonadati > Pseudomonadota > Gammaproteobacteria > Pseudomonadales > Pseudomonadaceae > Pseudomonas > Pseudomonas triclosanedens. The sequence goes on along the minus strand of NZ_CP113432.1, from coordinate 1,410,953 downwards.
GCGCTCTGCACGCGCAGCCGCTCGCCCAGGCTCGGGGGCAGGCCGACGCGCACGTTGCGGTCGATGAAGACCACGCGTTCCTGCCCGACGACCAGCGGGACGGCCAGCGGCAACCGCTGCCAGCGCAGGATCTCGATGGCATGGCTGTCCGGCACCAAGCCGAAGCCAAGGGCCAGGCTCGCCACGATGGTGAAGACGTGGTGTTTCATGGGTTGCTTCCCTGCGAAAGGCCGCCGTCGGGCGTGCCGGACGGAGGCACTGCCGGCGACGGTGCCTCAATCCGCTGCGGCGCGCCGTCATAGCAGTCCAGCGCAAGGCCGAAGGGGTTGTGCTGGGGATCGACGTCCAGCCGCACCACCTTCAGCGGATAGCGCACCAGGGCCCGCTTGACCTGCTCGGCGCCGTAGTACTCGTCAGCGCTGACGTCGAGCGTGACGATCCAGTCGCGGCTTGAAACCGTCTTCACCCGCATCGTGGGGTTGTCGCCGAAGCCGCGCCCCGGAATCTCGTAGATGCCACGCACCCGCTGGCGCAGTTCACCACTGCTGCGCCGGTGCTCGTAGTCCTGGCGCAGGAAGGCCTGGCAGGCCGGTGTGAAATAGGCCGACAGCGCGTGGAGGTTGCGCGGGTAGTCCTGTTCGCCATCCGTCGGCCAGCGCTGGACCTGCTGCCAGACGTAGAAGGCGAACGCATAGACATTCTCGGGCGGCACATCCCACCAGGCGCGGGTGCTGCCCGAGCGCAGATCGGGGGGCACGTGGATCGTCAGTTGCCTCGGCGCACTCCACCAGCCGAAACCGAGCAGCAGCGCCACCACGAACAACGCACCGGCGCCCAGGCGCAGCGTGCGCACATGGGCCTGCAGGTGATGGACTTCGTTCCTGAAACGGCTCATGAGGCGGCTGCTCCGCGTGAGCGCCGGGTGGTCCAGTAACCCGACCGCGTGATGAGACGGTGCCCACCGAGCCAGGACGCTGCCAGCGGATGGCGCAGCGCCAGGCGCCACTGCAGTTGCCGGTACAGCCAGGTGTCCGGGCGGCCGCGCTTCTGCCGGCGCAGGAATCCGCCACCCCCGAACACGCCAGCCGCCACGCCGGCCACGACCAGGGTCGGCACCATGGCGACGCTGTGCGTGGCCCAGGCCAGCGGCACGCCGGCGATGAACCCCGCCACCGCGGACAGGCCGGCGCAGATCCAGAGTTCGTCGGCGGTCAGGCCCCTCACCACCACGGGCTGCCGGTTCAGCCTGTGCGGCAGGAAGGTGACCAGCCCGTCGCGCGCGATATCGTTCAAGGCAGCCATCGCCGCTCAGAGCACGCCGGTGGCCTTGGTCAGCAGCCAGATGCCGACCACCAGCAGGATCGCACCCACGGCCACGGTGAGACCGAACTGGCCCCAGGTGGCGCGGCCGGTATGGATCTCCGAGTAGCGCGTGTAGGCGTGGTAGCACACACCGACGAACATCGAGGCGACCACCAGCAGCGCGACCAGCAGCACGATGTCGTAGCCGTAGTTCTGCAGCGTCTGCATGATGCCGCTGCCCTGGCCGCGCGAGGGGTCCTCGATGGTCGGCAGGCCCTGCGCCCGGGCCGCCAATGGCAAGCCCATCAGCATCAATGGCGCGAGGATGGTGGTGGCAATGCGATGGGGAATCGGATGGGTCTTCATGGCGGTCGGGCCTTTCGTGGTGGTCAGGACAGGAGGAAATAGGTCAGCACCAGGTACATCGCGACGAAGCGCACGACGACACCCAGGAACTGACGCTGGGACAGGCGCTGCTCGGCCCAGCCGGTGTAGGCGGTACGCATGGCCCACACGCCCCACAGGAGCAGGACGGCGAACACCAGACCGAGCACCACCGTGGCCACGGCGGCGGGGGCGAAGCCGCCGTTGGCCTGGAAGGCGCTGACCTGGGCGGCGTTCATTGGGGTGCCTCCTGGTCGGAGGGCGGGCTGGACTGGCGGTAGTCACCGGACAGCTCGACCGAATCGCGCGGCTGGGCGCGCGGCGGCGTCAGGTAGTCCTGGATACCGGCCCGAACGCGCTGGAGGTCCTCGCGCAGGCGGGCATGGTCGAAGTGGTAGCGGGCGCGCTCCTGCGGAGCGGTATGGGCGGCGTGCTCGGCGAGGCGGTCGATCAGATCGAGCTGGCGCGCGAGGGTCGCCAACTGCGCATGCTCTGGGGAGGCATCGCCCGCTGACGCGGGCGTGGCATTGGTCAGCGCGACGGCTAGGACTAGGGCCAATGCCGGCGCGCCGCGGCAGTCGGTCGTTGGTTTGCCTGTGGTCGTCATCACGCCATTCCGCAGTCGTCTGGATGGCGGAATGCTGCGGTGGTCGGCTGGAACCTGCCGCAAACAATCGGAATCGGCAGGGTGCCGGATTTACGTTCGTGGTTGGCGTGGCGCGGTTGGGGTGCGGGAGCAGGAGAGCCGCACCCCGTCCTTAAATGGGTTCCAGGAGGGGGCTAAAGTGCCTAACTCACTCCCACAGGAAGGGAGTTCTCATTTGGTGGAGGTCGCCTTCGTTTTGTTCAGATTGGTGAGGCCTGCTCGCATTGCTATTGCTGGTTAGCAACTGCCGTCTTTGTGCTGCCGCCATGCTGGGTGATGCGTGGACGGCATTTGATTCTCACTGCGCCGCGGGTGAACGAGTCATCTGAGGCCTTGCTTGACCAAACATAGGCTTCGCCTGCACCGAGGTGACTCATTTTCTCGGAAGTCAACTCTCCGAGGGCGGCATTGGCCTTCTGGATATGCTTAAGCCAGGCTGGTGAGTTGAACTTGTGCATGATGATCTGTGAGGACAGCTCAATTAGAGAAACGGGAACCGATGGCGGGTCTTGGGACGCGACCATGATGCTGGTGCCTTTATGTCGCATTTCCCGAACCACTTCAACCAATCCGGAAACTAGATCATCGTTCTCTATGTACTTGTGGGCTTCGTCAAATACCACGAGCTTGTTAAAGGCGCCTCCTTGGTAAGTGGCTTCCGAGAAAATCTGCAACATCACCACGAACAGACCGAGCGCTTCATCCTTTTCAATGTACTCGTCACGCAGATCCACAATGATCAAGCGGCCCGGACGAATCAGGTCTTGAAGCCGTTGGTTATCGTTGATGTATTCACTGGCGAACAGCAGGCGCGTCTGGGCCAGCTCCTTCAGGTGATCGGACAGGCCAGAGTTATCAATGCCTGCTCGTAGGGCGTCCAAGGTCAGGTTGTCGCGCAGCCCCCTCATTATGAGATTGATTTGGCGCATGTACATGCTCTGGCTGCCAATCGCACCCATCAGGAATTTCCAGTGGGTGGCCTTAAGCTCGGAGGCAGAGAAAGCAATCGGCTTAACCTCGATATCCGGGTATTCGGCCCGGCGATCATCCACCTTGTTCGCAGGGGTAAGAATCAGCACATCTTTCAGCGCTTCTGGGTTGGCCTTGTAACGTTCGCGAAGGACGCGAATCTCCTCATCCACCGAGTTCGAATTGATCATCGAGGTAAACTCCGGCGCATAATCCTGCGTCGGGCTGTAATGGAAGATGACCGTGGCAAGCGGGCTTGGCAGCACGTTGATATGCTGGAACGGCATGGAGGCCATCTCGATCACCGTTCCAAGTGTGTAGCTCTTGCCGCCGCCTTGAACCCCAAAGAGACTGATCGTGTGGGTGTGGTTGAGATCTAGCGCGACCTTTCTACCGGAGACCTCTCCGAGTAATCCGTACTGAGGCGAGTCGCCATTGACGCCGAGCATGATGTCATAGCAGGCCTCTGCTTGAGGCACAGGCTCGGACGCCGGGTGCCCTCCATGCTCTGGTTCAGCATGCGCTTCCGGTACGGCAGCCACGGCAGGTTGTTCGTCATCCTTTTCGACTTCCGAAGCGATAGAAGACGGAGGGGTTGGCTCGACAGGGCTCGCCTGTTCTTCTGCCTCTTGGTGAGTAGGCGCAGGTGCTCCCTCTGCGGCCGGGGGTGCTGGCGCGGTGATTGGTACCTCCGGATCATCGTCCCAGAGCTCATCCACCGTCCAGGACGTTGACCGCGCTCTCTTGGGTGCGATAAAGGCCGCTGTCTCAAGTTTTGGCACGTTCGGTATGAACTGCTCGCTAAGAAGGTGTGTGGTCGGTTCTTCCTCAATCTCGACGGAAACAGGCTTGCGGCAGTTCTCCAGTAAGGCGCGAATGAGATCCTTACCGATGCGGTGGAATTCAATGCCAACCTCGTTGTCGGGGGCCTCGGTTCCGGTCTTGTCGAAGTCGAAGATCAGGGCGCAGCGTCTGAACTGAAGCGAGTAGCCCTGCTCGATGGATTCAAGTAGCCCTCGTGCTTCCTGCGCAGCAGTCGCATCAAAGATCCCGTAACGTAGTGAGCGCTCTAGATAGAAACGAAGGATCTGAGCCAACTCCCGGCTCTTGAGCAACCTATCCGGCCGGTCGGGCTTCTTCAAGGCCGGGTCAAAGTGGCGCTGGAGGATGCGCTCGCTCTGATTGATCTGGGCGGAAATCCGCTCCTTCAGTTGGTTGAAGGCCGCAAAGTCGCCCACTTGCGAATAGCATTTCACCTCGACCAGGTTGCAAGTGATCGTTCTGGTGTTCAAATCCAAGTCGAACAATCCCAAGTCGGTGCGTTGCAGACTGATTGCATCATTGACATCGTCTGACTCACCGCTTGAGCGGTAAAGGTCCGTGTGCGCATCCAACGGCACAATGACCTGATTGCTCAATGCGCCCTGATATTCGAGGTAGAGCCGAGCCAAAGCCAGACCAAGTGCCTCCGCCTGTTGTGTGCGAGCAGAAATCAGCTTGAGCGCTAGTTGACCGGACAGCGACCGCAGATTTGCCAGGATCTGAACCGACTGCTCGCCGTCGGCGGACAAGCCATGCTCAAGCAGCACCGGCTTCAGCATCGCCTCCAGTTCATCGTTCGAGCGCGACGAGATGATCAGGTTGTGTGTCGCCTGGGAGCTGGCTCCCGGCACATAGTCAATCAGATAGTCCGGTCTGTTCTTCCGGCCGCCGTGGTCGAAGAACTCAATCCCCATATTTCGGTCGATGGTGAACACCCAATCGCTGATCTGGTGAACCTCGTAGATCAGTTCTCGTTGGGCCACATCGAGGCCAAGGGTCACCACAGGCACAGCTTTGAAGCTGGCACCAGAAGCAGCAACCGCTGAGGTAGCAAAGCAGAGGTGTCGGCTCAGGGACGACAGCAAATCGAAGCACGCCGCATGGTTGTCCGCGCCGAGGGAGCGCCCGACAATCGGCCGCTTGTTCCAGAAGGTTCCCGAATCGTCATCAACGAATTCAGTGTCAAAGTCCTGTATCAGCCCATGCAGTGGGGTCACGCCCATCGGCTTCTCTGCAATGGAAAGCTCCTCGGCGGGAAACACATCCAGAAGAACACTGATGTGGGCCGGGAACTCCTTGGAATTTGCATGGAATTCATTCAGGGGGTGCTTGGCCAAGTTCAGTTTGGAGAACAGATGGCTGCCCGTTGAGGTCGCAAATGCGTCGGCGGCCTCGTTTACCGTGGCTCCGGGACGGACCATCGACTCAAGAGCCTCGCCCAAAACAGGTGAGTCGGGATCGGTGGTAAAGAGCCGCACGTCATAGCGCAAATCGGCATGCTCGCGCTTCTGCTGGAGCGATAGCAGAGCCTCCGCAATCACCGATCCGGCACCAGGGTTGAAGATGTTCAGTGATAACTCTCGAACATAGGGATGCTGAGAGAGATAGCGCTCGATCTTGTCCGCAATGACTTGTCCGGAAATATCTGATCCCGCCGCAGAGGGCTCGGCCAAGCCGAGCGCTGAACAGATTTCCGCCATCAGACCACGGGAATTTTCCTCGGTCGTCGGGGCGTAGAGCGCCCAGAAAGCATTCAGGTTGTCCACCGGAGTGAAGATGCGGCCATCCTCGACGGGAATACCGACCGGATAGGCAGAGGGCACAAGGCCATCCAACAGCGCGGAACGGACGTGAGGAATGTGATCCTTTCCGCCTGACTTGATCTTCTCAATCCAATCCTTACCCAGGGCGACCCAACTGCTCAGCCACAAGGCACGAAGCGGATGGGTTGGGGAGACCAAAACAGCCTCCCGGTGCCTTCCACCGAAGTCGGTCAAGATGACATGAATGGAATCGACGGCCAGCACATTTTTGAGCGCTTGCAAGTGTTGCTGACGCTCGGCACCAGAAGTCGTCTCGGCCTGACGGATGAGGTTCCTGACCAAGTCAAGGTAGCTTTCAGCATACGCGAGGCATTCCCTTTCCGAGTCGCGGAACGAAAGCCCCTGCATGATCAGCTCGGCAGTGTCTTTGCGCACTGCTGCAAAAAACTCTTCGCGGGCAGCCAAGAAGGAAGCCATCGCGGCGGAAGATGGCAGCGTGAGTCCAACCTCGGAAGGCGGCTCCGCGGTATCCAGATTGATCTGCATTCGCCAGCCTGACGGGTGCTTAGGCTCCGCCAAGACGCGCTGCTCGATGGTTTTGAGCATACGCGAAAGCGGAATCTGAACCGCGCCCTCACGACCGAATTTTGCGTGTAGGGTTTCCTGGCGAGAGGTCTTCTTGGAACGACCGCCCTCGGCCCAGGCGACACCACTGATGGCGATATCATCGGGATCGCGTTCATCGCCCAGGGCAGTCAGTTGCAGCCGGAAACGCGCATGCTCCAGGCTCTGCTCAATGGGTATGGCGCGTTGGGGTGGTTCTTCCTCGATGTTGCCACCGGGCAGGACGTAGAAAGGTTCGCTCTCGTAGGAACGTCTTGCGCCCTCGGAGGCGGAATCCGCTTCCAGCGGAATCGGATCGCCATCGGCCGTCCAAGGCATTACACGGATGAAATGCCATCCTTCCTCGAATTCGATCTTATTGAGCTTGGCCAAGTTGGTCGTGCACTGCAGGCGGTTCGGCGTCCAGGCCTTGACTTTTTTAGATTTTCCTACCGGGCCGTCGTTCTGCGAAATGATCTGAACCGTAAAATGATCAAGCCCGCTGACCTTGCCGGGGTGAGGGCTAACCTCGAACACCACGTTCATTTTGCGGCGGTCGTTCGGCACCAGAACCTGTTGCCCGATGAGGCCGGAGAGTTGGTCGTCGGTCTCATCCTCCTGAACGACCGGCAAGTCGGTCTCCAGCACTGTCAGCAGGACCTTGTCCAGCGAAAGCTCTTCCTGGAACGTCCATTTGTCGAAAGAAATGCTCCACCAGCTCTTGTCGGTCGCGATGGGCGGCGTCCAGGATTCGGGCTCCTGGACATCGTACTTTTCAAAGTAGGTGAATAGTCGCGACTCCAATGCCTTGTCGCTGAGTCCCAGATCGGCGATACGACCACGAACCGACTTGTGCGAGGCCATCAGACTGCGGACGCTGCCGAGGTTACGGCGAATCTTGCCATTGACCATGCCGGGATCAGCAAAGAGCTTGAAGTCTGGAATCAACGTCAATTCATACAGGCTGGCCCCGAGGGTTTCTCCATCAATCCCGTTTTCGAGCGCAGTGAGGAGGTACCGCACGCGGGAAACATGGTCGGCAAACAGCCACTCCTCCTCGGTGAGGATGCCCAGAAGATCGCGAGCATGGCCAACCAGTGTTGTCGGGAGCCGATCAAGCAGCGAGTCGATAAGGTCCTCGTAGATACCGGCGAAGGTCAGCTCCTCGAAGGTCGCCACACCGAAAGAGTCCTCGGCGCTGGTGCGAAGCGAAGTCGGTATGAAGACCAGCAACGGCTGACGCAGCTCGCCGTTCGCGTCCGGGTTGCGCAACTCCACCAGTTTGGTGGAAGTGACTCGGAAGGGCTGGCCCTCCTGATCATGGCTGCCGAGGATAAAGATGTTTCCGTCGGGCCGGGTCCGACGTAGTTCCTTGCAGACCGACTCCATTACCTCGTCATCGAGATCGGTGACCCGCATGCAGTGGCCTGGGCCACGGTCACCCAGGATCGCTTCGATACGGGGGCACAGCAGACAAGCGACCGCCGCGTTCAACTTATCCTGGGAAAGCTTGGTGAACGCATTACTCATGCGTGCCTCCCGTTTTTATCTGTTCCGTCATTTCTCTCAATCGCATAGCGGGGCGATACCTTCTGGGTCACGTAGGCATCCGACAGGTCCTCGTAGAACCCGATTTCACGCAGGCGACGCTTGAAGGCTTCGAGGTTGAGGCGCAGGGCGCGTCTGTCGAGGATGCTGCTGTTGGCCTGTGCTCCTTCCGGCAGCCGGTCGATGTGAAGGCCGTAGCGGCTTCTCAAAAAGGCCAGCAACTCCTCGATGCGAACCTCGCGGGTCACGAAACGCCCGTCATCCTGAGTGAGCACAGCCACCTGAAGGAGCACTTCAAGAAGCTTGCTTCCCAGCACAAACCGCCGAGGACTTCCCTTGGTTCGGGATTGGGCCAGCAGGCCGTTCTCCTTGTTCTTCAGCAGCAGTGAGTCCAGGCACTCAGTGATGTACTGGCGGTGATACTTGCCGCGATATGCCATAAGGATTTCGATGAAGGATTCGAACTCACCAAGGCCCATGGCGGTGACTTCCCGGATCTCCGGATCGATGTCCTCGTTTCCAGAGGTCGATTCCTCGATCAGGCTGGCCAGGCGGAACTTGAAGTAGGCTTGGAGCTCGGCGTCGTGCTCGGGCTTCAGTAGAGAAACCAGATCGCCGACGGTGAACACGCCGCCCCCTGGAGTAGCCAGCTTGCCCGTCTTCTTGCTCAGGTATTCCGCCATCTCATCGAGCTTCTTGACGACGAAATTGGCCTGCACAAAGGCAGGAATTTGGCGATAGAGCCGGTCAGTGGACTTGCGAGCCAGCTCGACCATATGCGGATTGTTGACGTCCCCCATATCCACGACCAGCGCCACGGGATCAGGTGAACTCTCCAGCGCATTGTCCGAGCGCTGCTTCACCAGCTTGGGCAGTATCTGCAACAACTTGAGGTGGTAGAGCGCCAGATGGAATGCCATCAGGGTCTTGAGGTAATCCACCAGCACCGAGCGAGGAATATAGGGCTCATAGGCCAGTAGCCGCAGAATGTCGTCGGCCATGATGTCGGCCTGATCGATCAGAAGTGGTGGAAAGCGCTCTGGCTCCTTGGAGTCCTGTGTGTCCTGAGTAACTTGGGAGTCGAAGCGAAGTAGCGCTTGGGTTTCTACATCGACGACCGTGCCGGATTCATGCCTGCCGGTTACATGGTCAATCCCAGGGAAAAAGAAGCGTTTTAGCGTGTCTCGGGCGGCCTGGCCCTTGCCTTTGCGGGCATAGTAGAGCATCCAATAAATCTGCTCGGCTGCCCCATAGTCACGGCAGTGCTTTGCATTTCGAAACTTATAGGTCTCTCCATGAAGCGGGCGCGGAGAGGCGACAGCCTGATTCGACTTGCCCCGATTTACCACATCAAGAAGTTCGGTCTCTACCCACTTGTGGACAATGGATGGATGTTCGTCAAAGCCCTCAAAATACTGCTTAACCTCTTCGGACAGCATCATTTCATCTGCAAATTCTTCTGGCTGCAAAATATTTGCGCGTGGCGGCTTGCGACTGCCATAGCCATTGAATTTGAGGCGAGGAAATAGCATGGTCAGCACACGATCCATTTCCGTGTGCTGCCAATGCAAATAACTGACCTTAGGTGTTCTGAATTCCTTGTCTCTACCCTTGATTGACATGATATTCAGCCCCCTTTTCAGAAACACCCAATGCCAATACGCCATCCTCTTTTCTGTTTATCTGGTAGAACCGGAGCCCATTTTCCGTCAGCAGAACTTCTTGATAGAGTGCAGCAGATAACAGGTTTTTAAATACCGCCAGACTTAACAGGAAACCTTCCTGTTCCTCGATGCTGGGACGGTAGCCGTTGTTGAGCCGCATCAGCATTTCATAGATATCAAGATTGATGCGCAGGCTGGCCTTGTGCCCGTCGCCGGAGTCGTAAAGCAGCACCAGCGCCTGAGACAGGCATTCAAGGAAAGGATGAGCCGCTGTTTCCTGCTCGGTGCGGAGCGTGAAATGGTCGCCGTCAAAGAGACGGTAACTGCGGATGGTGCCCTTATCCACCTGGCGAACACGCAGCGCCAACTGGTTGCCCAAACGCGCCGGATCGCTCAGACCTTCGCCCCGGTTGATGGCTCGAAGAATGGCCGTAACCTCATCTGCGCTTTTCGCTCCCGGCTGCTCAATGGCATCCAGGAAGGGATCGATGCTTCCATATGGCAGCATCTCCTTCCAGCCGGTGTCGCGTCGCTCAAAGAAATGGCGACGGCGCATATGCGATAGATAATTGCGGTGCTTGGCGATCAGTCGATCACGGTTCTTCGACGAGTAATCGCGAGGCAGATTGCGGAACAGCGTTGCCACAAGTTCATCGTCATACCCAGCCCGCTCCGCGAACGAGAAGCGGCTCATGGCCTTGGTCTTGGGATTGAGGAAGCCAAGCTCGCGGTCCAGATCGGGATTGCTGACTTCGGCAACGTCAATTTCGCGCAGCAAGGCAATCAGCCGGTCATTGGATCCTTCCGCCCCGCCAAGCCACGAGTTGAAATAGAAACCGTCAAGGATGCGATTCTGGGTTTCTTCTCCGCCGTTCTGATAGAGGTGGTGAATGCCGTCGCAATCCTGGGTGCCTACCAGCATGAAGGCCAGCGCCGAACGAAGGTCGCGCATGGTGATGTGCAGTCGGCCGCGCAGGTGCGTAATGGTGTAGAGCATCTTCAGGCGCTCGATCACCTTGGGACCGGCAACCGGGTCCTGGAAGGTCCGGGCGTTGTGATAGGCGTAGCATTTGCCCTTGAGATCGCACTTGTCGCATGCCTGCCAGTATTCCTGCTGCGTCATGCGGGCGATCAGTCGCTCCAGAATCGAAGGCTGACCTTCCTCGGGTTCGGCGACCACCGAGCGCAGGTTGAGGTTGATAACTGCGATACCACCTTCCGGAGCAGCTCCGGCCAAGCCCTGCTGGATCTGCTTGGCAAGCAACGGGAACTCTTCTTCATGCTCAAGGAAGAAGTCGACCAGCCGTCCCTCGTTGATGGCGATTAGGCGGGTCTGATTCTCGGGCCAGCCGGAGGCATCCTTGCCCGCGAAGGGAGCGAAGAACTTCTGAAGCACGGCATCGTTGCGCTCGTCGCCTTCATCCTGGCTGCCGTCGTAGTTGCTTTGGTAGGTATGCCCCTTGAGCTGGAACACAGCCCCGTTCGCGCCGCGCTGTATCTGTGCGCCCTTGCTCTCGGCAAAGGCCTCGAACTGCTGGATGAAGGCCGTCTTGCCGTCGCCGGCGTTACCGCTGATGATGACCAAACGGAACTCGCCCTTGAGCAGCGCGGGCTTGAGCTTTTCGTCCAGATAAGTCGACACGTAGGTGGCCTTGCCAACTTCGTCGAGGCCACGGGTGCCTGCGTTGGACACCTGGCTCTGGCTATAGAGCGTCAGCAGGTGGGTTACAAAGGGGTTGGTGTTGGGCTTGGTCGGCTCGAAACCCAGCTTGGATACCACCTTGGGTCCGGCACCAATCTCGCCGGTCGTCAGCACCGAGCGCAGGCGCTTGACCTCGGCCAGGGCAATCAAGAACTCCTCCGCCGACGCAAAACGATCCTTGCGCTCCGGCGCGATCATCTTCGCCAGCACATTGACCAGCGACGAGCTGAGGTCGGCGCAGCCTTTGAACTGCTTGGGGTCCCTGGGCTGAGTCTTGATCGGCGGCGTGGGATCGTCGAATGGATACTTGCCGGTCAGGCACTCATAGAAGGAGATGCCCAAGGCATAGAGGTCACGATCCATTCGATCCGAAGCATCCGGCTCGGAGGAGTAGTCGTAATCCGGCGGCAGGTAACGGCGCGTGCCGCCACCACCTTGAACCTCATCGTTCTCGGAGACCGCGACGTTGAAATCGATGATGCGGACGCCTTTGTCCGTCCAAAGCAGATTGGAGGGCTTGACGTCCTGATGGTAAACGCCGTGCTTGTGGAGATGGGCCAGCCCCTCGGCGGCCTCGCGCACGATGCGTACGGCATCATCCAGCGACAACGCCTCGGCATCGATCAGATCGGAAACATCCAAACCTTCCACATACTCAAAGACAATGTAAGGCGTCTGCTTGGCATCGGCCATGCGATCCGCCCAGATCACCTTCACCACATGCGGATGTTCGGGGAGATTGGTCAGGGTCTTGTACTCGCGGCGCAGCCGTTCGTACACGCTGCGGCGGTCCTTGGTCACCAGTTTGATGACGCGCACCACATCGCCCAGGGAATCGAACACCTTGTAGGCGACGCCGAAGCCGCCGCTGCCCAGCTTCTTCTGAATGCGGAAGCGATCCGCCAGGATGAAATCCTGCGGCAAGTTCATCAGGTTATCTGGGAGCTGTGGCACAACCACGGCCGGGCCGCTCACATCCGGGCCTGAGTCGTTCTTGGCCTCAGGCAGAATCAGATCATCCAGGGCCTTGCGAGCGATGGCTGCGCTCGTGTGCCGTTCCTCCGGGTCAAACTCGCAGAACTTCTGCAACCACTCGTCGATCCCCTTGGGCAGGTCCGGCTTGTGCTCCGAGGGCTTGATGGGGAACTTGCCGTCGGCCTCCATCATCTGGTCGACGCTTTCAAAGGGCAGCTCGCCGGTCAGCAGTTCAAAAAAGATCAGCCCGGCGGCATAGAGGTCGGAGGCAATGCTGGCCTGGGTCGGGTCCTTAAAGCACTCTGGAGCCTGGTAGGTAGCATCCAGATCATCCACCACCTGATCGGCGATGGTAGAGGTGCGGTTCTTGCCCACCCTGGCGAAATCGAAATCGGTTACCCGGGCCTGGCCGCCCTTGGTCAGCAGAATGGCGTCCGGGGTCAGGTTGCGGTGGATCACCTCATGCCGGTGCGCATGGTCCAGGGCCGACAGCACGTCGCGCATCACTTGGAGCTTCTGATCGAAGGTCAGCGCCATCGAGACCTTGTTGATGTGCAGGCGCAGGGCCTGGCCAGGCAGATCCTCAGTGACCAGCACCACCTTGTCTTCATCGTCGGAGACGAACAGATCCTTCACCGCCAGCACATTGGCGTGGGTCGGCATGTGTGCCACGGCGCGATAGGCGTTGCTGATCTTCTTGAACTCTTCCTTGCGGGCGGCCTCGTCCTGGTACGGGTCAGCCTGGTAGACCCGCAGGCGGGCCATGCCGCCGCTCTTGCCCAACAGGTTGTGTTTGGCGCGGTACTCGGTGTAGCGGTCGGTGCCGCCCAGCTTCTCTTCCACCTGCCAGTCGCGGAACACCAGCGCCGCGCTCTTGGGCTTGGCGTTGCCGGTGATCGCCTTGGCGATCTGGGAGTGGAAGCGGGTGATGTTATCCAGCCGGTTGTCAGGAATGCGGCTCGCGTCGCGGAAGTATTTCAGGCAGTGCTTGAAGTCGGTCACGTCCGGGCTGTCGATGCCCGCCTGATCGAACACGGTGGCGTCATCGGCAGTAAGCAACACGGCGGCATGGACATGAGCCTTGCGCAGCTCGATCTGTCCGGGATTGCTATCGCGGATGAAGCTGGCCATCACCTTCGCGTGGTGACGAAGCTTCGCGAGGGGCGAGTGAAACGGTTGCCGCCCCTGCGGATACCACTTGGAGCCATACACATCGATGTTGCCCCGCGTCCCTTTGACATCCACCAGATACACCGCGTGAGGCGCGAGGATGGCGATGTCGATCTCGAATACCTCCTGGCCTTGGCGCATCTCGAAGTTGTGGAAGATCAACCAACCATCGGGCAGATGATCCCGAAGGAAGCCGATGGCCTGGCGTTCAGATTCGTTCGCGGGCTGCCCGATGGGTATGACTTTTGCCATTAGCGAGCCCCCTCCTCAATGGTGCGCTCGACGAGGGAACGGGCTTCGTCTTCGAACCTTATGGCCTCATCGCGGGCCTCATAAGCCTCCATGACCAAGTCATGGCACTTCTTGCGGACCGCCTGTTCTGGGTAAGGGATCGGTAAAGACGGCAAAACTGCATAGTGAAAATCTTGGAGTTTGCTTCCTGTCGAGGCGGAGCGAAGCATACGGAATGCCGTTTCTGAACGCATAAATGCAAACAGCGCCCCCCGTTCGATCTGCGACTCGTCGGCAATGACTCGTAGGAAGTGCTCCGAATAGGCCCTCTCCAGCGTACTTCCAGTTATAAACTCGGCACGGCAGAATAGCTCTCCCTCACCAAGCGTTCCTTGAGCGGCCACCAGAATCGTTCCATCGGAAACGAGAACTTCCTCGCGAACGGATGCTTTAGAAATCCAGCGACCTTCTGGTCGCAGCCAAAAAATTTGTTTCTGGCCAACCAGTTGATACGAGTGTTCTGGAGCTGCATCAATTCGCTTGAATATATTGCCCCGGCGCAATGTTCCTTCAAGGCATAATTCGCCAAGCAACTTATGCTGTCCTTCTTTAATTTGCGAGCAAAGCCGCTCGAATCGAGGATTAAAGTTTAAAGCCCGCAAAGACTTCGAACTTACAGGGGTGGCAAATCCAAGATCGCTACCCCACGAGTGCCACTCCGTTGGATTAATATCTGAAAGCCCAACAGAATCAAAATAGAGTTCCGTAGCTTCGTTAAGCTTTGCTTGACTGTTACTAAGAAGGCTTCCAGAGCGCTGGATTAACCGGTCTGCAACAGACTCTACTTCTCCTAATCGTGGCACAGGCAAGTTGCTGACATGGTGTGGTTCTATACTTTGAATTATCGAGCCGTAAGTGCCAGAGACAACAAGAGGAATTCCAAAGCGAGATGACAGATAAGCAAAGATGTAGCCTTCTGGCACTTTATTCGCGTCGGGAACTATCCGCATTACGTGCTCAGAGCAGGCCATGCCATCCATGCTCTCGCGAGCAAACGCCATCCTCCCTGTCGTACCTGAACGAGTAATCAGCGTCCAGCCTTTCCGTATGGTGAACTGTGGGTTTCTGTTTACCTGCTTCTTGGAAAGCAGGGGTTGGTACGTGAGGTCGAAAGCCAAAATATCTGTGCTTCCCATAAAGGGAACACCATGCTGAGCATCCAGAACATACTGTCTGCCCTCTCTGCCTGCATGAAATATGTCTTTTGTAAGGCTCTCAAGTGGTTCTACGCTGAACTGCCTCATTAGTTCGGCAGCTTCTATAGCGCCAGACATATAAGGCCCGCAGTCCAAGCGACGGCCATTGTGCTCCAGCCAAGAACTTGGCACAGCTTTTACCTGGAATTTTCTGCTCATAACGTCACCTCGCCGGTTGCGCGGAATTCCTTGTATTTCTCTGCCACCAGCGGCAGCTCGTCATGAACGCGGCGGTTGCGACGTGTGGTCCGGCGGATTTCTACTTCACCACCTTCTCGAACCCGCTCGATCACTTCCTCATCGAAAACCAGTTCCTCTCCATCGGGGGCTCGCTGGAACAGGAGATTGCCCCGGGCGTCGACACCAGCCCGGTCCACCACGGCCATGAAGACCTTGTATTCCGGGTGTTCGGTATTGATGAGCTCTTCCTGGCTGCGGCGGCGCAGTACCAGGAGACTGGGCAAGGCGGGCGTCAGGCCATATTCCTTCACCGTGACCTTGAACGGCTCCACCGGCAGGTCAACCGAGGCCAGGACCTCGCAGTGGCGCAGAATCCACCAGCGCACGTGCTCATCGCCCGGATTGCCCAGCAAACCATCGGGCAACAGGATGCCCACGCGGCCGGTGCCAGGCTTCACCCATTGCAGGGCGCGTTCGATAAATAGCACCTCGGGCGGCACACCGCCGATGTTTAGATTGCCGGTGTTGCGGAATCCACCTTCTTCGTCGCGCTCCCAGTTGTTGCCCAGGTCGTAGCGCTCCAGGATGGAGGTGTCGCTGACCGTGTCTTGTGTCGAGAACCAGGGGTTGAGCAGAACCATATCCATGCTGCCTAGCGGCATGGCCGGGCGAGCGGCCTCAATGCCATCCAGATCGCCGTCCGGGAAGGTGCGAGCATCGATGCGGAACACACGACCGGGATTGCCGGTGGTGAACAGCAGGTTCATGCGGCTGGCCACGGCCAGGAAGGGATCAATGTCGCAGCCGAGGGCATTGCTGGCCGCCCAGGCGGCGGTTTCGTTTTGCGCCTGGCGGATCTGTTCGTTGGTGGCCTCTTCAGGCGTCGTGCCCACGGCCGCCAGCTTTTTCCTGAAGATGTGCGCAGCGGTCATGGCCAGGAAGGTGCCGGTGCCGCTGGAGCAGTCCATGATGCGTTCGCCGGGTTGCGGGTCGAGCATCTCCACCGCCATTTCGGCCACGTTGAGCGGCGTAGGGTAGCGGCCCTCGCGGCCGTCCATCACGCTGCGGGCAACCGCACGGAAGGCCTCGGTACGGTAACGTGGCTGGGTTTCGCTCAGTGAGTAACGGGCCAGCTCCATGACCACGCGGGCGGTCTCGTGGGGTTCCAGCGTCAGATCCCAGCCACGGGTCAGCAGGTTCGGTTGCCAGGCCTTGGCGGCGGCAATGGATTCGGTGATGCGCTGGGCAATGGCCTGTTGGCCCGCCTCGGTGAAAGGCTCGTCACCCCTGATCCAGAACTTGCGCCCACCGGTGGGCAGGGTCTCGTCATGGATCTTGGCCAGCATCAGCACGGCCAACTGCTTGAAGGAATCCTTGTGATCGAGACCAAGATTCCGGTTCAGATATTGACGGCAGCGCATCAGGGCGTCTTCCAGATCTTCCGCTTCGGCGCTGACCTGAATGACACCGCCGGTGCGATCGAGATCGGAGGTGCGTTCGCCCGGAACCGGCCAGACACCCAGCGGTTTGGGCCGGACTTCAAAACGGGTGCGCTCGACCTGGAACAGGAACTCTTCTTGACCGTTGGTCCACATGCCCAGCGTCGCGCCCGGGATCAGTTCCAGCAGCTCCTTGAGCTCGCGCAGGTCGGCGTCGGCCTCGGCAATGGAGCGGAGCTTGTCTCGCTTTTTCTGATTTTTGCAGACGATGATCCGCTGCAGGTTGTCGTTATTGTGCTCGGCATCGGGGCGGAAAATCGCGATGTCGATGCGCTTGCGCCCCTGGCCGGGGATCTGCGGGTTGTAGTTGACCTCCAGATCGTTTCGGTCAAAGCCATAGCTCTCGATGAGCTGGCGCAGAACTTTCTGCACCAGCAGCTTCTTGGCCGAGGCGCTTTCCTTGTTGCCGGTCAGGATGTCGATGAAAAAGTTATCCGGGCCGCTCTCTTCGGCAGCATCCTGCGGGGTCTCGATGATGTCGTCTTGATCGCTCACCCGTTCTGCTCCTTGAGAAATTCGCGGTACTTCTCAGCGATGACCGGCAGATCGTTGTCCTCGATCTTTTCACTGCGGGTCAGGGTCCGTTCCACGAAGCGCCCGCCGATACGGATGCGCTCGATATGCTGCTTGGGCTCGACAATCTCTTCGCCGTCCGGGGTGCGCTTGTAGAGTTTGTTACCACGGCGGTCGAAGCCAACCTTGTCGGCAACGGCCATGAAGACTGGGTATTCCTCGGCACGACCTAGGGCCTCGCGATGCTTCTCCTGGTCGTCCTTGCGGCGCAGGAACAGCAAGCTGGTGAGGATGTTGACGTTGGCTTCGGCAATGAAGGCTTCTACCGGCAGGTCGACGGAAGCAAGCACCTGCGTTTCGCGCATGATCCACCAGCGGATGTATTCCGCGGCCGGATTGCCAAGAACTCCGTCGGGAAGAACGATGCCCATGCGGCCGGTTCCCGGCTTGAGCCACTTGATGCAGCGCTCGATAAAGAGAATTTCGGGGGCAACGCTGCCCTTGAGGACGCCGGTGTTGCGGAACCCGCCTTCGCCGTCCGGCTCCCAGCCATGAGCCAGCTCGTACTGCTCCAGAATGTGCTTGTCCGTAATCGGGATGTCGGAGCCGAAGGGAGGGTTGGTGGCGATGATATCCACCGACGCCAGCGGGATCTCCTTCTTGACGCTGGGCAGGTCGGCTAGATGCCCCAGCGGAAACTCCAATGAGTTGATGTTGTAGATATGTCCACGGCCATCGCCCGCCAGCACCATGTTCATCTGAGCGGCGCGGATCAGGAACGGGTCGAAGTCGGTGCCGAAGACATTGGCGGCGGCATACTCTTTCAGCCGTTCGTGGATGTTCAGGAACTCGGTGGTGTTCTCGTTTCCGGCCTGGATGTTTTGCTCTTCGCGGAACTTCTTCAGCATGTGCCCCAGGGTCGCGACCAAGAAGCCGCCGGTGCCACAGGCCGGGTCCAGCAGAGTCTCGGTCTCTTTGGGGTCGAGCATCTCAATGACCAGCTTCACGACGCCTCTAGGAGTGAAATACTGGCCCCGGTCGCCACGCAGGTTAACGCCAACTAGCTCCTGGTAGGCCACGCCCTTGGCATCGACGTCAGTTCGGGTGAAGTCGTACTTGGCCAGTTCCGAAACGATAAAGGCCAGCGCCCGGTCGGAGAGAGTGATCTCCTCGTTGCCTCGGAAAATATTCTTGTACTGCTTCTTGACCTCGGTGAAGAGCTCCTCGATCCGGACGCGGATGGCTTTGCGCCCTTGTGGCTCGAACTGCTCCTTGGGTCCAGCCCAGAAACGGCGCTGCCAGGCCTGCCGCTGCTTGGCACGCAGGTTCTCGTCGTGCATCTTGCAGAATATTAGGTACAGGAATTGCCAGAAGGCGGCGTCCTTGGGCATGCCCTCGTTGCCATGAATGAAGTTGTGGCAACGCCGGAAGGTGATCTTCAGCATCTCGTTGTCGGCGACACGGGTATGGGCATCGGAGATGACCTCCTTAGTGCCGACCGACTCTTCGGCCATCGGCCAGTCGCCGATGGGGTTGCACTTGGTTTCGAAGCGCTTTTGCTCTTTCTCGACAAAGAAGAACTCCAGGCCGTTGGTCCACAAGCCGTACTGAACGGCATCGACCTCGCGCATGATGGTTTCGATCTCTTCGAGGTCTTTGGCGGCCTGCTCGTAATCGCGGATGCGCATGGCATTTTTGCCGACGTTCGGTTCTTGGCGGCAAATCACTGCGCGGCTGAGATTCTCAATTGTGTGGTCCTTGCCGTGGTGGAAGATGGCCACATCCACCTTCTTGCGCCCGCCAATGGAGAAATCCAACTCCATGTCTTCCGGAGAGAATCCGTATTCATGGATCAGGGCACGAACTACCCGCTGCCGAACGAGCTCTTTCTTCGTTTCCTTGATCTGTCTGCCGGAAACGTAGTCGAGCGTGTATCCAGCTGGGATGGTGTTCTCGGCCTGCTTGTTCTTCTTTCTGCTCATATAAAAACTCCGCTCACCGAGGCTGGGGTCATTTCTGGTCTTCCTCGCCGAAATCATGGGTTGTGTGTTTCTGCTGCTCTATCCATGTATCGATGTCCTTTCGGGCGAATCGCCACTGACCTCGCACCTTGAACGCAGGTAGTTCTCCAGCCTGGGCCATGGAGTAGACCGGTCTTCTCGCCGACCTTTAAGAGCGTGGCGACCTCTTTAACCGTGAACACTTCTTCCCCAAGCATCTGTTCGCTCCTGAAAAGTGACGACGTGGGCAGATTGGCCGGCATGGTCCTGGCCCAAGATCGGCAGGAAAGAGCAAACTTTACCAAACAATGGAGTAGTCTACTAAGCGTGTTAAGTGTTGCACAACACTAAACACCTGAGGTAGGATGCGCGGTATGAGTAGCTTTGGAGAGACGATTCGCGACCTTCGGGTGGCACAGAGCCTTGGCTTACGCGAGGCGGCAGGCTTAGTCGGCATTTCGCCGGCCTACTTGAGCCGTATCGAGCGTGGTAAGGAGTCTCCGCCTAGGCCTGAGGTCATCAAAGCTCTAGCGAAGGTGCTGGCGGCAGATCCCGACGTGTTGTTCCGCCTATCGCCTTCGACTGACCCTGAAGTCGTCGACTACTTGCACACGCAGCCTGAAGCGATGGCTTTAGTGCGATACCTCAAGGAGGCGTCATTGCCCGCAGAGGACGTCGCAAAGTTGTTGGAGCTTGCCGAGTCGCTGTCTCGCCCTACCAAGTAGAGAACTGGGCAGGAGGCCTGCAGCAGGCGGCCCGAGTGGATAGTGAGGTGTTGCGATTTCAGTGGGAGCGGCTTCAATGCGCGGGGGATACGCATGGCACGAATCAGAAAAATCCAGATCGCCAACTTCCGCGGCATCCAGCTGCTGACCTGGTGCCCGACGCCTGGCATCAACTGCCTGATCGGTCCGGGCGACAGCGGCAAGTCCACGGTGCTGGACGCGATCGACCTATGTCTGGGGGCCAGACGCAATGTCCAGTTCTCGGATGCGGACTTCTTCGGCCTGGACATCACAACCCCAATCAGCATCACGCTGACGCTCGGCGACCTCGATGACAGCATGAGGACGCTGGAGGGCTTTGGTGCATTCCTGCGCGGATACCACGCCAACACTGGCGTCGTCGAAGACGAGCCCTCTGCCGGCGCGGAGGTTGTGCTCTGCCTGAACCTGACGGTCGCCAGTGACCTGGAGCCCTCGTGGACCCTCGTCTCCGACCGCGCCGCACAGCAAGGCATCGTCAAGACGCTCGCATGGAAGGATCGCGTCGCCCTGGCGCCCACTCGCATCGGCGCGCTGACGGACTTCAACCTGGGATGGCAGCGCGGCTCGGTACTGAACCGCATCTCGGAAGAGCGAGCCGACGCTTCGGCCGCCCTCGTCAAGGCCGCCAGAGATGCGCGGAGTGGCTTCGGAGACCAGGCCGAACAACAGTTGGGAGAAGCGCTGGGGATCGTCACCACCACTGCTCAGGAGCTGGGCGTCAACATCGGCGCCAAGGCCAAGGCGCTGCTGGATTCGCATTCGGTGTCGTTCGGTGGCGGCACCATCTCCCTGCACAACGAAAGCGGCATCCCGCTTCGCAGCCTGGGCGTCGGGTCCACGCGTCTGCTTGTCGCTGGCCTACAGCGCAAGGCGGCCGGTCAGGCGTCAATCGTGCTCTCGGACGAACTGGAGTACGGGCTGGAGCCGCACCGCATCGCGAGGTTCTTGGGCTCCCTCGGAGCCAAGGAGGCCGCTGCTCCGCTGCAGGTGTTCCTCACCACCCACTCACCCGTGGCGCTGAGAGAACTGTCGGGCGACCAGCTCTTCGTATTGCGCCGCGGCCCCCTCGGCCATGAGGCTCGCCTGGTCGGCGCCGACAATGACATCCAGAGCACGATCCGCCTCTATCCCGAGGCCTTTCTGGCTGGCTCCGTGGTCGTGTGCGAGGGAGCCAGCGAGATAGGCCTGCTGCGCGGGCTGGACTTATACAGGCTTGACCAGAGGAATGCGTCACTGGCTGCATTGGGCGTGGCGCTCGTCGACTGCGGTGGCGGGGAGCCGGATCGACCGTATGCGCGCGCCTCCGCATTCCAGTCTCTGGGCTACCGGGTGATGGTGCTGCGCGACGACGACAAGAAGCCCACACCTGCGGTCGAGCAGGCTTTTGTCGAGAACGGTGGCACCGTCGTCGCCTACCGCGCGGGCCGTGCGCTGGAGGACGAGCTGTTCGGAAGTCTCACGCCGGTTGCCTGCCAGAGGCTGATCGGCTACGCCAACGAATTGCATGGCGACCTGATCGTCGAACACCTGCGCACTGTCTCGAACAACACGCTCACCTTCCAGCAGATCTGGGACGAGATCCAGAACACCGGCCTCCTGTCGGCCGAACGCAGGGCCATTCTTGGTCAGGCGGCGCGCATCCGAAAAGCTGGCTGGTTCAAGCAAATCTCGTGGATGGAGGACGTGGCGAGGACCATCGTTGCACCGGACCTGCATCTTTGCGATCAGGGATTCCGCGCTCTGATGGACCAGGTATTCGGGTGGGCCACTGATGGACCACGTTGAAATCGACCTTCGTGCAATCCAACGCGGAACCGTCACCGCACCGGCCGGCTGCGGCAAGACACAGCTGATTGCCCACGCGCTTGCCGGTCATCGGGGCAACAAGCCCATTCTCGTGCTGACACACACGAATGCCGGGGTCGCGGCCTTGCGTGGCCGGCTGGACCGCGCCGGTGTGCCAGCCAGCGCCTATCGATTGAGCACGATCGATGGCTGGGCTATCCGGCTCATCTCGACCTTTCCGGGCCGCAGCGCCCACGATCCAGAGATTCTGCGGCTGGCTGCACCTGCGCGGGACTACCCGGCTATCCGCGACGACGCCTGGAAGCTCCTGCAGGCCGGGCACGTCAGTGAGGTGCTGAAAGCCTCGTATGCGCATCTGATCGTGGATGAGTACCAGGATTGTTCGGTGCCTCAGCACTACATCGTCTATTTCCTCTCGTTGATCCTGCCGACCTGCGTGCTGGGCGACCCCATGCAGGCGATCTTCGGGTTCCGGGGCAATACGCTGGCCGACTGGAACCAGCACGTGTGCGCGCATTTTCCTGTCGTCGGGGAACTGGCAACGCCCTGGCGATGGCGCAACGCCGGCGCGGAAGCGCTGGGACAATGGTTGTTGGAGGCCCGCCGGTTGTTGGCGGCAGGGCAGTCGGTGGATCTGCGTAGTGGGCCACCGGAGCATGTGACCTGGATGCAGGCCGTACCACCCAACGACCATGCCCAGCGCCTAGCCGCTGCGAGGACGGCATCGCCAACCGCTGACGGGCGCGTGCTCATCATCGCCGATAGCCGCAACCGAGCAGCACAGCAGAACTTTGCGAGCCAGACGCCGGGCGCTTCGACGGTCGAGGCCGTCGATCTGCAAGACCTCATCGCCTTCGCTAGCAACTTTGATGCGGGGGCACCGAATGCTCTCGCGCAGTTACTGGCGCTGGCGCAGAGCGTTATGACCAATGTGGGCGTGGCGGAGTTGACGCGGCGCCTGGAGTCGTTGGCAAAGGGAACTGCAAGGAATCCTCCGAACGAGGCAGAAAGCCGCGCACTGGCGTTCGGGCGCGCGCCCTCTCTCGCTGCGGCCGCCGCGCTGTTGTCGGAACTGCGGGCACTGCCGAACGTACGTGTGCATCGGCCGGTCATCCTCTACGGGATGCTTAAGGCGCTCCGGGAAGCCTCGTCGGGGGCCGTCCCTCTGGCAGAAGCGGCCCGGCGCGTGCGGGAAGAGAACCGGCTGTTGGGGCGCCCGCTACCAAAACGCGCCGTCGGCAGCACGCTGTTGCTCAAGGGGCTGGAAGCCGAAGTCGCGGTGCTGCTAAATATCGAGGGTATGAGCGCACAGAACCTTTACGTCGCCATGACCCGTGGGTCGATGAAGGTCGTAGTGTGTAGTCCTGGTCCAACAATCGGCTAAATGTACTTCTTGAAGCTCGCCGCCACGATGTTCACCGCCAGTCCCAGCAGAAACGCCGCAGGCAGCAGAATCATCAAAGGGTGCAATGACACCGGTAACGCCAGGTAGGTCACCCACGGCAACACCGCCAGCGGCATCAAGGCCGCCTTCGCCCGGTGGTAGACGAAGCCCGATTCCCGCCCCGCGCCGAACTTGCGGATGTCGCGGCGAACCAGTCCATCGACCAGGCCGACGAAGGCCGCGAGCAGGAACAGCGGCAGCGTGAGCACCAAGACCAGCAGGCGGACGATGAATGTCAGGACGGTGAAGCCGGCGGCAATCAGATAGCGCTCGGTCCAGACATAGACCTGGGCGAGGTAATAGCGGAAGTCCCGGTGCACGCCTCGGCTAGGTGCGCTAGCCTGCGCCGAGGCGTCGCGCATCCAGTCCAACAAGCCCGTCTTCACGAAAACCCACTCGTAGGTGCTCTCCACCAGCCAGCGCGCGGTGCGTCCCGGCTCCTGCACAACGGCGCTCCGGGTGAAATGGGTGGAGAGCTGGTTCAGTTCGTAGTCGAGCATGCCCTGCGCGTGGCGCCAGCCCTGGTCGGGCCAGAACAGGTGCATGCCGACGCATTCGATGACGATGGACAGCAGCAGCGAGGCGACCAACACGCCGAACAGGCGCCATGGCAGCGTGACCACGCTGGCGACCAGGCCGCGCTGGCGTGCCTGCTGTCGCTCGGCGGTCGCGGCGGGCTCTTTCACGATGGCGCCTCTTCATCCGGCGTGCCTTCTTGCACTTCCTCGGCCAGATCCGCTGGCAACGCGTCGTCGTGCGACCGGGGCAGCCCGTTGCCCTCCCACCATTCCCCCGCCTCGGCGTAGTGCTGGCGCATGTAGCCGGCCAGTTGTTGCAGGTCCCGGGGCATGGCTTCGTCCGGATCGGGCGCAGGCAACGGCATGCGGACCTTCCACAGGTTACCGCCTTCGATGAGGGCGAAACACTGCCCCTTGGGCAGGCCGACCACGTGCGCAGGCTCGATGAGTGGCACGCTCGACGTGCTGATGCGGTCCTGCGCGTTGCTGGTGAAGTCGGTCGGACCGTGGATGTCGGAACTGTCGGTGGCGCCGCTGACCAGCGTGGTGGTGTAGACCTCCACCTTCGGCAGTTGTCGTGTCAGCAGTTCGGCGGTGGCGGTCTCGCGCACCCGCAGCATAAACAGGTTGTTGAAGTTGCCGATGACCTGGCCGGCCTTGGCGCGATTGCCGATGCGCGCCTCGATGTCCGAGAGCGTCTGCGTATAGGCCGTGACCTGCATGCCTGCACCGCCACCCTTGTTGATGAGCGGGATGAACTCATCGCCCATCAGTTCGTTGAACTCGTCCGCATGGACATTGATGGCGACCTTGGCATTGGCCGATGCTCCAGGCAAGCCATCGTCGATGCCGTGCTTGTAGATGTGCCCCGCTACCGACACCAGGTCGCTGAACATGCTGTTGCCGACGGCCGCCGCCACTTCGGCGTCGGACAGCGCATCCAGTCCCACATAGACCACGGCCCGCTTCCTGATGATCTGCATCCAGTCGAAGATCGGGCGCGGGTCGGACAGGTCGGAATAGTTCGGCGCGAGCAGTTGCGCGATCTTGCCGGTGGTGAGCTTCTCCAGCAGCGGCAACAGCGAGGCGACGATCTTGTCGAAGTAGGTGCGGTCGTAGCGCACCGCGGAGCGCAGGCCGTCGAGCACCGCGTCATAGGTTCGCGTCTGCGACAGGTACTGCTCCAGTGCCACCACCCGCTTTTCTCGCCCGACCATGTGGCGCGGGATGGTCTTGTCGTTGAGGCGTCCTTCGAGCTGGACGATCACCTCCCAGGCCTTGGGCTCGGTTCGGGCGAAGAAGTGCTGGGCGTACTCGATGAACAGCGCGTCGATGTTGACGACATGGCGCTGGATCAGCAGGTAGTCTGGCCGCTGCCCCAGTTCCACTAGGGCGCGCGCGATGATGTTGACGAAGCGCCAGGCGAACTCGCGGAACGCGGCGCTGTTGCCCTCGCCGGAAAGCTGCCCCGCAACGCGCGTGGCGACCTCCGAGATGCGCCCGAACCGGCCCACGGCGTTGTAGCGTGCCGAGATGTCGGGCCAGCCCAGGTGGAACACGTACATTTCGCCCTCGCGTCCGGCTCGCCTGGCCTCGACATACATGCGCTTGAGCAGATCGGCATCGCCCTTGGGATCGAAGACGATCACCACCTCGTGCTCGCCATGGACCTTGCGGCGGATGTCCTGCGTGATGAACAGTTCGGCCAGGCGCGTCTTGCCCACGCGCGTGGTACCGAGCACCAGGGTGTGGCCCACACGCTCGCCCAGCGGCAGGGTGACGTCGGTCTCGTGCGGCTCGATGCCATGCAGGCGCGGCATGCCACCCACTGGCGGCAAAGGCCGGACCGGGTTGAGCGGGTTGTCCCAGGCCAGTGCCCGCGCCAGCCTAGGCAGCGGCGGCGGCGCGAACTCCAGCCGCTCCTCCAGGCGGCGCGCCAGGCGGTAGAACGTCGTCGGTTCGGCGTAGCGCCGGAACTCGGGCTTGTAGGTCTGCGTCAGCCGATGGGTGTGTCGTTGCTCCCAGCGGAAGCCACGCCCAACGAACAGACGGTACTGGCTCACTGGCACGTCACGGCTCGTCATCACGTAGCGAGGCAGACGACGGATGTGGCGGCGGTACCGCAGGATGGCCCAGGCGTCGCGCAGGCGAATCGCGCCGAAGGCCAGGAAGGCCAGCGCGCTGCCGAGGCCGAGTACCGGATTCAACGCGAGCGACCACGGTGCCACCACGCACACCACCGCGGCGCCTGCGCATACGGCAACGGTGTATAGCTCCACCGCTGGCCGCAGCAGGACTTCGACGGCGTGCGGCTGGGCCATCGGGCAGTTCTCACTGTTCGATGCCGGTGGCGGTCACCAGCACCGGGTAGTGGCGCAGCCCCAGGCGCTCGGCCAGTTCGTCCCCGGACGCCGGTGCCAGCATCAGCCCGGGCGCCAGGGCACGCAGTGACGCCAGTGCCTGCGGTGACTCGACCTGGACCACCAACCCCACGGCCCCGAGCTCGCGCAGCGCCGGGGCACGCTGGCGCAGCCAGGCATGGGAGCGCTGGTCATCACCAACCAGGAACATCGGCGTGAGCCCCGGCGCCTGGATCGCCCGGGGAGCCACATCGCCAGGGGCCAAATGGGCAGAACGCACCGGCAGCATGGCCGCCTCGCCAGAAGGCCCTTCGGGCAGGCGTGGCATCTCGATCCTGGGAGATGGCCTGCTTCCGGTGCGCGGTTGCAGGTCCAGGGCTTGGTAGTAAGGCAGCGCGGAGGCACCGCCGTGATCCTCGACGACGATCAAGGGCGGCGATTGTGCGAAAGCGGCTGGCACGGACACGAGCGGCAGCAAGCCGAGCAGCCACCGCGTAGCCGGACGGAAGATTCGAGGCTTCATGGCAGGGTTCTCCGGGTATCCGCGCCCCGCGCTGGCTCGCCCAGTACGCGGGCCAAGTGGCGGCCAACACTCTGTCGGTAGCGCGCAGCGGGTGCGCCACCAGCGGGACGGTGGTAGCGGCCGATCGTGATCAGCCAGTCCTGGCCCGGCGCGTGCTGCTCGCGCAGGATCTGCGCGGCCAGCGCTAGGTTCCGATAGGGATCGAGCAGTTCGCAGGGGTGGTCGTAGCGGTGACGCTGGTAGCCCAGGTTGATCTGGCCCAGGCCGGCGTCGATGCGGGTGCGCGGCACGTCGCGCAATGCCTGGTGCAGGCCGGCGCAGGCCTCGGTACGGGTGGCGAATCGACGCGATGCCCCAGCCACGTTGAGCGTCCAGGGCCAGGGCACGAGGCGGTCGTGGTACCGGGTGCCACTCTCCTGCAAGGCCACCGCGTACAACACCGCCGCCGGAATGCCCGCACGCTGTGCCGCGAACTGGTAGGCCGGCGGCGGAACCTCCCCGGCCTTCGCCTGGCCGAGTGGCCAGCAAGCCAGCAGCAGGAGCGCGAGACGCGCGAGGCCTACTGCCGCTGCCATTGACCGCCGACCTGGCGCACGACGGCGGGCAGTTCGCCCTGCAGGCCGAGGGACAGCCAGCGGCCACCGTCGTGGTTGAGGGTGATGTGCCGTGCGCGCACTTTCGCCGGGTCAATACGGGCCCGGCGTGCCCATTCACGAATGCGCGCGTCGTCGGTGCGACTGCCGACGACATAGACATCGAACTCGACGCCCGACGCTTGCAGCCGCTGCACGGCCTGGTCGCAGGCGGTACAGCCGTCCTTCACGAAGACGGCGGTTCGGTCGGTGCCTGATGCGATGGTGGTGCCCGCGCCGGTCGGCTTGGCACCGGGTAGGTTGACCCTCGCCATGCCCGGCGCGATCCGTTGCCAGGCGGCGTCGTAGGCACGCTGGTAGGCCAGCGTCTTCTCGACCCGCCGGGCTTCAGCCCGAACCTGCAATTCCGCGTAGCGGCGGCGCTCCTCGTCGGAACGTGCTTCGATACCGAGGGCCGTGAGCGGGTCGAGGCTGGGCGAGTAGACGCCCAGCGGCCCCTGCATCAACTCGCGATAGCGCGTCCATTCATCCGTGCGCAGCCCCCAGTCCTGCGCCCGCTGTTCGTCGCTGCGAGCGATGGCCGCAGGCGCTTCACGGCTCGGCGCCGTCCTGGCCGCGGTGGTTGCGCCGGTGGGCTGCGCGAGCGCCGCCTGCATGGCGGAGGCGGCCAGCAATGCAACCAGCAACGGCGGGGTCAAGTGGCGCGGGACCATCGGTGTGGGCCTCCTTATCGGGGCGGGATGGGCAGCCTGCGGATCTCGTCTCCCTGCCGGAAGACGGCGCCATCGCGCTCGATCCCGTCCAGTCGCCAGCCACCCTCCGACTCTCCGGCGCGCAGCAGGCGGACATCGGCCAGCCCGGTGCCATCGGCAGGCATCACCGACACGAAGTGTTCTCCCGCACGCAGTTCCACTCCGATCAGGCGGAATGAAGGCTCAACAGGCTTGGGTTGGGCCGCCACAGGTTGGGATGGCCGTGGTGCGGGCAGCTTGGGCTGGCGCGAGACCAGGCGGGCTTCCAGTCGCGTGACGCGGGTTTCCAATGCGTGCAGCGCATCGGTGGCGGCGTATTGGGCCTGCGCCAGCTCGATCGCCGCCAGCCGCTGGTCCAACGCCGCGGTGTCCTGCTCGTAGCGCGCCTGCGGCAAGGCGGCGGGCTGAGTATGGCGTTGTTCGATCCGATGCGAGAGGCCGTCCAGTCGGGATTCGAGCAGGGACACCTGCGCGGTGGGCGCGAAGGCCTGGGTCTGTTCCGCCAGCCCGGACAAGGCCATGTGATCCACCAGCACCACCGCGCTGACGAGCAACAACCAGGTTGCGGCCGCGACCCGCAGCAGCGTCGTGCGCTGGCCCGTCGCCGAGTCCCGGATGGTCATGGCGAAACCTCCCGGATCAGCGGAGGGGGCTCCGCCGAACGGTTGATTTCCGGTGGCTTGGGCTCGTGTGGCGTATGAGCCTCCCTGAGGCTGCGGATGAAGCACACCTTCCGCTCACCGTCGTCGACCTGCAGATCCCAGACGGGGCCGGCCAGTGTCAAGAGCGCATCGCGCAGCAGGAGCGGGCCGAGCCGGTAGTGAGCCGCCGGCAGCGGCAAGGCCAACAGATCGGTGGACTGCTCATCGCACAGCCGGTAGCCGGAACGCAGAACGAGGTGCCGGAGGGCATCCCCGACGGTGGCGCCCAGCGTGCCGGGGATCTCCACATCCACCACCTGCAGCAACAGGTCGTGCTGGGCCGCTGTGGGCGCGAGTTCGACCAGGGTGTAGCGGCCATACCGCGTCACCGGCACGAACTCCATCACGGCTTCGGGCGCGATGTCGGTGACTTTGGATACGGGCGTCGGTGGCACGGCGTTCGTCATCGCGCAGCCGCTGGCCATGGCGGCCAGGAGCAAGCCGGGCAAACGGATCGGATGGCTGCGTCCGGCAATACGGAAGGGCTGGCGGGATGGGCGCATGGATCGGTGTCCTGAAACAACGAGCCATCACCATCGCCGCGCCGGCCCTTTGTCACAGCAAACAAAGCGAATCCGTCGGCTCCCGATTTGCCGAAAGCAATGCCGGCAACCGCGCGGTCGCCAGGACGCATGTCGGGATCATGCCGCGGCGAATGGTCGTGCCGGGGGGATCTCGCCGCCTAACGCCGCGTCCGATCGTTGATCACGATATAGAAGACAGCCGGCTCGCCGCCTTCATTGCGGAACTCATGCACGCAATCCGAAGGAAAGAACAACGTATCTCCGGCAGCGACGTCGAAGCGCCTTCCGTCGATGACCACGGTAAGCGCCCCCTCATGCACGACGAGAAACTCCTCCACGCCCGCATGGTGCGGGGGGAACTCGACGGACTTGCCCGGAGGCAACACGTTGAAGGCCAGATCGACCGCGCCATCCTCGAACAGCGGCGAAAGAGAACGGCGTTCAAAGCCGGAAGCGGGGTCGTGATAGACCGCCTGGCGCTCCCTGCCATGCAGCCTGGGCTGGCGCGCATGGAATCCCCCCAGGAGTTGAGACAGACTGACCTGCAGTGCGGCGGCAAGCTTGCCCAGCACCGTGGCAGTGGGAACCGACGCGCCACGTTCGATCTTGGAGATCATCGCGCGGCTCACACCCGACAACGCCCCGAGCCGATCGAGGGTGAGCTGCGCCTCCAGGCGCAGACGCCGAAGATTGCTCGGGAGCGCTTCGGCGCGCTCGCCTTTCGGCGTGGTCTGAGGAGCGGAGGAATTCGGCATGGGCCGCAATCAAGTCAGGATGGATGCGTGGGGTATCAATGGCGCTGAAATCGATCGCGCCACGAATTTCTACTATAGTAGAAATTCTCAAATTCAAACAGGAGCATGGCCATGCGTCTTCTGGTGCTGGGTGCAGGTGGGATCGGGGGCTATTTCGGCGGGCGTCTGGCCGCGGCCGGCGTGGACGTGCGTTTCCTGGTCCGGCCGAGACGCGCCGCACAACTCGCCGAGACCGGGCTCGTCATCAAGAGCCCTTTGGGTGACCTGACCCTTCCCGTGAAAACAGTCGTCGAGGCACCGCCGTCCGTGGATGCCGTGCTGCTGGCCTGCAAGGCCTACGATCTTGAGGGCGCGATGACTGCCATCGCGCCCGCCATCGGCCCCTCGACATGCATCGTTCCGCTGCTCAATGGGGTGCGGCATCTGGATCACCTGGATGCGCGCTTCGGCGCCGAGCGCGTTCTGGGCGGCCTGTGCCACATCGGTGTGGCGCTCGGCCCGGCCGGTGAAATCCAGCATCTCAACACGCTGCAGCGCCTCGCCCTCGGCGCACGCACCCACAGCCAGCAGGACGCGGCGCAGGCGTTGCATGGATTGATGGAGCGCGGCGGTTTCGCACCGGTGTTGAGCCAGGACATCCTGCAGGAGATGTGGGAGAAGTTCGTATTCCTCACGACCTATGCCGGCATGACCACGCTGATGCGCGCGCCAGTTGGCGCAATCGTGCAGGCACAAGATGGCGAAGCGCTGGTGCGCCAGATGCTCGGCGAATGCGTGGCGACCGCCGCCGCCTCAGGGTACATCCCATCGCAGGACGCCTATGCCCGCATGTTCACGACGTTGTCCGAGCGCGGGTCCACCGGCACCGCATCGATGCTGCGCGATCTGCAACGTGGTGGCCCCACCGAGCATGAGCACATCATTGGGGACATGCTGCGACGCGCGCATGAAGCTCGACTGGATGCGCCGCTGCTGAGGGTGAGCCTTGCACACATGCAGGCCTACGAGGCGACCCGCATGGCCCATGGCGGTGGATGAGGCCCTGTCTTCCGCTTCCCGGATCAAGGTCACCGTCTGGATGACCAAAAAAGTACGGCTCCCGGAGGAGCCGTTGAAGTGAAGCAGTGAAGTTCAGCACACCAACTGCCGTGCCAGCGCGACTTCCACCGAGTCTCCGTCCTGATTCAGGACATCAAGCCCGGACTCCGGCACGTCGCCCGACGTGCTTTGCGACACCATGATCTTCCGGGCCATCAACCCCAGGCAGGTCATCTGCGAGGAGTTGGCGTAGCCCAGGTAGATCACGCGCACCGGCTGCTTCTGGCCGATGCGCCATGAGCGCCGGGCGGCCTGCTGCAGCGAATACACGTTGTAGCCGGACTGGAGGAATACGATGGTCGGGAACTCCAGCAGGTCCAGGCCGGTTTTCACCAGCTCGGGATTGGTGATGAGCACGTCGATGCCACGGTCCAACTGCTCGGCGATCCAGTCCTCGCGGCGGGAAGCATCCACGCTCGCGCGCAGCACCGCCACCTTGAAGCCTTCCTGCTCCAGCAGCACCTTCAAACGCGACGTGGTGTCGCGCGTGCCGGTGTAGACCGAATAGACCAGGGTCTTGCGACCTTCCGCCTTCTCTTGCTTGCAGATCTCGATCAGCTCGCGCTCCTTGGGCATCACCTCCAGCTCGTTGAACTGAGCCGGTACGAACGCCAAGGTGTTGCGCGTGCGCGGATGTACCACCGTTTCCGACCGGAAGCAGCAGTCCGGCCAGGCCAGCAGCACATTGAGGACTACACCGAGCAGCGTCGTGTCGCGCTTCGCCAGGGCCTGCTTCAGCTCCTGGGTCAGGCGACCCGCCAGATCGCGGTAGGCCGCGGCTTGCGCCGTGTCCATCGCGACTTCGCGGAACTCCTCGTCGTAGGGCGGCAGCACGTTGCCACCGATGTCCTTCAACTTGAGGAAGACCGTGAACGGCAGGACGCAACGCAGTACGCCCTTGGGACCGAAACCCGGCGCCTTGACCGTGCGCACCGATACCTTGGTGCCCTTGGCCGTCTTGTGCGCCGTGCCGGTGCTCTCGGAGTAGATGTCCTTCAAGACACCGTGATCGCGCATGAACGCCATCGCGGCCGAGGTCATGCTGCCGCTCTTCGTCGGCCGGTAGCCGTCTTCGATCATCCGCCCCGGCAGGGCGCGGAACAGCAGGTGGAACAGGTCGTCGCCGTAGCCGCCCATCAGCGTGCCGGTGAGCAATAGCGTCTTGCGCGCCTTGGCCGCCAACACCCCCATGGCCTGGCCCTGTGCGGAGCCGCCGTTCTTGTACTCGTGCGCCTCGTCGGCGATGAGCAGGTCGAACGTGCCTTGGGGAAGCTGCCTCTTGATGAACTCGGACGGCTGGTAGCCGCCCTCGCCGAAGCCGAACTCCATGTTGGCCATCGCGCGTTCCATCCGGTGGGCTTGCCGGTCCGAGAAGACCAGCTCGCCGTTGCCATCCATCAGGTTGATGAACTCGTGGATGTTGTCCCCGAGCATCGACGCGAGGAAGGCGTCACCGAACTTCTGCATCAGCTTCTGCGCGGTGACTTCGCCAATGGTTGGAATGCGCTTCAGTGCCTTGAGCACGGTCGAGGACTGGTCGCTGGCGGACAGGCCTCTGGGACGGATCAACGACCACAGCGGTGCACGGCAGTGACTGCACTTGCGGCGGGACTCCTCGGCTTCGAGCGCGACCGGGTTGATCGGCTCGCCGTCGAGGTCGGTGATGACATGCCCGCAATCCGGGCAGGCCCCCACGTCGCCGTGAGGCGTGCGCCGCCGAACGAAGACAGGCTTCCAGTGGAACCCCATCCGCATCCGCACGCGGCCCAGGACGAAGAACTCCTGGCCCTGGGCCGGCACGCCTAACTGCTCGCGCAGTTTTAGCAGCTTGACCAGCGTGTCCGGGCCATTGAGCACCCAGACCTTGGCACCGGCCACCGTCTCCTGGATTTCGCGCCGCCACTTGTAGACCAGGTGGGGTGGCGAGAGCACCAGGGTGCGGCGGTAGCCTTCGGCGTTGAGCACGGCGGCGGTGGCAATACCCACCGTCGTCTTGCCGCAGCCCATCTCGCCATTGACGATCGCGGCGCGTTCGCCGCGATCGACCAACAGCTCGGTGACGGCGTGGACCACATCGGCTTGCGCCGGGAACAGCTTGCGCTTGAGCGCGGCGAGGATCAGTTGCCGATGCACCCGCACCTGGCCGGTGTAGACCGGAGGATTGGCGCGGTTGAGCGAATCGAGCAGCTCGTCGCCGAACTCCGATACGAAGTCCTGCAGGCTGAGCGTGAGGGGTGAAGCTGCCGCTTCGAGCAGGTCGCCCTGCACAGCGGTTTCGGGAACGGTTTCGAGATCGAGGGACATGGTGATGCTCCAAAGCAATGGGGCATGCACCTCCCCCACGGGGCGGTGACATGCCCCTGGGTGGGAAGAAAGAAGCGGCGCGAGACCGCTGGATGCGGATCAGTATTCGCTGGGCAGCAGCAGTGTGGTGACGCTGCGATCCCATTCGGTGATGATCCAGAGCTTCAGGTCGCGCGTGACCTGGTAGGACGAGAACAGACGATCCTCGCCGGACTTCAGCGCGGCATCGTTCTGCCGTCGATCGCTGTCGTCCAGGTCGCCCCAATCGCCATGAAGATGGCGGCGCAGGTACGGCGTGGGGTTGAGCCGGCCCTGTCGGACCAGCTCGTCGACGCCGGCGGTCATGACCACCTGCCCGGGCGAAAAGCGTGCTTGTGACGCGAGGTTGAGGACTGCGAGTGCCATGGTGATTTCTCCTTCTGGAAGAAGGGGCCACGGCACCCCATCGGGGCGACGTGACCCCGGTGGGTGGATGAAAGCGACGGCGAACCGTCAGGGAACAGCGATCAGCGGATGATCAGCACTTCGCCCCACGTGGGCGAGCCCAGCGTCAAGTCCCATGCACGAATGACCGGCACGAACTTGTCGGTGAGGATGCGCGTCTCGGCCACGGAGCCGTCGTCGCGTTCGGTGTATTCCGTCTGGAGGGTCTTCTCCTTGTGGGTATCACCTTTGACGACGAGCACGCGCCCGCTCTTGGACTTCACTACGCCGGAGATCGCGCCTGCGGCCAAGGCCAGGGCGAGATGCCAGTGCGACAAGGCCCGCGCGGGCGGACGCAGCGACTGCTGCGCGGCGCCCAGGTGGGTATCGAGCGCCGGCCAGAGTCCTTGCAGCCGGCCGACTTCATCGGCGAACTGCTCGGGCTCCATCGTGACGCGATAGAAGTGCTCCGGCTCGGCCGGGCTGGCGGGGACGGTGTACGGCAGGAACGGCCATTCGAGCGGCAGCTCCTCGGCTTCGGCATCGCCTTGTCCGATCTGCAGCAGCAGACCACGCAGGGCCTTGGCCGACTCCGACGCCTGGTCGCGCTGGCGAACCCGGCGGCCAAAGATCACCACCTGCTTGAACTGCGTCTCCACCGCACGGTAGATGCGCAGTTCGGCAAAGTGGCGCGTCAGCCATCCGACCAGCTCGGCGTCGA
This sequence comes from Pseudomonas triclosanedens, assembly GCF_026686735.1. Classification (NCBI taxonomy): domain Bacteria; kingdom Pseudomonadati; phylum Pseudomonadota; class Gammaproteobacteria; order Pseudomonadales; family Pseudomonadaceae; genus Pseudomonas; species Pseudomonas triclosanedens. The sequence goes on along the minus strand of NZ_CP113432.1, from coordinate 1,376,437 downwards.
GCACGTAGGACGGCACGATGAAGATCAGCACGCCACCGTACTGCAGCAGCGGCAGCGCGCGCTGATAGAACAGCTTTTCCAGCCGCGCACGGCCCTGGCCCTGATAGCCGATGTTGCCGTTCACGTCCTTGCTCAGGTCGCCATACGGCGGGTTCAGCCACAGCAGCCCGAAGGACTGGCGCGAGATCAGTGTGTCCATCAGGTCACCGTGGATGCAGCGATCGACCAGTTGCCGTGCGTGGCGGGCACGCTCGGCGTCGTATTCGACGGCGAAGGCCTGGACCTGCTCGCGCCCGAGGGCGTGGGCGGCTTCGGCAATCGCCACGCCTTCGCCGGCGCAGGGATCGAGGATGGACATCGAGCCGGGAGACGGCGCCAGTGCGGACAAGGCCCGCTCCAGCGTCGGCTCGTCGGTGGGGAAGTAGCCGTTACGAATGAAGTTGCGCGCCAGGCGCGGAAACATGAGAGCCATGGATTTCTCCTGATGATGGATGAGGGAAGGCGGGCACGCGCGGCGCGCATGCCCGTGGGGATGGCTCACGCCACACGCCGAAGCGGTGCGTTCGCGGCCAGTTCGTACTGCGTGGCGCCGAGGGTGCCGTTGCGGATCAGCTCGCCCAACGCCTTCGTCAGCGCCGGGACATTGAGGGCCAGCCGATGGCCTTCCAGCGGCCCGAGGGCCAAGGGAAGACCGGTCAGCATCCGCCGTGACTGCAACAGCTCCAGCACGGTGTCGCGCCAGTGGTCGAGCAGTGGCAGCGGGCAGGTGTCCTGCACCAGCGTCCACAGCCGGTCGAGCCGGTGAGCGGAATCCCTGGGCAGAAGCGCCAGCGCGCTGGCGTTGGCCTTGTCTGGCTTCACGCAGCGACGATCGAACAGCCACACGTTCGTCAGCGAACCGAACAGCGTTCGCCGATAGGCGCGGGTGATGCGCTTTTCCAGGTTCTCGACGTTGCCGACGAAGACGGGGATGGATGCGCCCTGCTCGGTGATGACGTGGAACTGATCGAGTCCCTGTTCGTCCCGGCCGAGGGTCAGGCGGGCGAGGAACTCCTGAACGGCGGTGTCGCGCGCCCAGATCGAGAGAAAGACGAGATTGCCCTGCTCGTCACCGACGCAACCGTCGGCCATGAGGTCGGGGCATTCGTCGATGCGGTACAGCGGTTTCGCGGAAGAAGGTGCAGGCATGGTGATGTCCTCTTGAAAATGAAGGAGCAACCACAGCCCGCGGGGCCATGCTCGCCCCGGTTGGGTGAAGGAAGATGCGTGCCGCTAGACAGCGCGTCCCGCGTGGAAGCGGTGAACCCGCTCGCGCCACTCGGAGCTTTGCACCGGCGCCATGTCGAGATAGCGCAGCGGGCACGAGTAGTAGTACGGATGCACGGACTCATCGAGGGACTTGTAGCCCCAATCGCCGCCCGAGCTTTCCAGCAGATGGCAGCCGATGTAGCAGACGGACTCACCGGCCGCGAGGCCCATGACGCCCGCCTGCCTGGCGGTGACGCGAACCACGGTCCACAGAACGTCGCCGTCCAGTGTGTGGTCGATGACTTCGCAGCAAGCGCGTTCGGACGCCTGCGGAGCGAGCAGCTCGCGGATCAACTGATCGCGCGTCTGACGAACGAAGGTCCAGCCCATGAGGGTCTCCTTGAAGAAAAGGCCGGAGCCCTCCCCGTCGGGGAAGAACCCCGGCGGGTGGCGGAATGCCGCGCAAGGCGGCAGATGGATCAGGCAGCTTTGAGGTGCCAGTCCTGGGACAACGGGGCGAACTCGTAGCCGAGCTTGTCGAGACGGTCGCGCTGCTGACGCAGCACACGACGATCCACGGTCGCATCGAGCTTCACGGTCTCACCCAGGGGCCACAAGGCACCGAACAGCGCCGCGTCGTCTGCCTCGGCCGAGGCCGCAGCGGACACACGAGCCGGTTCGCTGCCGAACGGCGTGGTATCGACCAGGGGATCGCGCGGACTGCGCGGCTTCGCCTTCGGCTTGGCCGGGGGCGTTGCCGGCACGGGGGCCTGCGCCTCCTCGTCGATCGGATCAACTTCCTGCGGACTCAGCCGGCGGGCTTCGTCGCGGCTCAGGGCGTCGATGTTGGACAGTGTCATCCCGCCCAGATGGGCGCGGATCTCGATGACCATGCGGCCGTTGGCGTTGTACGTGGAGGGACGAATCTCGACGATGACGAAATCACCGTCGTACTTGCCCTCGCGGTACTGATCGAGTTCGGCGTTCTTCACGACGAACTCGCCGATCGAGGTCGCCAGGCGGCCGACGTTGAAGTCGCCGTTCCTGCCGTGGATGGTCTTGATGGCCAGTTGGCCGGGGATGGTGATCATGAAGGTCTCCTGCTGACGAAGAGAAGACAAGGCCCCGGGGATGGGGCCTTGCGGATCAGAACGACTCGGCAACGGCCAATGCGGGGGCATCGGCAGCGTCGTCGGCAGCATCGGCGACGGGCTTGGAAGGCTCCGGTGCCGAGGCTTGCTGCGCGGCGGGCGCGTCGGACGTCACAGGGACTTCCGGGTCGCGCTCGTCGGTCTCGGTCGGCTTGGGTTCGGCCTTGTAGACGAGCTTGCCGTCGACCTTGATCCAACTGACGAACAGCAGGCGGGCCTTGAGGCTCACACCCTGCTCGCCGGCACGCTTCCCCTTGGAGTAGGTGAAGGTGTCGGTCCACAGGTCGCCCAGGCGGAAGCCGATCATCACCTTCTTCTCGGCGTCGACCGCCTGAATGCAGCGGCGCACCAGGTGCTGCGCTTCCGATCCCGATACGCGCGTGTCGAAACGCACATACGAGACGTCATCGCTGGGACCGTTCAGGGCTGCGATGTCGCAGGCCAGGAACGCATCGCCTTTCTTGGGCTTCACTTCGCGGATGCGATTGAGATACCCGAGGCCGGTGATGTGCAGATCGAAGTAGGACTTTTCGGTGGAAGTGGTCATGGTGAATCTCCTGGGAACAATGAGGCGGAGACACACCCGACCCAAGGCGGGGAAGGTGTGGAACCCCCGCGTGGGTTGATGGAACAGCTTGGTGGCATCGCCATCGAGAACCGATGGCCGTTCGCGCATGGATGCCGGTGCGAACTGGAGTGATCAACGCGGTCGGAACCGCATCGCAGCCTTGAAGATCGTGGCTGCCTGGGCATGTCGCTGACGGACGTCAGCGGAACATGGCCGGAAGCGTGGCGCCGGGACGGCGCGCAGGCGAGCGGCAATCGGCACTCGCGGCTGTCCGCATTGCCGGGAAGAAAGAGGCCCCCGGAGCGGGGGCCAGGGATGGGCGGTCAGTTACCGCTGGGCGTGGGAGGAACCGCCTGCAGCGACAGGTGTGTCGCGGTGGCGGACACGTCGAGGTCGTCCTCGCTGCGCAGGATGCGCGCAAACACGCCCTCCTGCGGATCGAAGAACTCGCCGAAGTCGTCGCCACCGAACTCGGCACGCGCCAGTTCCCACCATTCGTCGAAGGCATCGACATCCGGGTTGCAACCGGCGGCATAGGCGATGGTCTTCTGGCGACCATCGGGTCGGCGCTCGCCGCACTCGGCCAGGAAGTACACGCCCTGATCCTTGACCAGGATGACGCGGCATTGATTCGCCACCGCTTCGGCGAGCACGGGCCGCAGCTCCGTGCCTTTGAATCGAACAGTCATGGGTGTGATCTCCAGGGGGGCAGGAAGAGAGGCTTCCCGCCGCGAGGGCGGGAAGCTGCTGGGAGCTCAGTGCCGGACAGCCTTGCGACCCGACAGGCACTGCACGCGGATGCGTCTCCAGCTCCCGTCGTCGATCAGCCGTTCCAGCGTCTCGCCGAGGGTGTCGAAGAACACCTCATCGACCCGTTCGACCAGCTCGCCGTCGCGGTGCAGCTCCACCGCGTAGAGGTCGAGGCCACGCTCATAAAGCACGGTGACGCGACCCTGGAACTTCATCGTGGCGACGGTGAAGCCGATGGCCGGTGGCGTGCGGATGATGTCGGCGGGCAGCGGATCGACCCAGGTGATGTCCCGCGCACCGGCATCCACCAGCATGTGGGTGATGCGCCGGAAACCGTCGGGAGCGGGCAACTGCTCCAGTTGGACGATCAGTTCCTGCAGCTCGGGGCAGCGCGGCTCGGGGATCGGCAGCTTCGCCGGTGCGGACCCGAGCACGAACCGCTTCACCGTGTAGGGCTGGCCGTCGGCGGTGAACTCGGTCTGCTCCTCGGGCGTGTCCGCCCGCTGACCGTCGAAGCGGCGTCTGACATAGGGTTCGACCTGCACCTTGGCGCCCTCGTCGGGCACTTCGGTCACGAGCGTGCGATCGAGCACCGCGAACTCGGCTCGTCCCGTCTTGACGACGATGGCCTCGTCGGTGGTGGCGATGACCTTGCCCTCGAAAGGCTTCGGGTCGATGTGAAAGCCCAGCGTCGAAACCTTGGGCTGGCCGTCGAAGATGTTGAATTTGAACGAACGGACGTTGGAAGGCACATGACCGACAACGAGCGTCGGCATCTGTGCGCGGATGGCTTGGGTATCCATGGGGAGACTCCTTGTGGCAACCAAGGGACTCCCGCCCGCAAGGGAGGTCTGTCCCTTGAGGGTGAGGTGGATGGACGCGGGTGCGCCCGGAGAACGAAGCAACCAGCACGGCGAACCGCGCCGCAGTCTTGAAGGTCTCGACTGCCTGGGCATGCTGCCGGCAACGCCAGCGAACATGCGGCCAGCGTGCGGCACATGGCGGCGACCGTCCGTTGGGAATCGGCAATGCGCCGGCACCGCGTTCCGCGAAAAAGAAGAGCCCCGACGTGGGGGCTCGAATGGGTTGCGGGTTACTCGTCGTCGTAGAGCGTCAGCCCGTCCAGCACGGGCGCGCCGGCATCGAACACCAACATGCGAACGTCGGCGAGCGCAGCCAGGTGCAACACTTCCACGAGGGACTCCGGCACGCCCTTGGCCCGGTGCTCCTGCCGCAGCTCTTCGGCGGTGATGCCCTCGACATGCTGCAGGTTCGCATCCGTCCAGGGGGTGGCGATCAGCTTCACGCCGACCGCCGGGCTGTAGGGAATGCGGAAGGCCACAAACAAAAAACCGCTCGGCGTGGCGATGTCCGCCAGTTCGGCGAGGAAGCGGCCGGCCTCCTCGGTGATATGCGCCGAACTGATTTCCCAAGCACGGCTGTAGAACCCGGTCTCGAAGCGCAGGCGGCGTACCACCTCGCGCGCGGCTTCCTCGGAGTAGGTATCGCCGACGTGCAGCGGCTGGCCGGCTTCTTCGGCCATGACGGCGTAGACGAGGTTTCGGGCGATACCGTGGCTGGGGCACTGCGCGTCCAGCTCGGGCGGCACGTTCTGGCCCTCGGTGATCAGCGCGAAGTCGTCGCAGAAGACGCAGGCATGGCGCTCGACCTGGCTGTCCGGCAGGTGCGACTGCGAGACGTGCAGCGGCAGGTGCGACTGCGAGACGTGCAGCGGCAGATAGCTCAGCGGGCAGTCGTCGTCGTAAGAAATCGCCAGCAGCCGCTGCACGGACAGGCCATCGTAGCCGCGGACGAAGGGGTTTTTGGAATGAGACATGGGATTCCTCCAGCAGAGGATGGCCGAGGCAATCCCCTGCCGGGGATTGAACCCCAGCGAGTGGATGAAGTGGCAACCGGTCAGCCGGCCGCGGCGTCGGGCCGCCCTGGTGGCGGGCGGTGCAGGTCAGTGGAAGATGGTGATTCGGGACATGGCCGCTCCTGCGACAAGAAGGAGGGACATGGCCCCGAACGGGGATGCATGTCCCTCGTGGGGTGGGATGAAAGGACGGTGGGTTGCCAGGCGCGGCTCACCAGCCGTTGTAGTGCAGCGTGAGGTCGGCGATGACCTGGCGCCGTTCCAGATCGAGGCCGCCGAAGTCGGACAGCCCCTCGAAGCCGCAACGCTTGAGCATCGCGCCGCCCTCGCGGGAGTTGTAGAAGCTCACCATCGCGGACAGGAACATGCGTTGACCGCTGCTCAGCACGCCCAGGGCGTCGTTGAGCATCAGCATGTTGGGCCGCAGGTCCCACTTGGTGGTGGCACGCTGCAGACCTTCGCGTGTGCCGTCGCCGAACCACTCGTGGCCGGCGATCTGCGCGCCGCGCTTCCAGGCCTCGAAGAAGGCCTGCGGTGCAGCGTCGAAGTGCGCCTGTTCCAGCGCCATCTGATCGAGCACGTCTTCGGGTAAAGACAGATTCATGAGAGAACTCCTTGAAGGGTGGGAATCAGGGGTGAGCGCGCTGTGTCCAGGCATGGGTATCCAGGGCGCGCTGTGCTGCGAGGTGGGTCGGGAAATACTCGACGGACTCCCGCGATACCGGGCCTTCGTCGTCTTGCGTGCCGATGTAGTGGCCGGCCGCGCTGCGCAGCACCTGTAGCGGCAAACGCTTGCCGGTCCAGGCCAGCGCCAGCGCACCACTGCGCACTGCGGTTGCAGAGGAAGATGCAGAAGGTTCAGACATGCCGTGCTCCTTGGTGGGTCGAGGAGCACGCATCCCGTAGAGGATGGAGTTCCCCTCGGGTGGTTGAGAAAAGTGCATCGTCGCCAGGCCGGCGAGCGTCCGCGGTGGGCGATGCGAAGCGGACTGGATCGGTCGACGCGGCGAACCGCGTTGCAGTCTTGAAGACCGGGACTGCCGGGGCATGCCGCTGACGACTGTCAGCAACGCATGGCGTGAGGATGGGCGCGAAGCATGGCTGCCGTCGCAGGGAAAACCGAATCGCGGACGGCCCGCTTTAGGGCAGGCCCGCGTCACGTGACAAGGCAAGGACCAGGGCGCCGAAGGCCACGCGGGCCTTCGGCTGGAGAGGAAGGAAAACCACCTGTGGGCTGCGTCAGCGCGGGCCGTCGTCAAAGCCGTTCGCTGCGTCAGCAATCGCACCCGGCCCGTTTCGTGGCTGGGGCCGGAAACCTCTGGCGTGCATCCACACACAAAGGGAGCCCGTTGTTCCGCCGGCGGGCACCGGCACGGAATACCCTCGGCCCAAGGGGCCTCCTCACGGCTCGCGCGGCGGCAAGGCGTCAGGAAGCCCCTCGTGACCGAGGCAAGGCACACCGATCAAGGGAATGGCGGCGGGCGCGATTCGTGGGAGCAATGACCTTCTCGCCCCGTCGCCCGATGGCGGGCATACGGGGCGCGCACACCGTTGCAGAAGGAGACGCGCGCTTTGGAGTCCCGCGCGGTGCGGGACGTTTGCCTCGCCGCCAGTGAAGTGGCCGGCGCGGCAGGGGGAAAGCGAGGATCAGGACGCCTTGGAGGCAGCGCGCCGCTTGCGCGGTGCGCTGCGCCGGCCCGTCGGGGACTCGATCGGCAACGTACCCTTGCAGTCCGGGTAGCGCGAGCAGGACCAGAACGCGCCGCTCTTGCCCGTGCGCTGCTGCATCGGTGCGCCGCACTGCGGGCAGGCCGGCGCCGGCGGCAGCTTGAGCGAGAGCGTTGCGCCGCGGTACTGCTGCACGAGCTGGCCGACCCACACGGACTGCTTCTCGATGAAGGTGTCCAGCGCCATCTGGCCGGCCTCGATCATGTCGAGCGCCTGCTCCCACACCGCCGTGGTGCCGGGGTCGGCGATGGCCGAGGGCACCGCGTCGATGAGCGTGAATGCCGCGTCGGAAGCGCGGACGGCGCGGCCTTTCTTGACCAGGTAGCCTCGACCGATCAGACCGTTGATGATGTTGGCGCGTGTCGCCTCGGTGCCGATGCCGGTGGTATCGCGCAGCTTCTGTTTCAGGCGCGGGTCGGTCACGAACTTGGCGACGGTCTTCATGGCCTTGATCAGCTCGCCCTGCGTGTAGGGTTTGGGCGGCAGCGTCTTCAGCGCCTTGAGATCCACCTTTCCGACCGGGCAGGACAGGCCCGCATGCAGGGCGGGCAGCACCTGGCTGCGCTGCGCATCCTCGCCACCGGCATCGTCCGGCCCCGGCGTCGCCAGCACCTCACGCCAGCCGATGACGGCGATCTGCTTGCCCACGGCCACCAGCGACTGACTGCCGCACGAGAACTGCGCCACCGTCCGGTCGAACTCATGGTGCGGGAGGAACTGCGCGAGGTAATGGGCGCGGATCAGCCGGTAGACGGCCAGCTCCTTCTCGTTCATGGCCGACAGGTTGGCGGGCTCCAGCGTCGGGATGATGCCGTGGTGAGCCGACACCTTGCCGTCGTTCCATGCACGCGAGCGCTGTTGGCGATCCAGGCGCTCGATCAGCGGCCGCAGGCTGGGGTCGGTCTTGACCAGACTGTCGAGTACGGTCGGCACCTCGGCCAGCATGCTCTCGGGTAGGTAGCCCGAATCCGAGCGCGGATACGTTGTCGCCTTGTGCGTCTCGTACAGCGCCTGGGCAATGTCCAGCGTCTCCTGCACGTCGAGGCCCAACTGCTTGGAGCACACCTCCTGCAGCGTGCCCAGGTCGAACGGCAGCGGCGGTGCCTCGCGCACGCGCTCGGTGTCCACTGACACGACCTGCGCATCGCGTGCGGCGCGAATGCAATCCGCAGCCTGCTGCGCCACCGGCTGCTGAAGGCAGCGACCCGCTGCATCCGTGCTGCCTTCGGGCGGTATCCAGCTCGCGGTGAAGGACCGGCCGGCATGGGATAGCAGCACGTCCACGGCCCAATACGGCACAGAGACGAAGCGCGCGATCTCGCGATCACGATCCACCACCAACTTCAGCGTCGGCGTCTGCACGCGCCCCACCGACAGCACGCCCGTATAGCCGGCCTGACGCCCCAGCAGTGTGAACAAGCGGCTCAAGTTCATCCCGATCAGCCAGTCGGCGCGCGATCGGGCGAGTGCGGAGAAATACAGCGGCAGCGTCTCGGCGGACGGCTTGAGCGCACCCAGCGCTTTGCGGATCGACGCATCGTTGAGCGCCGACAGCCACAGGCGCTGAATCGGCCCGCGGTAGCCGCACAGGTCGATGATCTCGCGGGCGATCATCTCGCCCTCGCGGTCGGCGTCGGTCGCTATCACCAGCTCGCCCGCCTTGGCGACGAGCTGCTGCACGACCTTGAATTGCGCTGCGGTCGCCGCCTTGGGCTCGACACGCCAACGCTCGGGAAGAATGGGCAGTTGCTCGATGGCCCAGCGCTTGTATTGCTCGCCGTAGCCTTCGGGCGGAACCGCCTCCACCAGATGACCGATGCACCAGGTCACGACGACACCCGCGCCGCTGTAGCAGCCGTTGCCGCGTTGAACGGCACCCAGCACACGGGCGATGTCCTTGCCCTGGGAGGGCTTCTCGCACAGGAACACGCGCATGAAGCCTCCTTGGAAATGTGCGGTTCATCGGATGGGCGTCAGCTTGGCGGGGCCAGGAGATGCCGGCAGCAAGGAAGCCGATTGATGCAGACACCGCTTTGTGATCGGCAGGCGGCCCGTTCCCGCAGCGGTGTGCATAGACCGCAGGAGCTGGCACAGCAAGAGCGTCGTTTCGGGAGGGCGGCTGGAACTCCGTGGACGACCTTGGAGCTATCCCCTGGGGATAGCTCGCTGGTGCATCGCGGGCGTATGACGGTTGCTACAGCCGCCCTCGGGGGAACGGCGATGGGCGAATTACTGTCCGCCGGCCGGCTTGGTGCTGAGCGCCACCGACTCGATGCGGTACGGCAGGATGCCCACGCGCCGCGCCTCGACCTTGAACGTCACGCGCTCGTTCTCGTCGGCGTCCTCCCATTCGTCGCGCACGGTGCGGCCCTCGACCAGCACCCGCATACCTTTCTGGTACAGCGTCTTCCAGTGCTCGGCGTCGCGGTGCCACAGCTCCACGGGCGCCCAGAAGCCGCCGCGATCTTCGTACTCGCCGTCCTTCTTCGGGATCGGGTTGTCGAAGTAGACGTTCAGGCGAAGCAGCCGGCGCGGCTCGTCGTTGCCGTTCGGAAATTCGCGGTAGTCCGGCGCAGAACCGATGTTGCCCTCGCCGACGAAGTGCGTGCTCATGGTAACTCCTTGGTGGTGGGTGGAACGGCCGCGGTATGCCCGTGGACACGCCGCAGGTAAGCCGCTTCGGCCTGGGCGGCCTTGCTGGCGCATTCCAGGGCTTGGCGAGCGATGCTGTGGGTCAGGCTGATCTGCATGTTCAGCACGATGCGCTGCAGTTCGATCGCGTACAGCTCGTCGATCAGCGAGGCCGGCGTCGCGGGGTTGGCCAGCAGGGCCTCCCACAACGCCACGCCCATGGAGGAACGGTCGAGGTTGCGCCAGCGCAGGAAGGTCGTCCCTGCGCCAGTGGCCTGCTGGGCCAGTTGCACGTCGAGCAGGCTGAAGGGGTAGGCGCGTGCCTGGGGCAGCACACGCCGCTGCGCCAGGCCAATCACGTCGTCGCGCAGCGCTGCGCACTGGCTGGCCCAGGTCACCAGACTCCCCTTACCCTTAAAAGGCTGTAAAAGGCCTTTTAGGTAGCCTGCGTGTTCCAACCGCTGGAAGTCCGCCTGTTCCAGCGCCACGAAGCGCGTGGAGTGACCGATGGGGGCGATGCCGTCATGCGTCAGCACCCTCATTACCCGTCGCTGGATTGGCTGCGCCATCCGTGTGAGCCGGCGCATCGGGCACGATGGCGGGCGCAGCAGGCGGCGTGCCGGGCTTGGTCGTCCGCCGCGCGATCGGTGGCGCGAAGCGCGAGCGGCGCGTGCCTTCCAGCACGTCTTGCGGCAGCTCGCCGAACTTCTCCAGCGCCGCTCGCGCCGCGGCGTTCTTCGCCGCGAAGTCGTCGCGCGTCGTGCCCGAGTAGCGGTACTGCTGGGCGAGCGAGAACAGGCTGCGCAGCGCGTGCGCACCATCATTGAGCCAGCGCTCCAAGGTGCTGCGGTCGATCAGCGCCGTGTGGTGCGCCAGGATGAGTTTGCGCGCCAGGTCGTCGTAGTCAGCCAGCAGGTACACCGCCATGAAGCCGAGCTGGGCGTTCACGAACAGCGGCAGCTTAACCGGCTGCATGTTCATGTTCTCGCCCAGGGACAGCGCCGCTGGCACGTCGGCCAAGGCCTGATCCACCTGTTCGCAGGGTCTGCAGACGGGTCTTGGTGTCGGCGAGCTTGTCCTCGATCCGCAACATCCACCAATCCGAGTACGGGTCGTCCTGCTCGGCGCCGCGCTTCATCTTGTTCATGGCGCCGATGAAGCCGTTGAGACCGATGATGCCGGGGCGCCCCTCGGTCGGCGCGCGGCCGTGCCAGATGCGCGAAGCGTGGTGCGTGTGCAGCGTCAGCGACATCGCGCTGCGCAGCGATCCGAGATTCAGTTGCAGGGGTTCTGTGCGTTCGTTGGCCATGGGAGCGACTCGCGGTGAAGGGGCGAGTCGCCAGCATCGGCATCGGCCGGAAGGCTGTCAGTCAACAAACCGCAGCCCATGCGCGCCCGGTTTGTTCCGCACGGAAGGCTGTGTGTGCCGGCTATCCCCTGGGGATAGCTCGGCGGAGTTGTTCGCGGCTCGCGCGGAGGTGAGACCGCGTTGCGGGGCTATGCCTCGCGAGGTCTGTACCAGGCGGCCCGTTGCCCCTCCACCTCACGGTAGCGAAGCTCGAACAGGCGGCACTCGTGCACCACCTGCCGCCAACTGCTGCAGCCGTACTTGGCTGGAAGCTGCTCGGGATGCTGGTCCGCGATCCAGCGGCCAGCGGCGGCAATGGGTGTCCAGCCCTCGACGGCCAACTGCGCGGCGGCCTCGCGCAGCGCGCGAACGATGCCGGCGGCCGGCCAGTCCACCGTGCCGTCCGGCGCGATGCCATTGACCACCAGGTCGTGGAACACATCCGACTGGACGAACTCCGCTGCCAGGCGCCGCGCCTGATCCATGTGCTCGGCCCAGCCGCGCAGCTGCTCAAAGTGTTGATCGATGCGCGTGTAGGCGGAACCGAGTTCGTCCTGTGCAGCGCGACACCCGTCCACGGTCCATAGATCGTGCTGGTCGATGAAGTGGTGCACCAGGGTGTTGCGCAGCGATACCAGGTCTTTGAGGTCGGCCTGGGTTTTGGCGTAGTCCTGCGCAGACAGGCTCAGTTGCACGCGCGTGCGAAAGGAAATCACGTCGCCAGGAAGATCGTCGTCGCGTTCCTCGCCGCCATTTCCATCGGTGACGACATACGAACCAAACAGTTGTCCGATCAACGTGCCCAGGGTCTTGGTCGCGGCATCTTCAATCCGCGCTGCGCGAATGGCCTCCAGCGAATGCGCCGGGCCTGAAATCGGCTCTATTCCGTTTCCAGTGGAAATTGACTTCTCAACAGACATGGCGGTAGCGGCCAATCTCACGGGAGATGGCCGGTATCAAAGGATTGGCGGGTAGATGCTTGAGCTTGGACATGCGCAGGTAGGCCACCGCGATGAAGTTGCCGACATCGCGGAATCCGCGTGCGGCCGTCTTGGTCTGCTGCAGCAGGCCGTTCATGGCCTCGACGTAGGCGTTGCTACGCCCGTCGAGCATGCCGCGCACCACCCCGCCCAAGTGGGTCTTGAGGGTCTGGGCCAGACGCTTGAACGGCTCAAGGCGGCAGCGCCGCGCCCAGCTCATCCATTTGGTCAGCGCCTGCTGCGCGAACGGCTCACTATTGCTGTTGGCCGCCTCGCGATAGAGGTGGCGCAGCGCCTGCTTCAGGCGCCAGGCGCGCGCACTCTTCAGGTTCGTGCGCTGCAGCCAGTGCATGGCGTTCAACTGCGCGGGCGTCCACTGTGCCGCGTCCTTGCGCATGCCCCACAGCAATTGCCGCAGCGCCTTCTTGTCATGGGTACCGAGGGCCTCGCGCACCGCCGCGGCCGACGCTCGCATTTCCTCGCGGCGCACCTCGTCCATCGCAGCATTGGCCAGCGCCACCACATGAAAGCGGTCGTAGCTGACTTGGGCGTTGGGCAACGCCTGCCCCACGCCCTTGGTGTAAGCCGCACTCATGTCGATGCACACGTGCGCCACCGCGTCCGGGTCGCCCCCGTGCGCCCGCAACTCTGTGGCAAAGGCTTCGATCGTTGTGTGATCGCGTCCCGGGCAGGCAAAGAGCAGTCGCCTGGCCTGCAGGTCATGCACGAGGGTGATGTACTCGTGCCCGCGCTTGACGCTGGTTTCGTCGATACCGACGTGACGCACGCCGCTCATGTCATCCTGGGTACGTGCCGCCGTAACGTAGTGATGGACACGGCGCCACAACCGTTTGGCGCTCACCCGCATCTGCCGGGCCGCCTGGCTGACCGGCAGCTCACGACACAAGGACAGACCCAGCGCCTCGAACAGCAGTGTGAAGCCGCTCCCCTCACGCGCCCACGGCACGGGCAACTGCGTGGTCTTGCCGCAGCCGCTGCAGCGCACACGCGGCACCTCGGCGTGCAGCCACGCCTCGAACTGGAAGAAGTCCAGATGGCGCCAACTGCGCTCAATCCGGTCGTGGATCAGTTGGTGCTCCATGGCGCAGGCCGGACAGCTGGCACCCTTGGCGCCATAGGCCACCTGAAAGTCGATGCGCCGCTTTCCCGTGTTCAGCTCCACGCTGACCACCTCCCAGGGCGATTGCAGGCCCAAGGCCGTGGTGAAGAGGGTTTCGATCTGGTTGTTCATCGTCGTTCGGGCGGGCAATGGCAGGCCGCCATTGAACCAGCCGCCATGTCTGTTGAGAAGTCAATTTCCACTGGAAACGGAATAGAGCCCTGAAATCTCGTGGTGGGCCACGATGGCTTTCATGAGGCGCTCGTATTGTTGAAGGCGCAACAGGCATCTGCCCAGCAAGCGCTGAACGTCTCGCTGTAGTGGTTGCAGTGCGTTTGTGACGGGGAAAGTCGTCATATCCATCGTTGGCCGGGCTCGTGCGTGGCTGTCCTCGTTTGATTCACAGGCGACAGTTTCGCCTGTCGTTCGGCGGGCAGCAATCGAGCACGGCGGAAGGGTGTTTGTTCCAGCTATCCCCTGGGGATAGTCAACATCGGCGATCACGCAAGGCTTCTCGGAGCTGAGCCAGGTAGGCACGTGCCACCTCGGGGTCAGCCGCACGGGATGCTGGCGGTGACGAGGGCGCAGGTGACGGGGGCGCTGGCGGCGTCGATGCAGTTTCTCCGGCCCAGGCCTTGAACTCCCCGCGGATCGCCTTCTGGATGATGCCAAACAGGTAGCCGGCCGGGTTGCGTACCGCGCTGTTGTGGCAGCGTGCCGCCCACTCGTCGAGAACGGCCTGCCTCTGCGCCTCGTCCACCTGCTGCAGCGCCACCAGCGCGCCGGCCTGCTGCTCGTCCTTCAAGCGCAGGAAACGCTCGGGCAGTCGCAGGTTCTGCAAGGCCCTCGCGCGCGGTACTGTACGTACTTCATTTATACGATCATTACGTACTGTACGGTCCTCCTTCGGAATCCGAAGAGAGCTGTCCGGCGCGGGTTTCGGCCCTGCTTCGGATTCCGAAGACGGGCGCGCAGCATTCCGAAGAAGGGCTTCCTGGCCTTCTTCGGATTCGTGGTCCGCACCCTCCTGTGGATAACCTGGCGTCGTCCAGCCATGCCGCGCCATGCGCTGCGCCAGCACTTGCAGACGGGTCGGCAGTGTGCGCCCGCTGAGCAGCGGGTCTTCGGCGATCTCCCGCAGCGTGTTCATGCCCACGACCTGCACCGCCTTCGCCGCGTGCGTGAGCGCCTGGCTCACCAGGCCCAGGTAGTCCGGGTCGAGCTGCATCGCCTCGAAGGGTGACAGCGGTTCGTCGTGCAGCACGTAGAGGTTGCCTTGGATACGGCCGGTCTTGGGATCGCGCCGCCGCCGCACCAGGCTGAGCCAGCGCGTCAGCCGCAGCAGCGTCAAGGCGCGCGCCACGGTCTCGTGCGAGGCTTGCGCCGCACAGGGCATGGACGCCAGATATGGGCGGAGCTGGTCGTAGGTGGGAAAGGCGGTCACGCCGTCGTCGTTGAGCTGCAGGCGGAACACCTGCCAGGCATTGCGCTCCAGCGGCGTCAGGCGCCGGTCGAGGAACAACGCGCGCGGCACGCTCTCGTGCCGGTTGCCGCTGTAGAGAAAGCCGTCCTGGCTCGGCGCCGTGCCCTGCGCCGGTTCCTTCGGCTCAAGGTGCCGCAGCGCCTCGTCGAACAACGCCGACAGCGCAACCGGGCCATCACGCCGTGGAGCGTCGCCCGTCGTCATGACCTACACCAGCCCCTGGTCGACCCAGTTCCGTATCGCCGACCAGATCACCGACATGGGCAGGGTCATGGCCTCGGCCAGGTCCATGGTCAGCGCCAGCATCGCCATGTCGTCGTTCAGTGCGATGTGCCGCTCCGTGATGCCGGCCTTCCAGCGTTCCCACAGGGCCACGTCCTGCGCCTCGTCGAGCACCGGATGCCGACCCTTACGCTTGGGCAGCCCGAGGATGTCGCGGCGCAGCGCCACTTCCTGATGCGTGAGGCCGTAGAACTTGCTGACCATCTCCGTGCTCGCCCCCAGGCGCAGCATGCGGTCCACCGTGGCGATCTCCCGCTCCACGTCGTGCACCTGGCTCAGCAGCCGCTTCAACACTTCCCGGTTCACCGACACCGAACACCACGACACCGTGGCATTCACCAGCATGCTCACGAGTTCTGGGTGCTTCAGCGCATCCAGCTCCTCCTCACCGAAGCCCATGGCCTTGCAGCGGCGCAACTGGCCGTTGCGCAGGTCATGCAGGGCCTGGGCGATCACGGCCTGGTTGAGCGGGTGCGGTGCCGACATACGGGAGCCTCCTGCGCTCAGGAATCCTGGCTCGCTACGCCGGCTTCCAGATCCAGCAGCCGACGCGCCAGGCGCAGCAGACGGAACAGCTTTACCAGCCCGGCATCGCTCAGGCGCGTGACCAAGCCGCCGTGACCATGCAGCAGCGGCCCAAGGTCATCGGCCAGCCGCGCGCTGTCCAGCCCGGTCGCGGGTGCCGGCGCGGTGCTCAGCGCGTGCAGCAGGGTCAGCATCGCACGCGCGAACGCCGGGAGCGCCTTCGCCTGGCCCACGGCCGGCGTCACGCAGACGAAGCCGATGCCGCCATCGCTGGCTTCGATGTGGTCGCCCACCGCCGCTTCCCCCGCGATCTCGCGAGCGAACTGCGCGATATGCACGCGCAGGCGATCCGGCACGTCCAGGCCCGGCTCGATGTACCAGACATCCGAGATGGGAAAGAGCCCGCCAACCTGCACCGGGATCGCACGCAGCGCATCTGCCTCGAAGTCGGGTAGCTTGTCGCCGAGCTGATCCGCGACCATCCGCTGGATGGACTGCAGGCGCTCGGTGGTTGGGGCCGGCGTCACGATGTGCCCCTGCAGGCGCTCGTCGCGCTGCCCGTCCCGGGCGTTTGGTGCAGCGGCAGGTGGTGCCGAGGGTGTCTCTGCCGGTGGCGCGACGGGCGAGGTGTCCCGTGGCGTTGGCGCCGCGGGCGACAGTTGCGGCGTGATGGCTGGCGCCGCAGGTGCGACAGGCGTTGCCGGGTTCGGCGCGGCCGGCTCGCTGGTCAATACTCGCTGACGGCTTTCGCTGTCATCGACCTCCAATGCCAGCGTGTCGTAGTCCGCTTCCAGCAGCTCGGCCATCTGACCCACCAGTTCGTCCTGCACGCGCTGGGGCGAGAAGCCCTCCGGCTGCGTGTCGAACTGCGACAGCACATCCTGAAACAGCGAAGCGAAGTCCACGGTCAGCGGCCGGCCCAGCGCACGCCGCTCCCAGGTGCGCTCGCACGCCTTGCGCAGCACTGCGAGCCGGTCCACCTGATGCCGGCCCAATCCGCCGTACAACAGCGTCGGGATCGCCGGCAGCAGATAGCGCACCGCATCGTTCATGCGGCTGATGTGTGACTGCGGCACCGGATAGCCGTCGGCCGCCAGTCGCCGCGCGAGTTCGCTTTGCGACAGCGCCTGGCCGCTTTCCTGCTCGTAGAACTCGCGCGCCTTCTCGATGCCCAAGGCCCGCTCGATGAAGGTCAGGCCGCCGCGCAGCTCGTTCTCGGCCAGATGCCCGGTCAGCGCCACGATTTCGCCGCGCGCCGGCCACGGGCGGAACAGGCACGCAATGCGGAAGAAGCGTTCCTCCTTGGTCTCGCTCCACAACTCGCGCAGGATCGCCAGCCGCGTGTTGCCGCCGTTGCGAATAATGTAGTGCGCCTCGCCCGGCCTGCGCGTGATCGCGGGGGGCGCGTCCAGCCCACGTTCGCGGATGGACGCCTTGATCTCCGCATAGGCCGGGTTGCGCGTCACGCGTGGGTCATGTTCATAGGGGCGCAGCTCGTCCAGCGTCACCACCATCGGTGTGTCGGCGATGGGGTCGGTCAACGCCGCGGCCGAAGGACCGTTGCGTTCGAAGCCCTTGGCCAGCAGCTTGGTGGCCATGTCCTGCGGCGTCGGATCAGCCATCGCTGCTCTCCCGAGATGCCGTCAGTGCCTGTCGATCGGCGCGGCGAAGCTGCGCGCGTGCGTTGCGGCTGGCGCGGTGATCGCTCGCAGTCGAGCTGGTATAGATCGCGGCGCAGCCGGGCTTGGTGAACATCAGGTGCCCGCCGCGCGTGCGTTTCACGTGCCAACCTTCGCCCAGCGCGAACTCGATCAGCGCGCGTAGCCGCGCATGGCCGCGGGCCAGTTCATGCGCGATCGCCATGACTGGCTCCTCCTGCGCGGCCTCTGCCGGTAACGCATGCAAAGCGCTCCCGCCATGCCGGGAACAGCTCGCCAGCCAGCGCACGCATCGTCTCCAACGCCGCAGGCGCAGTACGGCCCACTGGTTGCCGGTATTCGACGCGATGCACTGGCAGCCCCCGTGTTGCGGCACGTGGGTAGGCTTCAATGGCCGGGACGTCGGTGCTCAGGACCTGTATGCCAGCGTGCGCCTGGAACACTTGTCGCAGGGCCTGCTGGATCAGTCGGGCGTTCGACGAAACCGGATGCACACGGTTGATGAGCAAGCGCAGCGGTGGCGGCTCGATGCCGAGGTGCCGATACGGAGCGATGTCCTCGATCAGTTGCAGCGTGCCGCGCCTCAGCTCACGCGCCGCCAGGATTTCCGGCGTCACCGGTGACAGCGCCAGACTGGAGGCCAGTACCGCCATTTCCAGCAGCACACTGCGCGCTCCCTGGGTATCGATCAGCAGCAGGTCGTAGTGCGACGCCAGCGCGGGGAGCAGGTGACGCAGGCGCAGCCGACCGTCGGGTGCGTGCAGCAGCAGTGTGTTCAGTTCGCCGCGATGGTCGTTCGACACCACCAGGTCGAGACCCGCCACAGCGGTCTGCGAAGCCAATTGCTCGATACGCTGCTCATTGAAGGCCAGCATCTCATAGATGCCGGCAGGCGCATGCGTGCCGAGCGTGAAGTAGCTCGACAAGGTGGGCTGTACGTCCAGGTCCAGCAGCAGCACGCGCAGTCCCGCATCGGCGATGAAGCCGCCCAGGTTCGCTGCGGTGGTCGTCTTGCCGACGCCACCCTTGGTCGAAATGATGGATACCACCTGCATGGTGCGACTCCTCGTGGAAGGGATTCCGGGGGGCGCGGGCTCACGCCCGCTCACTGAGTCGATCGGTGATCCACTGATCGATCTCCACCGAATCCCATCCGATGGCGCGTACCCCGAGGCGCAGGGGCTTAGGAAACTTGCCCTCCTTGATCAGGTTGTAGATGTGGGCGCGTTTGAAGCCGGTCTTGGCCTCGACTTCCGCGCGGCGCAGGATGCGGTGTTCGTTCGGCGTCGCGGTGGCGATGGTCTGGGCAGTCACGAGGGACACTCCTTGGCGCTGTGTAGCGGCGATGATGGAAGTGCCCCGTATTCAATAGCGCGGTTCCCGCGCGGTCACCGCAAGTGCAGACACGCCGTCTGCACTTGCAGTCAGCGGTCCTGGGTAGCGAGATGACGCTTGGCTGCCGAAAACTTCGCCCACAGCGTTCGCTCGCTGATTCCGGATTTGTCGCCGTAATGGGCAACCAGCGCATTGATGACCGATTCCAGCGTCTCGAAAGACGAATAGGGAACGCCATTGGGTGACTTGCCCAACAGCAGGGTCAGAAGACCGCCAACGATGTTCAGGTAGGTGGATTCACTGCGGGCGCCCGGCATCCCGGATCGCTTCTCGCGCTCCGTGCGCGCCTGGTGCTCCTGGCTGAGCGTCTGGAACTGCTCATAGAGCGCGTCCCAGGCCTGCACCTTGTCGGCAAGCTGGAGCTTCAACGCCTCGCGATCCATGACCAGTGCCTGCACGGCATCGACACTGACGGCCGGATGCAGGTGACGCTCGAAGGCATCGAACAGGAATGCCGGTCGCTGGTCGGGATAGAAACGGATCATCCAAGCCTTCAGATCGACGTGGCGGATCGTGAGGCCAGGATCATCGAGCAAGGCGGGATCGTTGCTCGTGAGGCCATCCTTGCCGTAGGGAAGGTCGAGATGCACCAGTGCGTCGTAGATCCGTTCCGCGTTCAGGCGAAGCTGTGGCCAGCGCGCCAGCGCAGCGTGCTCCGGCAGCCGGTTCATCCCTTCGGCAATATCAAGGATACGGCGCTCGAAGCGTGACAGTCCCGCCCACTGGATGGCCGCCTCGATCGGACGATAGAAGACCTTGGCTTGGGCGCCGGAAGAAGATGACTTTCTCATGGGCTACTCCCTGGTGAACGGGTTCAGGACATCGGCTTTTCTCGTGGTCTGGTCGACGCCATCCACACCTTCGCGGCGCGGAGCGGTGGCGACTTGGCTTGTGGAAAGGTTGTAGTGACGGCGAATGGCTGCAATGCTCACCCCAGCAACCAGTCGATGTGGCACCTTGTCCACCAACACCGAGCCTCTGCGTGGCGGTATGCTTCAAGATGTTTCTCGCCCGAGGCGGGGAGGCTTGGTGGTGAGGTTTTGCTACAGATGCCATCGCGGCGAAAGACGCATTCGGTCTACGTGCTTTCAAGTCTGGGCATCACCCGCATGTCAGACGCCGAGGGTCTTTCAGCAGACGCGGTTCGGGTGGCACCAGGCGCGGCGACGCCGTCTCGACGGGCAACGATGAGGCTTCGAGCCAGACGGCACGGGTCTTCGTTCAGATCAAGAAAGAATGACAGGCGAATGCCATCGATTCACCGACAAGTCTCAGAACATCAACAGTTCTATTGCGGGCAACCGACATGACAGAAAAGCCGATCACGGTCTTCCAGCATCTTCACCTCAGGGGCAAGACAGCAACCGCAATGCGCAGTGGCATCCTCGCGCAGGTTGGTGGCTCTTGGCGTCACGACGCTGAGCGGGAAGAAGACCTCAAGCAACACTTGGGCGACGACGATGTGATCGTGCTTGTACGATCTGCATTCGACGACGTCGATGAATCGGCTCTGGTGCTGTGGCAAGAGCCTGATGGCTACAAGGTTTCCAATATCGTGCCGCGAAACGTCGGTGAGCTTTGTATTGACAAGTACAACGCGATTCTTCGCGACTTCGTCGCCCAAGTCGCGGAACCGGCGTCCCGGGCCGGCGGTTTCGGCGTCGAACTGACCTCTCCCAACCAGACTCTTGAGGATTGGCTGGATGCCGAACCGGCAGCAGCCCTGCGGCGCTTCTCGCGGCTCGCCAATAAATCCACAGGTGCGGCCCATCCCATGGACAGGGAGCGCTGGTACGCGTTCCTGATTGCCGCGCACCGTGCATCGAAACGACTGGATAGTGACCAATTGGCACGGTGGCTTGTCGAGGTGGAGGCCTGGTCCGCAGGGCGGGCGCAGGACTTGGCCATCGACTATGAATTCGCACTCGGACTGCTTGAACAGTATGACCAGTCGCATACATGAGCCTGAATACTTCAGTCATTGACGACTTGGCTGCTTTAAACGCGCCTGTGTTGTGCGTGGATACATGCACCGTCCTTGACGTCATCCGTGACATCACGCGCGAAACAGCGGTAGCACACGATGCCAACGCCGGGCTTGCCTTGCTTGCGGCAGCCGAGGCCGGCTCCGATCTGATTGTTCTGATGGCAGAACAGGTGACCATCGAACTTGCTGCTCATGTCGCTGGCGTCGAGGTAGAGGCTCGAAACGCTTTGGCAAGGTTCCGGGCACAAGCTCAACGTATCCATGAAGTGGCCTTGGCCTACGGTGCCCAGGGAATGCTGCCGCTGGACCACCTTGAGGGACACGTCGCGCGGGCCAGGACAGTGCTGAACAGGTGGCGGGACGTTGCCAGCGTGGTGCCGCACAACGATGGGGTCGCCAGCCGTGCGTTCAAGCGAGTCAACGAACCTCGTGCTCCCGCCCGACTGGGTAAAGAATCAATGAAGGATTGCGTGATCGTCGAAGCCTATATCGAGGCGGCTGGCCAGCTTCGCTCCGCAGGGCTGGTGGCGCCGATCGTGTTCGCCTCGTCGAATACGAAGGAGTATTTCGCGCCGAACACCCGACGTCTTCAAGATGAAATCGCTGCCGATCTAGAGGACGTTGGTGTGGAGTACGCCCCAAACTTCGGCGCAGCGAAACACAGTCTCGGCCTATAGGCGCATCTGGACAGGACCCTGGTGGCTGTGCATGGACGTTGCTGGGCGATGGCAGACGATCCCGGGTTGCCGGGCAGGTGGGGCTGGTACATAATCTGGTCTAATTCCGTGGCGCTCACGGAAGAAACCCGTTATCAATCAACGGGTTGAGTGCGGCGTGATGTTCCCTTCGCCCGCTCCACTGTATCAATCTGCGGACTTCCGCAGAAGTCCAAGAGAGTCTGCAAGTCGTTGCCGCACAAAGACTTTTCCTCTCTTTGACGGTCTGCCGTAGTCCACTGCGATCCGCCTACAGCCGGGACTTTTAAGTCCACAAACAAGTCCATTTTTGTGGGCGCGGCTGATTCCGGATTGTTGATGGAGGGGCGAGGTCGACGTGACCAGCATCTGGTTCCTGACTCATGTTCAGGAGCAAGAGCATGGCACTCTCAGACCTGGCCGTTCGACAGGCCAAGGCAACTGGCAAGGCATACACCCTCCCTGACTTGGATGGCCTCTCCCCTGGCCGTCACGGCTGCAGGGGGCAGGACTTGGCACTTCCGCTACTACTGGGCGGGCAAGCAGAAGCGGATGTCGCTCGGCACCTACCCGGAGGTGACGCTTCGCGAGGCCCGCAGCCTGCGCGACGAAGCGCGCGCCCTGCTGGCCAAAGGCACCAATCCTCGCGTTCACCGCAAGCAGAAGCGCACCGCTGTCCGGCTCGCCGACGAAAACACCTTCGAGGCGGTGTATCGCAAGTGGCTCAAGCATCGCGGGCTCAGCCTCAAGGAAGGCCGGCAGACGACCCTCTCGATACTTCCGCGCATCTTCGACAAGGATGTGCTGCCCGCCTTGGGCAAGCGGTCGGTCTATGAGATCAAGCGTCCCGACCTCTTGGAGGTGATCGCCAAGATCGAGAAGCGCAAGGCGCTCTCCGTCGCCGAGAAAGTCAGGACGTGGTTCAACCAACTGTTCCGCTACGCGCTGGTGATCGTGCCGGGCCTGGAACAGAACCCCGCCTCCGATCTCGATGTGGTGGCGCTGCCGCTGCCACCCGTCAACCACAACCCGTTCCTGCGCATGGCCGAACTGCCGAAGCTGTTGCAGCGGCTACGCAGCTATCGCGGCAGGCGGCAGACCCAGCTCGGGCTGCGGCTATTGCTGCTGACCGGCGTGCGAACCGGAGAGCTGCGACAGGCGACGCCGGATCAATTCGATCTGGACCGTGGGCTGTGGATCATCCCGCCCGACGTCGTGAAGCAACTCCAATTGGATATGCGCAAGAAGCGGCAGCAGCCAAAGGACATCCCGCCCTACATCGTGCCGCTGTCGATTCAGGCCATGGAGATCGTCCGGCACCTGCTGGATGAGTTCAAGCCGGCCCAGCGCCACCTGTTCCGGCACGACAGCGACTTGAAGAAGCGCATCAGCGAGAACACGCTCAATGGTGCGCTCAAGCGCATGGGCTATCAGGAACGCCTGACCGGACACGGCATCCGCGGCACGATGTCCACTGCGCTCAACGAGATCGGCTACCCGAAGGTCTGGGTGGATGCACAGCTCTCGCATGTCGATCCCAACAAGGTCAGCGCGACCTACAACCATGCCGAGTACGTGGAGCAGCGTCGCCGCATGATGCAGGACTGGGCCGATCGGCTCGACCTCTTCGAGCAGAACCAGGTCGAGGCAGCCAGCATGCCGCTCACCGTGCATCTGGAAGGCGTGCCCGCGTTCCCGAGTGAGCAAACCGCAAGCGCGCCCTCCACGCCGGTTGCCGCTTCGCCAATCCTGCTGGTGACGAAGCCGGGTGACGCCATGCCGTTGGTTTCTGCCGCCGCACATCGGCTGCCGGCGGTTCCGCCCCCTCGATCGGCCGCGCCGCTGGTGCCTTCGGACATTCAGCGCGAGAGGATGGAACTGTTCGATGTCTTCGAGGCGCCGCACAACCTTCCCGTCGCTGCGTTTGCCAAGATGGCAGGCAAATCCCGCAGGTGGATCAGCTACGAGATCAAGGCGGGCAACTTGCTGGCGTTGAACGTAGGCAACCGCGGCCAGCGCGTGCCGGACTGGCACCTCGACCCACTCAAGCACGAGCTGATCCAGTCCGTCCTGAAGCTGACCAGGGGTGCGGACCCTTGGCAGATCTACCATGCACTGCTGCAGCCGCGCTCGATGCTGCGGGGGCGTTCGGCACTGGAGGGCGTGACGGCCAGCAATCTCGACAAGCTCGTCATGGCCGTGAGCACAGCCGTGAAGGAAAGCGAATGGACCCTGCCGCGAGTCGTGGTTGCCTAGCAGCAGGAATGCGGGATCGTGGCGAAACCGCGATCCCGGCGTATCTGTCAGGACACCAAGCGCGCGCGGCGGGCGAATCTTGCCTGGGTGTCCGACAAGGAAGCGTTGCGGCGCAGCAGGTAAGCCATCACGATCGCTGGTGCGCCGGCCAGCGGCCGCACGGCGATGCCTCGGCGTAGGTAGCTCGCCAGTCTCGCGGCAGGCGCAATGGCGATCCCGTACCCGGCGGCAACCAGCGTCATCGCCACATCGAATGTCTCCACCGTTTGCTCCCGCTCCTGCAGCGCGTTCTCGAACACGCGCTGCACGGTCATGCGCCATGGTTCATCGGCCGTGGACTGCGAGCAGATCAAGGGCTGCTTGAGCACTTCCTCGCACGGCACTTCACGGTAGGCCAGCAGGTGGGAGCGCTTGGCCACGGCGACCGCCAGCGTGTCATGCCACAGCGGCTCGCATACCCAGCCAGGCCACTGCCGGGCAACCGCAGACAAGGCGAAGTCGAAGCCGTCGCCCGGCAGCTCCGCGCCTCGAACGGGATCTGTCCATCCGGCCAGGACGGCATGAGTCTCCGGCTCTTCGGCACGCTGCAGGGCGAGCACGTCGGCGAGCTGGGGAGGCACCCATTCGCCGAGGACGGCCATGCGAATTTCGGCGGTGATGTCACTCGATTCCACGTCCAGCTCCCCCCAGGCGGTGAACTCGTGGCAACTGATCTCGAAGCCGTTGAATGAGTTAAGTTTAACGTGGTTTAAATCGTGACCGTGTTCGACGCTCTTGGCAATGCCAAAGCGTTCGATCCAAAGGGGCCGCCCCACCGGCACCACTACCTACGAAGCGGAACCAGCCATCGCGTTTGGGGCTGCCGTGCGGGAAGAGAGAACCAACCAGGGTATCGCTCAGGAAACGCTGGCTCACATGGCCGGCATCGAGCGGTCTCACATGGGCAAGATCGAGCGCGGCGAGCATGTCCCCACGCTCCCCCTCATCCTCAAGATCGCCCGTGCGCTGAAATGCAGTTCCGCCCACTTGATGACTCTGACCGAAGCCAAGCTGGCAGAGTCGGCCCCATCCGCGGATTGAAGCCGGCCTGCGCAGCGGCCGCACGCCTACCCCTGATCGTCGTTGTCCTTGCCCCCAAGGGCTGAATCTTCGCGCTTTGCGGCCTCGTTGAGGAGCCGCAGGTATGGGTTGTCTGGCGGCGTCTCCTGGAACAGCGCATCCGGGCTGACGAGCAGGTAGCCGTGCAGCCGGCGCGACTTGCGCGGCCCCGTGACTTCGCAGGTCCAGATGTTCAGCCCGCTCGGCTGCTTGCGGTGCTGTCCCAGCTTCTCGAAGCGCTTCTGTACCCACTGCCACCCCTCCAGCTTCTCCTGCTTGGCCAGCGCGGCGACTTGAAGGTACTCCTGCGCGTAGCGCTGGAACACGCCGGGGCTGACGAGGTAGGTCGTACCGGCGACGGTATGCACCAGGGCCTTGGCGTCGTTGATGATGAGCTTGCGCGTCTGGATGCTCTGACGCAGCCAGGCCATGAAGTGCGCCCCGGAGGGTTCCGCGCGATCCTGGGAAGGCGCGAGGCCCATCTGCGGCGGGGGTACGGTCGAAGGGGCCGGCTCGGGCTCGGCAACAGGGGAACTCGGGATCTCCGGTGCCGTGGGTGGAGCGGTGTCGCCCAGCAGGTCGAGCAGCGCGGCCACGCCGGTGTCCATGGCTGCGGATGCGACCGGCGCCGTGCTCGCGGATGCAGCTTCGTTGCCTTCCGCGCGCGGCCCATCGGCCACCGCCGGCGCCTGCGGCGTCGGCTCCGCTTGTTCCTCTTCGACCTGCACACGGCCTGCGAACGGCGCCGGCCGGTCGGCGGCATCCCAGATCATCGCCGGCGAGAGTTTCAGGAAGGTGAAGGCGTGCGACCAGCCGGCCTCGCTGGTGACCGCAGCCTTCCAGATCGCCTTGCCATCCGGCGTCGGTTGCACGATGCCGTGATCCTGCAGCACGTTGAACACCGCCGTATTGCTCGCCGGGATGCCGTCGATGCCCTGCGACAGCAGATGTGCGCGCAGCTTGTCGGAGACGGTCTTGCTCACCAGCCACAGGGCGTCTTGGGTCAGCCAGCCGTCCGCCGGGCCGGCCTGGTTCAACTTGAATTCTTCCTTGAGCAGGTAGCGCAAGCCGTCGAGCAATTTGCGTTGCAGCGCATGCTTGGGCGCCGCCAGCGCCTTGCTGGGATCGCCGCCGAGCTCCTGGGCGACCGATGCCTGATCGGCCTGCACGACCAGCTCGCCGAGCGTGCCGGCGTGCTCGTACTGGCCGGCCAGCACGTACAGCAGCGCGGCCCAGAGGTCGGGATAGCCGCTGAGCCAGTCGAAGATGTCCCGATCGAGAAGGCGCGCGTAGAGCAGCCCGGTGGCGGCGCTGTGCAGGCGGTACTCGCGCTCCTTTCGGTAACGGAAGCGGTAGGGCTTTCGCAGCGGGCCGTGCCAGGGATGCCAGACGCTGCCGTCGGCATGCTCGACGTGCAGATCGACCGCGATCTTGCCGATGTCGTGCAGCAGGGATGCGTAGGCCGTGCCTGCGGTCCAGGCTTCGGCCTGGGCCGCCTGTGCCTCCGGCGTGACGCCCGCAGGCAGCAGGTATGACTGCCGCAATTTCAGCGCATAGGCGACGATCTCCAGGCCGTGGTCCAGCATGCCGCCCGGATAGGCGTGGTGGTGGTTCTCGGAAGCCGGGAACTGCTGGACCAGCTCGGCGTAGCGCTCCAGTGGGCCGAGGTAGAGCGTGGCGAACTGTCGGCGCGAGAGCGATGTGCGCTGCCAGATGTGTTCCAGCAGTTTCTGCCGACGCGGCGTGGCCAGCAGCGATGCGGCCGACTCCGGCCGCATCGACCCTTTCGGAGTTTCGATGGCGGAGGTGGGCGGCGTGCCGGCGGTGGGTGGCACCCGTTTGCGCTGGAACAGCGAGAGCATGGCGAACCCCAGATGACGGGCTGCTCGGGGGCGCCTTTTGGCCTTTTCAGGATAGGGCCTTTCCCCTTGGCGCCCTTCCTTTGCCCCTTCCCAGCCCTTTGGCCTTTGTCGGAAGCCTTTGGGTATAGGGCCGCTGCTGCGCGGGTGCCACGATGAATGCGGCATGGGGCAATCCCGGCAAGTGGGGCGCTGCGGGATGTTCGTCAGCTCTGGCCCAAGCCGGTGTCGAGGGCGGCGGATTGCGCTGTGAAGTCGTCGGGACGGCGCTTGCGGAAGGTTTCGAGATTGGCGAGCTTCCAGCGCAGTGCCGGCAGTTGCGCGGCGTGCTGGCACTGCACCAGCGACCAGTCCGGTTCTGCGCGCGCCAGCCCGCTCAGAAACTGCTTGTGCGCGGTGCTCAGTCGCTGTGGCAGTTCGCGCCGCAGCCTGGCGCGAGCATCGAGCAGCATCTCCAGGGAGCAATCCACTTCGGTCATGCCGACAAAGGCCCGCTCGTACTCGCCGGCGATGTCCTTGTCGTTGCCGAACAGCACTTCGTGGGGCGGCCGGTTGTGGCCCGCCAGATAGATCACGAAGCACTCGACCATGCCGTCGCTGATGTCGCCCGATTCGTAGAGCTGCCACACGTCGAACAGGTCGCGGGGGTGCTGCCGATCCAGCGCGGCCACCAGCTTGCTGGCGTACAGCTCGTCCGGTGCCAGAACCGGCAGCTCGAACTCGACGCCGAACAGATCGCTGGTCTTGGCGCTCAGCGGCCGCCGCTCGACGGGCAGCACGCTGCCTCGGAACACGACGTTGACCTCGATCTTCACCTGGTTGGCGTCGTTCTCGACGATCAGCTTGGTGTCCCCCAGGTCCTTGGCGCGAACCAGGCGTGTCTGCACGCCCAGTGGTGCAACGCGCGCGGCGATGGCGGCCAGCTCCTGGTTGATGGCTTGCAGCGCTTCGTCGCGTGGCGTCTGCCACGGGAGGTACACCACGTCGATGTCCACCGACAGGCGCGGCATGTCCCGCACGAAGAGGTTGATGGCCGTGCCGCCCTTCATGGCGAAGATGTCGTTGGCGAACACGTCGGGCGCGACGGCCAGCAGCAGGCGAACGGTGTCCGCGTAGGTCTTATCCATGAGGTCTCAGGCTCAGCAAGGTGCCGTCATCGAGCCGGCTCATCCAGCGCGTGTTGCTGCCGGTGCGAACCGGGTACTGCTCCAGCAGGGCATCGACATCCACGAGGCTGGTCTCGCGCGCCCAGGTGAGGAACAGGCGCACGGCCTTCACGCTGGCGCAGCAGGACAGCAGTTGCCCGAGCACGTCCTTGCGGGGGGAACGCAGTCCATCGAAGAGGTTGCGGGCCTCTTCGAGGCTCTGCTTGACGCCGGCTTCGTACAGCAGCTCCAGAACGGCACGCTCGGGGGCTGCCACCCGCAGATCCTCGGGCAGGCCAGGCGGCGTGGCCAGGGTCTTGCTGGCCAGCGCCGTATCCGGCCAGTCGAACAGGCGGGCGTGGACATAGCGGGCCGGAAAGCGCGAAGTGAACCAAGCCGGCAACGCGAAGCGACCGTCGCCCCACAGCACCAGCGCCTCCCGGCTGCCCAGGTTGTGCCGCACACCCTGCAGGGCCAGGGCGCTCTTGCCGCCGACGTGCAGGCCGGGCACGCGCTGTTGCAGGAACTTCAGCGCACCGTAGACCCCGAACTCATCGTTCGGGAAGGCATAGACGCCATGGGCCAGGCGCACGAGCCACCCGCCGTCGGCATAGTGGGCGGCGAGCTGGGGCGACACCCCGAACTGGCTCAGGGTGGCAAGGTCGAACGGCGCCCCGCGGGGGAGTCCCGCCTGCAGCCGCTTGATTACCTGGTGCCGAGAATTTCCATCCATGTTATAAAAATAACACGGAATCCAATCAGCCCCTAGAGCCATTGCAAGAACGTGCAGAGAAAGTAGCATAAGGTTTGATTTATAGTGCAGAATCTAATCGCCCTGCGACCCAGGCCGACCCGGCTCTGCCAGCCGCAACCCGCCCTCCTGATCGCGGTCTATGCTGGAGGGCAAGCCACGACCGGCCACTCCGCGAGGTGAGGCGCCACTGAAGCCGAGGCACATGAGCATGACCACCAACACGCACAACGGGCGCTGGAGCCACCGGCTGGGCCGGGGGGCTGGCCGTGCCTGGCGTGGATACCTGCGCCGCGAGCAGCGTGTCGCCGGCTGGCTGGTGACGCGCGGGGTGCCCGCGGGCGCGGCGACGGCGGTGCTCTGGATCGTCAAGCTGGCCGTACTTGGCATGCTGCTCTACACCGTATCCTGGCTCGTCCTGCTGCTGGCCTTTGCAGTGGTCGCCGCATGGCTCGCGCGGAACGCCGACGAGGACGACGAGAAGCAGCCGGAACTTAGAGACGGACACTCGGGCGTCGGCCTGTACGACAAAGATGACTGGCGGATCGACATGGGCGATCCCGACGTGCCGTAGCTGCCGCATCAACGCGAGAGAGTGCTCCTTACTTCGCAGCACCTTTCGATACAGCCGTCATCGCAAGGCGAGAGCCACTACCCCCAGCCGACTTTGCATCGGACGTGCCAGTGATGAGACCGCCCAGGAAGTTTCCGGCGCGAACGCCTGCCCATCCGAGTGCCATGACCCAGAACGTCGGCAACACGATGAACATCGTTGCCATGACGAAGTTCAGCAGCATGTCACCGAACGCATTGTTCAGGCCGATCAGCGGATCGAAGTTCGTGTGCGGCCTGTCCGCGCCAAACCCCCAGCCGTAGAGCGCGTCCAGGATCGTGCTGTCGATCCAGCGCGCGAGCTGGAACCAGAAGTCCACGAAGAACAGCGCGAACTGGACGCAGCTCACCGTCACCACCGTCTTCAGGTCGTAGGTGCCGATCAGCAGCACCAGCGGGATGCAGATGACGAGCGCCATCTTGAGCATGGTCAGCACCATCGGCAGCGCCTGGCGCACCACGTCCATCGCCGGAAAGAAGCCCAGCGAGCCGACGGTCAGCCCCAGGTCGCTCGCGCCGCGCGTGACGACGTTTGGCAGCGTCTTGTCGATCTGGCCGCCGTAATCGGTGTAGACGGCGCCCTGGTTCATCTTCTGCTGCCGCGGTGAGACGACGGCGCGGATCACCGAGTCATTGACCTCGCTCTGCGACAGGAAGCCCGCCCAGCGCCCGATGCGGGTCAGCAGGTCCGGGTCGACCTGTGCCAGCAGCCGGCTGCGCAGTCCCTGGCCGCCATCGGCCCACCACTGCCGGCAGGACGGATAGCCGCCGCCGCTGTCCACCTGTGCCAGCCCTGCATCGCGGGTCGCGTCGTAGGGCCAGCCCGTGCGTGGGGTCTTGGCGCGATAGGTGTCATAGAAGCCGGGCGTGTCGAGGAAGTAGCTCGACCCGATCCAGGTGACGTCGTTCATCTGCTCGTCGGAAAGCGTCGGCCGGTTCATGAACAGCTTGGCGCGCGACGGCCCGTAGCAGTCGTGCGTGAAGTCGGCGACCTCCTGTGCCAGCACCGGATCGTCGATGCGCGTGGCATCCACATCCATGCGAATCTGACGCAGGTCCGTGCCACAGGGAATCGCCGCCACGGCGGCGCCGGTGACCGCCTTCGAGATGGCGTGCATGAAGAACCACCACACCGGCACCAGCGCGCTCTGGTTGTTGAGCGCCGTGTAGACGTTGGACCAGCCCGTGTCGTTGGGCAGCGGGACGTTGACCTGGCATTGCGCGGAGCGCGTGGTGTCGAACCTGATCGTGGCGAGATCCACCGGGATGAACGGGATGCCCGCGAACATGATGACCACGATCGCCACCCACACCCGGTTCTCGATGCGCATCGACGACAGCACGCCCTTGTTGCCCTCGTCCGCACCTTCGCTGCGGGCCTTGAGCCATTCCTGGATCACGATGGCCACGAACGGCAGCGCGAACACGCCGCTGGCCACGAGGATGCTCCAGATGCCGTTGTTGACCACCCAAGCCACCAGGGTCAGGTAATACTCCAGGTAGTCCGTGGTGTAGAGCGTCATGCCTGCCTCCCGGTCTCAGCCGTGCCGCAGCAGTTGGCTGGCTTCCAGCGCGACCACGGCGATCACGGCCGCGATCTCCGTGCGCAGCAGGCGCTGATGCGTCTCGCGGGACGGCTCCCGCCGCAACAGGCGCCGACGCATCCACCACCAGCCGTAAGCCGTCGCTCCGTAGAGGCACAGCCGCCACACGAAGAAGTGGCCGGCGTGCGCCTGCAGCCAGTGCTGCCAGCCCTCGACGCCGCCGACGACGTGGATGCCGGCGATGTTCACCGCCACCGCGGCGGCGACCACCAGCAAGGTCCACAGCAGCGCCACGCCGACGCGGCGGTTGAACAGCCATGGCAGCCGCAGCCAGGCCAGCCGGCTCATGGCGTACCGCTCCGCGGCTTCTGGACTTCCCGCAGACGGTCGCGCGTGGTGTCGCCCTCGAAGACGCCGCGCGAACCAGCAGCGCGGGTGCTGTGGCGCTGGATGATCGCCATCGCCGAGTTGCCGGCCAGCGTGCGCCGCAGCTCCAGCTCGGTCTTGAGGTTGTTGATCTCCTGCTCCAGCGCACTGTTCTCCTGGTCGACCGCCTGCACGGCCAGTTCGTTGGCGGCGACGTTCGGCTCCTTCTTGCCGGTCAGCAACGTGCGTTGCAGCAGCAAGGCCTTCTCCAGCACGCTGGACAGCGCCGCCTCCGACGCCAGGCGCTTGCCCAGCACGTCCTGGTCGGGTTCGTCCCGCAGGGCCTCGATCACGCCGCGGGTGATCGGCAGCGAGCTGCTGCCGGCCGCGTCGAGATTGGCCGGCGTCGTCGGCCGGGCGCCCGTCACCAGCTCCTGCAGCACCTGCAGCTTGGTCTCGTACTCTTCCTGGATCACTGGCGTGAGCCCGACGCCAGGCGTGGTCTGGGTCTTCGTGCAGTTTTCGCAGGTGCGTTGCTCGCGTTCGCCGAGCACGCGGTTCGCAAAGGCCGCGGCCGCGCCAGGCGACGACCAGGTCTGGCAGGTCAGGCGGTTGCCGCAGGCGCTGCGCGCGATCGACGAAGTATCGGTGACGCTGCGCCCGTTGAGCAGGTTGTAGCCCGCGCGCGTCACATCGCCGACCACCTTGATCGAACTCTGGCCGGAGCCGCCCGCATTGCCGCCGCCGACCCAGGGCACGCCGTTGTTCCCTTTGTTGGACTCGGCCTGCTCGATGGCGGAGACGGCATCGGTGCTGCTGACCGCGTCCCGCAGCGCCATCCCCTCGGCGAGCTGGTCCCAGCCGGCCTGGCCGCCGGCCATGTCCGCCATGCGATTGGCGATGGCCCGGCAGGTCATCTTCGAGCGGTCGAAGTCCAGGCGCGCCTGGAGGATGCCGTTGGTCAGCAGGTTGTAGAGCCCCGGGTCGGCGCGCTGGATGATCAGGGCCGGCAGCGAGGCCACGGCGCTGGTGGCGTTCTGGATCACGTTGCTCATGATCGTCTGGAAGCCGTTGGTGATGCCGTTGAGCTGGTTCTGCAGCGTCGTGGTGATGCTCATGTCGCCGCAGATCAGGTTGCTGTTCCAGCCGATCCCCACGCCGATGCTTTGCATGTTGCCGGCACCACCCATCGACACGGCCCGGCCGCCGCCGATGCTGTAGAGCACGTCGTCGCCGATCACGCTGCCGCTGACGTTCACGCCATTGGGGTCGATGCGGGTCTGCGCCCAGGCGGCGCCGA
This sequence comes from Pseudomonas triclosanedens, assembly GCF_026686735.1. Taxonomy (NCBI): domain Bacteria; kingdom Pseudomonadati; phylum Pseudomonadota; class Gammaproteobacteria; order Pseudomonadales; family Pseudomonadaceae; genus Pseudomonas; species Pseudomonas triclosanedens. The sequence continues at coordinate 1,344,081 of NZ_CP113432.1, read as the reverse complement.
CGGCCAGCGTGATGGCCGCCATGAGCAGCGTGGCCCGCAGGTGCGACTTCGCGCGGCGCAGGAAGTCAGGGAGGGAGGCGTTCATCGTGGGTTCCTCACATGAAATCGACGCTGCCGAGGAAGACCTGGCCACGGCGCCGGCAGCAGGAGTACGGCCGCCACAAGGCCCAGGCGTAGTCGCCCTGCTGGGCCTGCACGCGGGTGCGGCTGTGCGGGAAGACCACGCAACTGTTCGAGAGCGTGGGCGTCAGCTCCTGCCACTTGCCCGTCGAGGCGTCGGTCTCCATCAGCGCGCCGGCCGGCCAGTAGCCGTCGCGGGCGTTGGCCAGCAGGGGCTGATACACGTGAATCTGGTTGCGGCGCGTCACGATGTCGCCCGCGCGCTGCGCGACCACGGCGCCGCTCTTGTGGTCGTCGGTCTGGTGCAGGAAGCCACCGCGGGGATACACGTTGCCCCAGAGGTTCAGGCCAGTGCGCGTACCGATTTCGCGCCGGCCGGGGATGAGCGCTTCGGGATAGAACGCTTCCGGGATGTTGTAGCGCCAGGCGATCGTGTCGAGCGTGCTCAGCAGATACGGCATGAAGGCCGTGCCCGCGCCTTCGCAGGTGTAACCGGAGGCGCTGGCGAACTGGCTGAACACCATCCCGGCCGGATGGCCGATGACATCGGCGTTCTTGAACTTGGCGAGGTTGTTCTCGTTGTCGTGATTGGTCGTGCCGTCACCGCCAGCCTTGGCGCTCGGGTTGGGCATGCTCATCGCCCTGACTTCCAGCCACGGGTTTTCGCCGGTGTTCGAGTAGCTCGACACCACCGCATCGGGGACGTAGTGGCGCACCTTGACGGAGGTGCGCACCGAGCAGCCGAAGGGCGTGCAGTACAGCCAGTAGCAGATTCCGACCACGCGGTATTCGAGGCAGTCGGGGGACAGCGCCGACGAGACGATGGTGGCGGTGTCCAGGGCGAATGTCGACGTGGCCGCGCTCAGCAGCAGCGAGGCGGCGGTGGCGCGCAGGCGCCGGCGTGCCAGCAGGAGGCTCATGGCTGCGTGCTCCGGTAGGCGTTGATGCGCGCGACGGCGCGGGACACGTCGGGCTCGCCATAGACCACGTAGCGTCGATCGACCACCACGGCGGGAATCTTGGCGATGCCCAGTCCCCAGGCATCCGCGACACCTTGGTAGGCATGGCCGATGCGGCGTTGTAGCGCATCGCCGCCATCGCGCAGTCGCTGGCGCACCAGAGTAGTCGCCTTGTCAGGATCGTTGGGCAGATCCGTGGCGATCTTGGCCTCGATGCGCGCCGGCAGGTCCAGCTCGATGACCCGCACGCCGACAGAGGCCTGAACCGGATGGTGGCTGTCGGTGACGACGAGCACGTCGGCTGCTGCAGTCTGGGTAAACATGAACAGCACTGCCCACAGCCCGGGCGCAATGCTGATGGTCGGCAGCCGGGGCGAAGCCTTGAAGACGGGGGCCGGCATATCGGGCGTCCTTGGAGTCGATCAAAGTCACAGTCGACTTCAAGTGCCGATCTAGCGCGACAAAGAAACCGCATCCGGCCCCTGCCGGTTTCATACCCTATGCCGTTGTGAGCGTTGTGATTGCCTCCTGTCGGAGGCGGAGATCAGGTGCGGGACGCTGAGGTGCCCGCGAACCCAAGAAACGCATGCTGTAAGCGAATCGGCATCGACGGCTTGGAGCGTGCATGTAGGCTCTGCCAAGTCCCGTCACTGATGTCGCTCGGGGCGAGGCGATCTACCGAGCGCGAAACTCTTCTCAAGTAAGCGTTGACGCCATCCGCGGATTCCGAAGGAGCGCCGGCAAGAACATACCCCACCATGAAGCCGATAGCATGATTCTCGCCGTACTTCTCCTGGATGAATCGATCCATGCCCTCGACGACGTACTCTCGACACAAGTGAGTGTCCGACCCGGCGATTCGTTTGCATTCGATGATCGCGTGCGGATCATGCTCCTGCGTGCGCAAGAAAATTTCGACGAACGCCAGCGGGATGTCGGTACGTCCGTCTGGCAGCATCACGTTGCTTTTAGATCGCGATTCCGTGCCAGGCAGCACCATAATCTGCTTCCACGGGGAGTTCTTCAGCGCAATGCGCATCCCGTCTCGCAGGCGCTCGGTCATGATTACCTCTCCAGCGTTGGCATTCACGTCCTCGGCTGCGCATGCTCGCTGCCAACCTGCGGCCAGTGTCAGCAGAATGACCGCCACAACCTCGGGCTCAAGTTCAATGAACTCTCTGCCCAGTGCAGGAGGTGTCTCATAGGGGATCCTCAAACTTTGCCCCCTGAAAAGCTCTCCGCGACCACTGCATCGGCATCTTCCAGTGCCGCTATGCCCATCCAGTAGCGCCGCGCTGCTGGCTTGATGATCACGACTTCGTTGCGTCCGTGTACTCGCAATTCCCGCTCTGCACTGAGCGCGGTCGCAATCTTGACTTTCAGGCGCCTGCCGATACGTGTCAGTACTTCACCCAATTCGCCTTGTGGTGCCACGACGCTCACGCTCGCATTACCCGGCCCCTCTTCCAAGACAAAGCGCACGACGCGCAAGGCCGAACTGCTTGGCAAGTCGAACACTTCGGCGCGCATGTGCCGCTTATTGCGAACGGAAAGCCAATCCTCGATAACGGACAGGAACGTCTTGGCATACGCCGTGACCTCAGTACGACTGTCCGATGGCTCCACGGATGATTCGCGGCCGGCTTCCCATTGCCACCCGGCGCGAAGGAGGCCGTCTCGAATGACAGTTCGGTCGGCATCGTTCAGTTCGTACAGATCGAAGACAGCTTCGTCCAGTTCAGCCCATCCCCTCTCGTCGGTGCCGTTGGCGCGCAGATTCTTCTCAATCTGCAGCAGGCGCTGGCCAGCCTCAGATTTCACTGCGCTCGTGAAATTAGGCACCGGCAGGAAGCTGAGGTCGCGAGCCAGCAGCTTCCTCTTGTAGATTCCAAACTCTGCAGCGGTCAGATAGAAGAACCATGTCGCAAAAGCAGAACTCAACACGGTGGCAAGCAAATGTGCCGTCCGCGTGTGCCCTCTCGGAAGAGACACTGCGAAGTATGAGTTCGTGAAGACGAGATCCCGCTCGGAGACGGCCGCCAAGACGCGCGGACTCCCCAGAAGCATTTCCTTCACGATGAGAAGCGGGGCTTGATATATCTCCCGCGATCGTGGCCATTGTGCCTTCGATTGGCTGAAAGTCGGCAAATCACCGGGAATGTTGAAGTGCTGCATGTCTTTGACTTGCAGTACATCCAATCCTTTTAGCGGGCGAGCATCGCGCGTCTGATTTTCTGGGGCCCCGCGAATCAATCCAACCTGGAAGGTAGTGTCGAGTAATGAGAGTTGCTCGCCCAGATTTCTGTGGGCCGAAGTCAAGTCATCCAGCAATAGGAGGTCACGGCGCCGGCCAACGGCTGCTGCCTTGAGCTTCAACGGCTGTTCTTGGATCTCGTCGAGTGTCAAAGTGATGACGTCACTCGGCGCCACCTCGAACGAATGAGTCCTTGCACCGCTGGGCGTCCACGGGATCTGAACGACCGTGACCTGATCCGTTCGCTGCTTCGGTCGATGACGGGCAAAGAGAACCACTGCGGGCATGGCTGCAGTCGCGAAGAGCCAACTGCACAAATTGGACAGATTTACCAAGGTGATCGGAGCCACGGCTCGCATCACATGCTGAGCTGCTGCCATGCCGGTGCCGCTGCGGCTGAAGAACGGCATCGCGCTAAGAATGATGCCGAAACGGGTCTTCTCATGTGAGAACTCCGCCGCTCGCAACACGAAATCCAAGCCTTCACCGCGCGGTTGCGCAGGTACGCCCGCAACCCTGGTCTTGCGCCGCGCTTCGGTTCCTGTCTGCCCCTTAAAGCTCCAAGGGGGATTGCCCACGATAAGGTCGAACTGCTTCAGCCCTGTCGGCGTCGCCAGCACGGCCTTGCCATCTCCATCACGTTCGACAGTACGAGCGTCACCGACGAGCAATGTCCTGCCGATCAATGGCTGGAACTTCAGGGACTGCGGTGGTTGCGGGTCAGGGTCCAGCTCAAGCGCAGCCAGGTACAGGCTGAACGCAGCGACGCGAATCGCGGCTTCGCTAATGTCTACGCCATACACCTGCCCGTAGAGCGTCGAGCGGATCAGCTCCCTCGTGAGCGGCTGACCTTGCGAGCGAAGATGAACCAAGCGCCGCAGCGCTTCGACCAGGAAGACACCGGAGCCGCACGTCAAATCCAGCACCGACTCCCGTCCAGATAGACCATCCATGACCTCATCGAGGACCAGCGAGACGACGGACAGTCGCGTGTAGTGCACGCCGTTTCGCAACGCTTCTGTGCGCTTTCCTCCAGTCTGCGGCTCAGCATGTGCAAACTGCTCGTAGATCGAGCTGATGAGCTCGACCGGAATCACGTCGAACTGGTAGGGGAAGAAGCTGAGTTGCCCGCTTTCAGGATCGACAGCCTCCAGGAACTCCGCAACCCGCGTCAAATGGTGAGCTGCTGGTGTCGTTTTCACCGACGAGGGCGGAAACATATCGCCGTTGAAGGTCTGGGCCAGCCATGCGAACAGCTTGCTGGTCGCTGGCCGGTCGCGCAGGATCGCCGGCAACGCCGTGGGGCCGCATACCCGCTTCAACCGCGCCGCACTGACGATCTCGCGGTCAATCAGGTACTGGGTGAAGATCACGCGCCCAATCAAGGCCTGCGCCGCATCGCGCGCGAGATTGCCTGCGACCAAATCGCGTTCGAGACATCCAAGGTCAGACAGGAGCTTCTGATCGACGCTGGTCTTGCGATCGATGGCCGGCACCTGGGCCCAGAATTGGCCTGTCTCGATCGCCAGTCGGCCGGCCAACTCGTCCAGTTCATGAAGCGAAGCTTCGATGTTCTCGAAACGCCGAATCAAATGTCTCTGGGCATCGCCTTCTTTCGCGGGCGTGCCGAAACCGTTGTACAGGTCGATACGCTGCGGCGAGATCACCCACAGCAACGGCGCGAACCCCTCGTTCCAGACCTCTCGTCGCCACTGGCTGACCAGATCGTCTGCAGGCGCGCTTTGCTCAAACTTGAAGTAGACGGTCAACGACGACGCGCTGCGCCACAATGCGTCCGGAACAAAAACGCGGCCGTGGCGCGAGGACTGCGCCTCAGCCCCCAACCGAAGGCCGGGCGCGGGTCGCCCGTCCGGCAGGTAGCCGGTTGCGGCGAGCACCTGTTCCAGCGTGGCAGTGTTCACGCCCTACTCCGGATAGCTTCGGGTGGAAACGGCAACGCTGCCTGGCTCGGCGTCGGGACGATCGGCAGCATGTACTGCTGAAGCCGCATGATCAACGGATCGAGCGGGATCACGAGAGTCGGTTGGGCCGGCGCCGGCCCAACCCCCTCGGGGCCGATATCGCACAGGGTCGCCGAAGTGGACGTCACGAACGCCACAGACCCGTTCAGCGCCAACGCGCCACTGGTGCTCAGCAACCGAAAAAGCGCGTCCACGCCGACGCTGACGGTGGCGATGTGCACGCCCAATGAGCTGACCAGCTCATTGGTAACGGCCAAGCCAAGGAGATCGGCGAAGGTGAATCGGGCAGCCTTCCCGGTCTTGGACGCCAAGTAGGGCACGGTCTTGCGCCAATGCCGCACCGTTTCGGCGGACACGCCGGTTAGCGTACGCATCTGATCCTGAGTGTACTGGATGGCGGTGACGGCAGACATTCGCGTTGCTGGCAACTAGAAAATACGCACATTCTGCCATGTAAAGGTGTGCCTCTCAACAAATAAAGGCCGGTTCAGCCGCGTATCCCGCAAGCTTTCAAGCTTCCGAAATCGTGACCATCAGAGCGCATCGCAAGGGTGGCAACCGGAACCGTTCATGGTAGTTCTCGTGGAGAGGGGCAAGAGGAACAGGCGCCCCCGGAAGGGACGCCTGCGGATTACAACAAGCCGGCTTCGGCGAACGAGTACGGGCTGCCCTTGCCGACGATGAAGTGATCCAGCACCCGGACATCGACGGTGGCCAGGGCGCTCTTCAGCCGCTCGGTGATCGCACGATCAGCGGCCGAGGGCTCGGTGTTCCCCGAGGGGTGCTGATGCGCCAGGATCAGCGCCGAAGCGTTGAGCGCCAGCGCACGCTGGACCACCACCCTCGGATACACCGAAGTCTGGTCGACCGTGCCCTTGAACAGCGGCTCAAAGGCGAGCACCTGGTGCTGGTTGTCGAGAAACACGACGGCGAAGATTTCGTTCGGCTCCGCGACCAGTTTCAGGCGCAGGTAGTCGCGCACGGCGGCGGGACTGCCCAGCGCTGGACCGGCCTTGAACACGCGGTTCTCCAGCAGGGTGATGGCCTGCCGGATGATCCAGTCTTCGTGCTGGGCGGCGATCAGGGTGAGCGACTCCGGGCGGGAGTCGGCGATGACGAGAGACATGGCGAACCTCCAATGGATGAGATCGGAGGGCGCCTGCCCCTGGAGGGCAAACCCTCCTGGGGACGATGTGGATGGAACAGGTGACGAGCGGGCATCCACCACCGCAGGTGCGGTGGCTGTTCGCGTCAAGGGATGCGATGCGAACGGGTTTCGATCAACGCGGACGAGCCGCGCCGCAGCCTTGAAGATCGATGGCTACCTGGGCATGTCACCGGCAACGCCGGCGGGCATGTCTGGGGAATGGGTGGGTTCGGCTGCGGTCGTGCTGCCGGCGGCGAGCAGATCGATGGCAGACAGCAAGGCATCGCCTTCGACGGGACCGTGCAGCAGGAGGGTCTTGCCGGACTCGCGGTCGCGCAGTTGCAAGGCCGGCGTCGCCGCGATGCCCTGCTGTGCCGCTTCCGCCGCCTGGGCACGGATGACCGCATCGGGGCGATCGCTGTCGAGACAACCCTGCATGGTTGGTGTGAGGTCGGGATAGCGCAGGCCCTCCGGCAGGCCCTGGCCGTCGCCACGGGTATTCGAGTAGAGCCACGCCACGGCCTGCCAGAACGTGGCATGTCCGCCCGTCTCGCCCGCGCACTCGGCCAGGCGTGCCGCGGCGGTCGCGGCCGGCTCGTGCATGGACAGCGGCAGGTGGTGCCACTGCCAGTTCACCTCGGGATGGGCGTCGATCCAGCGCTTGAGCGCGGGGAAGTAGGCCCGGCAGTACGGACACTCCAGGTCGGCGTACCCGACCACCGTGAAGCGCGCATCGGCACGGCCATACAGCCAGGGCGGGCCGGCCGGTTTCGACGCTTCGGACCCGGCGGCGGCCAGGGACATGGGCTCGGTTGCCGGATGCGGCGCGCGCAGCAGCATCCACGAGGCAACCCCAGTCGTCGCCACGATCAGCAGACCGATCCAGGAATGACGGCGGGCGAATGAAGGCATGCGCATCGTGTTGCTCCCGTCAGGCCAACGTGTCCAGCGTCAGAGGTTCGATGCCCCGCGCACGGTCGATCTTCTCGGCCACGCGGAAGGCGGCATCCAGCTCGCTGATGCCGTGCTGCTGCATCAACTGGAAGCGTTCGGCCTTCTCCTCGGGCTCGGTCATCGCCATCGCCAGGTAGAGGCTGGGCGGCACGGCGCGGAACAGCACCTCCATCGACTTGGACAGGATGACGCCCTCGCTGAACTTGCCGGCCTCCTTGCGGGCCGAGAGCATCAGCGCCTTCTGCGACGCGTTGAGTTCGCGGAAGCGCGCGATCTTCTCGACCTCATCGGGCGGCATCGACAGGCAGATCCACCACTCGATCATGTTGAGCATGGGCTCGGCCGCTTTCGGCAGGTCGTCCAGGTTCTGCGTGGCGAGCCAGAACCAGGCGCCGAGCTTGCGCCACATCTTGGTGATCTTGACCACGTAGGGCGCGAGCAGCGGGTTCTTCGTGATGATGTGGCCTTCGTCCGTCACGTTGATGATCGGGCGGCCCAGGAACTGGTCGCGCTCGGCGATGTTATTGACCGTGTTGATGAGCGAGATGTAGGCAATCGAGAGTTGGGCGTTGTAGCCCTCGCGCGCAAAAGTGGCCAAATCCACGATGGTGATGTCCGCCTCGGGCCACGGCGTGCCGGACCGGTCGAACATCTCGCCGTCCACGCCCTGGCAGAACATGTCCATGGCGTCGGCCATCTCCAGCAGCCGTGCGCGCCGCATCTCCGGCAGCGTGGCGTCGCGGGCGCGCTCGCGCAGCGCGTCGCGCACATCGCGCGTGAGCACCGTGCGTCTGTCCGCCACGCAACGCTGGGCCGCATCGAGAATGCACTGGCGGATCAGGCTGCGGTCGGCGCGCGTCATGCGCGCTTCTTCCTTGTCCTCGCCGCCGGTGATCATCAGTCGTGCAGTGATCTCCAGCTCGCCGAGCACGTCACGCTGCTCATCGCCTTCCACGGCCATGCCGGCATCGGTCTGGTCTTCGTCGAGCGCATCGGCGTCCAGCGTCTGTACCTGGCTCGGTGTATCGACCAGGCGCCAGGCGTCGGCGAAGGGAGCCAGACTGACGCCCGCGCCCGGCGCGAGCTTCACCCGATGCACGGTGAGACCCAGCCGTGCCGCGAAGTCGCCGAACAGGCCGAAGCTGTTGCCAGCCTCGACGATGAACAGGCGCGGCCGATAGATCGCCGTCACCTGGTTCAGGATGTTGTTGAGCGTCGCGCTCTTGCCCGAACCCGTGGGGCCGAACAGGAACAGATGCGCGTTCATCTGCCGGTCGAGGCGGTTCAACGGATCGAAGGTGATCGGCCCGCCGCCGCGGTTGAAGAAGGTGATGCCCGGATGCCCCGTTCCCTGGCTGCGGCCCCAGACCGGCGCGAGGTTCGCCGTATGTTGCGCGAACATGAGCTGGGTGTACCACTGGCGCTTGTCGGCAGCCGGATCGAACACGCACGGCAGCCAGCGCAGATAGCTGTTCAGCGGCGCCACCTCGTCCTCTTCGCGTACCGGTTGCAGGCCGGCGTTGAGCATCACGTTGACGAGCTGCAGGCCGCGCGCATCAAGCTGGGCCAGATCGCGCCCGCGCAGGTAGAACGCCAGCGCGCTGCGGTAGAGCTTGTGCGCGCTGCCGATCAGGCCGCGCGCCTGCTGCACGTCCTGCCGGGTCTGCTCCGAGGCCAGGGTCTCGCCGACGGCCTTCCTGGCGAGGTGGTTGAGGTGCGCCTCCAGCACGTCCTGGGGCGTGGCGACCAGCGTCAGGCACATCACCGTGTCCTCGGGCATCTGGTCGAACAGCGCGTTCATGGCATCGCCGCCTTTGCGCGTCTCGCCCGTCAGATGGCCCGTCACGGGTGGCGTGCGCAGGCGATCCATCACGATCACCCGATGCGGCATGCTGTCGAAGAACCACAGGCCGTTGGGCACGTCCGAACGGGGCTGGCCGAAGAACAGCCGTTGTGCGAAGTCGGTGCCGCTGGCGAGTTCGATCTCGCCCTCCTCCCGCTCTTCCGGGTAGCGGGTCAGCGCGTAGAAGCGTTCCCGGTCTTCGGCGGTGGCGCCGAGCAAGGTCGGATTCGGGTTGAACCAGCGCAGCAGCCAGGCGTGAATGTCCGCCGCGCCGAGACGCCGGGCTTTCACGCCGGCATTGGCCAGCCCGCCGACGAGGCGGTCGCAGATCGTGGTCAGCGCCTGCTCGGGCGACTGGCCGCGCCAAGCAGAACGGCCGCAACCGCATCGAGTGCTACTGAGCGGCAACCCGCGCAGCAGAGCGTGCCGGGCGGCGCGCTCGATTTCTATCGTGAAAAAGCGTGCAGAATTTTTCACCATTATTTTCAGGCGTTGTAAATAATGGACTTTTTACGCTGAATCGATATTTATAAAAATCCTTTAAAAACAATAGATTACCAGCATTGTCCAACAAGATTTCGGCCATTATTTTTGACGCCGCCTAGCGAATTCGTTTGACATATTTAACGGCTCTGGCAGGCTGGTAGGCAGGTTTCGACCGGGAAATATCGCCTTCTGTGCGCTCCCGGCAGTGCTCGAAACCTCAGGTAGCGCTGCCTCGAGCGGGCGCGCCTGCACAAAAACGATGGGCTGCAGCTCGTCCAAAGGTGACATATGTCCAACAGCAACATTGGCAACAAGAAACAGACCCTCCGTAAACCCGTCGTCCTGATGTCCATGGGCAGCCAAGAGCGCAAAGGCCACGACTATCAGGTAATGACCCACAAATACATCGTGCCCCTGGTCGAGCAGTCCGATTGCGTGCCGGTACTGGTACCGACCTGCTGCGGCATCGAAGACCTCGAGCAGTACCTGGACATGGCCGACGGCGTGTACCTGACCGGCGCCGGCAGCAATATCGATCCGACCCTGTACGGCCAGGAGAACCAGACTCCCGGCAAGGGCCAGGACAAGGACCGCGACAACTTCGACATCCCGCTGATCAAGGCTGCCATCGCCCGTGGCCTGCCGATCTTCGGCATCTGCCGCGGCATGCAGGAAATCAACGTTGCCCTGGGCGGCGACATCTACCAGAAGGTCTATGCCGAGCCTGGCTTCAATGACCATCGCGAGAATCCCGATGACCCGGTCGACGTGCAGTACAGCCCGGTCCACGGCGTTCGCCCGGTCCAGGGCAGCTGGCTGCAGCAGCTGCTGGGTGACGAGATCCGCGTCAACTCGCTGCATGGCCAGGGCCTGAAGAACCTGGGCAAGGGCATCGAAGCCATCGCCCACGCCGAGGACGGCCTGGTGGAAGCGATCCACGCTCCCTCCCTGTCGCCCTTCCTCTTCGCGGTGCAATGGCACCCGGAGTGGCAAGCCGCGAAGAACCCCGACTCGGTGAAGATCTTCAAGGCGTTCGGCGATGCCTGCCGCGCACAGGTGAAGAAGAAGCAGGCCCGCGCACTCGCTGCCTGATCCGCTTCCCGCGTCATGAAAAGCCCGGCCTTGCGCCGGGCTTTTCGTTTGGTGCTCGATGACAAACTGCAGCAGCGCGCCATGCGCACGATTGCGCTCATGACCTACTCATCGATGGGCATCGCGTCGGGCTCCCCGGTCGTGAGCGCGCGTAGCCGCAGGCAGCAGCGAAGCCTGGGCGATACCCATGCCGCCAACGTCATCAGCCACGCGAATGGCGCGCCCTGCGCGCTCTTGAGAGCATCTCGGGCTACCCTTGGCGGCCAGCGATTTCACTCTGACGAACAAGGTGCAGCCATGAGCAACGACCTCTTCTCCCTCGCCGGCAAGACCGTACTGGTCACCGGGGCCTCCAGCGGCATCGGCGCGCACCTGGCGCGCGTGGCCGCCACCGCTGGTGCCCGCGTGGTGCTGGCGGCGCGGCGCACCGAGCGGCTGGCGCAACTGGCCGAGGCCATCCGCGGCGATGGTGGCGAAGCTCTCGCAGTGGCGCTGGATGTGACCGACCGCGCCAGCGTCGAAGCCGCCTTCGACAGCGCCGAGGCGCAATTCGGCGTGGTGGACGTGGTGCTCAACAATGCCGGCATCGGCAACGGCCAGCGCGCCCTGGATGTCAGCGAAGACGACTGGCGCGCCATGCTCTCCACCAACCTGGACGGCGTCTGGCGCGTCGCCCAGTGCGCGGCGCAGCGGCTGGCCAAGGCCAGACGCGGCGGCAGTATCGTCAATATCGCCTCGATCCTCGGCCTGCGCGTGGGCAGCGGCTACAGCCACTACTGCGCGGCCAAGGCCGGCGTAGTACAACTGAGCAAGTCCCTCGCGCTGGAACTGGCGCGCTACCAGGTACGAGTCAACGCCATCGCACCGGGCTACTTCAAGACCGAGATGAACGACGCCTACTTCGACAGCGAGAAGGGCCACGCGTACATTCGCGACACCGTGCCGATGCGCCGCCTGGGCCGGTTGAGCGAACTGGAAGGCCCGTTCCTGCTGCTGGCCAGCGATGCCGGCGCCTTCATGACCGGCGCGGTACTGGCAGTGGACGGCGGCCACCTGGTGAGCAGCCTGTAGCGGCATACCCAGCGCCACACCACCGAACGAGGCCAGCCAGGCGCGGGAAGATCGGGAACAGGCCGCACGGACCCACGCGGGTGGCGGCGGACGCTTCGCTCCGGCTGGGCCAAGACCTGCGCTGGAGCGGCCTCCCAGCCAAAGGCGCACCCCTCCCGGGCGGCCGAAACCGCCCGAGGATAGGCCGCCGCTGCGACAGGCGCATGGCGGCCAAGGCCGTCAATGGAACGGGAAGATGTAGTTCATCCAGGCCGCCATGCGCAGGAGAATCTTGCGCATGATCGCCACGTGATGGAAGTGTTCGGTGTAGATCGCCGCCTGGCCATAGGAACCGCCGGGCATCAGGCTCTTGTACTGCTCGTACGCCGGATCGGTGATCTCGATCATCACCGGCACCCGCCCGGGCGGCGATGACGTGCTGTAGCTGATCAGCGTGCTGGACGGCTGCACCTGGCCCTCGCCGATCACCGCGATGACCTGCTTGACCTTGCCGCTGAAGACCTGCCCCGGCAGACCGTCGAACGCCACTTCCGCCTCGTCGCCCACAGCCAGGCGCAACTGGCTGTTCTGCCGCATCCAGGCCACGAAGTAGTGGCCCTCGTCGGGGATGAACACCATCGGCGGCTTGAGCGGCAGCTTACTCACGCGCATGCCCGGACGCAGCGACACGTGGGTGACGTAGCCGCGCGTCGGCGCCCGTACCGTGGTGTGGTCGAGGTTGTACTGGGCAGTGGAGAGTTGCGCCGAGAGATCGCTGACACGAGCGTTGAGCACATCGACATCGCGGCGGTTGCCGACGTTGCGGTTATACAACTCGCTGGCGCGGCCAAGGTCGGCCCGCGCGGAGACGATCTGCGCCTGCAACGACTTCACCCGGTCCTGGAAGGGCGCGGGATCGATCTGGAACAGTACGTCACCCTTGCTCAACATCTGGTTGCCCTTCACCGGCACATCGATCACATCGCCAGACACCACTGGAACGACCGGGGTGGAAACGAAGTAGGTGCGCGCCACTTCGCTGTAGGGGTGGTTGTAGTTCATCGCGAAGATCAGCGCACCGATCAGCACCACCCCGCCCAGCACGGCGGTCGGCACCGTCCACTTGTTCAGCGGGATGCGGAATATCTTGAAGATCGCGATGCAGAAAGCGGAGTAGGTAAGAATGAGCAACAGATCCATGATCAGCTCTCCCCTTCCGCCGAGGCGCCCTGCTGCCGTGCGGGCAACGCTGCCTCGATGGCCGCCAGGCGCGCCTGAAGCTCACTGACCTGAGCCTCCAGGTGCCGCACGTGTTCCTTGGGCGCACCTCCGGCACCAAAACCCCAGCCGCGGTCCTCGCGGTAGAGCATCGCCCAGATCCAGAGGAACGGCCACAAGGCGTGCAGGGTGAACAGACTGACCCAGCCGGCGGCGTGGATCGCGTCCTGATGGGGGTGATTGCGGTGCACCGCGATCTCGTAGGGAATGTCGTGCAGCACGATGATGCCGTAGAACAGCACCACCGCCGCAAAGCACAAAATGCCCAGGGCAATGTAATCAAGCATGGTCTTTCTCCAGAACGGCCATTTGTTCAGAACCTCTTATTCCGGCGTCAACGCCGCCGGGCCCACTGTAATGCTCCCGCTACCGGGCACACCGGGTCCGCCCATCCCCCCAAGGGTCGGGCTGCATCAATGTGATCTGGTGGTCGGTCGGGCTACCCCGGCACCCTCGGCCAACGCAGCGAAATGCCGCTCTCCCCTCCAGCGAACGGCTCCTGCGCGCACCTCGTCGCCGCAAGCCGGGCCGACGTGGGTAGTCCCCATGATTCAGCGTAGCCGTGGATTGAATCGCCGTCCGGCCAGTTGGCCCACTTCACGGCGGAAGGCCGGAGGGCCCGCGGGATGCGGCCTGGACGCGTGGCCGGCGATGATGGCAGAGCCGCCTCTGGCACATTGTCGAATGGCGGGTGGATCACTCGTCCAGTTCGCGCAGGCGCTGTTCGAGAAAACGCCGCTCCGGCTCCTGGCGCACCAGGTTCAGCGCTCGGACATAGGCGGCGCGCGCATCCTCGCGACGCGAAAGTCGCCGGCACAGGTCGGCGCGGGCCGCGTGGGCCAGGTGGTAATCCTGCAACTCGCCACGGGCCAGAATCGCATCTACCTGCTCAAGCCCCGCCGCAGGTCCGTCGCGCATGGCCAGCGCCACCGCGCGGTTCAACTCGATCACCGGCGACGGCTGGATGCCCAGCAGCATATCGTAGAGGCCAACGATCTCCGCCCAGTCGGTGCCGGCGATATCCGGCGCCACCGCATGCACCGCCGAGATCGCCGCCTGCAGCGTGTACGGGCCTACCCGCCGGGTCGCCAGCGCGGCCTCGATCAACCGGCGGCCCTCGTCGATCTGCGCCCCGTCCCAGCGGCGGCGGTCCTGGTGCTCCAGCAGAACCAACTGGCCGTCCTCGCCAGTGCGCGCTTCGCGCCGCGACTCATGCAACAGCATCAGCGCCAGCAGCCCCATCACCTCCGCTTCAGGCAGCAGTTCGAGCAACTGCCGGCCAAGGCGGATCGCCTCGGCCGACAGATCGGTGCGGGTCAGCGAGTCGCCGGCGGAAGCCGAGTAGCCCTCGTTGAACACCAGGTAGATCACCCGCAGCACGCTGGCCAGGCGGCTGGGCAACTCGGCGGCCTCCGGCACTTGATAGGGAATCTTCGCGTCGCGGATCTTCGCCTTGGCGCGGACGATGCGCTGGGCGATGGTCGAGGGCGTCACCAGGTACGCGCGGGCGATTTCCTCGGTCTTCAGGTCGCAGACTTCCCGCAGGGTCAGCGGCACCTGCGCATCCGCGGACAAGGCCGGATGGCAGCAGGTGAAGATCAGCCGCAGGCGGTCGTCCTCGACGCTCGCGTCGGCCTGTTCCTCCACCGACTGCGTATCGATCTCCAGTTGCTCGGCGATCTGCAACAGCGACGCATCGAAACGCGAACGCCGGCGCAGGCCGTCGATCGCCTTGAAGCGCCCGGCCGACACCAGCCAGGCGCGCGGATTGGCCGGCACTCCATCGCGCCGCCACTGCTCCACCGCGGCGACGAACGCCTCGTGCAGCGCCTCCTCGGCCAGATCGAAATCGCCCAGCAGGCGAATCAACGTGGCGAGCACGCGGCGCGACTCGCGCCGGTACACATCGTCGACCACATCGCGCAGAGCCTGGGGAGCATAGTCGTGCATGCTGGCCGGTAGTCCGTGGCGGCTGAGGGAAGCCCCTATCCTGCTCCGCTTTTCCACGCCGCGGGAAGCGGGCGGACGAATGTGCGCCGGCAGCAGATCGTTGCAGCGTGTTTCCCCCGCCCGCAAAGCCCGGACGCAACGCCACCGCCCCGTAGCGCAAAGGCCGGGCGGATGATTCGCACAGCAGGCGCCTCAGGGCCTGGCATCGAACAGCAATTGCCCCGTCGCCGGGTCGAAGGGAATGGAGAAATGCTCATGGGCGATCTTCCACTGCCCCTCTTCCCGGCGCAGACAGACCGTCACGCGCGCCCATGAGGCGTTGCGCTGGCCCTTCTCGTCGGTGCCGCCGCAGTAAGCCAGGTAATGGCCGAATGCGATATCGCTGCCGGCCTCGAAGCTCAGCTCGTGTATCTCGAACGTATGTTCGGTACACATCCGCATGCACTCCTCCCAATGCCTGCCGTAGGCCTCCACGCCCTTGAACTGCAACTGCTTCACCGCATCGAAGGCGAGTATGTCGCGGCTGTAGTGGCTGGTGATGGCCGCCACATCGGCGGCGAGCACGGCGCTCAGCCAGCTATCGAGCAGCGCGTGCAGTTCGGTGTCGTCGGCGGAAGTCATGGCAATTTCCTCCTCTTGCGTTACGACGCACAGCAACCGTGCGGCCTGGCAGGCTCCTCGTACTCGTCGTGGAAGCGCGTCCAGTTCATGCCCTTGCCTTCGTAGTCCGGCATGCCGCCCCAGCCCTCGCCACGCCCCAAGGGCGTGAGGTCGAGCAGATGGTAGGTGAACAGCGGCGCCTCAAGCCCGCGCCCGAAGGTCGAGTAGCTGTGGAATACCGTATCGCCGTCGCGCAGGAACACACTCATGCCCGGCTGCTCGCCCTGCACGTGGTAGCCCTGCCCCAGGCGTTCCAGCTCCGCCTTGTCGCGGTAGTTGTACTCCACCGGTGCGACCTTCTCGTCGATGGTCACATGGAAGTCGTAGTTGAAATCGCTACCGAACGACGAATACCACGGCAGGCTCCAGCCCATGCGCTCACGGAACGGCGCGATCTCATCCAGCGGCGCGCGGGACACCATCGCCAGCGTAGTCCCGCGCGCATGCAGGTGTTCCAGGCGGCCCAGGTTGTCGATCAGGAACGAGCAGCCCTCGCAGCCCAGCGCCGTGTCGCGGTGGAACATGAAGTGATAGACGATCAGTTGCGGCCGCCCCTCGAACAGGTCCACCAGGCGCAGCGGGCCTCGCGGACCTTCGAAGCGGTAGTCCTTGTCGATGCGCACCACCGGCAGTGCGCGGCGTACCGCGCTCAGCGCATCGCGCGCCTGGGTGGCGGCCTTCTCCTGCTCCAGCAGACGCTTGCGCGCCTGCAGCCATTCATCACGGGAAACCACGCGGGGGAAAGCCTGGTTGGCAAGATTCATGCTGCACGCTCCTGGGGACACCCCGTAGGCAGGTTGGCACGCGCGCGGCGCAGGCCGCGCAACCGGGTGATGGCGAACGCGCTGGCGCCGCCGGCGGAAATAGCGCCGGTCACCGCCAGCGCCAGGGTGGAAATGCACAAGGGACACATGGCAGAGCTCCTCGAAAGTCGCCGGAAAAACACTCAGCCCTGTTCGCTGAGCCGCTTGAGGTTGGCCAGGCCCGCCTCGGAGTCCTTGCCGACCATGCCGTCCATGCTGAAGAACAGATGGATGATCTTCGTCACGAAAGGCGAAGGGCCGTACATCGCCCAGGTCACCTCCGTGCCACCGTCGCTGGGCAGCAGCGTGAACTCGGCGGTGTTGCTGGCCTTGAACGGCTTGAGGAAGTCCAGCGCGATGACCAGCCGCGTCGCCGGCGTGGTCTCGACGATCTCCATGCGCCCTTCCCCGGCCTTGCTGTTGCCGGCCCAGGCGTACACCGCGCCCTGGCCCTTGGCGGCGCCGGAGAAAGTGCGTTTCATACCCGGGTCGAGCTTCTCGAAGGGCGACCACTGCGGCCACAGGTGGAAGTCCTCGATGTACGCGTGGACCTTCTCCGGTGGCGCCTGGATGCGCACCGTGCGCTGCACCCGGAAACTGTCCGGGCGGCTGGCCGCCAGAACCAGCACCACAACCACCAGCACCGCCACGACCAATGCAATCCACTTCAACATGACATCCTCCTGATGTTGTCGCCTGGACTATTGCCCGGCGAAGTAACGGTCCCAGTCGCGGACCGCGCGAACCTCGATGCAACCCAGCCGTCCCGAGGGAATCCGCCCGGCGATCTGCAACGCCTCGTTGAGATCGCGCGCCTCCAGCAGCACGAAGCCGCCCAGGTGCTCCTTGGTCTCGGCGAACGGCCCGTCAGTGATCGCCAGTGAGCCATCGACATGACGCAGCGTAGTGGCTGTGGCCACCGGTTCCAGGGCCTGCGATGCCAGTAACCGGCCGTTCTCGCGCAAGCGCTGTTCATTGCAGCGGCACTCATCGATCACCTGGCGGAAAACCGGGGCCGGCAAGCTGGCGATGCGCGCGTCGTCGACGTAGATCAGGCAGAGGTATTTCATGCTCGGCTCCCGGCTTGGCGACCTCGTACCCCCATTAGTCGAAGTGCGATGGCCCGGATCGACAAACCGCCGGAAATTTTTTTTGCAGGCTGTAGCGCCCGCCACGCGCGAGCTCCACGACAAAGGCAGTGACGGCCCTGGTCCTTCTTTCAGATTCGTCTCAGATACGCGAGGTGCGCAAAAACCACACGATGTGCATGGGGAAAAACACCCTGACCTAGGAGCAATGACAATGAAACTTCGCGCAACCGCCCTGGCTGTCGCAGCAATCATCGCTGTGCCGGGAATTGCATCTGCCAGCAACACCATCACCTTCAACGGCGAAGTGACCGACCAGACCTGTTCGGCAGTCGTGAACGGCAACACCGACCCGACCGTTATCCTCGATAGCGTGCCGACTAGCGCCTTCACCGGTCTCGGATCGGTCGCCGGTGAAACCACCTTCACCATGCAACTGACCGGCTGCGTCGCACCGTCCGGCACCACCGAGCATTTCACCACCCTGTTCCAGGCGACCAACGCCACCAGCGCCGGCAACCTGACCAACACCGCCGCCAGCGGTGCCACGGGCGTGGCCCTGCAACTGCTCGAGGCCCCGGGTGGCGCCGCCGTCAACCTGGCGGGCGGTGCAGCGGTCGAGGCTGGCGACATCGTCCTCGCCGATGGTCAGAGCAGCACCACCTACGACTATGCCGTGCAGTACGTGGCCGAAGCCGCCACCGTCACCGCCGGCCCGGTGCTCGGCTCGGTGACCTACACCCTGCGTTACGAGTGATCCAGCGGCACCCTCGCGGTGCCGCAACCATCGTGCCGTACCGCTGCGAGACGCCACGCCCCGCAGCGGTCGACCCTCAAGGTGAACCGGATGAACACCCACCCACTGCACCCGCTTCGCGCGGTGACGCTTGCGCTCGCCCTGCTGTTGGCCTCCTCCGCCGCGATGCTGGCCCAGGCCAGCGTGGTGATCACCGGCACCCGGGTGATCTATCCCGGTGACGCACGGGAAAAAACCGTACAGATGACCAACCAGGACGCCTTCCCCAACGTGGTACAGGCGTGGATAGATGTCGGCGATCCAGCCTCTACGCCGGACACCGCCAAGGCTCCATTCCTGATCAACCCAGCCGTCTCGCGCATGGCCCCCGGCAGCGGCCAGACCCTGCGCATTCTCTTCACCGGTTCGGGCCTGCCGCAGGACCGCGAATCGCTGTTCTACCTCAACGTGCTGCAGATACCGCCCCGCAACGTAGCGAAGGCCGACCGCAACCAAATGCTGGTGATGCTGCGCAACCGCCTGAAGCTGTTCTACCGCCCGGCCGGCATCCCTGGCAGCCCGGAACAGTTGCCCGAAAAACTGAACTTCAGCCTGGTGCAGAGCGCTGGCGGCTGGCGCGTACGGGTAGAGAACCCCACCGGTTTCCATGCCTCGTTCGGCAGCGCAACGCTCAGCGTCGGCGAACGCCAATGGACACTGCGGACCAGCATCGTGCCTCCACACAGCACCGCGGAATGGACCGCGGAAAAACCCGCCGCGCTGCCGGTCGGCACACCCCGCCTGCACGCCCTGTTGATCAACGACTATGGAGCGCGAGTGGACGTTCGTCATGACCTGCCGCGCTGAACTCTTGCGCAACCCCATCGTCCCGATCGCCCTCGGCAGCCTGGCTCTGGCGGTGGCGGGGGTGGCGAACGGGGATGCGGATTATCGTTTCGACGACAGCCTGCTGATGGGCTCCGGGCTGGCCGGCGGCAACCTGGAGCGCTTCAACCGCGCCAACCAGATCGACCCCGGTACCTACCACGTCGACCTCTACCTCAACGGCAAGTACGCCAGCCGCGCGGAAGTGGAATTCCGCGCCCGCGGCGAGGGCGTGGAACCCTGCTTCAGCGAACGCTTCCTGCGCCAAAGCCTGGGGGTCCATCCTGACCCCAAGGCTGGCCGCGACGACCAGGGCGGCTGCCACGGCCTGAGCGAGCGCCTGCCCGGTTCCACCTTCAACCTCGACACCGCCCGCCTGCGCCTGGACCTTTCCGTCCCGCAGGCCCTTCTGGACATCAAGCCGCGCGGCTACGTCAACCCGGACGAATGGGACGCCGGCAGCAGCATGGCGTTCGTCAACTACGACGCCAACCTGTACCGTTCCACCTTCGACAGCGCGGGCAGCGGCAACTCCGACTACGGCTACCTCGGCCTCAACGGCGGCATCAACCTCGGCTTGTGGCGCCTGCGCCACCAGTCCAACTACACCTACTCCAGCTACGACGGCCAGACCCGCACCGACTGGAACAGCATCCGCACCTACGCCCAGCGCGCCGTGCCCAGCCTGCGCAGCGAGCTGACCCTGGGCGACAGCTACACCGAAGGCAACCTGTTCGGCAGCATGGGCTATCGCGGCGCACGCCTGGCCACCGACGACCGCATGCTGCCCGACTCGCAGCGCCAGTACGCACCGCAGGTGCGCGGCACGGCCAACGGCAACGCGCGAGTAGTGATCAGCCAGAACGGCCGCAAGATCCAGGAAACCAACGTCGCCCCCGGCCCGTTCGTCATCGACGACCTCTACGGCACCGCGTACGACGGCGACCTGGACGTACAAGTGATCGAAGCCGACGGCAGTGTCTCGCGCTTCACCGTGCCCTTCTCCGCCGTCCCCGAATCCATGCGTCCCGGCCTCTCGCGCTACAGCGCCACCCTCGGCCAGGCGCGGCAGTACGGCGACGGCAACGACCTGTTCAGCGACCTCACCTACCAGCGCGGCCTCACCAACGCCCTTACCGCCAACCTCGGCACCCGCGTTGCCGAGGACTACCTCGCCGTCCTCGGCGGCGGCGTGCTCGCCACTCCGTACGGCGCGTTCGGCCTCAACACCACCTATTCCAACGCCATCGTCGAGAACGGTCAGCGCAAGCAGGGCTGGCGCGTCGGCCTGAACTACAGCCGGACCTTCCAGCCCACCAGCACCACCCTCACCCTGGCCGGATACCGCTACTCCACCGAAGGCTACCGCGACCTCAGCGACGCGCTCGCCTCGCGGGATGCGGCAGACCACCACGACACCTGGGACTCCAGCAGCTACAAGCAGCGCAACCAGTTCACCCTGCTGGTCAACCAGGGCCTGGGCGGCTACGGCAACCTCTACCTGTCCGGTTCCACCAGCGACTACTACGACGGCAAGAGCCGCGACTCGCAACTGCAGTTCGGCTACTCCAACGTCTGGCGGCAGCTCAGCTACAACCTCGCCTACTCGCGCCAGCAGACCGTCTGGTACCGCGACATCGTCAACGATTACGACCCATCGATGCCGCCGGACTACAACATGCAGCACGGCAGCACCCGCAATAACACCCTCACCCTGAGCCTCTCCATGCCGCTGGGCTCCTCCAGCAGCGCGCCCAACCTCAGCACCAGCGCCACGCGGCGCTCCGGCGACAGCCGTGGCAGCAACTACCAGACCGGCCTCAACGGCACCCTGGGCGCCGACCGCAGCCTGAGCTACGCCATCTCCGCCGGGCACGACAGCGACGGCCAGGGCAGCGACTGGAACGGCAACCTGCAGAAGCAGACCTCCATTGCCACCTTCAACGCCGGCTACGCCGAAAGCTCCAGTTACCGCCAGGTCAACGGCGGCCTGCGCGGAGCCGCCGTGCTGCACAGCGGCGGGCTGACCCTCGGCCCCTACGTCGGCGACACCTTCGCCCTCATCGAGGCCAAGGGCGCCAGCGGCGCGGGCGTGCGCGGCGGCCAGGGAGCGAAAGTGGATAGCCGCGGCTACGCCGTGGTGCCGTCGCTCTCACCCTACCGCTACAACCCCATCAGCCTCGACCCACAAGGCATCGACGACGACGCCGAACTGGTCGAGACCGAACGCAAGATCGCGCCCTATGCCGGCGCCACCGTCCGCGTCGAGTTCAAGACCCTGACCGGCCACCCGCTGCTGATCCAGGCGCAGATGCCGGATGGTTCACCCTTGCCGCTGGGCGCCGACGTGCTCGATAGCCACGGCGCGAACATCGGCATGGTCGGCCAGGGCGGGCAGGTCTATGCCCGCGCCGACGGCGACAAGGGCCAATTGCGCGTGCAATGGGGTGAGCGCGCCGAAGATGCCTGCCTGCTGCCCTACGACCTGAAAGGTACGGACCTCAAGCAAGTGCTGATCCGCCTGCAAGGTACCTGCGCCCCCACCAAGGAGGCATCATGACTTCCGCATTCCGGCTGCTTCCCCTGGTCGCCGCGCTACTGGCGCCCGGCGCCTGGGCCACTTGCTACAAAGTCACTTCGGTGGGCAGCGCCAACACCACCTCCACCACACAGATACGCCCGGGCGAAGGCACGGCGGGGAGCTGGGGCGGCGCCTGCGATACCTGCAACGGCAAGCTGGGGCTGCCCAGCGTGATCAACGTCAGCGACCCCAGCTTCCAGCCCTACCCGACTCTCCTCGCCGCCTCGGTAGCGCCAATCACCCAGTACGGCGCCACCGCCGGCTACGACCCGGAACGGGTATTCTTCCGCTGCGCCGCCGAAGACGCGGTGTACGAGATGTTCTCCACCAACGGCGACGACCTCTATAGCGGCTGGTACCAGGGTGGCGACAGCGTCGGCATCTCCATCGGCCTCACCGCGGCCTACCGCACCGCCTGGCCCAACGTCCTGCTGCGCCTCACCCACGTGGAAACCGGCCAGTACTTCACCGACGTCTGGCGCGAGCGGCAGCTCACCGGGCTGGACATCGACTCGCGCGGCTTCCAGTTGGTCAAGGCGAAGAACCTGAGCGCCGTGCGCGCCGAACTTTTCAGTGCGCCGCTGGAGTCCACCCAGGGCTATTCACCGAATACCAAATCGCAGATATATGGCCGTACCCAGCCAGCCGGCTATATCGCCATCAAGGGGCCGGGGCTGAGCTACCCCAGGGTCGGCGAAACCCACTACGGCAACTGGTCCGGCTGGTACAGCAACTGGCCGGGCGCGATCGGCCTGTACAACGACGTCACGCTCAAGCGCTACCCCACCTGCGCCGTCACCAACGTCACCCCGCACGTGGTGTTCCCGTCGATCTCCATCGGCGAAGTCAACGCCGGCGGCTCGCGCGAAATGCCGTTCCAGGTGGACTTCAAGTGCCAGAGCGGCGTACTCAGCAGCACCACCCCCAGCACCAGCCAGACCGGCACCAGCGGCACCGCGCTAGGCATCAAGGTCTCCGCCGGGGCCTTGGCGGCCTACTCGGGCCTGGGGCTGGTCAACGCCAGCGGTGGCCTGTCCTACCTGGTTTCCGACCGCTACGGGCAGCCCGGCATGGCGCAGGGCGTGGGCATCCGCCTGCTGCGCAACGGCAGCGTGATGAACCTGCTGGCCAACGAAGACTCCGCCAACGGCAGCAACGCCGAGGCACGCGGCTGGTACCCGGTGATCGGCGCGGCCTCCAACCAGACCGGCAACAACGGCGGCATCTCCCAATACAGCGAAACCTTCCGCGCGCGCCTGGAAAAGCTCACCGTAGGCACCATGCCCACCGTCACTCCCGGCAAGGTGGAAGCCACCGCGCAAGTGGTGATCCGTGTCCAGTGAGCGCCAGCGCGGCCTGCTGCTGGGCCTGTGCCTGCTGGCCGCACTGGACGCCCAGGCCGGCGTGACCGCAGAGCGTACCCGGGTGATCTTCAACGAAGGCCAGCGCGAGGCCTCGCTGCTGCTGGTCAACCAGAACGCCTACCCGGTGATCGTGCAGACCTGGATCGACGACGGCAATCTCGACACCGCGCCGGAAACCGCCCAGGCACCGATCATGCCGCTGCCGCCGGTATTCCGCCTGAACCCCGAACAGCAACGCAGCCTGCGCCTGCTCTACACCGGGCAGGCGCTGCCGAAGGACCGCGAATCGCTGTATTGGCTCAACCTCTACGAAATCCCGCCCAAGTCCCGCGAACCGCTTGCCGAAGGCCAGTCGCGGCTGACCGTGACCCTGCGTACCCAGATGAAGGTCATCTACCGCCCCGCCGCGCTGCAGGCAGACGCCGAGGGTGCGCCCGCCCGCCTGCGCTTCAGCAGTGTGGCCGGCGAGTTGCGGGTGGAAAACCCCACCCCGTATTTCATCACCCTCGCCAGCGTCGACGTGCCCCAAGGCCAGCGGCACACCATCGTGCAGGGCGAGCTGCTGGAGCCCTTCGCCCGGCGCACACTCACCTTTGCGCAGCCGGTGCCCGAGGGCAAAACCCTGATTCACTACCAGTGGATCGACGATGGCGGCAACGCCCAGGCGGGCGAGAGCACGCTACGCTGACGTCGCATTACCCTCGATTGCTGTCAGACACTGCCGATACAGACAGCACGCGCACCCTGTCCCTTGCCCGTCCCTGAGGCTGCTCCTATGCTGCGCCCGTCACGGCCAAATCCGTGGCCGGGTTTGACAGCCCGAAGGAGTGGCGCGATTGCGCTAGCAGGTGCATGCGAAATCGGCTTTCTCACCCGCCTGCAGCAGCACCTCAAGCGTATGCCGCACGGCTGATCCGCTCCGCGCAACGGCGGGTAACGCAGCGGCGTTATCCGCCCGGCCTCACTGGAACAGATTGGCCTTTACGCAGAAGGTCAGCAGCGCCTGGTCGGTATCGACATCGAGCTTGCGCATGGCGGAAACCTTCTGCGCGCTGACGGTCTTCACACTGCGATTGAGCAACAGGGCGATGTCCCGCACGCTCATGCCGGAAACGAAATGGCGCAGCACCTCGTACTCCTTCGCCGAGAGGCTGGCGATGCGTCCGTCCACGTCATCCTTGCTGGCCAGCACGCTGTTCGCCGACTGCATGCCTGGCCCACGGTACACGCGGCCCTGGGCCAGCGCCTTGAGCGCCACCAGGATTTCATTGAGGTCGCCGTTCTTCAGGATCACCCCCGACACTCCCAGGTCGTACAGGCTGGAGAGAATCAGCGGTGTGGAAAGCATGGTGAGAATGAGGATGCGCGTGTCGGGGAAGTTGCGCAGCAGGTACTCGATCAGCTTGAGGCCGTCGCCATAGGTCTGGTCGCCGGGCATGTTGAAGTCGGTGATGGCGATGGCCGGCCGCAGCTCGCGGTACAGAGCCACCAACTCACTGGAACTGTGGGCTTCGCCAACCACCTCGAAGTTCTCGTCCCGCTCGATCATTTCCCGCACACCCATCAGCACGATGGGGTGGTCGTCCGCCACTACCACTCTGACTTTTTCCATGAGTCCTTCTTGAGTCCCAACCTTTGAATTAGCTAGCCCAATACTTTCTAGCGTAGCCCCTGGCCGTCAGAGCCGCGCCAGTGCCGACTCGATACGCGCCATCAGCGCCGACACCGCGGCCGTCAGTTCCGCCCCGGCCGGCTGGGCGACGAGTGCATCCTCCACCGCACCGCAGGCATCGCTGAGGCGATACGCACGCACCACCGCCAGTGCGCCGCGCAGGCGATGCACCTGCTGGCGCACGGTGGACAAGTCGTTATCCTGCAACGCCTGCCACACGCCCTGCATGTCCTGGCGCATGGTGCGGATGAACAACTCGCGCATCTTCTCCGATACCTGGATACCGTCCTCCGCCGCAGGCTCGTCGCGTTCGACCGGCGGTTCCGCCAGTTCGCCCAGCAGATGACCGCACACCTTGCGCAGACCATCATGCAACGTTCGCAAGCTCATGGGCTTGACCAGCCACAGGTTCATCCCCACCGCCATGCAGCGCTCGCCTTCTTCGCGCAGGGCATTGGCGGTAACGCCGATGATCGGCAGCCCACCGTCCTGCCGGCGCAGTTCGAGCACCAGTTCGTAGCCGTTCATGACCGGCATGTTGACGTCGGTGAGCAGCGCGTCGAAGGCACCCGGCTGCCAGCGCTGCAACGCCTCGCGGCCATTGCTGGTCAGGGTGACGCGGCAGCCCAGTTCTTCCAGTTGTTCCTTGAGCAGAGCCTGGTTGATGGGGTTGTCCTCGGCCACCAGAATGCGCAGGCCGAGCTTGCCAAGCCGCTTGGGCCGCGGCACAGGGTCGGCTTCGCCGACGCCGCCCTGTTGCGCCAGGCGCAGCGCGCGGGCGATGCCTGCGAGGTGGTACAGGCTGGCGGTCCAGCCCACGGATGTCGCCTGCGGTTGCAGTCCGGGTTCGGCCAGGGCGAGCACACGTACCGCCGGCCATAGCGGTTCGACTTCGTTGCGCCCGAGCAGGTCGAGCAGTACCGCGTTGGGCGGCGCCTCCAGCGGCAGCGTATCAACCACCAGCGCCGGCGCGCCCCAGCATTCGATCCAGGCGGCCAGGCTCTGCGCCAGCTCCTTGACCGGCGCGCGCACGTAGATGAGGTCCGCGCGCAGGCGCGTGTTCTCGCTCATCGGCTGGCGCGGCTCCAGCACCGGCAACGGCAGATTGAAGGTGAAACTGCTGCCCAGCCCGGTTTCGCTGACAACGCGCAGGTGGCCGCCCATCAGCTCGCTCAGCCGCGAGCAGATCGACAGTCCCAACCCGGTTCCGCTCACGGTGTGCTCCCGGCCATGCACCTGATAGAACGGCTCGAACAGGCGACGCTGCTGCTCATTGGAGATGCCGATGCCAGTGTCGGTAACCTGCCATTGCAGAGCGACCTCGTCACCCTCGCCGGCAACCACCCGCAGGCGCAGCACCACGCGGCCGATGTCAGTGAACTTGAGGGCGTTGCTGAGCAGGTTGGCAAGTACCTGGCGGATGCGCACCGCATCGCCGCGCACCAGACCCGGCACATTGGCCTCAATGCAGGCATACAGTTGCAACTCCTTGCCTTCGGCCACGCCCGCATAGCTGGCCACCACGTCCTCGGCCAGTTCCAGCGGATTGAACTCCACCTCCTCCAGAGCCATCTGCCCGGCTTCGATCTTGGATACATCGAGAATGTCGCTGATCAGTTGCAGCAAGGTGCTGGACGAGCGCTGGATGGTATCGAGGTAGTCACGCTGATGCTGGCTGAGATCGGTCAGGCCGAGCAGTTCCAGGGTACCCAGCACGCCGTACAGCGGCGTGCGGATTTCATGGCTCATGGTGGCGAGGAATACCGACTTGGCTTCGCTGGCGGCATCCGCCGAGTGCTTGGCGGCGGCCAGCACCTGCTGGGCCTGCTGGTGCGAGCTGATGTCGTTGAAAGTGCACAATACTACGTTCTCGCCCTTGTAGCGGGTCAGCGCGAAGATGGCGTGGAGGTAGCGCTCCTCGACCTGCAGGACGAACTCGTTGCCGACTTCCTCGGCATTGCCGGAAAGGTCCCAGTCGCGGCTGAGCCGGGTGATGGCCTCGGCGTCGCCCAGCCACAGCTCGGCCAGGCGATTCTGCATCACCACCTGGTGGTTGTCGCGGCGCAACACGCACAGGGCGACCGGGGCGGTCTGGATCACTGCGCGGCTGAAGGCGTCGCTCTCGACGATGTCCAGGTGTGCCTGGCGCGCCGGGCCTACCACCCGCCGCGCGTACCAGCGCATGGCTACCCAGCCTCCGGCCAGGCCACCGAACAGCAGCGCCAGCCCACCCAGGACCTGCCACTTGGCGTAGCGGAAGAAGCTGCTGTAGCTGAGCCGGTAGAACGCCGTCCAGCCGCCGTCGAATTCGCTGCGGATCTTGAACACCAGGCCGCTGGCGTCGATGTTCAGGCCATCCTCGAAGTCGGTGGCCTCGCCCAGGGTATTGACCAGCACGGTCCCATTGGGCGACACCAGTTCCAGTTCATCGAACACGGGCCGGTCCAGGACCTGCTCGAAGTCGTTGATTCGATCCAGATCCAGCAACGACACCGCCACCACACGGCGGTCGAGGTCGGACTCCCACCAGAGCGCATCGGGCAGGTCGAGGCTGACGTAGGCGAGCAGTTCCAGCCCGCCAGAAGCGGTATGCCGCTGCGCCTGCGCCCAGTGCACCTGCGCATCGCTGCGCTGGGGCTGGCGCGCCTCCAGGACCTTGCGCACCGCGTCGATGATCGGCAGGTAGTTGCGCCGCGTGAGCGGGCGCAGATCCCGGAAGTTGCCGATGGAGGGGACGGCGATGCTGGTCGGCCCATGCAGATCGAGCACCAGCAGTTGCGGCGAGGGGAAGGACGACCCACTCCAGTAGCTGCTGTAGAAGTTCGCCAGCATCACCCCAAGGGAGAAGGTTCCCGGCCTGTCCCGGGGGTCGATAGGGCGCACCTGCAGGGCCAGGGTGAAGGGCATGGCGAAAGAGAATTCGCGGCCCTCATGGATTTCCATGCCGTCTTCGCGCACCAGCAGGCGGCGCTGCAGGGGGATTATGTTGAGGTCCTGGCGCTGCGTTGATTCGTCGCTCTGCTGGGCGATCCGGTAGAGGAACGCCTCGTGCTCGTGGATATCGCCCACCAGGCGGCTGAAGTGGAAGTGAACCTTGTCGCGCTCCTCCTGCACCAGCCGTCCCAGCGCCCAGTAGCAGGCCCCCACCAGCATCAGGGCGAGCGAAACGGCACACAGCAGCACGACGTTGAGACGCAGCGAGCTGCTGGCCAACTTGCGGATCGAGCCGTTGTCGTGTTCCTTCATGCAGAAATGCGTCCGGTCTTGCGGAAAATGGCGGCGATTGCTCGCCAAGTACCAGCAGACTGTAGATGTGGGTGGGAGATTCAGCGACCTGCGATGTCACCCGCAGGCCCGGTTGGTTCAGGCATTCGACTTCTTCATGCTATGTGTCAATGCGCAACGGCTGGCCTCTCCTGACACAGCAGGCGGGTGAAGACCGGCGGCGGCACAGGTTCCGAAATCAGGTGGCCCTGCGCGCAGTCGCAACGCAGGCGCCGCAGCAGGGCCAGCTCGTCCGGGTGCTCCACGCCTTCGGCGATCACTTCCAGGCCCAGTTGCCGGCCAAGCTTGACGATACTCTCCAGCGCGGCCGCGAGCCCTTCGTCATCCACACAGCCGTGGACCAGCATGCGGTCGATCTTCAGTTCGGTGAAGGGCGTGGAAACCAGGTTGTACAGCGAGCTGTAGCCCTGACCGAAATCGTCCTGGGCAAGCCCGAAACCCTTCATGCGCAGGCGGCAGGTGCCGGCGTAGTAGTTGGCCGGGGAGACAGTGCGGCTGCATTCGAGCAACTCGAAGACGATATGCGCGGGTACCGCACCGGCTTCGGCGACGAATGCCGCCAGCCGATCCGGCAGCCCGCGATCGTCCAGCAGGTGGGTGGGCAGGTTCACCGCGACCGTCAGGCGAAAGCCCTGCCGCGCCCACTCGGCCTGGGCATCGATCGCCTGCGCCAGCATGCACCATAGCAATGTTTCGTCCAGCCCGGCACTGGTGAGCTCGGCCATGAAGTCCGGCGGGCGCAGTACGCCCAGTTGCGGGTGCTCCCAGCGCACCAGCGCTTCGGCAGCGACAATGCGGCCATCGATAAGCGACGACTTCGGCTGGAACCAGGCACGCAGCTCGCCCCGGCGCAGGGCGCGCTCCAGCTCCTCGCCGGTTGGTGCCGGCAGCGGCTGCCGGGCACGGCGCTCGGAACGCTCCAGGCGCGTGGCGAGCTTGTCGAGCAGGCGGCGGATGGTCGGCGCCCGGGCGGGCTTGGCGATCTGTTCCAGCACGGCGATGCCGTGGGCTCGCGCGACCATGCAGGCGCTGCCCATCAACTGGCGCGGGGCGGAACTCATGATCGCCAGCAGCGGCGGGCTTTCCAGCGCGGCGAGCCGCTGGATCAACTGCACGCCGTCCAGGCCGGGCATCATCAGGTCGCTGACCACCAGATCGAAGCGTTCTTGCTCCAGGCAACGCAGGGCGTCGCTACCATCTTCGGCGGCGCGCAGCTCCTGCGCTCCCAGCTCGCGGAACAGGTTGAGCAGGTATTCGCGCTGGAACGGCTGGTCTTCGACGATCAGGATTCGCTGGGGCCGCATGCGTGTGCCTCCGTGGGCAGGGTGGTGAGGCACTGACGCAGGGTTCGCAGGTCCACGGGCTTGAGCAGGCAACGGTCCATGCCCGCCGCCAGGCAGCGCTCGTTTTCCTCGTGCATGGCGTTGGCGGTGGCGCCGACGATGGGCACCCGGCACCCCCGTTGGCGCAGTGCGCGGGTCAGCTCGTAGCCGTTCATGTTGGGCATGTTGACGTCGGTGAGCACCGCGTCGAACGCGCCGTCCTGCCAGCGGCCCAGGGCCTGCTTGCCATCGGCGGCGAGTTCCACGCTGCAGCCGAGGGTTTCCAGTTGGTCGCGCAGGATCAGTTGGTTGATCGGGTTGTCCTCCACCAGCAGCACTCGCAGGCCGAGCGCACCATCGCTCGGGGAATCGGCCTGGCGGGCGGAGTCGGCGGAGTTGCAGCCCTGCGCCAGAGCGATGGCGCGGTAGATGCCGGAGAGGTTGTAGCGGCCGACGTGCCAGTCGCAGTCTTGCTGGCGCGGCTGCTCGCCGCCGACATCGGAGACCACAACGCGGCAGCCTTGCCAGGCCGGCAGCGGCGTACGCTCGTTCGGGTTGAAACGCACATCCAACAGCACCGAGCCGGTGTCTTGCTCGAACGGCTGGTCCACCTGCACCACCTGGGCCCGAGCGCCCCAACGGTTGATCCAGCCGCACAGGCTCTCGGCCAGCTCGCGGCTGGGCGCATGCACCCAAACCAGCGAGGCACACAGGCGCGGTTCGTTGCCGGGCGGCGCGTCTACCCGCTGCAGCGGCAGGCTGAGGGAAAAGCTGCTGCCCAGGCCGACATCGCTGACGACCCGCAACTGGCCGTGCATGAGGTCGGCCAGGCGCTTGCAGATGGACAGCCCGAGGCCGGTGCCACCGGCTACGCGGGCGTGGCCGGTGACCTGGAAGAACGGGTCGAAGAGGTGGTCCTGCATGTCGGCGGGGATGCCGATGCCGGTATCGGTGACCTGCCAGTGCACCAGCAACTGGCGTCCCTCCAGCACGTCGGCGCGCACACGTATGACGATGCGGCCGCTGTCGGTGAACTTCACTGCGTTGCTCAACAGGTTGTTGAGTATCTGCTGGATGCGGGAAGAGTCGCCCAGCACCCGCTCGGGCATCTGCGGATCACAGATCGCGTAGACCTGCAGCCCCTTGGCCCGGGCCGCCGCGGCGTAGGAATCCACCGCGTCGAGGGTCAGTTCCACGGGTGAGAACTCCACCAGCTCCAGGCCCAGTTGGCCGACCTCGATCTTGGAGACGTCGAGTACATCGCTGATCAGTTGCAGCAACGTGGCGGACGAGCGCTGGATCGCCCGCAGGTAGCCGGACTGCTGATGGTCCAGCGCTGTGCGGCCAAGCAGCTCCAGGGTGCCCAGCACGCCAT
Organism: Pseudomonas triclosanedens; assembly: GCF_026686735.1. Lineage (NCBI taxonomy): Bacteria > Pseudomonadati > Pseudomonadota > Gammaproteobacteria > Pseudomonadales > Pseudomonadaceae > Pseudomonas > Pseudomonas triclosanedens. Next base: position 1,313,195 of record NZ_CP113432.1, on the reverse strand, counting down.
ACAGCGGCGTGCGGATTTCATGGCTCATGGTGGCAAGGAACAGTGTCTTGGCTTCGTTGGCGGCGTCGGACAGGCGCTTGGCTTCGGCCAGCGCCTGCTCGGTCTGCTTGCGCGCACTGATGTCGCTGAAGGCGCAGCAGAGCACTTCCGCGCCCTTGTAGCGGGTCGGCGTGAAGCACAGGTAGAGGTGCTTGCCGGTGACGGTGTCGATCTCGTCGGAGCCGCCATCGCTACCGCACTCGAAGGCGCGCTCGAGCCAGCCGCAGACCCACTGCCGGCGCGCCTCGCCACCTCCCAGCCATTGCTGGGCGAGGCGGTTTTCCAGGACCACGGCGGCGTCGTTGCGGCGCACCACGCAGAGAGCGACCGGCGCGGTCTGGATCATCGTGCGGGAGAAGCGCTCGCTCTCCACCAGGGCCTCCAGGCGCCGCTGCGCGGGGATGATCAGGCGGCGGTCGATACGCCGGCTCAGGCCCCACACGCTGAACGCGCCGGTCATCAGCAGCACCAGCGAGGCCGCCAGCTTGGGCCAGAGCGGAAGCAGCAGGGAGGCCAGGTCGAAGTAGTAGATCAGCGACCAGTCGGAGCTGCCCAGGTGCTTGAGCAGCGCCAGGTGCTGGGGAATCAGGCCCGGGCCGCTGAAGGAGAAGGTATCGTGCTCCCACAACCCGCTGAACTGCTGGCCCAGCAAGGGCGTGACGGAGGTACCGAGCAGGGCCCGGTGCAGGCGATCCATCAACAGGAAGCTGCCGGCCTCGGGCACATTGAAGGCGGAGCCAATATCGGCGCCGAACATCTCCAGGCCCAGCCAGCCGGCGTCTTCCTCGCTGGCCACGCGGGTGAACAGGTACTGGCGCGACTGCGGGTCCGACGGCTCGGCGAGCCAACGCACCTGTTGTTCCTCCTTCTGCGTTCCGGGAGCGGCCAGGGCTTCGAGCACCTGCGTCGGCACCACCGCGTTGAGTGCCGGCGAACCGTACAGCCGCGTGACCTGCGGCTCGGCCCCCGGCGAGATGTAGATCAGGTTGAGGCGCTTCTGCTCCATCTCGCTCATGTCGCGGCCGGACAGCGACAGGCTCCACTGCCGCGCCGGATCGCCGAGCGTCACGTAGATGTGCTCATGGGGCGCCACCGGTGCGCTGAGCTGGCGCCACTGCACCAGCGGCCCGCGCTGTTCGAAGGTGACGCCACGGCTGATGTGCTCCAGCAACGACTCGCGCTGGTAGAGGTAATCCTGGGCGTCGAACATGGCGGCATTCATCTGCCGGCGCAGTTGCGACACTTCATTGTTGAACGCCGCGCCAAGGAACAGGCTGAGCGCGCAGACCAGGCAGACCATCGATACCCAGGCCAATATCCACAACAACTTGCGTGCAGCCTTGGGAGTGGAAAAGTATGAGTCCTGGGGACGGAGGAACTGCTTGAGTTTCATGATTGCCAGCCTCGCGAAAAGCCGACGGATGGAACATCAGACGAATCTAAAAAGTTCGAATTCGGGAGCAGGCACACAAGATTCGCGCAGGCTCGTATCCGCCGCAGGCCGCGCTGGTGGGTAGCGCTGGCGCAAGCCTGAACCCATGAGCCCTCGAACATTTTCGATGCAGAGAGCAACTATCTCATCGGCCACTGCGCCAGGTCGCCTGGCGCAGCCGTCGGCCTGCCGCTCAGTGGCGGCCCAGAGCCTGCGCCGCGGCGGGCTGCGGCTTGCGCACCATTCGTCGGAGCGTATCGCCACACGTTGCGTTCACCCCTCCAGCAACCCGCTCGCCCGCTGTACCCGACGCTCGGTGGCCTGCTCCAGCACGTGCCAGCCACGCCCGGCGCTGGCCAGGGTGAACCAGCTACGGGCGCGGGTGATGCCGGTGTAGACCAGCTCGCGGGTAAGGATGGGGTTGAGGCTGTCGGGCAGCAGCAGGGCCGCATGGGTGAACTCCGAGCCTTGGGATTTGTGCACGGTCATGGCGAACACCGTTTCCACGGCTTGCAGGCGGCTGGGCAGGATCCAGCGTATCTCGTCGCCGCCATCGCCCGCCGGGAACGCCACTCGCGGCACCCAGCGCACACCGCCGTCTTCGTCGGCCTGGGGCAGCGCCAGGGCGATGCCGATGTCGCCGTTCATCAGGCCCAGCCCGTAGTCGTTGCGCGTGACCAGCACAGGGCGGCCAAGGAACCAGCCGTGCACACCGGGGATCAGTCCTTCACGATGCAGCAGTTCGGCGATAAGCTCGTTCAAGCCTTCCACGCCCCAGGGCCCGCGACGCAGCGCGCAGAGCAACTGGAATTGCCCGTGGGCTTGCAGCACTTCCCGCGCCCAGGCGTCCAACGCGGCCTGGCCGGCATCACTCTCCGGCCGGTTGCTCGCCAGCACGCTCAGGTAATGGCGATAACCGGCCGGCCCGAACAGGTCGCCGCCGCGTCCGCCATCCACCACCAGGTCGCGCAGGCTGCGGGTGTCCCGGGCGTCCACGGTGATGCGCGCCAGGTCTTCGTGACGGGCCTTCCAGACGTTGCGCAACGCCGCAATGTCCCCTGCGTTCACCGCCTCGGCCAACTGGCCGATGCCGCTGTCGGCGCTGAAACGGTGGCTGTGGCGCAACATGGCCACGGCCTGGTCGAGGTCGCTGCCCTGATCGTCGAGCAGCGCCGGGTCGATGTGCTCGCCGGTCACGGCCTCCAGCCAATCGCGGCTGGCCGGACGGTAGTGGCCGTCGCGGGCGCGGCTGCACAGCTCGCCCAGCACCGCACCGGCTTCCACCGAGGCGAGCTGGTCCTTGTCGCCGAGCAGGATCAGCCGTGCGCGGGGCGGCAGCGCGGCGAGCAATGCCGCCATCATTTCCAGGTCGACCATCGAGGCTTCGTCCACCACCAGCAGCTCCAGCGCCAGCGGGTTGCCGGCATGGTGGCGGAACTGGCGGCTGTCCGGGCGGCTGCCGAGCAGGCGGTGCAGCGTGGTGACGTCGGTGGGAATCGCCGCCCGGGCCGCTTCGCCATCGGGCAGCGCGTCCAGTTTCAGCCCTTGCACCGCGCCGGAAATCGATTCATTGAGGCGCGCCGCCGCCTTGCCGGTGGGCGCGGCCAGGCGGATGCGCAGCGGTCGGCCGCCCTCCCCCAGCGCCAGGCTCTGCAACAGCGCCAGCAGCTTGACCACGGTGGTGGTCTTGCCGGTGCCGGGGCCGCCGGTGACGATGCCGAAGGCGTTGCCGGCGACCAGCGCGCAGGCGAGCTTCTGCCAGTCGGCCGGAGCATCGGCCCGTTTCGGGAAGAGCGCATCCAGCGCCTGGCGCAACTGCGCGACAGGCAGTGAGGCTCGCAACGCTTCGCCCTGGCGCAGGCGCTGATCGATGCCGGCGCGCACTTCGCATTCGTACTGCCAGTAGCGGCGCAGGTACAGGCGCTTGCCGACCCGTACCAGCGGGGTGTCGCCGGCGCCTTCGCCGACCAGCCGGGGGTCGTTCAGCGCAGCCTGCCAGGCTGCCAGTTGCATACCGTCGAGCAGCACACCGGGCAGCTCGGGAGCGTCCTTGGCGGTGTCGCCCTCTGGCGGCAGCGACAGTGCGAAACGGCTGTCGGCCAGGGTGGCTTCGAGGTCGAGGCAGACATGGCCGCGGCCTAGCTGGTGGCTGGCCAGCGCGGCTGCAAGAACCAGCAGCGGATGCGCATCCGCCGCGCGTTCCACCAGGAAGACGGCGAAGGCGCGGTCCAGTTCGCGCAGCCAGCCACGTTCGGCCCAGCGGCCAAGCAGGTCGAGCATCTGGGAGGCGTCGGTGGGCGGCGCATTCATGCCGGAATCTCCTCGTCGACGGCACGGAACAACCGGTCCAGTTCATCCATCAGCGCCTTCGGCGGCCGCTCCAGGTACATCCCCTGGGTGGCCGACTGGCTACCGCGCAGGAACAGGTACATGGCGCCGCCGACGTGGCGTTCGTAGTCGTAGCCGGGCAGCCGCGCCTGCAACAGCCGGTGCAACGCGAACAGGTACAGCGCGTACTGCAGGTCGTAGCGGTGCTCCAGCAGGGCCTCGCGCAGGGCCGGCGCGGTGTAGGCGTCGTCGTCGGCGCCGAGCCAGTTGGACTTGTAGTCGGCCACGTAGTAGCGCCCCTGGTGTTCGAACACCAGGTCGATGAAACCCTTGAGCATGCCGTTGAGATGATTCGCCTGCAGTGCCGGCCGCGCCACACCACCGAGGGTGTGGCGGGTAACGATGCGGTCGAGGCGCTGGCTGTCGACCCGGTGCGTGGCGAACCAGAACTCCATTTCCTTCTGGTAGCTGGATAGCGTGGCGAGGCTGACCGGCGCGGCATCGGGCAGGCGGAATTCGGTGTGCAGCAGTTGCAGCAGCCAGCCGTGCAGCGGCTCGATCCAGCTTTCCCAGCCGCGCACCTTGCAGCGCCGCGCCAACTGGTCGCGCAGGCTCTGCGCGTCGCAACTGCCGAAACCTTCGTCGGCGGCCCACTCCAGCAGGCCGTGAAGGAAGCTGCCGGGGTTCGCGCCACGGGGGAAGGCGTGCAGGCTGAACGGCGCCGGCAGCACATCGGCCTCGCGCGCTTCCTCCATGCCGCCTTCGCGCAGCAGGTCTTCGCCGGCGCTGGTCGGCTCGTCCGCCGCCGGCGCGGGGGCGATGGATTCGACATTGTCGTCGCCAGCCAGGGCGGCCAGCGCGGAGTAGCTGGCGATCCACCATTTCTCCGCCACGCGGCGGCGCGGCTCGCGGGCGGCGCCAAGGTCGCCGGAGCACGTGGCCACGTATACCTGCGGGTCAGCCTCGGGCGCGGCTTCGAGGACGATGCCGGGCTCGCCGTCGCGCAGTTCGCCCAGGCGCTCGCCCAGCTCAGCCACGCTCAAGGCCTCACCACCGCCCAGCAGGTAGCCCATCGCGCCCTTGTGCAGTTCGGGGCTCTTGCTGTTGCTCATCACCAGCGGCGCCACGCCCAGCCACACGGCATGGCGCGCCCGGGTCAATGCCACGTAGAGCAGGCGCATGTCTTCGCTCAGGCGCTCGTCGTTGGCCTGCTGGAAAGCGGCCTTGGCCTGCTCCTTGTCGCGCGACAGCTCGACCACCCGCGTCTGGCCGGACTGGAAGCTCGGCGGCGTGGTGCTCTTGCCGTCGAGCTCGCGCCAGGTGCAGATGAAGGGCAGCAACACCAGCGGGTACTCCAGGCCCTTGGACTTGTGGATGGTCACCACCTTGATCAGGTCGGCATCGCTTTCCAGACGGAGGATTTCCTCGCTGGTGGGGCTTTCCAGTTGTTCCGCGAGCACACGCAGCAACGCGTGCTCGCCATCCAGCTCCACCGCCTCCCGCTGCAGCCATTCGGCCAGGTGCAGCAGGTTGGTGAGGCTGCGTTCGCCGTCGGTTTCGCGCAGCAGGCGCGCCGGCAGGGCAAAGTCCGCCAGCAGGCGGCGCAGCATCGGCAACACGCCTTGCAGTTGCCACAGGGAGCGGTATTCGCGGAAGCGCAGGACCATGTCTTCCCAGAAGCGCTCGTCCTGGTTCAGCCGTTCCAGGGTCGTCCAGTCCAGCGCCAGGCTGCGGGTAGCCAGTGCGATGCGCAGGGTACCGTCGTCGCCGGGATCGGCGCAGGCGCGCAGCCAGTGCAGCAGGTCGGCGGCTTCCTGGCTGTCGAACACCGAATCGCGGTCGGACAGGTAGACGCTGGCCAGGCGGCGCGCCGCCAGCTCGGCGCGAATGGCCTCGGCCTCGCTGCGCCCGCGCACGAGGATGGCAATGTCCGCCGGGCGCAGGGCTTTCCACGAGCCATCCGCGCCGCGCAGACCGCTGCCTCCGCTCTGCGCGGCGCTCAGCCAGCGCTGGATGGCAGTGGCGCTGCGGGCGGCCATTTCCTTGCGGTAATGGGTGGAGCCACAGACCTGGCCGTCGTTGTCCAGTTGCCAGAAGGTCATGGCGGGTGCCTGTGCGCCCTCCAGCACCAGGGTTTCCGAGCGGCCGCGCGCGCCCACTTCGAGGAACGGCACCGGGTTCTCCTGGCCCTCCACGGCGAAGCGGAACGCGGCGCGCGGGTGACCTTCGGCAAACAGGAAGCAGCGGTTGGCCGCCCGCACCATCGCCTGGGTCGAGCGGAAGTTGGTGCCCAGCGTGTAGTGCCGGCCTGCGGTGGCGGCGCGGGCGCGCAGGTAGGTGTGGATGTCGGCGCCGCGGAAGGCATAGATCGCCTGCTTGGGGTCGCCGATCATGAACAGGCCGAGATCTCGCGGGCTCTCTGCGATACGGTAGATGCGTTCGAAGATGCGGTATTGCAGGGGATCGGTGTCCTGGAATTCGTCGATCAGCGCCACCGGGAACTGCTCGCGGATGCGCCCGGCGAGACGCTCGCCAGTACTGCCGGCGAGTGCGCGGTCGAGGCGTACCAGCAGGTCGTCGAAGCCCAGTTCGGCGCGCTTCTGCTTCTCCGCCTCAAGGTTGCGCCGCACTTCGTCCAGGGCGTGCAGCAGCAGGTGCGGGGCGATGTCCGGACGCTGCTCGGCGCGCTCCACCCAGGCGTCGATGGCCTGCAGCGCCGGGTGCTCCGGCACCACGGCCTTGGCTTTCACCTTTATCCGCGTCTGGCCGAACTTGGCGAGGTTCTCCGGCGCCTCGGCGCCTTCGCTCCAGGCATCCAGCGCTTCGATCCAGCCGGCAAAGACGGCATCGTCGTCCTTGCCGCGATAGCTGTTGCCGTTGAGGTCGCCGCGCAGATTGCGCAGCAGCTCGGCAAGGCCGCCGCGGTCGGCGGCCCAGGCCTGGCGGGCGCGGGTTTCGGCTTCGTCGAGCTCGGCATACCACTGGCCGGTGGACTCCAGCAGCGCGCCGAGCGAGTCCGGCGCGGCCAGCGGCCGGTCGGCATAGCGGAAGCCCGCTTCCTGGGCGGCCAGCAGCGGTTGCAGGGCGCGGGCGAGCGCTTCCGGGCCGCTGTAGCAATGGCGCACGGCATTGGCCGCCGCGGCGCCCAGCGGGTAGAAGTTGCGCCGCCAGTAGTCGCGGACCGCTTCGGCGAGCAGTTCGCTCTGGTCGGCGGCCAGGTCCTGGGTGAACAGGCTGCCGCTGTCGAAGGCGTGTTCGCGCAGCATGCGGTAGCACCAACTGTGGATGGTCGAAACGGCGGCCTCGTCCATCCATTCGGCGGCGAGGCGCAGCAGGCGCGCGCAGCCCGGCCAGCGCTCGGCGGCATAGCTGTCGCGCAGTTCGGCCAGCAGGCCGTCATGCTCGCCGGCGGGGTCCGCGAAACAGCGTGCGGCTTCGCTCAGACGGGCGCGGATACGTTCGCGCAGTTCCTGGGTGGCGGCTTCGGTGAAGGTCACCACGAGGATTTCCGGCGGGCTCAGCGGCCGGCCAAAGGCGGCCTGCTCGCCACCGTGGTCGAGGACCAGGCGCACATACAGCAGGGCGATGGTGAAGGTCTTGCCGGTACCGGCGCTGGCTTCGATCAGCCGGCTGCCATGCAGCGGGAAGCTCAGCGGGACGAGTTCGGGGGTGCGGCTGCCGACGCTGCTCATGCGCTTTCCTCCTTGCGCGTCAGGAGCTGGAACAAGGGTCCGTAGAGCGTCTCGGCCCAGGCGGGGAATTCGTCGCTGGCGTCGAGGCTGGTGAAGTCCGGGTACACCCGCGTCAGCGCCGCCGAAGAGGCCGCCTCGCCGGATAGGTTGTAGCCGCCATCGTAGCGCTTGGCCGCCTCGCGCCTGGCGCGGTCCGGGTCGTCGCCAGCGGCCAGCCAGGCGAACGCCACCTTGCAGGCGACCGGCAGCGGGCGGCACATGCCTTCCCGCCAGGCGTCGATCAGCCGGTCCAGTTCGGCGCGCGCCTGTTCCCGCGGCAACGGTGGCAGTTCCAGGGTGCCGGTCAGGCCGACCAGGACGCTGCTCACCGGTTCGCCGCACAGTTGCAGCGCCAGGTGGCGTACCCAGTGGCGCACCAGCGAATGCCATTTGTAGCCGCGCCCTTCGTGCAGCTTGCCGCTGATCAATTGCACACTGCCAAGGCGGCCGTCGGGGGCACGGCGCAAGCCGCCAAGCCAGTCGGAAAGCTCGACCCCGGCGTGGGCGTGAGCGAGTTCGCGCTGTTCTTCTTCCACCTGCGACCAATGCTCCAGTTGTTCGCGGTAGCGCGCCAGCAGGTCGTACAGCGGTGCCACCAGCGCCTGGGCGGTGAAGTCGCCGAAGGCCGCCAGCGGCAGCCGGCCCTCGCGTCGCAGGCGCTCGACCTGTTCGTCCAGACGCTGGCCCAGTTGCTCGCCCTGCCAGTGCTGCTCGACCCAGGGCCGCAGCCGCTCGCAGAGTTCGAATTGCAGCAGCCAGCTATCCAGGCCGTTCAGTTCGAAGGGTTCTTCGTCCTGCCCGGTGAGTTGCTCTTCGCCAAAGCGCACTTTCAGGCGCTGGATGAAGAAGGCGTTGACCGGATTGGCGAGGAAGTCGGACAGCACGCGCAGGCCGATGGGGGCCTCCAGACGCAGCTCCGGGAGCGGCGCGTCACCCTGGCTGGCGTCGCCGTCGCGGTGCACGTCGCGCCATTCGCGGGCGTAGGTGTAGAGGCCGTCGATGCCGTGTGCAGCGTGTGCCTCGCCGAAGTAGGCGCGGCTGAACGGCTGCAGCGGATGCTCCAGGGTCAGGCCCTGCAACAGGTCGCCGCCGTCGGCGCGGCGCCAGCCATCGGCGAGGTGATCGCGCAACTGGCCGATGAGCACCGACGGCGGCCGTTCGCTGTTGTCGCGGATGCTCCGGCCCACCCAACTGACGTAGAGCTGGCGGCGCGCAGAAAGCAGCGCTTCGAGCAGCAGGTAGCGGTCGTCCTCGCGACGGGAACGGTCGCCCGGGCGGTAGTCGTTGCGCATCAGGTCGAAGTCCAGCGGCGATTGCGGGCGCGGGTAGTCGCCGTCGTTCATGCCCAGCAGGCAGACCAGTTGGAAGGGAATGGCGCGCATCGGCATCAGCGTGCAGAAGCTCACGGCGCCGGCCAGGAAGCGCTGGTTCAGGCCGCCCGCATCCAGGCCGCCGAGCCACGCCTCGCGCACTACCGAGAGCGGCAGCGAGGCGCTAAAGCCTGCGTATTCGCAGGTTTTCAGCCAGCCATCGAGCAGATCCCGCAGTTGCTGGAGCAGCAATTCGTCGTGGTCGCCGGTAACCCGGAAGAAGGCCTCGAGCAGGCCGCGCAGGCGCTCTACCCACTCCTGGGGCCCGGCGTCTTCGGCGAGCCGGGTACAGGCCAGTTCCAGCGCACCGAGCAGGCTGGCCAGCGGTCCGAGCGCGGCGGCGTCCAGCCCGCCGATTTCGGCGTAGGGCTGGATGCCCTGGAAGGCTTCGCCTTCGCCCACGGCGAAGCCGAGCAGCATGCGCCGCAGGCCGAAGCGCCAACTGTTGGCTTCCGCCGCAGCAGGCAGGCCGAGTCGTTCGCGCTGCCGACCGTCCAGGCCCCAGCGCACGCCGGCGCCGTCGATCCAGCGGCGCAGCAGCGGCAGGTCGGCATCGGCCAGGCCGAAGCGCTGGCGCAGGGCGGCAACGTCCAGCAGGTCGAGGATTTCACTCACGGCGAAGCGGCTGTCGGGCAGCCTCAGCAGGTGCTCCAGCGCCACCAGCAGCGGCTCGCGGCCACGCTGGCCCTGGTCGGCGAGGGTGTAGGGAATGAAGCGCCGGTCGTCACGCGGCAGTTGGCCGAACACTGCTTCGATGTGCGGCGCGTAGGTGTTGATGTCCGGCACCATGACGATGATGTCGCGCGGACGCAGCGTGGGGTCGGCGTCGAAGCGCGCAAGCAGTTGGTCGTGGAGGATTTCCACTTCGCGCTGGGCGCTGTGGGCGACATGGAAGCGCACCGAGTCGTCGGCCTGCGTATCCACCGCCGGCCAGTGTTCGCGGGTCTCGTCGAGCGGACGCAATTCGAGGATGTCGTCCTGCAACTGGCCGAGCAGGTGCCGCGGCGGTTCCTCGCTGAACAGGTCGATGCGCCCGTTGCTGACTTCGCCCAGGCGTGCGCGGTAGGTCTCGGGGTCGTCGTACTGGTCGAGCAGGTTGATGTAGTCGCGGCCCTGCTTGCCCCAGGCTGCCAGCAGCGGCTGGGCATACTGGTGCTGCTGGTCGTCGGAGAGCAGCTCGGGGGTACCGGCGCGGCGGCGCTGGCGGCGGTACTCATGGCGCAGCAGGTCCTTGTCGGCAACGATATCGGCCCAGTGGTGGCGACAGGGGTTGTGCACGCAGAGCAGCACCTGGGCGTGCCGCGCCAGCACGGCCAGCGCCTCGACGCTCTGTGCCGGCATGGCGGAGATGCCGAACACCACGACGCGCCTGGGCAAGGCCGGCAGCGGTGCGTCGGCGGCCTTCAGGCGCTCGACGAAGCGACGGTGCACGCCAGCCCGGCTGGTGGCCAATCCTTGTGGCCCGACGTCGGCCAACAGCGCGCGCCAGAGCGCGGCCTGCCAGCGGTTGTCGGCATCCAGCGGACGCAGCGTGCCGTTGGCCAGGCGCAGTTGGTCCAGGCCCTGGCTCCAGTCTTCGAGCCAGTCGGCACGGTAGACCTGGTACTGGTCGAACAGGTCGGCCAGGCGCTCGGCGAGCTGGTGGCGCTTGCGCAGGTCGGCATCGTCAGCGAGGAAGCGCTGCAGGGTGACGAACTCGTCCTGTTCGAGCAGCGTCGGCAGCAGACGCATCAGCCGCCAGGTGAGAGGGGCCTTGTCGAGCACGGAGACTTCGGGGATCTCGTCGCGGCCTAGCGCGCCACGGTAGGCACGCCAGAGGAATTGCGCGGGCAGTTGCACATCCAGCGCAGCGGTAACGCCGCAACCGCCTTCCGCCACGTCGCGCCCCAGCGCCAGCTTCAGCCACTGGGCGATGCCGTTGCTCTGCACCAGGATGATTTCGTTTTCCAGAGGCGCGAGCGGGTGCCGGCTCATCCATTGCACCAGGAGATCGCGCAGCGCTTCCGGATGGTTGCCGTGGATCACCATCAGGCCGGGGGTCAGTCGGTGCTCGCTCATCGGATCTCCTGAATCGGGCGAGCAGTCACTGCCCGCGGGGGTACGGCGGGCATTTCACCAAATGCGAACGGAACGGGATAGTGTTTTACAACGGCAGTGTCAGCGCACGCCTGCGCAGCCGCCAGCCAGCGCCCAGGCACGGCGGATGTCGCCGGTCACCGCCTCGCGCAGCGCTTCGCGGCGGCGGAACTCGCTGCGCCGCTGGCTTTTCACTTCGGCGATGTCGCGCTCCTGCTCACGCTCGGGCAAGCGGTACCAGTGCCGCTCACAGGGCACACCCTGCAGCTCCTGCCAAAAGGTGTCGTAGCTGGACCTCAACTTGTCCGAACAGCTATGCGCAGCATCAGCGATGCCCATGATCCGCAGTCCACCCATACACCTGGCAAGTTCGTACAAGGCCGAGATCAGCAGATTCTTCGGGCGCAGGCCGTGCATTTCCTTGCCCAGCCATTTCACCGTGCCCGCCTCGACGCTCGGCCTCGGCCCCTGTAGCCCACCGATCATGATGTGCTGCGCGCCAAGGCAGAAACTCAGTGAATACAGGCGCTCGCCGCCAGCATCGCGCAGGAACAGGCCGATTTCGCCCTCCCTGGCGAACTCCGAGGGTTCCAGCGACAGGCTCAAACGTTCGCCGCTCTTCAGCTCCACCTCGCACAGGGCAATGCACTGGTGGGCGAACAGCCGTCCGGACCAGGCGGTGGGCAACTGGCGCAATCGAGCGTAGTGCTCATACAGCGCGCGCAGGCGCCGGGCAATCCCCCAGTGCCGGCAGAGGTAGGTCTTGCGGTGGCGTCGGGCAGAAATCAGTTGCCCCTTGTAGGAGATGCCAAGCACAGGCTGGAGGCGCCGCTGGCGTGACCACTGCCAGTGCAGGCGCGGTGCGATCGCCATTGCCAGCACCTTCTGCACGGCATTTCGCAGGGAACGGAAAGGCATGGAGACCTCGGCGCGAGAAAAGATGGCCCAACGATCTCTACGAAACCTTTTGGAAGGCTTAAGGACGTGTAATTCGCGCGTGTCTGCGACAATTTCTCGCAGAACAGCCAGGAACCGCGAATCACGGCACCGCGAGCACGCCGATACTGTCATCAGGCAGAGGATCGAACCTGCTTGACCCCCGGCAGCCGCTATGCTCATTGCCACGGGACATATCACCCAGGAGGAAGGCGATGGCCAAGAAGAGCAAGGCGAAGAACCCGGCCAAGGAACCGGTCGGCAAGATGAAGAACAAGGAGTACGAGGAGCAGTTGAAGAAACTGACCGTCGAGCTGGTCAAGCTGCAGCAGTGGGTGGTGCACAAGGGGCTGAAGGTCTGCATCATCTTCGAAGGCCGCGACGGCGCGGGCAAGGGCGGCACCATCAAGGCCATCACCGAGCGCGTAAGCCCGCGCGTGTTCCGCACCGTGGCGCTGCCCGCCCCTACCGAGCGCGAGAAGTCGCAACTCTATGCACAGCGCTACCTGACGCACCTGCCGTCGGCCGGCGAAGTGGTGATCTTCGACCGTAGCTGGTACAACCGCGCCGGCGTCGAGCGGGTGATGGGTTTCTGCACCGAGGAGCAGGCCGACAAGTTCCTGGCCGTCACACCGCTGTTCGAGCGGATGCTCACCGAGTCGGGGATCATCCTGCTGAAGTACTGGCTGGAGGTTTCCCCGGAAGAACAGGAGCGCCGCCTGCGCGACCGCATCACTGACGGCCGCAAGATCTGGAAGCTGTCGCCGATGGACATCAAGTCCTTCTCGCGCTGGGACGACTACACCCGCGCCCGCGACCTGATGTTCGCCGCCACCGACTCGCCGTGGGCGCCGTGGTTCGTGGCACGCTCCGAGGACAAGAAGCGTGTGCGCCTGAACGTCATCAGCCACCTGCTCAAGCACGTGCCATACAAGGAAATCCCGCAGGAAGAGGTGAAGCTGCCCAAGCGCGGCAAGCTGGGCCGCTACAAGAGCCCGGACTACCCCTTCCACTTCGTCGACGAAGTCTTCTGAGATGACCGGACTGGTACCCCACGGGTGCCAGTCCGGCCTCCGCTACCCCAGATACATCAGCACCTCGCCCTGCAGCCACTCGGCAAAGGCCGCCACCTTGGCCTGCGTCGCCTCGCGCTCCGGCCACACCAGCCAGTAGGGGAAGCCGTACGGCACCCGCAGGTCGCTCAGCGTTACCAACTCTCCGCTCTCGAGCGCGCCGGCCACCAGGCTGCGACGTTCCAGGCCGATCCCCTGGCCCTGGCGTACAGCCTCGATGCTCAGGTTCGAGTCATTCACCACGAACTCCGCCGGCTCCTGCGGCAGCGCCACGCCCGCGGCCTGGCACCAGCCCAGCCAGGACTCGAAGCCGGTGATGCGAGGGCAGCGCAGAATCTGCTCGGGAGTCTGCGGCAAGCGGCCACCATTGAAGTCCGGCGCGGCAACCACCAGCAAGTCATCCTCGAACAGCCGATGCTGGGCCAATCCTTCCCAGCGCCCCTGGCCGATGCGGATCGCTACGTCCGCCAGCCCCTGGCGCAAATCCATCACTTCCAGGCTGGCCAGCAGGCGCAGGCGGTAGCCGGGATAACGCTGGCGGAAGCGAGGCAATCGCGGCAACAGCCATTTCTGGCCGAAGGATGGCGTAACGGCAACCACCAGTTCGTCTTCACCTGGCCGCGCTCTCGCCAGCCGCGTTGCCTCGGCGATGTCCTGCAGGGCACCGCGAATCTGCAGGGCGTAGAGCCGGCCCTCCTCGCTCAGGCGCAAGCCCCTGCCCTCGCGCAGCAGCAGGGTGACGCCCAGGAGGGTTTCCAACTGGCGCATCTGTTGACTGACGGCAGAGTGGGTGACGTGCAGCTCGGCTGCAGCCAGGGTCACACTGCCCAGACGCGCCACGGCTTCGAAACTGCGCAGGGCGGAGAGTGGAGGCAAGGCACTCATGTCAGTTTTCCTAACCGATTTGGTAATTAATCGTCACTGTTTTTGATGGGCCAATGCCGATAGATTCAAAGGAATAGCGCAAGCCGCGCCGATACCGCCATGTAATCTCCAATAACAGGACATGCTCATGCAACTGATCGGAATGCTCGACTCCCCCTTCGTCCGCCGCGTCGCCATCACCCTGCGCATGCTGGATGTCGACTTTCAGCACCGCTCGCTCTCGGTGTTCAGCACTTATGACGAGTTCCGCAGGATCAACCCGGTGGTCAAGGCGCCGACGCTGATTCTCGACGACGGCCAGACGCTGATGGACTCCACGCTGATCATCGACCTGATCGAACACCAGCACGGCCGCAGCCTGATGCCCGGCGAGAGCACCGCGCGCATTCGTGCCACTCGACTGCTGGGCCTCGCGCTGGCTGCGATGGAGAAGGCGGTACAGCGCTACTATGAGCAGCAGCGTCCGCAGGACAAGCAGCATGCACCGTGGCAGGGACGGGTCGAGGAACAGTTGCTGGCGGCTTGCGAAGCGCTGGAGCGTGATCTGGCGAGCCAGCCGCTGCCCCGTGACGAACACATCGACCAGGCCGGCCTGAGCATCGCGGTGGCCTGGACCTTCATCCAGCTGCTGCACGCCCAGCACATCCCGGCAGACAGCTACCCGAACCTGCGCGACTGGACCGCCCATGCCGAATCGCTGGAGGCGTTCAAGGCGTTCCCGCCGGTGTGACGGCTCAATCCTGCGGCAGTTCCTCATGGCGCTGCCGCGTCCAGCGCAGCAGGCCGAGGCAGATGAAGAAGCCGCAGACCGCAAGGCCGGCGGCGACCAGGAAGGTCGAGGCGTAGCCGTGACGGGCGGCGACCAGCCCCATCAGCGGGCCGGCCACGCCCATCGCCAGGTCGAAGAACAGCGCATAGGCCCCCAGACCGGCACTGCGGCTGCTGGCCGGTATGCGCAGCACCGCCTCCACCCCCAACGATGGGTAGACCAGCGACAGGCCGCAACCGGTGAGCGCCGCGCCCAGCAGCGCGAATGCCGGCGACGGAGCCTGCCAGAGCAACAGCAATCCGCAGGTTTCCACGGCCAGGCAGACCACCGCGACGACAAAGCCGCCAAAGCGGTTGACCATGCCGGAGAACAGCAGGCGCGCGCCGACGAAGCAGACGCCAAAGGCGGTCAGGCACCAGGCGGGGTCGGCCCAGCCCTGGCTGCCATAATAGAGCGTGATGAAGGTAGCCAGGGTGCCGAAACCGATAGAGCCGAGCATCACGCACATCCCGTAGGGCAGCACACGGCCGAGTACCGCGTGGAAGGCCATGCGCGTGCCGGGAATGACCGGCACCTCCTGCCGGCCACGGGCCGCGAGCCAGCCCAGGGCAGTCAGCAGCAGGATGCTCGCGCCCAGGCTCCACAGGCCCAGCGAGGCGGTCATCCCCACCCCCAGCGGCGCGCCGATGGCGATGCCGCCGTAGCTGACGATGCCGTTCCAGGAAATCACCCTGGCGGTGTTCTGCGTGCCGACCAGAGCGATGCCCCAACTGGCGGTGCCGATGCCGAGCAACCCCTGCGCCAGCCCGAACAGCAGGCGGCTGCCCAGCAGCAGGACCAGGCTCAGCCAGCGCACGTTTTCCAGGCTGGTGGAGAGCAACACCAGGGCACCGCCAGCACCCAGCACGCCCAGTCCGTAGAGCACCGCGCGCTTGGCGCCGTGGGTATCGGTGAGATATCCGGCGAGCGGACGCGAGGCCAGAGTGGCGAGGTACTGCAGACCGATCACCGCACCGGCGGTCACAGTGTCGTAGCCCAGCCCCTCATGGACGAAGCCGGGCAACACCGGCAGCAACAGGCCGATGCTGAAGAACAGGATGAAGGTGAAGATGACGGTGGCGAGTATCTGCAGGGTGACGGAGGCAGTTCGCTGCTCGGGAGAGCTCATGGACAGGCCTGGCGGTGGGTGGGCTACGCCAATCATTGCGCGCCGCCGGAAAAATGGAAAGCAGGCTATCTATTTTCCCGGTACGGAGTCCGCCCCATCCCTGCGCCGCGGCAGATGCACCTATAGTTGTTGCAACCGACCGCGTCCGCGCGGCGCTCCTTTCCTTCCAATGGGTTCACAGGAGGTCTCATGGATACCAGCCCGCACACCCTCGGCGCCCTCTTCAAGCAACTGGGCCTGCCCAACGGCCGGCAGGAGATCGACGCCTTCCTCGGCAGCCACCGCCTCGCCGCCGGTCAGGCACTGCCCGATGCGCCGTTCTGGAGCTCCGCCCAGGCCGAGTTCCTGCGCGAGGCGCTGGACGACGATTCGGACTGGGCCGAGGAAGTCGACGAACTGGCCGTGCGCCTGTCCGGCTGAAACGCCGGCGCAAGCGTCACTTCAGGTAGGAGCGCAGAACCCCCATCACCTGTTGCAGGTCTTCCTGGCGCTGCGCCGCGGTGCGCTCCTCGGCGGCCAGATGCTCGCGCAGGTGCCCTTCCAGCACTTCGGCCATCAGGCCATTCACCGCGCCACGGATGGCGGCGATCTGCTGCAGGATCGCCGCGCATTCGACGCCCTGTTCCAGCGCCCGTTCCAGCGCCTCGCTCTGCCCCTTGATCCGGCGCACCCGGGTCAGCAGCTTCTTCTGGTCCTTGATGGTGTGTCCCATGCGCTCATATCTCTCAAAGTATACTGGGGTATAGTATATGGAACGATTCCACGGACCATAATCATGCAGCCCAGCAGTTCCCCGCAAGACGGCCACCACGACCACGTATTTCATGAAGGCAACCCGCTGGCCGAACGCAATACCCTGCGCGCCACCCTGCTCACCGTTGCGATGATGCTGGTGGAGATCAGCGGCGGCTGGTACTTCAATTCGATGGCCCTGCTCGCCGACGGCTGGCACATGAGCTCTCACGCACTGGCGCTTGGCCTGTCCTTCGTCGCCTACGTGGCGGCGCGGCGCCTGCGCGACAACCCGCGCTTCGCCTTCGGCACCTGGAAGATCGAGGTGCTGGCCAGTTACACCAGCGCCATCCTGTTGCTGGGAGTGGCCGCGCTGATGCTGTTCGAGTCGGTGCAGCGCCTGCTCTCCCCTTCGCCGATCCATTACCAGCAAGCCATCGCCATCGCAGTGGTGGGCCTCGCCGTGAACCTGGTATGCGCCTGGCTGCTCAAGGGCGACCACCATCACCACGGACACGACCATCACCATGACCATCGCCACGACCACGGGCATGGGCACGCCCACGACCTCAACCTGCGCGCCGCCTACCTGCACGTGCTGGCGGACGCAGCAACCTCGGTGGCGGCCATCGTCGCGCTGGTCGGGGGCATGTTCTGGGGAGCCGCCTGGCTCGACCCGCTGATGGGCATCGTCGGCGCCGCGCTGGTGGCGAGTTGGTCGGTCGGTCTGCTGCGCCAGAGCGGCCGTGTGCTGCTCGATGCGGAGATGAGCGCCCCGCTGGCGGCAGAAGTCCGCGAAGTGATCGACGGACTGCCCTGCCCCGCGCGAATCACTGACCTGCATCTGTGGCGCGTCGGCAAATCCAGCTACGCCTGCATCCTCAGCCTGAGCGCCAGCCACGAACTGACTCCGTCGCTGGTGCGTGAGCGCCTGCAGGTCCACGAGGAACTGGCCCACATCACCGTGGAGATCAATCCGGCCCCCCACGGGTCGCCGCGCTTTGACGCCACGACCACACCTGCGGCCTAATGCGCGGCCTATCGAGTACCGGTTTTCCGCATGTCTGCATCCAGCTTCTCCGCCGCCCAGCAACGCGCCAGCACCCTGCACCTGCCCGCCGGCCCCTGGGCGACCGTGCTCGACTGCCTGTGTGCGCACTTCCCGGCCATTGACCGGGCTACCTGGCTGGATCGCATGGCACGCGGCCGGGTGCTGGACAGCGACGGCCAGCCGATCGGCCCGCAACATCTCTACCGCGAAGGGTTGCGTATCCACTACTTCCGCGAAGTGGCGCAGGAAACACCGATACCGTTCGAGGAAAGCGTGCTGCACGTCGATGAGCATCTGGTGGTCGCCGACAAACCGCACTTCCTGCCGGTGACGCCGTCCGGCCAGTACGTCGAGCAGACCCTGCTCGCTCGCCTGGCGAAGCGCCTGGACAATCCTTTACTGGTGCCGCTGCATCGGATCGACCGGCTGACCGCCGGCCTGGTGCTGTTCTCCGCCAATCCGGACAGCCGCGCGGCCTACCAGGCGCTGTTCCGTGAACGGCGTATCGACAAGATGTACGAGGCCATAGCCCCGGCGCTGCCGCAACTGGAGTTTCCGCATCTGCGCCGGTCCCGCCTGGTGGATGGCGATCCGTTCATTCTCATGCGGGAAGCCGAGGGCGTGCCCAACAGCGAAACGCGCATCGAGGTACTGGAGCGCCGGGGCGAATGGTGGCGCTATGCGCTGTACCCGGTGACCGGCAAGCGCCATCAGTTGCGCGTGCACATGTCGGCGCTGGGCGCGCCGCTGCGCGGCGACCCGCTCTATCCCGTGCTGCTGCCACGCGAACAGCGCGAGCCGGAAGACTACGCCAGGCCGCTGAAGCTCCTGGCCCGGGAACTGGATTTCATCGACCCGCTCAGCGGCCAGCCACGGCAGTTCCAGAGCCGCCTGCAACTCGACTGGTAGGGCACCGCCAGCGATCCCGCCCGCCAGCGTTCTCCATCAATTTCATCGATGGTGAACAACAAGACTATCCATTTCCGTCGATGATGGCCCCGGTGTTTTCATAGCTCCAACCCAACGGAGAGAAAGCATCAGGAGCCCAAGAATGAGCTACAGCGCAAAGTCGTTTTCCGCCCTCGTCAACGCCCTGCTGGCCGATGGCATCACCCGCCCCGAGCAGATGGCTCGCCAGCCGTTTCGCAACGCCCAGGGCTTCTGGTCCGCGGTAACCAGGAAATGAACCTGTCGCGATGGTCTTCGCCGCGCCTGAAGATCGATGGGGCGTTCATCGCCTACGCCCTGATCAGCGCCTGGCTGGTGTTCTCCGGCCTCTGACCCACCCGTGAAAAAGGGCAGCCCGCGGGCTGCCCTCTTGTTGTCGAACCACGCGGCCCTGCCGCGCTCCAGCCTCATTTCTTCAGACAGTTGCTCATGAACGCCTTGCGTTCGTCGCCCTTGAGCTCCTTGGTGGTGGCTGCGGCGTTGCAGGTCTTCATCTTCTCCTGCTGCGGCGTCATCGCCTTGGTGTCGCTGCCAGCCTTCAGACAGGTGCTCATGAACGCCTTGCGCTCGTCGCCCTTGAGGGCCTTGGCGGTAGCGTCGGCGTTGCAGGTTTTCATCTTGTCCTGCTGTGCGGTGGCGGCGAAACCCTGCACCGAAAACAGAAGGGCCAGTGCAAGCAGCGGAATGCGAACGATGGTCATGGAGAGGTCTCCTGGGATGGATTGCCTCTCTGAGCGTAGCTCGCGCCCCCGCATTGGCGACCCGGCGCGCCTCGCGGGCACCAGCGGTGAAGCAAAGCGCGAACCTGTCGTGGTTCACCGCCGCATCACAAGCAATAATGGTTATATATAAATTCTAATTAATAATTTTTTGAAATATTAAAAATGCCGCAGTATGGCGCTGCCTTCACATCCGGTACGCCAGGAACCTGCCATGTCGCTCTTGACCCTTCCCAATGCCCGCGAACAAACCAAGTCTGTCCGCGCCACGGTGCTGGTATTCGAGGATGCGCGTTCACAGGAGTTGCTCAGTCGCATCGAACGTCTGGCGCCGAGCGAGGCCAACGCGCTGATCATCGGCGAAACCGGCACCGGCAAGGAGCTGGTGGCGCGACATATCCACAAGCTCAGCCGGCGCAGCGGCGCCCCCTTCGTCGCGGTGAACTGCGGGGCGTTCTCCGAATCGCTGGTGGAGAGCGAGCTGTTCGGCCACGAGAAAGGCGCCTACACCGGTGCCATCAGCAGCAAGGCCGGCTGGTTCGAAGCGGCCAATGGCGGCACGCTGTTCCTCGACGAGATCGGCGACCTGCCACTGAACATGCAGGTCAAGCTGTTGCGTGTGCTGCAGGAGCGCGAAGTGGTGCGCCTGGGCTCGCGCACGCCGGTGCCGATCGATGTGAGGGTGGTCGCCGCCACCAACGTCAACCTTGCCGACGCAGTGGTCGCCGGGCATTTCCGCGAAGATCTGTTCTACCGCCTGCATGTCGCCACCATCCGCCTGCCCCCGCTGCGCGATCGCCCGGGCGACATCCTGCCGCTGGCCGGATTCTTCCTCGAAGAACACTGCCAGCGCCTGGGCTACAACCGCGCCAGCCTGAGCCCGGAAGCCGAGCGCAAGCTGCTCGCCCACAGCTGGCCGGGTAACATTCGCGAACTGGAGAACGCCATCCACCATGCCTTGCTGGTCTGCCGCAACCGCCTGGTGCAGCCAGCCGACCTGCAACTGGCAGAACTGCCCGGCGCCCCACGCCACGAAGCGCTCTTCCACCCGCTCGCGCCAGGCGCCGACGACGCGCTGGAACAGGCGCTGCTGAAGCTGTTCGAGAGCAACCGCGCGGACCTCTACGAGCATGTGGAAGAAGTGCTGTTCCGCACGGCCTATCACTTCTGCCACGGCAACCAGTTGCAGACCGGCCGCCTGCTGGGCATCAGCCGCAACATCGTCCGCGCCCGCCTCGAAAAGATCGGCGAGCTGAACCTCAGGCGCGTTGGCTGAGGTTCGCGCAGGCCCCGCCGTTCCTGGCCCGGCACCGTCCGTCGGCAGCATTCGTCCGGGCACCCCGCACGAAAGGTTATAATCCACGCCGTTTCTGGTCCGTCCCGGCTATGTCCTGTGCACCGACTACACTGCCTGTGGCAACGTCCAGGCGGGACGTTCACCAGCGACAAGCCAATATTCCCAGTCATCAGGACACATCGTGACCAAAGACGAACTGCGCGCGGAACTGGAGCGCCAGGAGAAACGTTACAAGGAAGTGTATGGCGGCGAAGTCACTCTCTACGCCGCTCAGCCGGCCCCCGAAAAGAAGCCCTGGCGCAAGCGCCGCAACCTGCTCGATCAGGCCTTCGACCGGGAACTGGAAAAGATCGAAGAACAACGACTGAAAAAGGAACGGGAAGCCGCTTCCCCGAAACCGTAGGTCCAGGCAATAGCGCTCACCGGCAGGCGTACCGAGCAGAGTTTTTCCGGTGGAAGACTCCGCGTCGATGAGTAGGAAGTGCTCTGTGGGGGAGCACGTATCCCGGACTAGAAAAATCCATCCGATGGGCCGACAACCCGGCGTGGAAGCATTGCAAGTTTTTTCCACCCGGCCTGAAAGCGCCGTGCGACGTGGCGTCGCGCATTTTCGAGAAACCGTTTCAGCCTAAATACGGTGCTCGACGCTTCTGGCATAATCGCCGCCCCGTCTCCGACCGGTCATAGAAACTTCATGTTCGATCTCTTCAGCGGACTCGATGTCTGGGTGGGTGTCAGCCTGGTTCTGGCACTTGCATTCGTACTCGCCTTCGAGTTCATCAATGGCTTCCACGACACCGCCAACGCGGTGGCCACGGTCATCTATACCAAGGCCATGTCGCCCTATCGCGCGGTGATCCTCTCCGGCATCTTCAACTTCCTTGGCGTGTTGCTCGGTGGCGTCGGCGTCGCCTATGCCATCGTCCACCTGCTGCCGGTGGAACTGCTGATCAACGTGAACACCGGCCACGGCCTGGCGATGGTGTTCTCCCTGCTCGCCGCTGCCATCACCTGGAACCTCGGAACCTGGTACTTCGGCATCCCCGCATCCAGCTCCCACACCCTGATCGGCTCGATCCTCGGCGTAGGCCTGGCCAATGCGCTGATCACCGACGTGCCGCTGGCCGACGGGATCAACTGGGGCAAGGCCATCGATATCGGCCTGTCGCTGATCTTCTCGCCGCTGGCCGGCTTCCTGGTGGCCGCACTGCTGCTGATCGGCCTGAAATGGATGTATCCGCTGTCCAAGATGCACAAGACGCCGGAAACCCGCCGCGACGTCGACGAGAAGAAGCACCCGCCGTTCTGGAACCGCCTGGTGCTGGTGATCTCGGCCATGACCGTAAGCTTCGTGCACGGCTCCAACGACGGCCAGAAGGGTATCGGCCTGATCATGCTGGTGCTGATCGGCATCGTGCCGACCAAGTTCGTCCTCGACCTGAACAGCACCACCTACCAGATCGAGCGTACTCGCGACGCCGCCATTCACCTGCAGCAGTTCTACAACCGCCACTCCGACACCCTGGGCGAGATGCTGGCCCTGGGCAAGGCCGGCAATGCCGAGATGCCGGACCTGTACCGTTGCGAACCGACGCAGACCGAAGCGACCCTCAAGGGCCTGCTGACCGACCTGCACGGCGTTTCCAGCTACAACGACCTGAAGGACGAGGAGCGCGTACAGGTACGCCGCTACCTGCTGTGCCTGGACGACACCGCGAAGAAAGTGGGCAAGCTCTCCGACCTGCCGTCCCGCGAGAAGGCTGACCTCGAGAAGCTGCGCAAGGACCTGACCAGCACCACCGAATACGCGCCGTTCTGGGTGATCATCGCCGTCGCCCTGGCCCTGGGTATCGGTACGATGGTCGGCTGGAAGCGCGTGGTACTGACCGTTGGCGAGAAGATCGGCAAGCAGGGCATGACCTATGCCCAGGGCATTGCCGCCCAGCTCACCGCAACCGCCGCCATCGGCATGGCCAATATCTACAGCCTGCCGGTCTCCACCACGCACGTGCTGTCCTCCGGCGTCGCCGGAACGATGGTGGCCAACCGCAGCGGCCTGCAAGGCAACACCGTACGCAACATCCTGATGGCCTGGGTACTGACCCTGCCGGTCTCGATCGCGCTGTCCGCCGGCCTGTTCTGGCTGTCCTCGCGCTTCGTCGGCTGAGCCAAAGCACCACGAAAAACGCCTGCATCCGCAGGCGTTTTTCATTTCCGGCGATAGTTCAGGGCGGCGGCAGGAGCGGCAGGCGGATCGTGAATCGCGCCCCGCCCTTGAAGTTGTCCACCGACAGGCTGCCGCCCATGTTGCGGATCAGGTCGTGGCTCACCGACAAGCCCAGCCCGGTGCCCTTGCCAATCGGCTTGGTGGTGAAGAACGGCTCGAAGATCCGCTCCATCAGCGCGCTGTCGATGCCGCCAGCGTTGTCCCGCACGTGCAGTTCCACCCACCCCGGATCGACACATGGCCCCTGGAACACACCGATCCAGCGAGCCGCCTCGACTTCACGGCCAAGCAGCGCATCGCGCGCGTTGGCCAGCAGATTGATCAGCACCTGCTCCAGTTGATCGGCGAAGCCGCTGACCGCCACCCGCTGCGCTGGCGGCCGGCATTCGAGCAGGATGCCCTGCTGCGCCAGGCTATCGCCCAGCAGCGCCAACGCGCCTTCGCAGGCATCGAACGGATCGAAGGGCGCGACCTCCAGTTCCGACTTGCGGCTGAACACCCCCATGTGGCCGATCACCCGCGACAACCTGTCGATCTGTGCGTCGGCGCGTTCGAGCTTCTCCTTCAGGTACTCCGGCTCCGCCAAGCGCTGGCGGGCGTTGTACAGCGCCATGCGCATCACGTGCAGCGGCTGCTTCATCTCGTGCGCCATGCCACTGACCATCTCGCCCAGGCTGGCCATCTTGGCGCCCTGGGCCAGTTGCTGCTGGGCGTGCCGCACAGCGGTGTTGTCGCGCCCCACCGCCTGCACTTCCAGCAGGCGCCCATCGGCGTCCAGCAGTGGCCGGTCCGACCACACCAGCCACAGGTTGCGCTGGCCCGGAAGGCTGAAGCGCAGTTCCCAGGAATCGTCGCCGGCCGCTTGCCCGCTCCCCACCAGGCGTGCGCGCAAGGCACTGCAATCCTGGGCCGACAGCCACTCGTCCAGGCGTCGGCCGAGCAGCGCCTCCACCGGCTCGCCCAGCACCTGGGCGAAGGTGCGGTTGATGAACGTCAGCGCAAGGTCCGGGCCGTAGCGGCAGATCAGTGCCGGCGAGTCTTCCACCAGCACCCGGTAACGCTCCTCGCTCTCGGCGATCTGCAACGCCGCCTGATGCTGTTCGGTGACATCCAGCCAGAGCCCGACCGCCTCCTGCGGAATACCCTGGATATCGCGCAACAGCTTGGCTTCGTCGTACATCCAGTGCCAGCCGCCGGCGCTATCGCGCAGGCGGTACTCGGTGCGCACGCGGCCCTCGCGCAGCAACTCGCGGCCACGGGCGAGGAAGATCTCCAGATCGTCCGGGTGCACCCGCTCGGCCAGTGCCTGCCAGCTCTGTCCCTGCAGGTCCAGCCCAAGCAGGTTGCCCGCGCTCTCGCTGTAGAACTCGGGGATCAGGTGCCCCTCCTCTACTCGCTGCACGTAGATCACCACTGGCGCGCTGTCGATCAGGTTGCGTAGCCGGGCGTGGGCCGCCAGGGCCTGCTCCTCCTGCAGCTTGCCCTCGCTGATGTCCAGCAGCACGCCATCCATCAACTGATCCCCCGCACGGGCCTGCATCCGTCCTTGCAGACGCAGCCAGCGACGAGTCTGCGCGGATGCCGCGCCGCGCAGGCGCAGGTCCTGCATCAGGCGGCCACCGGGTTGCAGATTGCGCAGGCGCAGGTTGAGTTCATCGGCATCCGCCGGGTGCAGCATCGGCAACAAGTCGGTGAGAGCCAACTGGCCTTGTCCGGCTGCCAACCCCAGGCCCGCCGCTACCGCCGGCGACAGCTCGAACACACCGTCATCCACACGCAACCGCCACCAGCCTCCGCCAACCATGTCCTGCAGCAGCGTCAGCCGCCGGCTGCTGTCGCGCAGGTTGTGCAGCTCGGAACGCTCATGCACCAGGTTGGCGAGGATTTCCGCCAGATACTGCCAGTCACCGGGCGTCGGCCCTATCCAGGCACCGCCCGGCGTCGAGGGCTCGGCCAGCAGTCCCGCCAGGCGCCCGCCGCGAACCGGCGCGGGTACCAGGTAAAGGCGCTCGCAGCACAGCGTCTGCAACAGGTCCGAGCGCGCTCCGCCGGCCTCCAGCAGCACGGCACCGATGGCGCGCCGCAGTTCGCCGTCAGGCAGCGCCAGGCCTTCGCGCAGCAGGCTATCGATGCCCGGCTGCACATGGCAGGCAAAGACCCGCAGGACACCATCGGCAGATTCCAGCAGCAGCGCCATCGAGCACATATGGAACGCGCCACAGAAGGACTCCAGCACCTCCGCCACTGCATCCCCCAGACGCCGCTGGGAGCTGTGCCGCAGGCGTGCCAGCAGCAGCTTGCTGAGATTCAGACATTGCAGCTTGTGCTGCTGGCTGTCGGACTGCCAGTTCAGGTCGGAGATATCGGTGCCCAGCAACAGACAGTGCTCGTCCGCCTGCAACACCGCCTGGAAGCGGCAGACCAGCGGCAGTTCTCCGTTGCCGCGCAGCACCAGATCGACCCGCTCGCCGCCACGCAGGTCGGTGAGGGGCATGCTGCCGGGCAGGCGGCGCTCGAGGTAGTCGCTCAGCGGCAGCGCCTCGCCGGGGCTGCCTGAAGGCTGCAACAGGCGATGCACCTGCCGACCGCCACGCGCAACCACACGGTCGCGGCTGTCCAGCTCCAGCCAGATATCCCAATGCTCGGCGGCGCTGGGTACCTTCACTTCGTCGGCGGACAGAGCCGGTCGCCGACGCGCCGCAAGCGGACGGCTGGGTGCCGGCACCGAAGGCTCCTCGTCCTGCGTCCCGGCCAGCGAGCGGAAGAAATCGAACATCGGCAACCTCAGAGCAGCACGCTGGCCTGCCCGGTGAGCACGTTCGGCAGGCGCGGTATGGTGCCGATTCCCGGCAGCGTCAGCAGCGGAACCACCGGAGAGGCGGCGTAGGGATAGTTCACGCAGACCTGAATGCGCGTGTAGCTGCGTCCCTGGACGGTTTCGGTGGTCGGCGTATTCAGGTACGCGCCGTTGTAGCAGCCGTTGCGCCAGGAGGCCGGCATCCAGCTCAGGCGCTGGTTGACCGCGCTGTCCACTGCGCTGCGCAACGCGGCGTTGTAGTCGTTCGTGCCGGGGTTCACCGACACCGCGATGCGCGCCCCTGCCGCCGCCGCATCGTTGAATGCCTGCAGCATCAACAAGGGCACGCAATAGCCGAGCAGCCCGTAGAGCACGGCGAAGAACAATACGAATACTGCGGCGAACTCGATCGCTACCGCTCCGCGTTGCCCGCGGCAACTGCCGACTCCTTTCATTCGCGGTACTCCTCGGACAACGTCAATAGTTGAATGACTGTTCAGGTTATCGGCGCCGCGAAAGATTTCCGCAGTAACTTTTCCGAGCCCGGTACTTGTTGATCAATACTAGTTGCTGCTGGCGAAGCGACAGAAAGTATTAATCCCTCAATAAGGATATGGATATTCCAATGCTGGTGAATTTCCTGCTGCTGGGCTGGTTCGCGGCATGTGCTTACCAGGACCTCACACGTCTGCGCGTAAGCAACCTGCTGACCCTCGGCGGAGCGCTGATCGCTGGGGTTTTCCTCCTGCTGGAGGGCCATACGCTGACCGGCCATACACCGTTGGAGGCCTCGTCCGCCGTGGTTCTCGCATTACTCCTGAGCCTTCCGGGCTACGCCCTGGGGAAGCTCGGCGCCGCCGACGTCAAGGCGCTGCTGGCGCTGGCGCTGGCCAGCGATCCGCAAGCGCTGCTCTACGTTCTCGCACTGGCCAGCCTGTTTACCCTGGCACTTATGTTCGCCAGCAAACTTTTGATTGATTCGGATTGGCTGCCTGCTAATTTCGAATCGAAATTAGCGAGACTGCTACCGTCAACTTTCAAGTCATTCCCGTTTATCTTCTCCGTTTTCGTCGGACTTCTGACGTATATGTCGTTCATCCATTGAACGAAATCTTCACATGGCAAAATCCAAACTTAACGACTATATGCTAAGGGTTAATACCGCCCGTCGAATGGCGTTAAACCCGGCTCCGGTATTTGCTCGTCCGGGCGATAAAAACAATGAAATCGTGGCATTCCTTCAAGGAGCGTGCAGTCATGGAAAAGTCGGCCAATCGTCGTTTCAGCGTGCTGGTCATCGACGACGAGCCCCAGGTCACCGCCGAACTGTCCGAGCTGCTGGAAAACAGCGGCTATCGGTGCGTGGTCAGCGATAGCAAGGACAGCGCTCTACAGCGCTTCCGCGACGATCCATCGATCGGTTTGGTGATCTGCGATCTCGGCCTGGGCCGCGACAACGGCATACGGGTAGTCGAGGCGCTGAAGGAGACAGCCGGCAGCGGACGCTTCTTCGAAACCATCATCCTCACCGGCCAGCAAGGCAGCCAGGAGGTCATCGAGGCCATGCGCGTCGGTGTCGCCGACTACTACCAGAAGCCGGTATCGCCGATGGACCTGCTCAAGGGCCTGGAGCGCCTGGAAGCACGCCTGCACGAACGCATCCGCAGCCAGCTGAGCCTGAGCCATGTGAACCAGCGCCTGGAATACCTCGCCGAATCCCTCAACTCGATCTCGCGGGATATCCACAAGATCAAGTACGAGGTGCACGGTGCCGGGCAGCCCAGCAGCGTACTCAAGCAGGAACCGGCGGAAGCCCGGGACAGCGTACCGAGCAGCGCCGAACAGATCGCCCCGGTGGTGAACAATCCGCTGTTCAACAAACTCTCTCCGCGCCAGCAGGCCGTGGCGCGCCTGGTCAGCAAGGGCCTGACCAACTACCAGATCGCCTATGACCTGGGCATCACCGAGAACACCGTGAAGCTCTACGTTTCGCAGGTGTTGCGCCTGATGCACATGCACAACCGCACGCAACTGGCCCTCGCGCTCTCCCCTTCCGCGGCGCAGAGCAGCGCCGTGCACTGATGCCCGCAGCCTTCAGATCAGCAGCTCCGCGCCGCTGGTCTGCAGGTCGATCAGACGCACATCTATCGTCCCCAGGCCGATGCCGAGCAGACGCAGCAACGGATCGAGCACCACATGCCCGAGTGCCGTGACGGCCGGGCGCAGTGTCGACAGCACGGTCCCCAGCAGCGGTCCGAGGCTCGCACTGATCAGTCCTCCCCAATCCCCTCCGAGCAGGGTGGGCTTCACGGTCAGTGTCCGCGACAACGTGGCGATGGCGTTGTCCAGCGAATCGCCCAGCGAACTGTCAGCGGTCTGGCTCTCGCTGGGGAGGTCCGACGGCTGCGTTACCCGGTAGTTCAGCGTGGTGCCATTCGCATCAGCCACCACGGCATCGGCGGCGATGTCCAGGCGAACCGCACCGTCCAGTACATCGACGCGGATAGGCACCAGCGCGGTGCCGTTCTGGATGTTCGTGTAGTAGCCAAGACTCAATTGGGCTATGCCCGGCTGCGCATAGACACTCACGTCCACCGGTTTGCCGACGCCACCACAAGCGATGGTATCCAACGCCGCCATGCCCTGGGCGACGCTCGCGGCCAGGCCGATGTCCACCGTGAGGATGCCCGGGATACCCAGGGTGCCCTTCACATCGGTGCGGATCGCGGCGGTGCGCACCTGCGTCCGCCACTGCCCGTCGCTGCCCTTGCCGGGATAGCCCAGGGCAATCTGCGGCGGCTCGATGATCCACAACCGTACCTGCACGGCGGCGAGGTTGGCGAGGTTGACGCCGGCGTTGAGCGTGACCGCGTGCTGCCGGTTGGCGACGAAGGCCAGGGCAGTGATCAGGTCCAGTACGTTGACGCTGCCCTGCAATGCCTCGTCGCGCACCGAGTCGGGCGCGATCACCGACAATACGCTGCCCAGGGTGACGGTCGCCGTCTTGACCCCGGCGCCCAGCAGTTGCTGCCCAAGCAGCACGGTATCGACATTGGCGGCCTTGGTCGGATCGATGGCCTTCACCGTCGCGCCGAGTAGCTGCCCGAGGCTGGCCTGGGTTCCCAGCAGCGAGTCCACCGAGCCGGCCGCCACGTTGACACCGGCCGCGCGGAGCTGATCCGAAAGCCCCAGCAGGCTCACGTTGGCGTTGGCCAGGCCGCGATAGCCGACCGCATTCAGCGACAGATTACTGCCCAGCAGGTTGTTGAGCAGACTGTTCAGCAGCACCGATTGCTGGCTATCGAGCGTCGCCAGGCTGGTCCCTGCGGACAATCCGCCCATCGCCGTGCGGCGCGCCACGGCCTGGGCGCTGAGGGTGGTGGTGGCGGAAGCGCCGGTGAACACGCTGGCGAGATTGAGGATCAGGCTCGACGGAACGGTATGGGTGGCTTTCACTTGTATCGAGTCGGCGGGATCGCCGCCGGCGCTGAAGGTCCGCCGCGACTGGGCACCGCCGTAGCCGCTATCGAGCTGGACACTGCCCAGGGTAGCGACCAGCGAATCGCCACTGCCCGCCACGAAGCCGTTGCCGGCCGCGCTGCTGGCGGCGTAGCTCTGTATCTGCCCGGCCGACTGGCTACCGCACATGCCGCTCTGGGTCGCGGTTTCCAGCGCGGCGCTGTCGACCACGCGCTGCAGCTTGCGCTGTTCCAGGTAAAGACGCCCGGTATCCACCACCAGCGCCAGGCAGATCAGCGCCAGCAGCAGCGTCGCCGCCGCGGGAATGCCAATCGCGCCACGCTGCCGCTCGCGCCCCATGACCGTCTCCCGGCTGGATCAGTTATTCCCGACCTTGAAGTCGCCGTCGTCCAGCAGGTACTCCGGCATCTCGCGGGTGTAGCTCTTCAAGTAACGCTGGTAGGCGCGGTCGCGCTCGGCCGGCGTCGCGCTCTGGCGGTAAGGCGAGGCCGCCTTGCCGCTGGCCTGCAATTCCAGCCAGGTGAGCACTTCCTGCTGGTCGCGCTCCGTGGTGCCGGGCTCGGTGATCGCCGCTGCGGTGGGGGTCGCCTCGACAGCCTGTGCCAGCAGCGGGACGGCCAACAGCAAGCCGGCCACTATCCGTGCGTTCATCCCATCCTCCTCGCCCGCGCTCAGCGGGCCTTGACCAGCAGCCCGGCATCCCGCGCGGCGGCGGGCATGGTTCCGGCAGTCAGCGGTTGAATCAGCTCGATCGGTTCGTCCCCGGGCAGGTCCACCTGGCTCAGGCTTTCCGCCGCCGGCGCGGAGCGGCTCGACGGCCGCAGCGAATCGGCGCGCTCGCGGGCCTCCTGGATCTGCTCGGTGGACAGGCCGGTCCGCTGGATCAGCCCCTCGGCCTGGCCGCTATCGCCTTCCAGGTACAGCAGGCTGAGCAGGTTGGTCGCCGGCAGCTTGTCGCCGTCGCTCAGCTCCAGCGCAGTGAGGAACTCGAAGCGCGCGCCCTCGTGATCGCCGCGCTGCAGCAACACCACGCCCAGGTCGTTGCGGAACGCGCTGTCGGTCGGCTGCAGGCGCGCCGCCTCGCGCAACTCGCGCTCCGCCTCGACGACGTTGCCGGAGCGCAGGGCTATCTGCCCCAGGCCGTGGTGCGCCTCACCGGCCTTGCAGGTATCCAGCAGGCGCTGGTACTCGGCCTTGGCCATCGGGCTGCCGATACGTCGCAGGGCCAATGCCTTGCTTTCGCGCACCTCCAGCGACTGCTGCGGCAGCACCTCCAGGTTGGCCAGTGCGGCGTGGGCGCGACCGTTGTTGAGCATCTCGCGGGCGAGGTTCAGTTGCAGCTCGACCTCCTGGCTCAAATGCTCATTGCACTGCTTGCCCGCCTCCGGGCCGCCCAATGCGCCGAGGTTGGCACAGCCGCCCAGGGTCAGGCTCAGCACGGCGAGCGCACATCCGTATCCATGTTTCATCCCATTCCCCCCAGTGCCTTGGTGATCGCGAGAAAGCCCGGCCCGGCAAGGATGATCAGCAGCGCCGGGAACAGCAGCAGCATCATCACCAGGCTCATCTTCGCCGACAGCTTGCTGACCTTTTCCTGCAAGGCCGTGAGCCGGCGGTCTTCGAACAACTGCTTGAGCGTCTGCAGCGAACTGCGCGCGCTGCCGCCCTGCCGCACCATCTGCCGCAGCACGTTGCAGCAGTCGCTCAGTTCCGACACCTCCAGGCGCTTGCGCAACTGGTCCAGTTCCTCGGCCAGGTCCAGGCCACTATCGATGTGCGCCAGCACCGCCTCCAGCTCCTCGGCCAGTACCGGCACGATGTTCTGCCCTTCCTGGCGCACCACGCGCAGGCTCTGCTCCACAGTGAGGCCGGAGTCGAACAGGATGCGGATGAGCTGGATGAACACGATGACTTCGCCGGACAGCCGCTGCCGGCGCTTCTCGGCGAAGTACGCCAGCACGCGCTTGGGCAGCAGGAAGCCAATGCCGGCGGCGAACAGCAGCGGCAGGCTCGGCGAGTCGATGGCGTGCACCAGGCTGATCGCCAGGACGATGCCCACCAGCAGCGCCGGGCACAGCAACAGCGCCATCAGATACAGGCTGCGCGGCGTGCTGCCGCTCCAGCCGGCCTGGTTGAGCAGCAGGCGGACTTCGTCGTCGCGCAGTTGCAGGCGACGACCGATGGACGTTGCGCGCAGACGTTCGAGCAGGGCCGCCACACGCCGGCTGCCGGAACGCGGCAGCGGTCCGCCGCCCAGGCGCTGTTCGATCAGACGCTGCTCGCGGCCCGCGGCACGGCTCTGCGACAGCCCCAGAAGAACCGCCGCCAGTACCAGGATCAGCGCAACCAGGCCATAGGACATCGGCATTTCCGTCTCCTACACGCTCTTGAGCATGCGCCAGAGCGTGTAGCAGCCCAGCACCTGCAAGCCGAGGGAGGTCAGCAGCAACCAGCGGCCGCCGCTGTCGAGCCACATATTCATCAGGTAGCCCGGATTGGTGAACAGGATGTAGCCGCCCAGGCTGATCGGCAGGACCGCCAGGACCAGGGCGCTCAGGCGCGTCTCGCCGGTCATCGCGCGCAACTGGCGGCTGAGTTTTTCCCGCTCGTGGATGACCTTGATGATGTTTTCCAGAAGATCGGTGGTGTTGCCGCCATACCGGTGGTTCACCGCAACGCCAAG
Organism: Pseudomonas triclosanedens; assembly: GCF_026686735.1. Lineage (NCBI taxonomy): Bacteria > Pseudomonadati > Pseudomonadota > Gammaproteobacteria > Pseudomonadales > Pseudomonadaceae > Pseudomonas > Pseudomonas triclosanedens. The sequence continues at coordinate 1,281,454 of NZ_CP113432.1, read as the reverse complement.
GGAGAACACGTGCAGCTCCTCCACGTCGTAGAGTTCCGCCACCTCCTGCAACGCTTCCGGCAGGCTGATGCCCAACTGCACATGGTTGTTCACCAGCGAGAAGATTTCCCGCAGCGGGTCTTCGGCAGCGCTGACCGACTGGGTGATCGCATCGCCCAGCGTGCGCCCGGAATGCAGGCTGCGCACCACCTGGTCGAGGAAGTTCGGCATCTGCCGGATCATCCGTTGCAGACGGCGGCGATACAGCACATTGAGCAGGATATGGAACCCCAGCAGCGCCAGCGCAACGCCGCACAACGCGCCGAACGGGCCGCCCAGGCGCTGCCCGAACAGTGCGCAGCACAATCCCGCGAGCAGCGCGCCCATGCCCCAGCGCCGCATGTCGGAGATACCGGCGCGGCGCATGCGGCGCGCCAGCCAGTGGCTGCTGCGGGCACGCGTGGTTTCCGCCAGCGCACTGTTGCCGCCGCTCAACCGCCGCAGCACCTGCTCATTGTGCCGGGTGCGCCAGCCAAGGCCGCCCAGCAGCACGCCGAAGGCGCCCAGCAACAGGCTGCAGACGGTCAGTACGAGGGCACCGTTCATAGCACTACCTGGCGGAATTTCAGACCACTGGGCTGCGCCGTGCGGACGAACTGCCCGGTGCCGCGCCGGTCGAGGCTGAACAGCGAGTTGGTGACGTAGACCCCGTCGCGCACCTCCAGCACTTCGAGAATCTCGCTGATGCAGCGCCGGCCGTTGGCCAGGCGGGTGATCTGCACAATGATGTCCAGCGCTGAGCAGAGCATCTGCCGCAAGGTCTGCTCCGGCACCCGCTGCCCGGTCAGGCCCACCAGCATTTCCAGGCGCAGCAGGGAGTCCATCGCGGAGTTGGCGTGCACGGTGCTCATCGAGCCGTCGTGACCGGTGTTCATCGCCTGCAATACGTCGAGCACCTCCACCCCGCGGATCTCACCGAGGATGATGCGGTCCGGGCGCATCCGCAGGGCGTTGCGGATGAGGTCGCGGGCGGTGACTTCACCGAACCCTTCGGCGTTCGGTGGCCGGGTTTCCAGACGTACCACATGGTCGTGGCCGAGCTGCAACTCGGCGGTGTCCTCGATAGTAACGATACGTTCGCGCTCGTCGATGAAGCTGCTCATCACATTGAGCAGGGTCGTCTTGCCGGTGCCGGTGCCGCCGCTGATGAGGATGTTGCAGCGGTTCGCCACGGCCTGGCTGAGGAACGTCAGCATCGCTTCGTCGACGCTCTGGTAGGCCAGCAGGTCGGCGCTCTTGAGCAGCTCCTTGCTGAACTTGCGGATCGACAGGCAGGGGCCGTCCAGCGCCACCGGAGGAATGATCGCGTTGACCCGGCTGCCGTCGGGCAGGCGCGCATCGACCATCGGGCTGGACTCATCCAGGCGCCGCCCCAGCGGCGCGAGGATGCGCTGGATCACCCGCTGCACGTGGTGATCGTCGATGAAGCGCAGGTCGCTCTGGTACAGCCGGCCTTCGTGCTCGATGAACACTCGGTCGGGACCGTTGACCAGGATTTCCGAGATGCCCGGGTCGCGCAGGAGGATTTCCAGCGGGCCGAAGCCGGTCAGTTCGTCCACCACCTCTTCGGCGAGGCGGTCGAGTTCGTAGCGGGAGATCGCCAGTTGGCGGCGTGCGGCGTATTCGCAGACCTTCTCCGAGACGTACTGGGCCACCGCCGGGCGCGCGCCCTCCAGCAGGTTCATGCCGTCTTCGTCGATCTCGTCGATGATGTAGCGGTGCAGGCGCATCTTCAGCGCTTGCAGGTCCTGCTCATGCCGCCCCGAAAGGCTACCGCCGCCGTAGTTCATGTGCGCGCCGCCTTCGGCCAGCCGAGCCAGGCGAAACGCCTCGGCCGCTCGCCGACGTTGGCGCCGAGGTTGTCCGCCAGGTCGCGCAGCTTGACCGTGAGCGGGTCGCGCGGCGCCAGCTCGAACAGGCTCTGACCGATGTTCTTGGCCCGCAGCCGCGCCTCGGGCGAGGCTGGGAGAACGCCGAACAGCTCCAGGCCGAACATCTTGCCCAGCGCCGAGGAATCCGGTGGAACCGACGGCCAGTAGCGTTCGATCAGCAGTTCGATGCGCGGCAGCGACGGGCTGCGCTCGCGCAGGCGACGCAGGCGCTCCAGGCCCTTCTTGCATGAGGGCACGCTCTGGTCCACCAGCCACAGCACACGATTGGCCTGCGCCAGCAGTTGCCCACTGAGTTCGCCTTCGGCGACGCCGGTGAGGTTGACCAGGATATGGCTGAACGCGCTGCGCAGGTTGCCCAGCAGCAGGTAGAGCTCGGCGGTGGTGACGCGCTCCAGTATGCCCGGCTCGTCCGACAGGCTGAGGATGCGCAACCCGGATTCGTGACGGGTGAAGGCGCTGTCGATCAACGTCTGGTCGAGACGCCGCAGGTTGCGCATGGCGTCGGCGAAGCTGAAGGCGGACTCCATGCCGAGGATCGCCAGCGCCTCGCCGGAGGGCTGACCGATGTCCACCAGCAGCACGCGGTGGTCGGCCTGGCGTTGCAGCGCCAGCGCCAGGTGCAACGCCACGAAGGCGCCGTCGGCATCGGGCCGGGCGCTCACCAGGCTGATAAGCTCGCCCTGCCGCGCGGCGCTCACCGGCACGCTGGGCAGGCGTCCGCCAAGGCGGCGGATCAAGCCGTTCAGCTCGCTGGCGCGGGCACCGTAGGTTACGAAGTCGCGCGCGCCGGCACGCATTGCCGCCAGTACCAGTTGGTTGTCCAGGCCGTCGCCCACGGCGACTACCGAGAGCAGCGGACGGGCCGAGACCAGCCCCTCGATGAGCGAACTCTGCGCCACCAGGTTGGCCTTGTTCAGGCTGGTGAACAGCACGCTGGCGCCGGTGACGTCGAGCAGCGCCAGCAACTCCTCCAGCGTGCCGCTATTGGCGACCACCACCTGCCCGCAGTTGGCCAGGCTGTTCTGCAGCCACTCCTGCTCGCCGGGATGCTGGACCAGTGCAACGAATGTCTGACTCATGCTGCCGCTCCCTTCCCGCTCTCTGCGACCCGCACGCTGGCGGCTTGCCGCGTCATAGGTATCCATCAGCGCGACAACCCGCTGGAAGCCTTGCGCCCGTCGAAGCGGCCGTTTTCGAGGAAGTAGAACTCGCCGAAGCCGGGGTCGTACTTGCGCAGGCCCTCGCCCGGCATGGTCGGCAACGCCGCGTTGGCCGCCAGCGGCTGCACCAGGCGCGGGGTGACAACCATCAGCAGTTCGCGGTCGTCCTTGCTCAGGCTCGAAGAACGGAACAGCGCGCCGATGATTGGCAGGTTGCCGAGGAAGGGGAACTTGTCGACGTTGCTGATCGTGCTGCTGCTGATCAGGCCGCTGATCACGAAACTTTCGCCGTCGGCCAGCATCACGCTGGTGTCGGTGCGCCGCACGGTCAGCGCCGGCACGGAAATATCGTTGGTGCGGATGCCCGCCGAGAAGTCCAGCTCGCTCACCTCCGGAGCCACCTTGAGGGCAATGCGGCGGTCGCTCATCACGGTCGGTGTCAGGGTCAGGCGCACGCCGAACTCCTTGTACTCGATGGTGATGGTGTCCTTGTCGCCGTTGGGTACCGGAATGGGGAACTCACCGCCGGCGAGGAACGAAGCGCTTTGCCCACTGGTCGCCACCAGGCTCGGACGCGCCAGGGTGTAGGCGAAACCGCTGCCTTCCAGCGCGTTGATGAAGCCCAGCCACTTGCTGCTGCCACCGCCCCAGACGATGTTGAAGCCGCTGTTGAGTGTGGACTCGATGGCGCCGCCGGTGCCGTTCGCCAGGTCTCGCACGCCGTTGTTCAGCACGTCGGAGATGCTGCCATTGATATGCCCGGCACTGCCTGGCGAGCCGATACCGAAGAAGTTGGAGCCACGGCGCAGCAGCGAGGCACTGGCCTGCTTGAGCTTGCTGCGGCTGACTTCGACGAAGCGGATGTCGGTCTGCACCTGGTTGGGCAGCCCGGCGGCCATGTCGGCGGGCTGCCCGCCGGCATCGCTTACCGCCCGCGAGCCGACCCGCACCACCGTGCGCATCGGCTGATCGCCACAGGCGGTCCAGATCAGCAGGCTGGTCAGGCCCTGGGCCTTGCCGGTGACGAGAAAGTCGCGCTTGTCGAGCACCTGCACGTCGGCGATGTTCGGGTCGCCGATGGCCAGCCGCCTGATCGGCACCGGCAGTTGCTGGTCACGCTGCGCGCCCTGCTCGAGATCGAGGGTCAGTTGCTGGCCGGCGAACCCGGCGCAGGCGCTCGGCACCGCCTGAGCGCTGGCGTGGACGGCGCAGGCCAGCAGCACGGCCAGAGAAAGAATGAAGCGCTTGGACATCAATGCACTCCTTGCTCAATGTGCTTCACGGGTTATGGTGGTACCGCGATAAACCACGATGCCCGCATCCACCGCCGGTGCCGATACCTGGCGCATGGCCGGCGCCGGACGGGGCCTACCGAGCAACTGTTCGAGCGTGATCGACTGGCTCCCGGAAGCACCCAGCGAGGCCTGGAGGTAGCGGCCCTGCTGGTCTTTCTCGTAGAGATTCTCGTCCTTGCTGCGAACCGCCAGGCGCAGCGATCCGGCCTGGCTGGCCAGCATCAGCCGCGCAGCCGCCTCGGCCGGCACGGCCAGCACGGCGGTACGCGGCGGGCGCGGCGTCTTGTCCTTGGGATCACCGGCATTGCGTGCCTGGCCATCGCTGGCAACGGCAATCTGCTCGCCGTAGGTGATGACCCGCACGCCGGGCAGCACCACCTGGGCGCTGACCGTACGCTCAGTGCCCTGCGGATCCTGGACGAACAGCATGACGTCTACGTAGTCGCCGGGAAGCACGAAGCCACCACCACCGACCACCTCATCCACTGCGATGGCCATCGCCCGCTCGTCCGGCCGGATGGTGCGCGCCAGCGGGCCGCCCGGTTCGACCACTGCGGCGGAAACGATGCTGCCGGCAGGAATCGCGACCCAGACGCGCTGGCCGATCAGGTCCTCGGGCTTCGGATAGCTGCCGGCCGGCGCGGTGCGCAGCATCTCGACGCTCAGGTCGTCCTTGCCGATCACCGCCAGCGCCGGCAGATCGCGGCTTGCCACCACTACCGGCGTGCGCTGCAACTTGTCCGCCTCGCTGGCTGCGGCGGGCGCCACATCGGCGATCCTGGCCGCCGGCTCGACGGGCTTGCCCACCGACATTCCCAGATACCCCACGACACCTGCACACAACAGCAACAGCCCGGCGAATACCATCAGCACCTTGCTATTCATGACCACTTCCTTGCGTGGTGGGGGAACGAGGGCCTGGCGGCCCACCGCCTGGCCCGCTACCGACGTTCTGGCGCAGACCTGTAATTGTTGTTTCGGCCGCCTGAAGAAGTTCGATAAGAAGCATTTTTCATATTTAGAAACTATTTGTTCCAAAACAGAATTTAGTAGCTGCTCAAATAGCGTCAAATGCCGCCGGATAATTTCCAATCCTTCAGTTGGTTCTAGAACTCCGGAACTATTACTTTGGTATTAACGCCATTTGATCGGTTGCATTCACGCCCGCTACGCCTAGCCTGACGGTGAAGTCAGGGCATCCGCCCTGGATGTTGGGCGTGCACGGAGCGACGGCCATGAAAAACAAACTCGCCATCAAGCAACTTCCGCAACATGTACTTGGCAAACTGAAGTTCTTCGTCCATGACCGTGAAGGCGCAACTGCCATCGAATATGCAGTCATCGCCGGACTTATCTCCATCGCCCTGCTGACCGCCGCCGGCCCCATCGGCACTCGCATCGGCACGCTGATGGGAGCAATCAAGAGCGCCATCGGCGCCTGACCCCCAACATTCACCGCACGCCACTCGCGAAACCCTCTTCGCGAGTGCTCGCCGTCGTGCCTGGAGAATCGCCTATGGAACCCGTCCAACGTCCGCCACAACGCCTGTGGCGCAAGGTCCGCGCCCTCCTCGTCGAACGGGAGGGAGCCACCGCGATCGAGTACGCGGTGATAGCGGGGCTCATCTCCATTGCCCTGCTGACCGCCGCCGGCCCCATCGGCACCCGGGTGGGCACCCTGATGGACCTGGTGAAAGCCGCCCTGACACCCTGAGCGCACCGCAAAGCACCGGGGGAGACGTGTCGCCTCTCCCGTTTGTGCACACTCGCGCTAAAGTCCCGGCGGAACCTGCCGATACATCCTGCACACCCCTTCGTTCCACCTGCAGGATGCTTTACCGATGCTTCGCTCGTTGTCCTTCGCCAAGAAGATTCTTCTGGCGGCCTCCCTCGTGGTCATCTTCGCCTTCGCCTGCTTCATCCTCTTCAATGACTTCCGCCAGCGCGAAGCGATCCACGCCGATACCGACGCTTACCTGACAGAAGTTGGCAGCCTGACCGCCAGCAACATCCAGAGCTGGCTGGAAGGCCGCATCCAACTGGTGGAAAGCGAAGCCGCGCAACTGGCCGACCAGGAACCGACGCCCGAGCGCATCCAGCACGTACTGGAACAGGCGGTGTTCCAGAAGAACTTCGAGTCGGTCTATCTCGGCGAGGCGGCCACCGGCGTGTTCACCATGCGCCCCTATGCGCCGATGCCCGACGGCTACGATCCGCGCCAGCGTGGCTGGTACAAGGACGCCGTGGCCGCCGGCCGGCTGATCGTCACCGAACCGTTCCTCGATGCCGGCACCAACGAGCAGATTCTGGCGATGTCCACGCCGGTGATGCGCAACGGTCAACTGATCGGCGTTGCCGCTGGCGACATGAAGCTGGAAACCATCACTGCGATCATCAACTCGTTGAAGTTCGACGGCGATGGCTACGCCTTCCTGGTCAGCGATGCCGGCAAGATCCTGCTGCACCCCGACAGCAAGCTGATCTTCAAGAGCCTCTCGGACATCTACCCGCAGGGTGCGCCCAAGGTGCAGCCGGGCGTGCAGGAGGTCAGCGTCAACGGCGTGGACCAACTGGTGTCCCTGACGCCGGTGAAGGGCCTGCCGGGCGTCACCTGGTACGTCGCGCTGGTGCTGAACAAGGACGCCGCGTACCGGATGCTCAGCGACTTTCGTACCTCGGCGATCATCGCCACCATCATCGCCATCGTCGCCATCCTGTTCCTGCTGGGCATGCTGATCCGCGTGCTGATGGCGCCGCTGACCGACATGGGCCGCGCCATGCAGGACATCGCCCAGGGCGACGGCGACCTGACCCAGCGCCTGAAGGTCGCCAGCAACGACGAGTTCGGTGTGCTGGCCAACGCCTTCAACCGCTTCGTCGAGCGTATCCACGAATCCATCCGCGAAGTGGCCTCCACCGCACGCAACCTGCATGACGTCTCGCAACTGGTGGTCAACGCCTCCAACTCGTCCATGAGCAACTCCGACGAGCAGGCCAACCGCACCAACAGCGTCGCCGCCGCGATCAACGAGCTGGGTGCCGCCGCCCAGGAAATCGCCCGCAACGCCGCCGACGCCTCGCACCACGCCACCGATGCCTCGCACCAGGCTGGCGATGGCCGCCAGGTGGTGGAGCAGACCATCAGTGCGATGAACCTGCTGTCGGACAAGATCAGCTCTGCCTGCGCCAACATCGAGGCGCTGAACAGCCGCACGGTGAACATCGGCCAGATCCTCGAAGTGATCAAAGGCATCTCCGAGCAGACCAACCTGCTGGCCCTCAACGCCGCCATCGAGGCCGCCCGCGCGGGTGAAGCGGGCCGTGGCTTTGCGGTGGTCGCCGACGAAGTGCGCAACCTGGCGCACCGCGCTCAGGAGTCGGCGCAGGAAATCCAGAAGATGATCGAGGAGCTGCAGGTCGGCGCCCGCGAAGCCGTGGACACCATGACCGAGAGCCAGCGCTACAGCCTGGAAAGTGTGGAGATCGCCAACCGTGCCGGCGAGCGGCTGGCCAGCGTGACCCATCGCATCGGCGAGATCGATTCGATGAACCAGTCGGTGGCTACCGCCACCGAGGAACAGACCGCCGTGGTCGACTCGCTGAACATGGACATCACCGAGATCAACACACTGAACCAGGAAGGCGTGGAAAACCTCCAGGCCACCCTGCGCGCCTGCGCCGACCTGGAAAACCAGGCGGGCCGCCTGCGCCAACTGGTGGACAGCTTCCGCATCTGATCGCTGCCGCAATGAAAAAGGCGCCCGAGGGCGCCTTTTTCATTGATTGCTGACAAAGCGCAGGCGGACCTGTATCGCCGTTGAAACACCCGTCAGCCGGTGCGCCCTACCGTTCGTCCGGCAGTCTCAAGCTTCCCTGCGGCACGCCGAAATCAAGGGTGACGGCCTTTGATAGCAACCAACAAACCGGGCTCGTCGCCAAGCCGGGACAAGGGAGTTCCGGCTACGCCCGCACGGCTACCCGCCGCGCCGGCGCCGTCCGTTTCACACCAAGGGAACGGACCTTCCACGGCGGCATCGGACCTGTCGCCCGGATCAACGCCACTCCGGCCCCCACTACTTCCGGATTCAACGCAGCATGATCAAGAGCCTGAAATTCAGTCATAAGATCCTCCTGGCCGCCTCCCTCGTCGTCTTCTCCGCCTTCGCCCTCTTCACCCTCTACAACGACTACCTGCAACGCAACGCGATCCGCGACGATCTCGAAGACTACCTGCGGGAAATGGGCGACGTGACCGCCAGCAACATCCAGAACTGGCTGAGCGGCAGGCTCCTGCTGATCGAAAGTACCGCCCAGACCCTGGCTCGCGACAGCGCGCCCGAGCAACTATCCGCGCTGCTGGAACAGGACGCGCTGCGCAACACTTTCAACTTCACCTATCTGGGCCAGGAAAGCGGCGCCTTCACCATGCGCCCCAACAGTGCCATGCCCGACGGCTACGATCCGCGCACTCGCCCCTGGTACAAGGACGCCCTGGCCGCGGGCGGCACGACACTCACCGAGCCTTACGTGGACGCGGCCACCCAGCAACTGATCATGACCATTGCCACTCCCGCCCGCGCCAACGGCAAGGCGATCGGCGTAGTCGGCGGCGACCTCGGCCTGCAGACCCTGGTGCAGATCATCAACTCGCTGGACTTCAGCGGCATGGGCTATGCCTTCCTGGTCAGCGGCGACGGCAAGATCCTCGTGCACCCGGACAAGAATCTGGTGATGAAGACCCTCGCCGATGTCTACCCGCAGAACACGCCGAAAGTCGGCAGCGGCTTCAGCGAGTCAGAGCTCAATGGCCATGCCCGCATCCTCAGCTTCACCCCGGTGAAGGGCCTGCCTTCGGTGAACTGGTACATCGGCCTCTCCATCGACAAGGAGAAGGCCTACGGCATGCTCAGCAAGTTCCGCACCTCGGCGATCATCGCTGCCAGCATCGCCATCGTCGCCATCCTGTTCCTGCTGGGCATGCTGATCCGCGTGCTGATGGCGCCGCTGACCGACATGGGCCGCGCCATGCAGGACATCGCCCAGGGCGACGGCGACCTGACCCAGCGCCTGAAGGTCGCCAGCAACGACGAGTTCGGTGTGCTGGCCAACGCCTTCAACCGCTTCGTCGAGCGTATCCACGAATCCATCCGCGAAGTGGCCTCCACCGCACGCAGCCTGCATGACGTCTCGCAACTGGTGGTCAACGCCTCCAACTCGTCCATGAGCAACTCCGACGAGCAGGCCAACCGCACCAACAGCGTCGCCGCCGCGATCAACGAGCTGGGCGCCGCCGCCCAGGAAATCGCCCGCAATGCCGCCGATGCCTCGCACCATGCCACCGATGCCTCGCACCAGGCTGGCGATGGCCGCCAGGTGGTGGAGCAGACCATCAGTGCGATGAACCTGCTGTCGGACAAGATCAGCTCCGCCTGCGCCAACATCGAGGCGCTGAACAGCCGCACGGTGAACATCGGCCAGATCCTCGAAGTGATCAAAGGCATCTCCGAGCAGACCAACCTGCTGGCCCTCAACGCCGCCATCGAGGCCGCCCGCGCGGGTGAGGCGGGCCGTGGCTTCGCGGTGGTCGCCGACGAGGTGCGCAACCTGGCGCACCGCGCCCAGGAGTCGGCGCAGGAAATCCAGAAGATGATCGAGGAGCTGCAGGTCGGCGCCCGCGAAGCCGTGGACACCATGACCGAGAGCCAGCGCTACAGCCTGGAAAGTGTGGAGATCGCCAACCGTGCCGGCGAGCGGCTGGCCAGCGTGACCCATCGCATCGGCGAGATCGATTCGATGAACCAGTCGGTGGCTACCGCCACCGAGGAACAGACCGCCGTGGTCGACTCGCTGAACATGGACATCACCGAGATCAACACACTGAACCAGGAAGGCGTGGAAAACCTCCAGGCCACCCTGCGCGCCTGCGCCGACCTGGAAAACCAGGCGGGCCGCCTGCGCCAACTGGTGGACAGCTTCCGCATCTGATCGCTGCAGCAATGAAAAAGGCGCCCGAGGGCGCCTTCTTCGTTCGCGGGCGAAGCCGTCCTGGCAACTACCGTCGTTTACTCCCACCCAGCAGCGCACCCATCAACCCGCGCACCAACTGCCGGCCGATCTGGTTCGCCGCCTGGCGCACCACGGTCTTCGCGGTCTGGCTGGCCAGCGTGCCGAGCAGCTCTCCTGCCAGGCCGCCCAGGTCGCTGCCAATGCTCTTTTCCTCAGCCTTGGTTTCGGTCGGAGCCATCTTGCTATCGGCGCGACCAGTCAGCTTCTCGTAGGCGGATTCGCGGTCGACCGGCTGGTCATAACGCCCTGCCAGCGGCGAACGGCGAATCACCTCGGCGCGCTCGGCCTCGGTCAGTGGGCCGATGCGCGACTGCGGTGGCGCTACCGCTACACGTTGCACCATCGCCGGGGTGCCCTTCTCTTCCAGGGTACCGACCAGCGCCTCGCCGATACCCAGCTCGGTGAGCACCTTGAGGGTGTCGAAGGCCGGGTTGGGGCGGAAACCGTCGGCCACCGCACGCAGGGACTTCTGCTCCTTGGCGGTGAAAGCCCGCAGGCCATGCTGGATACGCAGGCCGAGCTGGGCGAGGACGTCATCGGGCAGGTCACTGGGCGACTGGGTGACGAAATACACACCGACACCCTTGGAGCGGATCAGCCGAACCACCTGCTCCAGGCGGTCCTGCAGCGCCTTGGGCGTGCCGTTGAACAACAGGTGCGCCTCGTCGAAGAACAGCGCGAGGATCGGCTTGTCGGCGTCGCCACGTTCGGGAAGCTGTTCGAACAGCTCGGCCAGCAGCCAGAGCAGGAAAGTGGCGTAGACCTTGGGTGCATCGTGCACCAGCTTACTGGCATCGAGCAGATGGATGCGGCCACGGCCATCGGCCTCGGGGCGCAGCAGGTCTTCCAGTTGCAGCGCCGGCTCGCCGAAGAATGCCTCGGCGCCCTGTTGCTCCAGCAGCGCCAGGCGACGCAGCAGGGCCTGGGAGGACGCGCCGGTGAACAGCGCACGGTCCTCGCCAAGCACTTCAGGGTGGTCCTTGAAGTGATTGAGCAACGCCTTGAGGTCCTTCAGGTCGAGCAGCAGCAATCCCTCGCGATCCGCCACCTTGAATGCGGCGAACAGCGCGGCCTGCTGGCTCTCGGTCAGCTCCAGCAGGTTGGCCAGCAGCAGCGGCCCCATCTCGGACAGCGTGGTGCGCAATGGATGCCCGGACTTGCCGGCGACATCCCACAGGCTCACCGGGTAGGCTCTGGGCGTGTAATTCAGCCAAGGCATGCTGGCGATGCGTTCAGCGACCTTGCCCTGGGGGTTGCCGGCAGCGGCGATGCCGCACAGGTCCCCCTTGATATCGGCGGCGAACACCGCGATACCCGCATCGCTGAAGGATTCGGCCAGGCGCTGCAGCGTGACCGTCTTGCCGGTGCCGGTGGCGCCGGCGATCAGCCCATGACGGTTGGCCAGCTTCCAGGCCTGGCCAACCGGCTGGCCGTCGGGTCCCGCGCCAATGATCAGTTCGTTCGTAGCTGACATCCTTGATTCCCCGTCGGTGGATTGTCGCGATGCTTCACCGGCTAAGACTGGCGCGTCCCGGCGCGCTGCGCAAACCGGAAGCGTTCAGACCTTGAATACGTGCTTGAGATAGTGAAGGAAGTTCTCGTCCCGGCACTGGGTCTTGCCGGGCGCATCGGAAATCTTCGCCACTGGGTGGCCATTGCAGGCCGTCATCTTCAGGACGATGCTCATCGGCTGTACGCCGGGAACGTCGCAGGTGAAATGCGTGCCGATGCCGAAGCTGACGTCGATGCGGCCACGCAGCGCGCGATAGATGTTCAGCGCCCCCGGCAGGTTCAGCCCATCGGAGAACACCAGGGCCTTGGTCATCGGATCGATACCAAGGCGCTCGTAGTGACGAATGGCCTTTTCCGCCCATTCCAGGGGTTCGCCCGAATGGAGTTTGAGCGGCGAAATGCGAGCAGTAGCTCTTAACTACCTGTCCACCGGTTCCAGGACAGACCAGTTTTGGTTCATACCGAATTAGAGATAAATGACCACCGTCCCCGTCTTTCCGCCTTGAGTAGCTAGACATACCAAACGACTACGACAAAGATTGGCTAATCTTGAATGCAGCCTCTTGGAGATGCGGAAGAACTCTCTCAACTAGATCGGCCCCGGTGGTTCGCGACGATTGTCCACCAACGTTCATTGCAGCAATGATCCTGCCAGAGCGGTCTGTGATTGGTACCGCAATTGATTGAAGGCCTTCCTCAAGCTCTTCGCTAACCAGGCAATAGCCTCGTTGCTTAGCAAGAGCAATCACACCCTTCAAAGTATCAATGTCCGTAATGGTTCTAGATGTATACTTAATGATATTGCTTTTCGAAAGAATATCGTCCCGCACAGATTCGACTACCCCACCAAGTAGTACGCGCCCCATTGAAGTGACCCAGGCAGGGAGGCGAGAACCAATTGATAGATTCACAGACATAATTCTATGCGTAGCAACACGCATAATATAAACGATATCAGTACCTTCCAGCGCCGAAATTGTACAGGTTTCCCCAGTCTGCTGAACAACCTCCTCCATATAAGGAGTGGCCAATTCCCAAAGTGGGTTCGCTGAAAGGTAAGAGTATCCGAGATCTAGGATCTTAGGAGTAAGAGAAAAAAGTCTTCCGTCTTGAGATACATACCCAAGAAACTCTAGGGTAAGTAATATCCTTCTTGCGCCGGCACGCGTGAGGCCAGTCGATTTTGCAACCTCGGACAAGGTCATTTTTGGGTGCTTAGGGCCAAAGGCCAAAATCACAGACAAACCGCGCGCAAATGACTGCGCATAAGCGTCACTAGGGGTGGGATTTTCAGGTTTTTCGTTACTCATGCGACTACATCCTCTGCGGCAGACGAAGTATAGCCACCTCATCTGCCGAAGAGAATGCTTAATGACTCAGGCGTTACCCTCACGTTGGCGCCAGTCGGCTGGGTAAAGGGCATAGAAGACCTGAGCACCTTCGCCGCTGTAGACAACTGGTGTTTTTTTGGGGATCCAAACAGTATCACCCGGCCCAGCTTTAATAGTCTCGCCTTCCAACTCCAAGACGAAAGTCCCTTGCAGTACGACACAAACCTCGTCATACAAAAGAGTCCACGGAATGGAGCAGCCATCAAGCTTTAAGATCCCGGCCCCCATAGTAGAACTGAAACTGCCATCAACTAAACGTGCAAGATATGCCTTGCCGAGATTGGAGTCTCCACCAAAGGCACCAAACTCTAATTTTTGCTTCTCGAAATGAACAACTTTTCCACCCGCCATTGTTTTCTCCAGCCAATTATATCAGCTAACCCAAAACCTCGTTCAAGCATGCCTTGAAGCGAGACACCACTTCGGAGACCTCGCCGGGGCTAACTGTGTATGCGGGCGAGAAGAGCACATGATCGCCGGAAATGCCATCCACAGTTCCGCCATTAGGATAAATAAGAAGCCCATTAGCAAACGCGACATTCTTAAGTTTTGAGTTAATTTTCTCTCCGGGAGAAAATGGCTGCTTTGTAGATTTATCCTGGACGAGTTCAACCCCAACAAACAAACCACGCCCCCGGATATCGCCGACATTGGGATGCCCCCCCACTTCTCGCTTCAATTCTGAGAAAAGCTGCTCACCCCGCAAGCTCACTTGGGGTAGCAGTTCGTCTTCCTTGATAATCCTAAAAACTTCCAAGGCGGCGGCACAGGAGACACTGTGCCCCATATAAGTAAAGCCATGTTTAAGCAGACCACTACCGGCTTTCAATGCCTCGTAGATTTTTTCCGAGACAAGTGTGGCACCAATGGGTTGAAACCCACCGCCCAGCCCCTTAGCAATAGTCAAAATATCAGGGACGACTTCATCGTGCTCACACGCAAAGTACCGACCAGTCCTTCCTGCGCCGCACATAATCTCGTCAAAAATGAGAATGACACCGTAAGCATCGCAAATTCTACGAATTTCTTTGAGATATCCTTCAGCGGCCGGCACGCACCCCAAGGTTGCACCAACAATTGGTTCACAGATGAAAGTCGACACGTTTTCTGCCCCAAGCTCAAGAATCTTCTTCTCAAGCTCTGCCGCAGCCCTTACACCGTAGTCGGACTCACTTTCACCTTGCTCTGCTTGACGATAATAGAAGCAAGGGGAAATAAAATGCGCCTCAAACAACATGGGAGCATAAATTTCACGCCGAGTTTTATTTCCTCCAACCGCGAGAGTTCCAAGCGTCCCTCCGTGGTAGCTCTGATTTCTAGAGATTATAAACCTTCTGCTAGACTCACCTTTTTCCACCCAGTACTGACGCGCAAGCTTTAGCGCTGTCTCAACCGCTTCGGAGCCGCCGGACGAGTAAACAACATAGTTCAGCTCTCCTGGAGCTATTGAGGTTAGCTCCTGAGCTAAAAGCTCTGCCGCATCAGAGGTGAAGAAGGAAGTGTGGAAGTACGCCGACTCCTTTAGCTGAGCGGCAATAGCGGAATTGACCCGCTCATTACCATAGCCCAAACAAGAAACCGCCACGCCGCCAGATAATGCATCAAGGTAAATTTTCCCGGAGTTATCCGTAATCCAAACACCCTGCGCTTTGGAGATGCTCGCCGGACTTCCAGAAAGACTTCTATGTAGAATTGCGCTCATTTCACCGTATCCCGCAATGCTAATTCATACAGCCTGCAAATTACCGATAGGAGTTTCCCTGCCAGAGTTCGCAGACAAATCAGACATTTTCAAGTTGATGGCTTGCGACAACCTCTCGGCAGCATCAAGCACGCATCTTACATGAAGCTCTTTATTCCTATTTATGAGTGCCTCAAGCGTACCAGTGAGTGCGATTGCGTAAATGACCTGCTGATTCTCAACCAATATCGGGGAAGCAATACCGGCGTAACCCTCAACGTCCTCACCGAGGCAGTAAGAGACTTTTGTTGACCTAATCTCTTTAAACTCGGACTCCAGCTCTTCCAATGTCACCTTGGTACGTGGCGTCAGCTTTGGAAGTGGCGAAGGCAGAAGCTTTTTCACGCGATCAATATCCTGGAACGCAAGAATGGCTTTCGCGGAAGAGGCTGCATGAGGGACTACCTCACTGCCAGGCAGGACATAACCTCTTACCCTCGTATCTGGCGCCATTATTGCGATGCTCCGAATATAGTTACCGGTCAGCTTTGCAACGAAACAGGATTGCCCAGTTTTTAGCGCCAAATCTTCAAGAATAGGCTGCGAAATATTTCGCACCCAATCCTCCGTAGCACCAAAGTAAAGGAGATTGAGACACCTTGCGCCAAGTTGATAACAGGGCACTCCCCGATCAATCACTTGAACCATCCCTGCCTCGGCCAAGCCTTTCAGTAACCGATGAACCGTCGACTTTGGCAGCGCTAATATGTCAGCAATAGGAGCTAGGGATAGGCCCTGAGGAAAACCTGACAGCACCTCGAGAATGCGGACATATCTTTCTAAAGGCTTATCCATACCACCACCATTATTTAGTTTAACCGACAAGTGCAATCCAACGATCCTTCATGTCGAACATTTTCATCGCCATGGGAACAAACCATGGATTGCCATGATAGAAAGGCATACTCGGGAAATTGAACGATTCAAAGATCGAATCCCCAGCCTTGTCACCAAGAATTTTGAGCGCCATTTTGCGCCCCAAATAGGTGCCCATAGGAACTCCGGCGAAATTGTATCCCATCGCATAGTGCACGCCATCCTTGACGCCGATGTGGGGCATAAAATCAAATGTTCCGCCGCACTTCCCAGACCATGCATGGCTAAGACGTACATCAGCACCAAGATCCGGGAGGATTTTCAGCATGATGTTGCGTAGTTGATCAGCAAGGTCGAGTGGCCCGGGCACATTGGTTCCAGTGAGCCCACCAAAAAGAATCCGATTGGTGTCAGGCGCAGGCCGAATGAAATTGATGTTCATCACGGTTTCGAGATAAGTCCGCCGATTGGGCAGCAGCTCCTCGAGCTTTCCTTGCGGCAACACCTCAGTTGCGATGATGTAGCCGGTGAAAGGAATGATCCGCCTGTGGAGCCATGGCATCAAATCAGAGCTATATCCATTGGTGCCAATCACAACATGGCTGGCTTTGATTTTACCTCGGGTGGTAGTCACGCTGTGCCCAGTGGCGGCGCTAGAGATTCCCAGAACATTGGTTCTTCCCAGAAACACAACCCCCGCTTCGCGAGCCTTTCGAAGCAGTCCGTCGTGGTATAGTCCCGGATGGATGCTTCCCAGGTCTGGGATCACAGCGCCACCAAAGTAGACATCCGTCTTGATCTCTCGATGCTGCTCCTCTTTAGAGATCATCTGGTAGTCGCTACCCAGAACCTGGCGATTTCTGCTCAGCTCTTTCTCAAGAAGCTTGAAGTGAGCAGGCGAGGTCGCACCGATAAAGCGGCCACAAGTCGTTCGGAAGCAATCAATCCCCTCTTCATCGACAACCTGCTCGACTAAGTGCAGCGCTTCGTTGAGCTCCTTGTATACGGTATCGGCATACTGTTCGCTATGGTGTTTTGCCAGCCATTCGTGACTGCGCTTCAAGGTTCTTCCCAGGAAGCCAGCGTTTCGACGCGAAGCCCCATAGCCACAATCTTCGGCATCGATAACCACGACCCGCTTGCCCGCACGGGCCAAGGTGAGAGCCGCAGAAAGGCCACTAAAGCCGCTACCAACAATAGCCACATCTGCTGTAGCGGGAAGATCTACCTGCTGCTCAACTACCAGAGGAGCCTTATCCCACCAATAAGGCAGTTCACGAAAATCGGAAGTCAGGTACTTCTTGTCAATCATGTTGATCACCGGTCAAGAAATTCACTTACACGCGCTGCCGCTGGAGACGACCAGCAACCAGCATCAAAGAAACAGTTAGAATAATTACAATTACAGAAGCGGCAATAATGGTCGGCTCAAGTTGCTCGCGCATCCCACTAAACAATTGACGCGGAAGAGTTCGCTGCTCTGGGCCAGCAATGAACAGCACCGCCACGACTTCATCAAACGAAGTAATAAAAGCAAATACTGCACCAGCTGCGATACCAGGCGAGATTAGCGGAAGCATTACTGTTCTGAATGCTGTCCACCGGCTTGCACCCAAACTTGTAGCAGCACGCATAAGATTGTAATCGAATCGACTTAAAGTAGCCGCGACAGTCACAACTACGAACGGGGTAGCAAGTACTGTGTGGGCGATTACAATTCCAGGGAAGCTATGCAGAAGCCCCAATTTCGACAAGAGCAGATAGAAGCCTAGCGCCGACACCACTACCGGAATAATTAGCGGCGTGAGGATCAGTACAAAAATGCTACTCCGATACGGAAATCTAGGATTAATAAGACCAATGGCCGCACCAGTACCAAGAAGCGTCGCCATGATAGTCGTTGCCAATCCAATAACCGTGCTGTTAATGATCGACTTCAGCCAGAGAGGGTTGTTCCACAGGGCTTCAAACCACCTCATTGAGATGCCCGGCAGCGGGTATGTAAACCAAGGGTCGCTGCTGATTGACATCGGCAGAACCAAAAGAAGCGGAACAGAGAGAAACACAAGCACCAGCCCAACCCAACCATAGAGAACCACTCGAACTCCGAGCGGAAGGTCATGATAATTTTTCATCAGATCCGACCTCCGTTTCTCTTCATGATTTGGCGGCAAAGCGGTATCGAGATAATCACTGCAGTCACGGTGAGTATTACACTGAGTGCAGATGCCAAACCCCAATTTAGCTCTTCATTTACAAAACGCGCGATGTAGTAACTAGCCATCTGATCAGATGCGCCCCCAACCAAGGCAGGGGTGATGTAATAACCAAGACAGAGAATGAATGTCAGCAACGCCCCTGCGGCAATACCCGGCAATGCTTGAGGGAAGTACACCGTCGCGTGGGCGACGATTGGCCCAGCACCTAACGAGCGAGCAGCCCTTACATGCGTACGAGGAATTGTCTTCATTACGCTATACATCGGCAACACAGTAAATGGCAACTGAATTTGAGTCATCGCGGTAACAGTTGCAAACCGCGTATATAGCAGCTGAATTGATTCATGACTCAACCCCAGACATTGAATCAATAGATTTATTACACCGTTTGATTGCAGGAGGACAACCCAAGACATACTTCTTACCAGAAGTGACGTCCAGAACGGAACAAGAACCAAAAGGAGGAGCAGGCCGCCAACTTTCCCCCGACTCTCTACAAGAACATATGCGAGCGGATACCCGAGGAGTACAGTCAGCAAGGTTACTCCAAGGCTAATAGTTGCTGTCCTGGCAAACATATCCAAGAAGGCATATCCCTTTTGCTCAGACACTTTCCCTGATGAATCAACCTGTTTCAGTCTATCAATAGACCAGCGAAAATAGATGAGACTTGTCGATCCACTTCCGTCCGCAATGACCTCCCAAATTGTCGAGTTTTTCCATGCTGGATTTGCTGCTTCTAGTCGCCCCTTCCAGTCTTCACCTTCACTCTTATTTAGACGCCTAATCGTTTGCTCAACCAGAGCTCGACCACCTACGAACTGAATTCCAATCCGCTGTGAAAGTGCACCAACATTGCCGGACTCATATAACGCTTTGAAGTCCATAATTGCAGCTCTGTAAGCAGAGTCAGGAAGCGGCAATGAACGATTCCAGTCTTCAAGCACTGCAGTCGTATGAGGTAGTGATTTGCTTATCACGTCATCTTGCACTGCATAGTAGAAGACAGTAGAAAGTGGCACTATGAAGAAAACAAAGATGAACGCGACAAGCGGTAAGGCGGGGGCCATGGCGAGTACTCGCTTGCGCTTTTCACCTGCCAGGTGGGGCTTCTGTTTTGCGGAAGCCATCGATGCCTCGGCCATAATCATACGACTCTCCTAAGAAGCGCACGCTGGGCAAGCCCAACATGCGCAACCAAAA
This sequence comes from Pseudomonas triclosanedens, assembly GCF_026686735.1. NCBI lineage: Bacteria > Pseudomonadati > Pseudomonadota > Gammaproteobacteria > Pseudomonadales > Pseudomonadaceae > Pseudomonas > Pseudomonas triclosanedens. Next base: position 1,262,120 of record NZ_CP113432.1, on the reverse strand, counting down.
TTACTGAGATACCCAGGTAGAGAAACGCGCATTTAAGTCTGGCCCATATACCCCCCAGAACTCCGCATCTTGAACAAGATAGTTTTTCATATTCTGCGGCGCGGTCGGAAGATCACCCAAAGTATCTGGAGATACGTTCTTGACAGCCTCAACCACGGTCGGGCCGTAGTCGACATACTTTGAGAGTTCCGCGTTATTTTTCGGATCCGTAGTGAACTTTATGAACTTATATGCCAATTCCTTGTTCTTGGATCCTTTAGGAATTGCCCACATATCAAACCCTTGGATCTGACCATCCCAAACAACGCCCAGGCCGGCCTTCTCAGACTTGTTGGCATCGCTGACTCGGCCGTTCCATGCTAGGCCAATTACAGCCTCCCCGCTTTTTAAAAGCTGCGACGGCTGCGCACCAGCCTCCCACCAGACAATATCTTTCTTGATGGTGTCCAACTTCTTGAAAGCACGATCAACACCTTCCGGAGTTTCCAGTGTGCTGTAGACCTCATCAGCCGGTACGCCATCTGCCAGCAGGGCTACCTCAAGAGTATCGACGGGGCTTTTATGGAACGTCCTTTTCCCCGGGAATTTCTGGGTATCGAAAATATCGGTAATAGAGGTTGGCTTAGCCTTCAGTTTTTCCGGATTGTAAGCCAAGATGGTTGCATAGGAACTAATACCAACCGCGCAGTCCAATACCGCACCCTTGACCAAGGTACTGGGCGGGGTAATCTTCCCATAGTCAAGTTTATCTAGAAGTCCTTGGCTGCACGCCTGTTCAGCAGTTTGCGGATCAACATCGATCACATCCCAGACGACCGAGCCGCTTTCCGTCATTGCCCTAAGTTTAGCTAGCTCGCCGCTCCACTCATCCTGGGATACTTTGACCCCAGATACTTTAGAAAAAGGCTCCATGAATGCAGAGCTCTGATTCTTCTGCAGCGCACCGCCCCAAGAGGTAACGGTAATTGCGTCTGCAGCATTAGCAGACGTGGTGCCTGCAACAACCAAAGCAAGTGCAAAACTAGAATAAAACACTTTCATGATTGACTCCTCGTATTCTATTTATTTTTTACGGCAGATAATCAAGTGCTTCACAGTCTTCCGGTCGCCAGCCCACCTTTATACTCGCCCCTGGCTGGTAGGACTCACTTCTTTCATCCCCTGAAGTTCGAAGAACCAGAAGACAGCCATTTCCAATTTCAACGTGCACACGCAGTTCGTCTCCGTAGAATACGGACTCTCGAACCACCCCTTCCATCGCGCATTCACTGACGTCAGTGCAGATGGAAATTTTTTCCGGCCTAACTACAACAGTGCATTGCTCGCCCTTACGCGCGTGCAACGATGCTCGCGCTTTAATAGCACCACCAGAATTCAACCTGATTTCTGCAATCCCATTGGTGACGTCTTGGACTACACCATGCAGCTTGTTGTTCTCACCAACGAAGGTTGCAACAAAGGTATTAGCGGGACGCTGATATATTTCTTCTGGAGTAGCGAGCTGCTGGATAACACCGTCATTGAATACGGCTACTCGATCAGACATGGTGAGTGCCTCACCTTGGTCGTGAGTAACATACACAACCGTCAAATTGAGTCGATTACAGATATGCTTGATTTCTAGTTGAAGATCTTCCCGCAGTCGTTTATCCAAAGCCCCCAGAGGCTCATCCATCAAGACCAATTTTGGTTCGAAAACCAAAGCTCGCGCCAGGGCAACGCGTTGTTGTTGACCACCAGAAAGCTCCGATGGCTTCCGCTTACCCATTTTGTCCAACTGAACAAGTCGCATTACCTCTGCAACCTGCTGTTGAATTTTCTCTTTCGATACTTTCCGCATTTTCAGCGGATAGGCGATGTTCTCTTCGACAGTGAGATGCGGGAAAAGGGCATAGTTCTGAAACACCACGCCCATATCCCTTTTTTCGGGGGGGAGATTCTGTATTGGACTTCCATCCAGGATGATGTCCCCTTCGGAAGGGCTTTCAAAGCCGGCGAGCATCATAAGCGTCGTTGTTTTACCAGAGCCGGACGGCCCTAGAAACGACACAAACTCCCCCTTCTTGATGTCTAGGTTAAGCCCTTTGACTACCCAGTTGTCGCCATCGTACGATTTGCAGACATCTTTGAAGGAAACCTGGAGATCAGTACCGTTACAAGCGGCATCCGAGGTGCCGTCGTAGCCACGCATTGTTTGATTGTTAGCAGCGAACATTTCTATCCTCCGACTATCCAAATTTTCTCCAAACGGCAGAGAGAAATTTAATTTAGACCAGTACCGGACTGATTAATCCATGCTCGATGCTGGTTATTGTATTTATTCTCCAACATGCACACCTCGTGATTCTCTTACACTTCTTGCAGCTGAATCCTTTCCCTCTTCATTGCCACGTGCTCTTCTGACTCCTCAAACTCACGTGCATATTTATGCCCCGTATAGACGGCCTGGAATATTGCGGCAGGAGCTAAGCAGTCACCAATTCGGCCTACCGACTTTATCCCTCCATCAATATTCCCTTTAGCCTCTTCTTTCAGATCGTAATACAACTGTTCATTGGGCAGTCGAGCTGTCACCATAACAATTGTCGCTACATGTATCTCATGCGCTTTCGCCGTATGGACATGTACGAGAAGTGCGCGTTCACCTGAGATTTTTCCCAAGACGCTGTGAGTGAGCATATGCACACCGGCCTCATCAAGGCGCCGGGTCACCCTCGATAGCTCCAGAGTGTTCGCGGTGAATGCCGAGATTTCAGCTGCTGGAGTTGCGAGTGTTACTGAATGTCCAGCTTTGGCTAGTTTTTCCGCAATCACACTGCCCATGTAGTAATGATCATCGTCATAGACTAAGACAGGCCCATCGGCTGGGAGCTCACCATCCATAATTTGATCTGGCGTGAGTATCTTGACTGTGTTGTCGTGGGGAATTGGACGATCTGCAGCGCGCCCGACACCATCAGCTCGCCAGGTAGATCCCGTGGCAAGCACAACATGCGCAGCCCCAAACTCAAGAATATCTTGGACGCAGAGATTGCTATCCATGTAGATGCCAACATTCTGCATCTTATGTAACTGGGTAATCCGCCAATCGCGAACTCGAAGCCACTCACGTAGTCCCGGCAGTTGCTCACCTTCTCGCGTCACACGACCACCGAGTTGAGTACCACGCTCTGCCAGCGTTACGTTGTAGCCTCGTTGGCCAAGCGCCCGTGCACACTCCAAGCCCGCTGGGCCCGCACCGACCACAAGAACGGCATCATTGGAACGCTTGGCCGCGATGTATTCCGGGTGCCACCCACGACGCCATTCTTCGCCCATGGTTGGATTCTGCGTGCAACGCAGATTGGTCATCGCAAAGTGGCTCGAAACGCAGATGTTGCATCCGATGCACTCGCGGATGTCTTCATACCGCCCCTCACGGATCTTGTTCGGGAGGAACGGATCAGCGATGGAGGGACGAGCGGCCCCTACCATATCCAGGACGCCCCGACGCAGCAGTCCAGCCATGGTATCGGGGGAGGTGAAACGACCGACTCCAACAACCGGTTTAGTCGTCACTGACTTTATGCCGATCATAAATGGCTCGTGATCATTCTCTGCTGCGAATCGCGAGCTAGGTGAATCATCGGCCCAGGTACCGACGACCAGATCCCATAGATCAGGAAGCTCAGCCAACATCCCAATAGCCTCAATACCTTCCTCGTGGGCTCTCAGACCATTAGCTCCGCACAGCTCATCAATGATGAGCCGAACGCTGATCGCGCACTGCCCTTGAGTTGCATCGCGAGTCACCTCAATCAGCTCCCTGAGCAGGCGAGTTCGATTGAGGAGACTGCCACCATACTCATCTGTCCGCTGGTTTCGAGGTGACAGGAACTGGAAAGCAATAGTTGAAAAGTTGGAGTCGACGTTGATGATATCGAAGCCCGCTTTCATCGCGCGCTTCGATGCTGCCGCCCACCAGCCGAGGAGATTACGGATATCCTCTTTATCCATCCCACGGACTTGAACTGGCTGATACCCACTGACCGGTCGAGACATCGGCCCAAGCGGCACTTCGCGGGTAAACCGGTTGCCGTTGTAATAAGTCGAGTAAGCCAGTTGCACGCCAGCCAGGGCATCATGCTCGTGCACGGCCTCAACCATTTTTGCGAGCACCGGGATATCACCGTCGTCCCACAGCGTCTGCAATACCTCGGGAAGAAGGTCGCTCGACGGATGGACAGAGCAGTTTGCAGTGTTCACAACCCCCCAGCCGCCCTCAGCTTTTATCCCGCGCATGCGCGCGTGAGCATCAGGACGCAAGGCCCCCATGCCATTGCAATGCGGTGTCTGATAAAAGCGATTCTTCGCCCGAACCGGGCCAATCTGAATAGGCTCAAATAGAGCGGAAAACGGGGAGTTCTGCATCACAAAGCCTCACGGGAGGTTAGATCTTGTTTTGGTTCTGTTGTGATGAAGCAAAGGGCCGCCTCACATTCGAGCGGCAGCCCCTTTTTGTTACTTACGCAGCTTGATCCAAGTGGTCTTGAGGTCGGTGTACTTTTCAATTGCGTGCAGCGACTTATCGCGACCAAAGCCTGATTGCTTGACGCCACCGAACGGCACGGTGATGTTTCCTTCGTCGAAGCAGTTCACCCAAACGACGCCAGCTTTGAGGCCCCGCGACATGTTCAGAGCAGTATCGATATTGCTCGACCAAACGGCTGCGCCAAGGCCATAGATGGTTTCGTTGGCAATCTTCAGCGCCTCATCTGCACCATTGAACGTCAGCGTTGCGAGTGCAGGCCCGAAGATTTCTTCCTGGGCAATACGCATGGAGTTGTGAACGCCATCGAAGATCGTCGGCTCTACGAAGTAGCCACCGCTTTCCGTGCGAACCTGGTTGCCACCTAGCACAACCTTGGCGCCCTCCTTGCGGCCGATGTCGATGTACTCCAGGACTCGTTCCATTTGTGACTTGCTGACGATTGCGCCCAGCTTGCTTTGGGGATCGAGGGGGTCGCCCGGCTGGAGGGTCTTGCTGATCGCAATCACCCTGTCCAGGAATTCATCCTTGATGCTCTTCTCGACGATGAGACGAGAACCTGCGTTACAGACCTCACCCTGGTTAAAGAAGATGCCAAAGGTGGCGGCAGTTGCTGCTTCGTCCAGGTCGGGGCAGTCGGCCATCACGATGTGCGGGCTCTTCCCACCGCACTCAAGAGATACGCGCTTCATGTTGGACTGCGCGGCATAGCCCAAGAACAGCTTTCCAACTTCGGTAGAACCGGTGAAGGTGACGGCGTCGACGTCACGGTGCAGCCCCAATGCGCGGCCAGCAGTCTCACCAAATCCAGTTACGACGTTGAATACACCTTCCGGAATGCCAGCTTCGAGGGCCAGCTCGGCAAGCAGCAGAGCAGAAAGCGGCGACTGCTCAGCAGGCTTCAAAACGACCGAGTTGCCTGCGGCAAGGGCAGGGCCCAGCTTCCAGCAGGTCATGAGCGTCGGGAAGTTCCAGGGCACGACAGCTGCTACCACCCCGATTGGTTCGCGCGTGATGGTCGCAAGGGCATCACCACCGGTAGGAGCGACCTCGTCATACAACTTATCGATTGCTTCCCCATACCACGCGATGCAATTTGCCGAAACGGGAACTTCGATATTCCGGCTGTCGCTGATGGTCTTGCCCATGCTCAGAGTGTCCAGCAGGGCGATCTCATCACCATGTTGCAGCATGAGTTCAGAGAAGCGCTGCAGAACCTTCTTGCGTTCACTGGGAGCTCGGCGAGACCAAGAGCCCGACTCGAAAGCCTTACGTGCTGAGGCAACAGCAGCGTCGACATCTGCTACGTCACCAGCAGCGACTTCGACAATGGTCTTCCCCGTAGCAGGGTTGATCGCCGCGAAGGTCTGACCGGACTTCGCGTCGACTCGACGGCCATCGATAAAAATCTGGGAACGGAACTTGAGATTTGCGGCGAGTTCACGCCAGTTGGTCGAAGCGCTCATCTTTTCTCCTTCTTATTCCGATTTTCGGTACGCCTTACCGTTTAATTACATTGATTCCAATAGTTCGAAGCTGTCAATAAAAATTTTTCAGTGATCAATTCGCAATGAGCCTAAGGCGAGCTGTACAAATAATGTTCAGATCTAACGGTTCCGCTTCCGCCAGCATCTAGCCCAAGGGCGCTGAGAATCCCTTCCACAAAAGCTCTAGCACGCCACTCCTATCGGACTTCTAGCCGAATGCTGCGCCGTACCCCCAAAGCAGGCGCCCCCAGAAAAACGACGGCCGGGCCATTGACTCCGATAAAAAAACAGGAATAGTTTTATATACGAACAATTTGTTCGATATTTAAACATTCTTACAAGAACAGGCGAGGCTTTGATGGACGCTTTTATCTGCGATGCGATACGCACCCCTATCGGAAGGTATGGCGGCGCCCTTTCCTCCGTACGCCCAGACGACCTCGCAGCTTTGGCAATCAAGGCGCTGCTTAGGCGGAATTCGCAGGTAGAACCAGGACTGGTTGATGAGGTCGTCCTGGGGTGTGCCAACCAGGTAGGAGAGGACAGTCGAAACGTTGCACGCATGGCTGCCTTGCTTTCAGGTTTGCCCCAAAGCGTTGCGGCTGTGACGCTCAATCGTCTGTGTGGCTCAGGGATGGATGCGGTTGGCTACACCGCACGCACCTTGCACGCCGGAGAAGCAAAGATCGTTATTGCCGGCGGAGTGGAGAGCATGAGCCGCGCTCCGTTCGTAATCCCCAAAGCGGATCAGGCGTTCAGCCGTAGCATGGAGATCTATGACACCACGATCGGTTGGCGTTTCATCAATCCGGAGCTCCGGCGTCGCTTCGGTGTGGACTCGATGCCTGAAACTGCGGAGAACGTTGCCAGGCACTACAAGATTTCACGTGAAGATCAGGATGCCTTTGCTTTAGCTAGCCAAAGCAAAGCTGCAGCCGCACAGCGCGATGGGGCGTTCGACGCAGAAATTGTTCCGGTTGAAATCGCGCAGCGGCGAGGCCCGAGCATCGTCATTGATAAGGACGAACACCCTCGTGCAACGACCTTGAGTCAGCTCAGTTCTCTTCCATCGATCGTGAGTTCGGATGGCAGCATCACCGCAGGCAACGCGTCAGGTGTCAATGACGGAGCAGCCAGTTTGCTACTCGCGTCTGAGGCAGGCCTCAGTGAGTTGGGCGTATCTCCTTTTGCTCGAATCCTGGGCATGGCAACTGCAGGTGTTGAGCCATCCGTGATGGGCATCGGCCCGATTCCTGCGACTCAAAAACTCCTGAAGCAGCTTCGTCTCACGATGGATGACTTCGACCTTATTGAGCTGAATGAGGCCTTTGCGGCTCAGGCTCTTGCAGTTCTGCGAGGCCTTTCGCTTTCGGACGATGATCGCCGTGTGAATCCGAACGGAGGGGCAATTGCCCTCGGCCACCCGTTAGGGATGAGCGGGGCGCGTCTCGTTGGCTCCGCTGCACACACCTTGAAGCGTACCGGAGGTCGTCTAGCCCTCTGCACGATGTGCGTGGGAGTGGGCCAGGGCATTGCTATTGCGATCGAACGGGTGTGAGAGGACATCATGATCAATAAATTCTGCTCAAGCGTCGAAGAAGCTATCGCCCAGATCACAGATGGCTCAAGGGTCATGATTGGTGGATTTGGCCCCTCAGGCCAGCCCACTGAGCTGATTGACGCCCTGATTGCACATGGCGCCAAAGACCTCACCATCATCAACAACAATGCTGGCAATGGCGACACCGGCCTCGCTGCGCTACTCAAGATGAAGCGCGTGCGCAAAATCATCTGCTCGTTTCCGCGCCAAGCGGATTCATATGTTTTCGATGACCTTTATAGAAAAGGTGAAATCGAACTTGAGCTAGTCCCCCAAGGCAACCTGGCGGAGCGAATCAGGGCTGCTGGCGCAGGCATCGGTGCTTTTTTCTCCCCAACTGGATATGGCTCTCCATTGGCAGAGGGAGTCGAATCTCGTGAGATCGATGGCCGCAACTACTTGATCCAGTATCCCATCAAGGCGGACTACGCACTGATCCGAGCGGATCGCGCAGACCGCTGGGGAAATCTGACGTATCGAAAGGCCGCCCGGAATTTCAATCCAATCATGGCAACCGCCGCTACAACAACCATCGTTCAGGTAAGAGAGCTGGTGCAGCTTGGCGAGCTTGATCCTGAGGCAATCGTGACGCCTGGAATTTTTGTTAAGCACGTCGTGTGTACCGGGGAGGACGTCAAATGAATAAGCTCAGTCGAGACCAGATTGCGGCTCGTGTTGCAGCGGATATTCCTGAAGGGGCTTACGTCAACTTGGGAATTGGCCTCCCCACCTTGGTCGCCAACCATCTGCCGGCTGATCGTGAAGTCATTCTGCACAGCGAGAATGGAATTCTCGGTATGGGTAAGGCTCCAGCCCCTGAGGAAGTTGACGGTGACCTGATTAACGCCGGCAAGCAGCCAGTCACTTTGCTTGAGGGTGGGTCATTCTTCCACCACGCAGACTCATTCGGAATGATGAGAGGTGGGCATCTAGACGTCTGTGTACTAGGAGCATTCCAGGTATCCACCCAAGGCGACTTGGCAAATTGGCATACCGGCGCTGCGGATGCGATTCCTGCTGTCGGTGGGGCGATGGACTTAGCTCTTGGCGCAAAGAATGTGTTCGTGATGATGGAGCTCCTCACAAAATCCGGGGAGAGCAAGCTGGTGCTGCAGTGCACTTACCCTCTCACCGCGATGAAGTGCGTGTCCAGGGTGTATACGGATGTGGCTACCTTTGAGCTTTCCGATGGGATGGTGTCAGCACGCGATCTGGTAGAGGGCGTTTCCGTAAAACAACTCGAAGAGCTCGTTGGCTTTCCTATCAATCTGCTGGGTCAATGAGGCTGCACCAGATGAGCTATCCCAACAGCGACTCCGCATCCGCCAAGCTCTATCAGCGCGCGCTCAATAGCCTTCCCGGGGGGAACACCCGAACTACGGTATTCATGAAGCCCTACCCCCTCTATGCGAGCAAGGGGGAAGGGTGCCACGTGTGGGATGTCGATGGTGATATTCGCATTGATTGCGTCAACAACTTCACGTCGAACATTCATGGGTACGCCAACCCCGAGATCAACCGGGTAGTTCAGGAACAGCTTGCCAGGGGAACCGCCTTTGGCATGCCGACCGTAGCAGAGATTGAACTGGCAGAGCTCATCTGCTCGCGGGTGTGCTCAATTGAGCGCGTTAGATTCACAAACTCTGGAACCGAGGCCGTGATGATGGCAATCAAAGCCGCACGCGCCTTCACGAAGCGCCCGAAGATCGCGAAGGTCGAAGGTTCCTACCACGGTTCGTACGATTACGCTGAGGTCAGCCTGGACTCTTCTCCCGGGAACTGGGGCGAGATGACGGCCCCCACGTCAGTCCCATATGCCGAGGGAACCCCAGAGGCGGTGTTGGCGGACGTCATTACTATTCCTTTTAATGACCCAGAGCGCTCGTTGCAGATCTTGAGTCAGCATGCGTCAGAGCTCGCTGGCATCTTGGTGGATCCTCTTCCTAACCGGGCAGGCCTGATTCCTGCGAGTCAGGCGTTCATCCAGGGGCTCGCGGATTTTTGTGAGAAGAACGGAAGCCTGTTGATCTTCGATGAGGTCATCAGCTTCCGCCTCGGCTACCACGGCGCCCAGGCAATCTGGAATGTGCAGCCTCACTTGACCGCCTTGGGAAAAATTATCGGCGGCGGCTTCCCAATAGGTGCTGTAGGCGGAAAGGAAGAGGTGATGGCTGTATTTGACCCTCGATGTGGAAAGCCCGCCCTCCCCCATGGCGGGACATTCTCTGCAAACCCCATATCAATGTGTGCTGGGATCGCTGCACTCAAGCAGCTTACTCCTGCTGTGTATGAACACCTTGCGGAAATGGGAGAGGCACTCCGCCTTGCCATCAACCACGCCTTCGCAGCACGTCATTTACCGGGGCGCGCAGTTGGCATGGGGTCGCTGATCAAGGTGCATTTCAGCGAAAGCGACGTCACCGACTACCGATCTGGTTATCAATCCCCAGAAGTTGCGAGACGCCTCAGCATTTTCGTGAAGGGGTTGCTGAACCGGGGAGTGGTAGCCGCTAGCTATGGACTACTGGTTCTCTCGACTCCAATGACGTTATCTGAAATTGATTCAATTGCCTCCGCAGTTGAAAGAGCATTGGACGATGTTGTCCTGAGCCTCAATAGCCAGTCAGGAACATGACATGAAAGCACTGGTGGCAATTAAACGCGTGCTAGATCCGAACATCAAAGCGAAGGTCAATATCGATTGCAGCGGCGTCGACCTGAGCAACGTCAAAATGGCTTTGAACCCCTTCTGCGAAATCGCCGTGGAAGAAGCCGTTCGCCTAAAAGAGAAGGGCGTTGCCACTGAGATCGTTGCAGTCTCCGTTGGCCCGAGCGCTGCCCAAGAGCAACTGCGTACCGCGCTCGCTCTGGGGGCCGATCGTGCCATCCAGCACCTGGCAGGCATGACTCCAAGGTCATCGTTGCAATCAACAAGGACGAAGAGGCGCCGATTTTCCAGGTCGCCGACTACGGCCTGGTCAGCGACCTATTTGAAGCGGTTCCTGCAATCGAGGGCGCTCTCTGAGGTAAACCAGTTTACGTAAGGGGCGATCGAAATCACCTTTCGAGCCTGTCGGCGCGTCCCCCTTACGTTTTTTAATCCGAACCAAGAGGCTGAGTATGAATAAAAATAAAAAGCTATCGGCATATCTAGATCTGTTCCCCTTCCTCCGTCAATTAGTTAAACACACGCAGCCTGCGTCCATTGAAAGACTCCAAAGCGTCATCCGACGGAGCTCCGATGCCCTCGATCTGGCATTCAGTATCAGGCTTGCAGAAGCCCCCTCCATGTGGCTGCTCATTCCGTCGGACGCTGACGATGACAGAGGAGTCAAGTGTCCGTCTTCGAAGGAAGCTTCGATTGAAGATCATGAGACAACCGCCCATTTAGATATGGCGTAGCCTTCCAGTTCGCTCATTGACATCCCGGCGTACACGCCATAAACGTTCACGAGCCCCTTCGGCATGACCGACTCGCCAGTTGCCACAACAGGCAAACTTGACGCACAGACGCCAAGGCTTGGAATATCCCTACGGTTTCTGACATGACTCCTCCTGAGCTCCCTCCAGGCAGGGCGGCTATGGAGAGGGGCCAGCATAGCAGGATCAAACGGTTATAGAGGCCATGTGCCATGCGAAGGTATGAGCGCAACCTCGTTTGGACTGCCTTTTATCAGAAGATGTAAGGAGCAATCGCTCTTACAAGGATGTGAAGAGTGTTTCCCAAGGAGCTGGGGTCTTTCCAATCCGAAGGTTTCCGAGCCGCGAAATAACTCGCGGCTGAGCAGCCTCATCACAGAGGGCCTCTCGCTCTAGGAGTCCTTGGCAGCCAACAGCCGATTGAGGCCATCGCAGTCGGTCATTACCAATAAGTGGCAGCTTCAAGCGAAGTTTTAGGACTTTCCGAAAAATCACGCCTAAAAAGAATCCAAAAAAAATTCGCTTAAATTCAAATTATTTGGCTATCCATGCACATTGATTGGACTCCACAAGGGTAACTATTGGCGAAGTACAGGTCGAAATCGGCGGGGACAGCATCCATTGTGATGCAGTCCGTCAGGGCAATCCCCAACTGGCCGCGATACTCACGCCCCCAGACGATTGCGCACCTCGCTGATGGTCGCCAGCAACGGCACCTCGAAGAGGATCACATGCAGCCAGGGACCCTTCAGGCGCAGGTAGAACTCGCCATTCTCGACGCCCATCTACACGTAGCAGGGGTTGAAGCGGAACAGGCCGAGGAAGCGGATGAAATCTGGCTTGAAAAACGGGATGCGCTCCAGGAAGGCCAGTTCCTGTGGTGCGAAGGAAAGCTCGGAAAGGTACTCGATCTGCTCGCGCACCGGGTCGAGATAGGCACGCAGGTCTTCATCGTTGCGGCAGCGGAATTCCCACTCCACCTCGGAGTTGGGATAGTTATGCAGCACCGCCTGCATCATGCTCAGCTTGTAGAAATCGGTGTCCAGCAGGTTCTGTACGATCCGCCGGGAAAATACGCTGTCGCTCATGCTCGTCTCGTTGCAGGTCATCGGGGCCAGCCATCCGTGCGCCTCGGCATGCGGACATGCGCCTGCCCGCAGTCTACCCCTTCGCCCACAAAAAACCCCGCCGGAGCGGGGTTCTCGTCAGATACGCGAAGTTAGCGCGATTGCGCTACGCCGCCCTGCGACAGACCGAACATGAACAGCAGCAGGTCCTGATCTGGGCGAACGACCTGCTTTTCACGCATGTTGGGCGGGATCGGACAGATATCCAGATCCGCCCGGCTCGAAATGACCGAGGGAGAAGGCTCATGCCAGGCTGCCGCAGCCAGGGTCGCCACCCCGAGTGCACCGAGCAGAAGCAAACTTCGCGTAACTTCTAATTTCATGTCTGCAACCCTTTGATGGCGCTGCCAAACGCCGCTTGGTAACCATAGACAAAAGCCTGCCATTGCGCCTCTGTCCACGACGAGCGGCGCTTCACCTGGCGAAGGTCGTGACGCGCAGCGCGCTTGGCGCTGAAGCGGCGGCGAGCCTTCTCCATATCGATCAGAGCCACGTCGATCTTGTCGCCGTCCACCCGCACGAAGACGTGCTTGAGATACAGGCAGCCATGCTGCCAATGGCCGGCGTTCAGCTTGGCAAGAGTAGTGCCGTATTGTTGCAGAATGCGCTGATGCAACTGCTCGCCCCAACGCTCGCGGTCGCCACGGGCGTAGCAGTCTTCGAGGCTGGAATATCCGTCGAGGGATTCGGTGACCAGCAGTGCCTGCCATTCACCCTCAACCTTGCGGCAGCCGGCATAAACCAGCGTCGGCACCTTCACACCCAGAGCTTCGGCGGCCTTCAGGGCATTGCGCTCGCGAATGGCTGTGGGATAACCGAAGGGGTGCAGCAGGTCGCGGTAGATGTGTCCCATCTGCTGCTTGCGGTAGAGCAGGCGTCCGTCAGAGGTCAGGACGCGCTGCACACCGCTTTCGCCGCCGCGCCGCCGATTGGGTTCCTCTACCCATTTGCCGGGAATCTGCAACCAGCGATCGATAGCGTTTTCACCGGAAATTTGCTGCAGAGATGCCAGATCAGCGGCCATTAATTATTCCTTACGCAGAATGTAGACCCGCCACATATGAACCAGCGGGACGAAATCGATGTGATCCTGAACCTTGAAACCCGCTTGGCGGAACTCCGCCTCGATAGTCTTGGACGGAATCACGAAACGGTTCTGGTAGGCGTGCTTCTTGCGAGTTGCTTCGGCGCGCTTGCGTTTCCAGGACTTGAAGTTGCCATCCACCCACATAGACAGGATTACACTGTCGCGGGTTACGCGGTGGAACTCGCGCAGCATGGTCAGTCGATCATCCGACTCGCCGATGTGGTGCATCAGGCGCATCGAGAAGATGCTGTCGACGGCGTTATCCGGCAGATCGATGGCAAACGCCGAAGTCTGCAAAGGTCGAACGCGTTTTACAACCTCTTCCGGCTGCCCGGCGCATGCGACCGCGATCATGTCCGGAGAATTGTCCGCACCGATGATCACTCGGTTTTCCTTTTCGGCCAGCATCGGCCAGAAGCGCCCGGCACCGCACGGCAGGTCGAGCACCAGATTGGGCTGACCAGCGAGCTTCAATGCCTGGCGGGCTATCTGGACATCGCGCCAGTGGGAAAGTTTCCGCGACAACCCGGCCTGGTGCTTACGCAGATAGCGCTCGGCATGCTTGCGGTCGTACTTGTTGGAAAACTCCAGGTCGACGGATTTTTCGCTCATCGGATGCTTACCTATTATCCTATTTTCAGGTCGAACGATATGAACCAGCCTGTCACAGCCGGGTCACGCACTTGTGAAGAATTCGTCAAACCACAGCTAGGCGAACTTCGAATCGACAGCCGTGTGGTTCAACCGGATGAAGGCTGACTTCCCAGCCCTCGGAGGCACAAATTCGCTTGACCAGCGACAGCCCGAGCCCAAGCCCCTCGCCACGCGGGTTCGCGCCGCGCACGAATGGTTGGAACATTCGTTCGCGCTGCTCTTCGGGGATTCCAGCTCCGGTATCCTCGACCCAGAATCCGGTCGGGGAAAGTTGTAAGTGGATGCTGCCGCTTTCGGTGTAGTGCATGGCATTGCGCAATAAATTGCTCATTACCGAGCGCAGGAATGGCGCATTGAATTGGCCGGGAGCGATGTTCTCGCCATCGAACTCCAGCCGCAGCCCCTTCGCCTCGATCGGCTCCCGCCACTGCGTCACCAGTTCGTCGGCTATCTGCCGCAGCCCCGCCTGCGGAACGATGCCCATGTCCTTGCGCTGCGCTCGCGCCAGCAACAGGAAGGTCTGCACCAGGTCACGCATCTCTTCACAAGCGCTGGCCATCCGCGCCAGTTGATTGCGCGCCCTTGGACTCAGGCCCGGTTCTTCGGCCAGCAGCTCGCAACTGGTAGCGATGATCATCAACGGCGTACGCAGCTCGTGGCTGACGTCACTGGTAAAGAGCTTTTCCCGGGTCAGCACGTCGTGCAGACGCCCCATCGCGTAGTCGAAGGCGGCAGCCAGTTCGCCGACTTCGTCGTTGGCGTAGTCCGGCGCCATCGGCGGCGCCAGCTCCAGCAACTGGTCACGGTGGCGCACTTGCCGGGCGAGACGGGCGACCGGTTCCATGACCTTGCGCGACAGCAGCCAACCAAGCAGCCCGGCCAGCGTCAGGCTGAGCACGTAGCCGGTGACCACCGCGGCGTAGAGAATCTGCTCGCGCGCCTCGAAGTCGCTCTGGTCCTGCAGCAGCACGAAGCGCCTGCCACCCTCGTCGCGTACCAGCGCATGGAAGGACAGTTCGCCGTCGAAAACTTCGTGGAAGCCATCGTCCAGCCGGCGCAACGCCGGCGGCATGGCGTACACACCGCTACCGTCGCTGATGAAGAAGCGCATGCCGGGATCCAGCTTCGGAAGCTGCCCCGTTCCCAGATCCTCCTTGAGGATTCGATCGAGTTCGCCGCCCAGGTCGCGGGAGATCAGCCGCTCCTCGACGACATGGACCACCCCGACGATCCCCACCGAAAATAGACCGCCGACCGCGGCGGTCATGAGTACGAAGGCAAAGACAATCCGTCGGGAAATGCTCTGCTTATACTCCATGCGTGTCCTCCGCCAGGCGGTAGCCGACGCCATGCACCGTGTGCAACAGGGCCACGGGGAACGGTTTGTCGATCACCTGGCGAAGCTGGTGAACGTGACTGCGCAGGCTGTCGCTGTCAGGGCAGTCGTCGCCCCATACGGCCTCTTCGAGCACGTCGCGGCGCACCACGTGCGGGCTCTTCTGCATCAGCACCGCCAGCAGCTTCAGTCCGATGGGGTTGAGCTTGAGCGGCTTGCCGCCGCGATTAACTTCAAGCGTATCGAGGTTGTAGCTCAGGTCGCCGACCTGCAGCTCCCGGCGGCCGCCACCCTGGCTGCGCCGCAGCACGGCCTCGATGCGCGCGGCCAGCTCGGACAGCGCGAAGGGCTTGAGCAGGTAGTCGTCCGCACCGGAGCGAAAACCCTGCAGGCGGTCGTCCAACTGGTCGCGGGCCGTGAGCATGATCACCGGAGTGTCCCGTCGGGCGTCCTCGCGCAGGCGGCGGCACAAGGTAAAGCCATCCAGACCAGGCAGCATGACGTCGAGCACGATCAGGTCATAGTGCGATGTGGCCGCCAGATGCAGCCCGGAAAGCCCGTCCTGCGCGCAATCCACCGTATACCCCTTGAGTCCGAGGTAGTCGGCCATATTCGCCAGAATGTCCCGATTATCTTCAACCAACAAAATGCGCATGTGCTCTCCTCCGAAGTGCACCCTAGCCTATATCCCTTAAATGGAACTTAAGCGGCTTTGACAAAAATTTCACACTCGATTGACAGTGCAGCGACATTGGCGAAGGGAGCATGTCGGTCGCCTCGCGCTCGCGAGACTTCATCCACCGGCTGGATGCCGTGGCCCGCAGTAGCTTCCTGGAGCCGTCATGGCCGCCCCGATCACCTTGCCCCGCTCTCGCCCACTGAATTTCTGGCTGGTACTGGCGCTACCACTGGCCGCCGCCGCCGCGCTGCTGATGTTCGAGCCGGTGACCCTCGATCTAACCCTCGCCCAGTGGATGTATCGTCCTGGGGAAGGATTCATCGGCCGCCACAGCTGGTTCCTTGAAGACATCCTGCATGACCGCGCCAAGCAGTTGGTCATCCTGCTCAGCGTGAGCGCGCTGGTGGCCTGGGTGATCGGCCTGTTCTACGCGCCGCTGCGGCCGTATTGCCGAACGCTGGGCTACGTGGTCCTGTCGATGGGGATCGCGGCGAGCATCGTCACCCCGCTGAAGGCGCTCACCGCCGTGCAATGCCCGTGGGACCTGGCGCAATTCGGCGGCAAGGAAGTCTACAGCTCGCTGCTGACCCCGCGCCCGCCGACCACGCACCCTGGCCGCTGCTGGCCGGGCGGACACGCATCCTCCGGCTTCGTGCTGTTCGCGCTGTACTTCGCACTGCGCGACCGCAAGCCGCGCCTGGCACGCTATGCGTTCTGGTTCGCCTTCGGCCTGGGCAGCCTGTTCTCTATCTCGCGCATGATGCAGGGCGCCCACTTCCTGTCGCACAACATCTGGACCGCACTGTTCGACTGGATGATCTGCCTGGGCTTCTATGCGCTGTTGCTGTATCGCCCGGCACCACGAACGGCCACGGAACAATCCGCCGAGCTGGACGCGGCGCAAAGCAGCTGACAGCCGATCACTCCTCTTCGCCGAAGACGCCGAACTCGATTGGCGTCTTCACGTAGAACAGTCTGACGCCAGCCTGGCGGATCGACTCGAAAATCCGTTCTGACTCCTCGGCACTGACCGCCATCGTGACCTCCTGCGGCTGGTCGGCCAGTTCGAAGAAATGCGCGTAGTGAATACGCCCGGCCTTTCCGAAACCTTCGCTGGCGGTCATCAGGGTGGCACCGCGTACGCCTTGCCGGCGCGCTTCCTCCAGCAGCCATTGGGCCAGTGGCAGCCCGGCGTACTTGCGATCCTGCTGGGTGAAGAACTTCAACTGGAAGCCATTCATCTCTACCTCCCCGCCTCTATCTGGCCATCAGCCAATGGACCGATAACAGACCCAGCATGGTCATCAGCAGCGACCCGAGCAGGTGCGTGGCGACGGTGCCCAGAGCCCATGCCACGCGGCCCTGCTGAAGCAGCACCACCACTTCGGCGGAAAAGGTCGAGAAGGTGGTAAGGCCGCCGCAGAAGCCGGTGATGATCAGTAACCGCCATTCTGGCGCGAGGCCGGGACTGTTGGCGAAGAAAGCGATGGCCGCACCGATGATGTATCCGCCCACCAGGTTGGCGACCAGGGTGCCCGGCGGCATCGACGGCAACAGGCTATTGAGCTTGAGTCCGAGCGCCCAGCGCAGCAGCGCGCCGAGGGCGGCGCCCACGGATACGGCAAGAATGGGTTTCCACATGATCCTGTCCTGAGGGATGGGTTACTGGACAGGCTGCAGACGAGCGCCTACGCGCCTTTCCAGGTCAATGCGTAGGCATCATCAGCCACGAGGGCGGTTGAAGGAGGAATGCCATCTCCTGCCGCGAATACTGGCACAACACTCGGACATGAAAAAGCCCCGCCTAGGCGGGGCTCTTCCTTACAGCAGGGGTGCCGGGTGGCTTACATCATGCCGCCCATGCCGCCCATGCCGCCCATGTCCGGCATGGCCGGAGCGGCTTTATCGTCGATCACTTCGGCAACCATCGCCTCGGTGGTGACCATCAGGCCGCCGATGGAAGCAGCAGCTTGCAGAGCCGAACGGGTGACTTTGGCCGGATCGAGGATACCCATCTCGATCATGTCGCCGTACACGCCGGTAGCAGCGTTGTAGCCGAAGTTGCCCGAACCTTGCTTGACCTTGTCGACCACTACGCTCGGCTCGTCGCCGGAGTTGGCAACGATCTGGCGCAGCGGAGCCTCGACAGCGCGACGCAGCAGGGCGATACCGACGTTCTGGTCTTCGTTGTCGCCTTTCAGACCTTCGATAGCCTGCAGGGCGCGAACCAGGGCGACGCCGCCGCCAGGAACCACGCCCTCTTCCACAGCAGCGCGGGTAGCGTGCAGGGCGTCTTCAACGCGGGCTTTCTTCTCTTTCATCTCGACTTCGGTGGCAGCGCCAACCTTGATCACGGCAACACCGCCAGCCAGCTTGGCCAGACGCTCTTGCAGCTTCTCACGGTCGTAGTCGGAGGAAGTCTCTTCGACCTGCTTGCGGATCTGCAGGACGCGAGCTTCGATGTCGGCTTGAGCGCCAGCACCGTCGATGATGGTGGTGTTTTCCTTGCTCAGGACTACGCGCTTGGCGTTACCCAGGTGCTCCAGGGTGGCGCCTTCCAGGCTCAGACCGACTTCTTCGGAGATGACGGTACCGCCGGTCAGGATGGCGATGTCCTGCAGCATGGCCTTGCGGCGATCACCGAAGCCCGGGGCCTTGACGGCAGCGACTTTCACGATGCCGCGCATGTTGTTGACGACCAGAGTAGCCAGGGCTTCGCCTTCGACGTCTTCAGCCACGATCAGCAGCGGGCGGCCGGCCTTGGCGACAGCTTCCAGCACCGGCAGCATTTCGCGGATGTTGGAGATCTTCTTGTCGACCAGCAGCAGCAGCGGGCTGTCGAGCTCGGCGACCATGGTGTCCGGCTTGTTGATGAAGTAGGGAGACAGATAGCCACGGTCGAACTGCATGCCTTCTACGACGGACAGTTCGTTTTCCAGGCCCGAGCCTTCTTCAACGGTGATCACGCCTTCCTTGCCGACTTTTTCCATCGCTTCGGCAATGATGTTGCCGATGGACTCATCGGAGTTGGCGGAGATGGTGCCAACCTGGGCGATGGCCTTGGTGTCGGCGCACGGCTTGGCCAGGTCCTTCAGTTGGGCAACGATGGCAACGGTGGCCTTGTCGATGCCGCGCTTGAGGTCCATCGGGTTCATGCCGGCAGCGACGGCCTTCAGGCCTTCGTTGACGATGGCCTGAGCCAGGACGGTAGCGGTGGTGGTGCCGTCACCGGCAGCGTCGTTGGCCTTGGAGGCAACGTCTTTCACCAGTTGGGCGCCCATGTTCTCGAACTTGTCTTTGAGTTCGATTTCCTTGGCGACGGAAACGCCGTCCTTGGTGATGGTCGGAGCACCGAAGCTCTTGTCCAGGATGACGTTACGGCCTTTCGGGCCCAGGGTCGCTTTGACCGCGTCGGCCAGGACGTTTACGCCGACCAGCATTTTCTTGCGAGCGGAATCGCCGAACTTAACTTCTTTAGCAGCCATGTTCTGTTTCCTCTAAATCGAATTCAGTGGGTTGGATAGGACGCGGAATCAGTCTTCCAGGACGGCGAGGATCTCGGACTCGCCCATCACCAGCAGCTCTTCACCGTCGACCTTGATGGCGTTGCTGCCCGAATACGGGCCGAAGACCACCTTGTCACCCACTTTCACTGCCAGAGCGCGAACTTCTCCGTTGTCGAGCACGCGACCAGCGCCGACGGCAACCACTTCACCGCGGTTCGGCTTCTCGGCGGCGGAACCCGGCAGCACGATGCCGCCTGCGGTCTTGGTCTCTTCCTCGCTGCGACGGATAACGACGCGATCATGCAGAGGACGAAGCTTCATAGTCGTAACTCTCCCAAACAGTGATTTCCAACGACCGGATCGATGTCCGGCAGGTTTTGTTAAATCCGGCGGTGCCGGTTTGCGACCCGACGGGCGAGTCGCGAAAAGAGCAGCCTGTCTGACCGACAGGGACCTTGCGGTGACCGGTACATAAGGTCACCAGAAGGCATTTCAAGTGTGTGAAGGAAAAATATTTCACCACGAAGGGAGCAGCGGGCAGGAAAACCCGCCCGTACTCAACGCAGACGGTCCTGGTTTTCCTCGCGACGCTGGTACTCGCCTTCAATCACATTGGGACCGCCGCGATGCTGGGCAGCCGGGTCGTCGGCGAAAGCACGGCGGCGCTCGGCCTGCTCCTGCATGCGCTGGCGCACACGACCGAGCATCAGCCGGCGAGTGAAGGGAATCAGGCAGAGAATGCCGAACACATCGCTAATGAAGCCCGGCAGCATCAGCAGGCCGCCACCGAGGGCTATGACCAGTCCTTCGAGCATTTCCTGCTCGGGAAGCTCGCCGCGGTTCAGGCGCTCGCGGGCACGAAGTGCAGTGGCTACGCCCGCCACACGCAGCACCGCCGCACCGATGAAGGCGCCGGCGATGATCAGCAGAAGGGTCCACCCCACACCGATCACGCTGCCGACCTTGATCATCACGGCCAGCTCGATCAGCGGGAACAGAAGAATCAGAAACAGGGGAACTCGCATCGATGAATCCTTGGCGGGGCGTTTGCCCGGGTAGCAAGTTAGGTGGCGACGCCCCGCCGTGTTTTCAAGTCCGACAATCAAGCCTGGATGACTTCGTTACCCGGCCAGACGTCGGCACGGGCGAGCTGCACCAGAGCCTGGCGAACCGCGCCAGGATTGCCGCACGGCGCTGGAAACGGCAGCCAGTGGAGGCTCTGGCCGATGCGCAGATGGAAACCTTCAGTATCAATTCCCGCCAGCTCCACAGCCACGCCAGTCGGCAGCCCGGCCAGCTCGACATAATGCGCCACCGCATCGGCATGATCGCTGTTCATGTGCTCCACCATGCTCTTCTCCGCCTCGCCGACAAATGGGTTTGCCAGCGGCACGCTGTCGGCACCCAGCCAGTGGATGTCGCCGAAGCCGCCGATAAAGCGCCACTGCACCGGCTGCAGCACCCAGAAGTCGAAGTCGTGGACGATGTGGTAGTCCTGAGAACCGGGAAAGTATCGGTAATACCGTTCGGCAGCGCCGGCGATGGCGTCGATGTCCTCGATCTGCCGCGCCTCTGCCAGTAACGTCAGCCGCCCCGCGGCCTGGATGTCATCGGCGCCGCGCTCGCCGATCAGCAGCGAGCACTTGGGGTCTTGCAGCAGGTTGTGGGTGTGCTGGGCAATCCGGCTGATCAGGACCAGCGGCCGGCCGGCCTCGTCCAGGCAGTAGGGCACTACCGAGCCGAAGGGGAATCCCGGCCACTTCTTCGAGTGGGTCGATAGGACACCGCGGTATTCCTTGAGCAGCAATTCTCGGGCATGCTTGGCAGCTTTCACGCTCAACTTATGACTCCTCGCAAAGAATCCGTCGTAAACGGACGGGCAGGATGACTCTGTTCACAGCTGCCGGCGGGGCCTTTCACCAGAAACTGTTCGTGGGGTTGTTCCGATGCAATTGAAAGACAAGGTCATCATCATCACCGGCGGCTGCCAGGGCCTGGGCCGTGCAATGGGCGAGTACCTCGCCGGCAAGGGCGCCCGCGTCGCGCTGGTTGACCTCAACGCCGAAAAACTGGACGAAGCCGTGGCCGCCTGCAAGGCCGCCGGCGGTGACGCCCGCGCCTATCTGTGCAACGTCGCCAATGAAGAACAGGTTACCCACATGGTGGCCCAGGTCGCCAGCGACTTCGGCGCTATCAACGGCCTGGTCAACAACGCCGGCATCCTGCGCGACGGTCTGACCATCAAGGTCAAGGACGGCGAAATGAGCAAGATGAGCCTGGCCCAGTGGCAGGCTGTCATCGACGTCAACCTGACCGGCGTGTTCCTCTGCACCCGCGAAGTGGCGGCGAAGATGATCGAGCTGAAGAACGAAGGCGCGATCATCAACATTTCCTCGATTTCCCGTGCCGGCAACATGGGCCAGGCCAACTATTCCGCGGCCAAGGCCGGCGTCGCCGCCGACACCGTGGTGTGGGCGAAGGAACTGGCGCGCTACGGCATCCGCGTGGCGGGCGTGGCTCCCGGCTTCATCGAGACCGACATGGTCGCCAGCATGAAGCCCGAGGCTCTGGAGAAGATGACCGCCGGCATTCCGCTCAAGCGCCTGGGCAAGCCCCTGGAAATCGCTCACTCGGTGGCCTACATCCTGGAAAACGACTACTACACCGGTCGTGTGCTGGAGCTCGACGGCGGCCTGCGTCTGTAAGCACCGCCCCTATGAAAAGCCCCGCGATCGCGGGGCTTTTTCGTTTTCACCGGAGTGCAAAGCTACCAGCCGACACCCAGGCCGAGCGTGTAGCGACGCTCGTTGACGTCGCCATCGTGGCCACTGAGCTTGTCCCATTCCGCCTTGAGGCTCAGGGAAGCCCAGGATGTCAGCTTGTAGCGCACGCCCGCCTCGCTCTCCAGCTCGTAATCGACATTGGATTCCAGCGGCTTGCTGATCTCCCCGTTGGTGAACAGTTCGAACTGCTTGGCCAGCAGATAGCGGTTGTAGTCCCACTTCACGCTGCTGGAATAGAAGTGATCCTTCTCGTCGTCGACGAACTCGTAGTCGTTGCGGTTGACCAGCGCAGCCAGGGAGAACGCGCCGAGTTCGTTGTCCCAGAACTGATAGCCCGGGCCGGTGCCGACGGTACGTTTCTTCGCCAGGTCCTCGATCCAGTCGCGCTTGTACTGCGCCTGCCCCTGCCAGAACCAGTGCTCGTCGAGGAATCGGTCCAGGGCGTACTGCGCCGAATAGTTGTTGGTGCTGACCTGGTCGTTCTTCTTCTCGCGGTTGTACTCACCCTGCAGGTTATGCCGCCAGCGGCCATGACGCGCATTGGTCTTGAAGTCGATGTCATAGTCCTCGACATCGTTCTCGGCCTGCTTGTGATCCAGCGAGAAGTCGACGTTGCCGGTCCATACCCAATCCTCGAGGACTGGCTTGGGCGGCATCATCTGTTCGATGCTGGCCATGTCCACCGTACGCGGGGATCCGTTGACCAGCGTGACCTTGCCCTGCTCCGCCGCCTTGATGCCCTTGGAGTGCTCGCCTTTCTCTTCGTCGTACTTCACCAGCAGATTCTGGTCGGTCTCGAGGGTAGCGATCTTGTCCCACTTGAGACTGATCTCTCCGCCATAGTCGGTGCTCAGCAGCAGCCTGCCACCGTCGTACAGCTTGATGGTGCCAGTAAGGCGGTCGCCATTCTTCAACCAGACGGTATCGGCGACGGCAGACAGAGAACAACTTGCAAGGACGGTACACAGCAGGGTTCTGGACAACATGAGTCTGGTTCAACTGGCTCAGTGGGCAAAAAAGCCGGGCATTATCCAGATACCCGACACTAGAGCAACGACTGACCGGCCCATCTGCAGGGAGTTCATGTTCCCTGACAAAAGGGACGCCGCCCAACTCGCGCAATGCTCCCCCGCCGCGGCGCGGAATGGAGCCTGCGCCAGGTGTTGAACGTCGCTCCGAAACACCAGTCACAGCACTTGCTGGGTCGGGCAACGGTTTGCCCGCCTCCGACATCCCGATATGCTGCTCGGTAAGCCGAAACCGTGATTTCCCATGCCCAAGCGCAAGCCTGCTTCCCCCGCTCCCGCCGCCGACCTCGGACTGGAAAGTCTGCAGGTGCGCCGCGAAGCGATTTTCCTGGTACTCGCCCAGGTACCCGAAGGGTTCGTCGTCAGCTACGGCCAACTGGCCCGCCTGGCCGGCCTGGGCCGCGCCGCTCGCCTGGTTGGACGTATTCTCGGACAATTGCCGGAAGATACCCGCCTGCCCTGGCACCGCGTCATCGCCGCCGGCGGGCGCATCAGCCTGCCGCTGGGCAGCCCCTCCGGGAACGAGCAGCGAGCACGTTTGCGCGCAGAAGGAGTCCGGATCCATAACGATCGGGTGGACATACATCGGCACGGCTGGCCTAGCGGCGAGCAGAGCTAGTAGAGTTCGCGTAATTTTCTACCTGCTGGAACACAACCCCCATGAAAGAGCATTCCTGGCGAGAGGCATGGATTGCCTACAAGTCTCCCGCCAGCCTCGCGCTTTTGCTGCTGGGATTCGCCGCCGGCCTGCCATACATGCTGGTGCTGTCCACCCTTTCGGTGTGGCTGCGGGAAGCGGGCGTGGCACGGGAAACCATCGGTTTCGCCAGTTGGATCGGGCTCGTCTACGCCTTCAAGTGGGTCTGGTCGCCCATGCTCGACCAATGGCGCCTGCCGATCATCGGCCGGCTCGGCCGACGCCGCTCCTGGCTGGTGTTTTCCCAGGGCCTGATCGCCCTCGGGCTGCTCGGCATGGCCCTGTGCAACCCGCAGGCGCACCTGAACTGGCTGATTGCCCTGGCGATGGTCGTGGCGTTCGCCTCCGCCACCCAGGACATCGCCATCGACGCGTACCGCCTGGAAATCGCCGAGAACACCCGCCAGGCCGCCCTCGCCGCCTGCTACATGACCGGCTATCGGGTCGCCGTGCTGATGGCCACCGCCGGCGCGCTGTTCCTCGCCGAATGGGGCGGCTCATCCGCCCTGAACTACAGCCAGGCAGCCTGGGGCATGACCTACGCGGTGTGCGCCCTGCTGATCCTGCCCGGCCTGATCACCACCCTGCTGATGCGCGAACCGCCAGTGAACGTGCAGCCGCAGGCCGGCAGCTCGGCATTCGCCTTCAACCACCAGTTGCTCTCGGTGCTGCAACTGCTGGTACTGCTGATCTCCGTTCCGGCGATGCTGACCGCCCTGACCAACCAGGCCTGGCCGCGCGCCGCGCTCTACGCCATCTTCATCGGCATCTGCATGACGCCTCATGGCCGCCGACAGATCCGGCCGGTGCGCGAGTTGCTGTCGAAGGTCCGTCGCCCGCTGCTGCTCGCCGTACACGGCAAAGGGCTGCCGCAGTTCGACTTCGTCCACCAGGCTGTGTCGGTGATGGTCCTGATCATCCTGCTGGTGACCGGGACTGCGTTCTTCAACATGGTCAGCGTCGGCAAGTGGTGGCTGGCCTCGCTGTACATGCTGATCGCCCTGAGCTGCATCTCGGCGCCGGGCCGCCTGCTGATGGCGCCGGTGCTCACGCCGATCACCGAGTTCGTCCGCCGCTACCGCTGGCAGGCGCTGCTGCTGCTCGGGCTGATATCCACCTATCGGATGTCGGACACCGTGATGGGCACGATGGCCAGCGTGTTCTACATCGACATGGGCTTTTCCAAGGACACCATCGCCACCGTCAGCAAGCTGTTCGGCGTGATCATGACACTCGTCGGCGCGGCTGCCGGCGGCGTGCTCATCGCTCGCTTCAGCATCCTGCCCATCCTCTTCATCGGCGGCGCAGCGTCGGCGGCAACCAACATTCTGTTCGCCATGCTGGCGCAGATGGGCGCTATCGAAGACCCGCACCTGATCAGCCAGAATGTGTTCGCCCTGCTCAGGATTCTCGAACCGCACGTCACCATGCTGGTGCTGACCATCATGCTCGACAACTTCAGCGGCGGCCTCGCCACCTCGGCGTTCGTCGCCTATCTGTCGAGCCTGACCAACCTGAAATTCTCCGCGACCCAGTACGCGATGCTCAGCTCCACCATGCTGCTGCTGCCGCGCTTCATCGGCGGCTACTCGGGGGCGATGGTCGAAGGCATGGGCTACGAGCGGTTCTTCTTCTTCACCGCCGTTCTGGGGCTGCCGACCCTGGTGCTGATCGGCTGGCTATGGTTGCGCAACCGCGGCGACATGACCAATGGAGCGCCCCAGGAACAACCCGACGCACAGGCCCACGCCAGCGCGGAGCGTCAATGACGCCCATGAAAAAGGCCGGCGATTGCCGGCCTTTTTCATGCTGCGACAAGCGACGTCAGCCGACGTCGACCATCTCGCCCTTCACGACCTTCACCACCCGCTGCGGGAACGGAATGCCGATACCGTGCTTGCCCAGCGCATCGCGGGCCGTCTCATTGAACAGGAACATCACGTCCCAGTAGTCGGCGTTCTTCACCCAGACACGCAGCGACAGAGTGATCGCACTCTCGCCAAGGTTGCTCACCACCGCGACCGGCGCCGGATCGCGCAGTACGCGCGGGTCCTTGGCCAGTTCCAGAAGAATCCCCTGAGCGTGCTTGAGGTCAGCCTCGTAGTCGACACCGACATCGAACACCACCTTGCGCTGCGGCTCGGCGGAATAGTTGGTGATGGTGCCATTGGACAGCGCACCGTTCGGCACGATCACCCGCTTGTTGTCGCCGGTGCGCAGGACGGTATGGAAGATCAGGATGCTATCCACCGTACCCGACACACCCTGCGCCTCGATCCAGTCGCCCACCTTGAACGGACGGAACAACAGGATCAGCACGCCACCGGCGAAATTCGACAGGCTGCCCTGAAGCGCCAGACCGATCGCCAGGCCGGCGGCACCGATGGCAGCGACGAAACTGGTGGTCTGGATGCCGATCATGGAGGCCACGCTGACCATCAGCAGGATCTTCAGGATGATGTTCACCAGGCTGCCGACGAATCCACGCAGCGTACGGTCGACATGGCGACTGGCGAGCAGGCCGCCGACACGCGAGGTGAGCGTATTGATCAGCCACCAGCCAACCAGCAACGTGATCAGCGCCAGCACGATCTGACCACTGTAGGCCAGCACCACCGGCAGCCAGGATTCGGCCGACTTCACCAGTCCGTCGTAATTGATATCCATGAATACATTCCCCTTTCTGGTCTGGCCGACATTGCGCCGACCGATTTCCGACTACCGGAAACGACACCGCCACGGCCTGGGCCGTGGCGGCTCGAATCGGCACTGCATCGCTAGATGAGACGGTGCGACGCGGTTCCGGGTTCCCTGCGCGTCAGTCGCGGAAATTGTTGAACTGCAGCGGCATGCCCAGCGACTCGCCACGCAGCAGCGCGATGGCTTCCTGCAGGTCGTCACGCTTCTTGCCGGTGACACGTACCTGCTCGCCCTGGATGGCAGCCTGGACTTTCAGCTTCTTGTCCTTGATCAGGCCGACGATCTTCTTCGCCAGATCCTTGTCGATGCCCTCGCGGAAGTTCACTTCCTGCTTGACCACCTTGCCGGAGGCAAAAGAATCCTTGATTTCCATGCACTGACTGTCGATCTTGCGCTTGATCAGGCTGGCACGAAGAATGTCGAGCATCTGCTCCAGCATGAAGTCCGCTTCGGCGGTCAGGGTGACAGACTTGTCCTTGGCTTCGAAGCTGCACTTGCCCTTCAGGTCGAAACGGCGGTCCAGTTCCTTGGCAGCATTGTCCAGGGCGTTGGTCAGTTCGTGTTTGTCCAGTTCGGACACCACGTCGAACGAAGGCATGACATCTCTCCAGATGGACGGCGCGACCCGGTTCACAGACGGGGCCGCGCCTGGCTTGACGATAAAAATGCGCGGTCATTATAACTGACCGACAAGACTGCGCCCGGCCCCGTACGATCAATAGCCGGCATTTCCCACCCGTTTACGAGCCTTTAAATGCCAACCAACCATCTCAGTATCCTGGTGGTCGACGATGCCAAGTTCTCCAGTGCCATGATCGGCCGCGCGCTGAGCCAGGCTGGCTATCAGAATGTCCGCTTCGCCAGCAGCGCCAGCGAAGCGCTCCAGCAGTTGGAGAAAGAACCCGTCAGCGTCCTCCTCGCCGACTGGCTGATGCCCGAAATGGACGGCCTGGAGCTGACCGCCCGCGTGCGCCAGCTAGATGAGAGCGGCGACCACTACACCTACATCATCCTGCTCACCGGCAAGGAAGGCGACAACGCCCTGGCCGAGGCCTTCGACCGGGGTGTCGACGACTTCGTCAGCAAGTCCGCCATGAACGAACAACTGGTGCCCCGCGTGCTGGCGGCGGACCGCCTGAGCAACACCCTGCTGCGCCTGTTGATGGAAAACCGCCTGCTCACCGAAAACATAACCAGCCTGGAGGAGCGCAATCTGGTGGACAGCGCCACCGGCCTGGGCAACCAGCGCTACCTGCGGCAGAAGCTGGCCGACAGCATCCGCCAGGTGGAGTCCCGCGGGGGGGCGGTGTGCTACATGCTGATCGGTATCCCCGAGCTGGCCACGCTGGGTCGCCAGCATGGCCCATCGTTCCAGGGCGAACTGCTGCACGGAGTCGCCCGGCGCCTGCAGCAACTGGTACGTCCACTCGACGTACTGACGCGCCTGGATGACGAGCATTTCGCCCTGATCACCCTGCTCGAAGACCTCCAGGAGTGCTCCCCCAGCAGCTTCCGCCGCCTGCACGACGGCCTCAACCTCAAGGCATTCAAGACCAGCGAAGGCTTTATCACCCTCAAGGCCGGCATCAGCCTGGTAGGCATGGACGCCAAGGCGTTGCCGCTGGAGGTCGAACAACTGATGCAGCAGGCCCGCGCCCTGTTGCCCGACGCCTATGCCAGCGGACGAATCAATGCCAGCCGCCTGACCGGTCTGCGCTAGACTTCGCGGTAAGCCCTCGACGTTCGCGAAGTTCCTCCCATGATCTGGTACATCCTCGGTGCCGGCAGCCTCGGATCCCTCTGGGCCGCCCGTCTTTCCCGCGCGGGCCTGCCAGTGCGCCTTCTGCTGCGTGATCGCCAGCGCCTCAACGCCTATCGCGCGCTCGGCGGCATCACGCTGGCTGAAGATGGCCGGGAAAGCCTCTACCCGATTCCGGCGGAAACCGCCGCCCAGGGCGCCCAGATTCACCGTCTCCTGCTTGCCTGCAAGGCCTACGATGCCGAAGCGGCAGCCGCCAGTGTTGCCGCGAGACTGGCTCCTGGCGCCGAACTGATCCTGCTGCAGAACGGTCTGGGTAGCCAGCAGGCGGTGGCCGCCCATCTGCCTCGCGCGCGCTGCCTGTATGCCTCCAGCACGGAAGGTGCATTCCGCGCGGCGGACTACCGCGTGGTGTTCGCCGGGCGCGGCGAAACCTGGCTCGGTGACGAACTGGGCGGGCCGGCGCCGGGCTGGCTTGCCGAACTGCAAGGCGCCGGGATCCCCCTGCAATGGAGCGGAAACATCCTCGAACGCCTCTGGCGCAAACTGGCGCTGAACTGCGCGATAAACCCGCTGACCGTTCTCCATCAGTGCCGTAATGGCGAACTGGCCGCGCACCCCGCCGAGGTTGCCGGATTGTGCGACGAACTCGGACAACTGCTGCACGCTTCCGGATTCGATAGCGCCGCCCGGGAGCTGCAGGACGATGTCGAACGGGTCATCGCCGCCACTGCGGCGAACTATTCCTCGATGTACCAGGACGTAGCCAACGGCAGGCGCAGCGAAATCGCCTACCTGCTCGGCCACGCCTGCCGCGAAGGCGACCGCCTGCGCCTTTCCCTGCCGTTGCTGCGCGCGCTTCACGAGCGCCTGCGCGCGTATCTGCAGGCACGCGGATTGCCCGACACCTGATCGCGGGCTACCCTGCCCGCCTCCCTGTTTTTACTGCGGTCACGCCCATGCCTTCCCCCTTGAACCTGCGCAAGCGCCTGGAAGACCTGCCCGTCGGCCAGAAAATCCTCGCCGCCCTGCTGGTTCTGCTGGCTACCGT
Source organism: Pseudomonas triclosanedens (assembly GCF_026686735.1). NCBI lineage: Bacteria > Pseudomonadati > Pseudomonadota > Gammaproteobacteria > Pseudomonadales > Pseudomonadaceae > Pseudomonas > Pseudomonas triclosanedens. The sequence continues at coordinate 1,232,678 of NZ_CP113432.1, read as the reverse complement.
CATGCTGGTAGCCAACCTCGCGTTCATCAGCGCCGCCTACTGGATTTCCCAGGACAGCGTCGCACCGCAGGCGTTGCAGACCATCGGCAGGCTGATCGCCAACCCGGCACTCAGCGAGCCGGCACTCTCCTCGCCCACCCAGGCCCAGGTGCTGCTGCGTCAGCTCGACGACTACCAGCCGTTGCGCGCCGCTGCGCTCTATGACAGCAACGGCGAACGTATCGCCCAGACGCCGGGCGACGGTCCGGTCGCCTTGCCGGAACGATTGGACCACCTGGAGCGCTGGCGCCAGCACGAATACCGCCTCAACGCCCTGTTCGAACTCCCCCAGCCCGGCCGCAACAGTGGCTATCTGCTGCTGGTAGCCAGCAGCGAACTGCCCGGCGCGTTCTACACCGGCACGCTGACCGCGAGCCTGGTGATCCTGGCGGTCAGCGTGCTGCTCTGGTTGCTGATCGCCCAGCAGATCCGCCGCCTTATCACCCGGCCCATCCGCAGCCTGGAAGAGCTGTCACGCCAGGTCACCCGCGAAGAGAATTACGCGCTGCGCGCCGAGCGCGGTAATGCCGACGAAATCGGCCGCCTCGCCGATGCCTTCAATACCATGCTGACTCGCATCGAGGCCCGCGAGCAGCAGCTCAAGCGCGCCCGCGACGACGCCCAGGAAGCGGTGGAGCAAGCCCAATCGCTGGCTGAGGAAACTCGCCGCTCCAACCGCAAGCTGGAGTTGGAAGTCCAGGTGCGCAGCAAGATCGAGAAGAAGCTCACCGGCTTCCAGCACTACCTCAACAGCATCATCGACTCCATGCCATCGGCGCTGATCGCGGTGGACGAGCAACTCTACGTCACCCAGTGGAACCAGGAAGCCAGCCAGCTCTCCGGCACCAGCCTGGACGACGCCGTGAACCAGCCGGTGTTCCTTGCCTTCCCATCGCTCAAGCCGTTCCTGCCGCAACTCACCCGCGCCGCCGAGCAGCACAAGGTAGAGCGCGTCGAGCGCGTGACCTGGGCGCTGACCGACGCGCCACGCCACTACGCCCTGACCTTCTACCCGCTGATGGGTGGCACCGGCCGCGGTGCGGTGATCCGTATCGACGACATCACCGAGCGCCTGGGCATGGAAGAGCTGATGGTGCAGTCGGAAAAGATGCTCTCCGTGGGCGGGCTCGCCGCCGGCATGGCGCACGAGATCAACAACCCGCTGGGGGCGATCCTGCACAACGTGCAGAACATCCGCCGCCGCCTGTCACCCGACCTGCCGAAGAACCTCGAGGTCGCCGGCGAAGTCGGGGTCCGCCTGGATGACCTGAATCACTACCTGGAAGCCCGGGAGATTCCCAAGCTGATGGAGGGTATTCAGTACGCCGGCTCGCGCGCGGCGAAGATCGTCAGCCACATGCTGTCCTTCAGCCGCCGCAGCCATCGCCAGATGACCGCCTGCGAGCTGCCGGCACTGCTGGAGCAAGCCGTGGAGATCGCCGGCAACGACTTCGACCTCACTGGCGGCTTCGACTTCAAGTCACTGCAGATCGTCCATGAGTTCGACGCGCGCCTGGGGCCGGTGCCGGTGATCGCCAACGAGGTGGAGCAGGTGCTGCTCAACCTGCTGAAGAACGCCGCCCAGGCCATTCACCTGCGCGACGACGAGGAGGAAGGCGAATTCGGCCGCATCATCCTGCGTACCCGCCTGAACCCGCCGTGGGCGGAGATCCAGGTGGAAGACAACGGCTGCGGCATGCCGGAGAAGGTGCGCAAGCGCATCTTCGAACCCTTCTTCACCACCAAGGAAGTCGGCCAGGGGACCGGGCTTGGCCTGTCGGTCTCGTATTTCATCATCACCAACAACCACAAGGGCCAGATGGAGGTGCAGTCCGAACTGGGCCAGGGCACCTGCTTCACCCTGCGGCTGCCGCTGGGCGCGGAATCCTCCTCGCCGCCGCCCCAGCAGGCAGACGACGACACGGAGCACTGAGACATGGGCAACAGGTTGTCGAAGATTTACACCCGTACCGGCGACACTGGCGAAACCGGCCTGGCCGATGGCCGCCGTGTGCCCAAGCACCACCCGCGAGTCGAAGCGATGGGTGCGGTGGACGAGTTGAACAGCCATCTCGGCTTGCTGCTGGCGGGTCTGCACGAAGCGCGCAGTAGTGCGCTGGAAGAAGTGATTTGCGTGCTGGCGCCGATCCAGCATCGCCTGTTCGACCTGGGTGGCGAGCTGGCCATGCCCGAGTACCGTGCGCTGAACGATGCCGAAGTCGAGCGCCTGGAGCAGGTTATCGACCGCTGGAACGAGGAGCTCGGCCCCCTGAAGAACTTCATCCTGCCCGGCGGCTCGCGCCTTGTTGCGCTGGCGCACCTGTGCCGCGCGCAGGCCCGCAATGCGGAGCGCCGCTGCCAGCAACTCAACGCCGAGGAGCAGCTGGAAGGTGCCGGGCTACGCTACCTGAACCGCTTGTCGGACCTGCTGTTCGTGGCGGCACGCTTTATCGCGCGGCGACAGGGTGTGGAAGAGATTCTCTGGCAGGCTGCGAAAAAGCCCGCCTGATCACCGGGTCGGCATGGGACATGCCCGCGTGCACATTCTCGCGGAATCCACGCTTGCAAGATGGCGTGGAACGGAGCGATGCCCATCGCCGCCCCACGCACGAGGTTGGTCAGCCCTCTGTCTTCGGCCAGAATGCACGAATCCCGGCCACACCCTGCGCACCGACGTTTCTGGCGCGCTCGACATCCCGGGGACCAACGCCGCCGAGCAGGAATACCGGCTGGTTGAAGCGCTCGATCAACTCCGCCGCGGCGTCCCAGCCCAGAGCAGGCTCGCCGGGGTGGCTCTCGGTCGGCTGTACCGGCGACAGGGTGACGAAATCCACCCCCATGCGGGCCGCCAGCTCCAGCTCTTCGGCGTTGTGGCAGGACGCCGCCAGCAGACGCTCGCGCGGGAATGGTCGGCCATTGGGCGCGTACTTGCGCAGTTGCTCGGAGGTCAGGTGCCAGCCAGCCGCCGGGAAATCACCCAGCCACTCCAGCGGGCCTTTCAGCATCAGTTGCGCCTTGCCGGCACAGAGGCCCTGCACATCCACCGCCAGGTCACGGTACTCGGGGCTGTACATGTTCGGCGCACGTAACTGGATCAGGCGGATACCGCTGGCGACGGCGGCGCGGACGCCCTGCACCAGTTGCGGAGTCTCAAGGCCGTCCGGGGTGATCAGGTAACGGTCGGGCAGGCGCGCAGCCTGCACAATGGGCTCGTTGGCAGCCGGGAACTCATAGTCCGCCAGGTCCCGCGGCGCGACCCAGGCCAGCGGCTGCCCCTCGGCGCCATGCGGCGCGCCGGAGAACGCACAGACCTCCCAGACATCCAGCAGCACAAGCTTGTCACTGTAGTCGTGCTGGACGCGGATAAGCGGACGCGCCTTCTCGACATCGATGCCCAACTCCTCCTTCAACTCCCGCGCCAGGGCAACCTGAACCGCTTCGCCCTCTTCAACCTTGCCACCGGGAAACTCCCAGAGGCCTCCCTGGTGCTTGTCGTCCGGACGGCGGGCGATCAACACCCGGCCATCGAGCCCGCGAATCACGGCGGCGGCGACATGTACTCGTTTCACAGTGCTACTCCTCAGTCCGATTCAGGCAGGGCCCGCGCAAAGGGCCTGTTCACGATCTCGCCAGCCAGGCCAGAGCCAGGCGCAACCACCGACGAAGCGACAGCCCCAGGCTGGTCCGAAGCAAAAGCGCAGCGAATCAATTGGTTGAGGGAGCGGAATTTACAGGTAGTAAATGAGCATCCCGATACCGATTTCGACGCGCAGCAGATCGTAAACTGGTTCTGCAGGCATTCTACCGTCATTGGACTGCAGCTTCAGGCGCGTTCGACCATCGCAGCGTCCAGCCAGGGGCGGAAAGCCGGCCAGGCATAGATCGTATCGACGTAGTTCTGCGCCTCGATCGGCAAGGTCACGCAGTAGCTGCGCAGGCGCGTGGCCACAGGGGCGTAGAAGGCATCGGCAATACTGGCGTGGCCGAACAGGAATGGGCCGTCCTGGCCGAACTGCTTGCGGCATAGCGCCCAGAGTTCAACGATGCGAGCGATATCAGCCTCGACAGCTTCCGGCACCTGTGCCAGGGGTTGGTTACGCTGGAGGTCCATCGGCATGTGCGAACGCAGCGCCATGAAACCGCTGTGCATTTCAGCACAAACCGAACGGGCCAGCGCGCGAGCGGCTTCGCCGCGGGGCCAGAGATGGGCTTCGGGGAAGCGTTCGGCGAGATATTCGGCAATCGCCAGGGAGTCCCAGATCACGCCGTCCTCGCACTTGAGCGCGGGGACCTTGCCGCTGGGAGAATGTTCACGAATGCGTCGCGCGGTGTCCTGCCCACCCAGGGGAATCAGGATTTCCTCGAAATCGATGCCCGTGAGTTGCATGGCCAGCCAGCCACGCAGGGACCAGGAGGAGTAGTTCTTGCTACCGATAACCAGGGAAAACGACATAGCAGCGATGCTCTTGAGGGTCAGTCAGGAGACCTTAGAGCGCGGGTGCCATGAAAACAAATTCCCGATTTTCATCCTTCGATGAAAATCGGGAATCCGAGTGAAGCAAGGTGCCGACACGGGTCGGCCCCAGGAGCTTGGCGAGCGATCAGGTACGGTATTCCGCGTTGATCTTCACGTACTCGTGGGACAGGTCCGTGGTCCAGATGGTCTCGCTGCAGGTGCCGCGGCCAAGATCGATACGAATGGTGATCTCTTCCTGGGCCATTACCTTAGCGCCCTGGTCCTCGGTGTAGCTGGCCGCGCGGCCGCCACGGCTGGCGATGCAGACGTCGTCCAGGTACACGTCGATCAGGCTGACATCCAGATCCGGCACGCCGGCACGGCCGACGGCGGCGAGGATACGGCCCCAGTTGGGGTCGGAGGCGAACAGCGCGGTCTTGATCAACGGCGAGTGGGACACGGCATAGCCGACATCCAGGCACTCCTGGTGAGTGGCGCCGCCGTTCACCTGTACGGTGACGAACTTGGTAGCGCCTTCGCCGTCACGAACGATGGCCTGCGCCAGCTCCATCGAGACTTCAAGCACGGCCTGCTTCAGTGCGGCAAACAGCGCACCGCTGGCAGCGGTGATTTCCGGCAGCGCGGCCTGGCCGGTGGCGACCAGCATGCAGCAGTCGTTGGTGGAGGTGTCGCCATCGATAGTGATGCGATTGAAGGACTTGTTCGCCGCGTCGCGCAGCAGGTCCTGCAGTACAGCCTGGGCGACCTTCGCGTCGGTAGCGATGTAGCCGAGCATGGTGGCCATGTTCGGCTTGATCATGCCGGCGCCTTTGCTGATGCCGGTGACGGTCACAGTCACGCCATCGTGCTGGAACTGGCGGCTGGCCCCCTTGGGCAGTGTGTCGGTGGTCATGATGCCAGCGGCGGCATCGGCCCAGTTGTCCACGGAGAGGTTGGCCAGTGCGGCGGGCAGCGCGGCTTCGATCTTCTCTACCGGCAGCGGCTCGCCGATCACGCCGGTGGAATACGGCAGCACTGCGTTCTCCGGCACGCCGGCCAGCTCGGCCAACCTGGCACAGACACGGGTGGCGGCGGCGAGCCCCGGCTCGCCAGTGCCGGCGTTGGCGTTACCGGTGTTGGTCAGCAGATAGCGCACGGGACCGAGGAAGCGTTTGCGCGCCAGGGTCACCGGGGCGGCACAGAAGGCGTTGGTGGTAAACACCCCCGCCACGCTGGAGCCTTCGGCGCAACGCATCACCACGATGTCCTTGCGACCGGGGCGCTTGATGCCGGCGGACGCAATGCCGAGTTCGAAACCGGGAACCGGGTGCAGGGTGGACATGGGGCCGAGACCAACAGCCATGTGACGCGCTCCTATCGAATCAGTGGATCGGATGAGAAAAACGCCGCGAAAGGCAGGACCAATCGCGGCGTCGGTATCAGGGTCGGGAGAGGCTATTCCACCTGACCGTGGCAATGCTTGTACTTTTTGCCCGAACCGCAGGGGCACGGCTCGTTGCGGCCAATCTTCGGCTCGTTGCGCACCGGCTCCATCGGCACCACATTGGCGGTGCTTTCCGGCAGTTCGCCCTCATCGTCCGGGTCACTGGCGGCCTGATCCATGGACGGCGCAGCGGCATGCTGGAACTGCATGCGTTTGGCCATTTCCTCGGCCTCGCGGCGCAGGCGGGCTTCTTCTTCGGCCGGGTCCTCGCGACGAACCTGCACGAAGGACAGCACGCGGATGGTGTCGCGCTTGATGGAGTTCAACAGTTCCTGGAACAGGTTGAACGACTCGCGCTTGTACTCCTGCTTCGGGTTCTTCTGCGCGTAGCCGCGCAGATGGATGCCGTGGCGCAGGTGGTCCATCGTCGAGAGATGGTCCTTCCACAGGTCGTCCAGGACACGCAGCAGCATCTGCTTCTCGAAGGTGCGCAGCGCTTCAGCGCCAGCGAGGTCTTCCTTCTCGTTGTAGGCGGCGACCAGTTCGGTGAGGATCTTCTCGCGAAGTGTTTCTTCGTAGAGCTTGTCGTCTTCGTCCAGCCACTGTTGAATCGGCAGCTTCAGAGCGAAATCGCTGTACAGCGAGGCTTCCAGTCCGGCGATGTCCCACTGCTCGGGCAGAGACTGCGGCGGAATGTGCTCGCTGATGGTGTTGTTCAGAGTTTCCTCGCGGAACTCAACGATGGTTTCGCCAATGTTGTCCGCCGCCAGCAGGGTATTGCGCATGTGATAGATCACTTTGCGCTGCTCGTTGGCGACGTCGTCGAACTCCAGCAGTTGCTTACGAATGTCGAAGTTGCGGCCCTCGACCTTGCGCTGCGCCTTCTCGATGGCGTTGGTCACCATGCGGTGCTCAATCGCCTCGCCCGGCTGCATGCCCAGGGCTTTCATGAAGTTCTTCACCCGGTCAGAGGCGAAGATACGCATCAGGTGGTCTTCCAGCGACAGGTAGAAGCGGCTGGAGCCCGGGTCACCCTGACGCCCGGCACGGCCGCGCAACTGGTTGTCGATTCGACGGGATTCGTGACGCTCCGAAGCGATCACATGCAGGCCGCCGGCCTCGATGACCTGCTGGTGACGCTTCTGCCAGTCGGCCTTGATCTGCGCAACCTGCTCGTCAGTCGGGTTTTCCAGTGCGGCGACTTCGACTTCCCAGTTGCCACCGAGCAGGATGTCGGTACCACGACCGGCCATGTTGGTGGCGATAGTCACCGAGCCAGGACGACCGGCCTGAGCGATGATCTCGGCTTCCTTCTCGTGGTACTTGGCGTTCAGGACCTTGTGCTCGATACCTGCTTTTTCAAGCAGTTGCGAGACGTACTCGGAGGTCTCGACCGACGCGGTACCCACCAGTACCGGGCGCCCCAGGGCCTGGCACTGCTGAACGTCGGTGATGATGGCTGCGTACTTCTCATCCTGGGTCAGGTAGACCAGGTCGTTGAAGTCCTTACGGGCAACCGGACGGTGAGTCGGTATCACCACCACATCCAGGCCGTAGGTCTGGCGGAACTCGAAGGCCTCGGTGTCAGCGGTACCGGTCATGCCGGCCAGCTTGGTGTAGAGGCGGAAGTAGTTCTGGAAGGTGGTTGAGGCCAGGGTCTGGCTCTCGGCCTGGATCGGCAGGTTTTCCTTGGCTTCGATGGCCTGGTGCAGGCCCTCGGAGAGGCGGCGACCCGGCATGGTACGGCCAGTGTGCTCGTCGATCAGCAGAACCTGGTCGCCCTGCACGATGTATTCGACGTTGCGATGGAACAGCGCATGGGCACGCAGCGCAGCGTAAACGTGGGTCAGCAGGCTGAGGTTGTGAGCCGAGTAAAGGCTCTCGCCTTCGCCCAGAAGTCCGTTCTGGGTCAGCAGTTCCTCGATGAACTGGTGGCCCTGCTCGTTGAGCTCTACCTGGCGGGTTTTCTCGTCGATGCTGAAATGACCCTGCTGGGTCACCTGGCCTTCGACTTCTTCGATGTGGCGCTTCAGGCGCGGGATCAGCTTGTTGATCTTGATGTACAGCTCGGAACTGTCTTCGGCCTGGCCGGAGATGATCAGCGGAGTCCGCGCCTCGTCGATGAGGATGGAGTCCACTTCGTCGACCACGGCGAAGTTCAGCTCACGCTGAAACTTGTCTTCCAGGCTGAATGCCATGTTGTCGCGCAGATAGTCGAAGCCGAATTCGTTGTTGGTGCCGTAGGTGATATCGGAAGCGTAAGCCGCACGCTTCTCCTCCGGTGGCTGGAAGGGGCTCACGATGCCGACGGTCAGGCCGAGGAATTCGTACAGCGGGCGCATCCAGTTGGCGTCGCGGCGAGCCAGGTAATCGTTCACGGTAACGACGTGAACGCCTTTGCCAGCCAGGGCGTTCAGGTACACCGCCAGGGTACCAACGAGGGTCTTGCCCTCACCGGTACGCATCTCGGCGATCTTGCCTTCGTGCAGTGTCATGCCGCCGATCAGCTGGACATCGAAGTGACGCATGCCCATCACGCGCTTGCCAGCCTCGCGGGCCACGGCAAAGGCTTCCGGGAGAATCTGGTCGAGGGTCTCGCCCTTGGCGACTCGCGCCTTGAACTCCTCGGTCTTGGCCTTCAGTTGCTCATCGGAAAGCGCCACCATCTGGGGCTCGAGCGCATTAATGGCCTGGACCTGCTTGACCATGCGCTTTACTTCGCGCTCGTTCTTGCTTCCAAAGAGTTTTTTCAACAAAGGCGCAAACATATCGACTGGGTCATCCGAACTGGGAAATTGGAGGGCTGCCCGACTGGCTGGCCGCGGCGCGGAACGGCAACGAAGCGGGCATTCTACCCGGAAACGTGAGCGAAAAAAGTGCCCAGGTCATCCTTGGAAGCTTCGCATTCCGCGACGTTCGAGGCAATGCGTAGGAAGACAACTTTTGATCCGTTTGCCAGATATGGTGACGCAGCCGAGGAACTTCAAGGTCAGCGAAGCGCACTCGGCCCCCCCCTTCTGCTAACATCGTCATTCATTCAGACCGGGGTTTCCTCATGGCCTTCCGCCCCTTGCCCGCCCAGGCAACGACCAAACTGCTGCGCGAAGCCAAGCCCCTTCAATCGCTTTTCGTCCAGGCCCAACGCCTGGATCGCCTTCAGCAACTGCTGGAGACTCAACTGCAGCCTGCAGCCCGTCCACACTGCCATGTCGCCTCCTGGCGCGAAGGCAGCCTGCTGCTGATCGTGACCGACGGCCACTGGGCCACGCGCCTGCGCTACCAGCAGAACCGCCTGCTGCGGCAGCTCGGCGCGCTCGATGAGTTCGCGGGTCTGGCGCGCATCCTGATCAAGGTCCAGCCACGCACGCAGGTGGTCACTCCCAAGCGAACCGTCGAGCTGACGGAATCCGCAGCCGAAACACTCCACGAAGCCGCCGAAGGCATCAGTAATCCGCAGCTGAAGGCCGCTCTCGAACGTCTAGCCAGCCGCAGCCGCAAGACAAGGCCAGACGACCAGGCATAAAAAAAGGCCACCCGAAGGTGGCCTTTGAAAGTCATTACAGAAGGAGGAGGTTCCTTTATACAGCCGCAGCGGGCCGCATGTAGGAGATCGGCGCGGTCTTGGCGTCCTCGAAGGTCACCACTTCCCAAGCGTCCTTGTCTGCGATGAGGGTCCGCAGCAGACGGTTGTTCAGGGCATGACCGGACTTGTAGCCGATGAACTCGCCGATGAGGCTGTTACCCAACAGGTACAGGTCACCGATGGCGTCCAGGATCTTGTGCTTGACGAACTCGTCCTCGTAACGAAGACCATCTTCGTTGAGCACTCGATACTCGTCGACCACGATGGCATTCTCCACGCTGCCACCGAGCGCCAGGTTCTGCGAACGCAGCATCTCGATGTCGCGCATGAACCCGAAGGTACGCGCGCGGCTGACTTCCTTGACGAAGGAGGTACTGGAGAAGTCCACAACGGCCTTCTGGGTACGGCCACGGAAAACCGGGTGATCGAAATCGATTTCGAAGCTCACCTTGAAGCCATCGAAGGGAACGAAAGTGGCGCGCTTGTCGCCCTCTTCCACGGTCACTTCGCGTTTGATGCGGATGAACTTCTTGGCCGCATCCTGCTCTTGCAGGCCGGCGGACTGAATCAGGAATACGAAGGGACCTGCGCTACCGTCCATGATCGGTACTTCCGATGCAGACAGCTCGACATAGGCGTTGTCGATACCCAGGCCAGCCATGGCCGAGAGCAGATGCTCCACGGTATCCACCTTGATGTCACCCTTGATCAGGGTGGTGGACATCGTGGTTTCGCCGACATTCGAGGCACGGGCGGGAATTTCCACCACGGGATCGAGGTCGGTGCGGCAGAACACGATACCGGTGTCGACTGGAGCCGGCTTCAGGGTGAGGTAGACCTTCTCCCCCGAGTGCAGGCCGACGCCGGTCGCCCGGATGATGTTCTTAAGGGTGCGTTGTCTGATCATGGCTTTGGCCGCTTTCGCGCAAGTTGCGAACTGTTGTCAACAATGGGCGGCGATGATAGCAGAACCGCCCTTTGCTGAACACCAATCACATTGATACTCCTGATAAATCGACTCAATCAGCCTGACGACGCAGGAAGGCCGGGATATCCAGGTAGTCCAGATCATCCTGCGGGTTCAGCTTGGCCGCGGTGGCAGCGCCGCCGTGGTTCTGATTGCGCATGACGGTCGGGCGATCCAGATCACGGTAATTTACCGATTGCTGCTCGCGCTGGGCCGGTGCCTGGTTGCTGACGGTCTGGGTCTGGACGGTGTTGTCGACCACTTTCACCGGCTTTTCCAGTCGCGCGCCCAGGCCGGTGGCCACCACGGTAACGTGCAGCTCGTCGCGCATATCCGGATCGATCACGGTGCCCACTTTCACGGTGGCGTGCTCGGAGGCGAACTGCTCGATGATGTTACCCACGTCGGAGTACTCGCCCAGGGAGAGATCCGGACCGGCGGTGATGTTCACCAGGATGCCGCGGGCGCCTTGCAGGTTGACGTCTTCGAGCAGCGGGTTGCGGATAGCGGCCTCGGTGGCCTCGCGAGCACGGTTCGGGCCACTGGCGCAGCCGGTACCCATCATGGCCATGCCCATTTCGCTCATGACGGTTTTCACGTCGGCGAAGTCGACGTTGATCATGCCCGGGCGCTTGATGATGTCGGAGATACCGCGAACGGCGCCGGCCAGCACATCGTCAGCCTTGGCGAAGGCAGCCAGCAGGCTCGCGTCCTTGCCCAGGATGGTCAACAGCTTTTCGTTCGGAATGGTGATCAGCGAGTCGACGCTTTCCGCCAGCGAGCGAATGCCCTCGTCGGCAATCTGCATGCGCTTGCGGCCTTCGAATGGGAACGGACGGGTCACCACCGCAACGGTGAGGATGCCCATTTCCTTGGCGACCTCGGCGATGATCGGAGCAGCGCCGGTACCGGTGCCGCCACCCATGCCGGTGGTGATGAAGACCATGTCGGCGCCTTCCAGCACTTCGGCGATGCGCTCGCGGTCTTCCAGGGCAGCCTGACGGCCGACCTCGGGGTTGGCGCCAGCGCCCAGGCCCTTGGTCACGCCCGGACCGAGCTGCAACACGGTGCGCGCAGCGATGTTCTTCAGCGCCTGAGCATCAGTGTTGGCACAGATGAATTCCACGCCATCAACGTTGTTCTTGGCCATGTGGTTCACGGCGTTGCCACCGCCGCCACCTACGCCGATAACCTTGATGACTGCTGTTTGCGGGACGTTATCTACCAGTTCAAACATTTCCCCTCTCCTTCCTTTCTAGTTGTGTCGCCTACGTTTACCGCGGTGGTAAATCAGAAATTGCCCTGAACCCAGCGTTTGAGCCGTTCCAGTACCGGTGCCTTGGGCTCGTCGCTGCTGAAGCTGCTGCCGGACATGGAGATACCGTCAGACTGCTTCTGCAGCCCATACATGAGCAGGCCCACGCCTGTGGAGTAGATTGGATTGCGCACGACGTCGGTCAGTCCCTTGACGCTGTGCGGCACGCCCAGGCGCACCGGCATGTGAAAGATCTCTTCGGCCAGCTCGACGGCGCCTTCCATCTTGGAGGTGCCTCCGGTCAGGACGATCCCGGCCGGGATCAGATCCTCGTAGCCACTGCGACGCAGTTCGGCCTGTACCAGGGTGAAGAGCTCGTCGTAACGCGGCTCGACCACTTCGGCAAGCGCCTGGCGCGACAGTTCCCGCGGTGGCCGGTCCCCAACGCTGGGCACCTTGATGGTTTCGCCCGCACCGGCCAGTTTGGCTAAGGCGCAAGCATATCGAATCTTGATCTCTTCGGCATATTGCGTCGGGGTGCGCAGGGCCATCGCGATATCGTTAGTGACCTGATCGCCAGCGATCGGGATTACCGCCGTGTGGCGAATGGCTCCCTCGGTGAAAATGGCGATATCGGTAGTACCGCCACCGATGTCCACCAGGCAAACGCCCAGTTCCTTTTCGTCCTCGGTAAGCACCGAATAGGCCGATGCCAGTTGCTCGAGGATGATGTCATCCACTTCCAGGCCGCAACGGCGCACGCATTTCTCGATGTTCTGCGCTGCGTTCACCGCGCAGGTCACGACGTGGACCTTGGCTTCCAGGCGCACGCCGGACATACCCAGCGGCTCGCGAACGCCCTCCTGGTTGTCGATCACGTAATCCTGCGCCAGGGTGTGCAGCACACGCTGGTCCGCCGGAATCGCGACCGCCTGGGCGGCATCCAGCACGCGTTCGATGTCGGCACCGCTCACTTCGCGGTCGCGGATCGCCACGATGCCGTGGGAATTCAGGCTGCGGATATGGTTGCCTGCGATACCGACGAAGGCCGAGTGAATACGGCAGCCAGCCATCTGCTGGGCTTCATCGATGGCGCGCTGGATCGATTGCACGGTGGACTCGATGTTCACCACCACGCCCTTCTTCAGGCCGCGCGAAGGGTGCGTCCCGATACCGACGATCTCCAGCCTGCCATCAGCCGCCACCTCGCCCACCAGCGCCACCACCTTGGAGGTGCCGATGTCCAGGCCGACGACCATTTTGCCGCTCTGCACGCTTGCCATGTTTATCGAAGTCTCCTCAACTCACTGCACGGCGGTGGTCTGCGCCACCGACGTTTCCGGCACCGGATCGCGCCACGCCACGGCCAGGCCGTTGGGGTAGCGCATGTCGATGCGCGCAATTTTCGAAATCTGATCTTTCAGTGCCTTGTCGTAGATGGTCACGAGTCGGCGAATCTGTTCCACTGCATGGTCGCGGCCCAGCATGATCTCCACTCCCTGCGCAGTGCCCAGCGTCCAGGCGCCGCGCGAGCTCATGTCCAGGCTGGAGATGGTGAAGCCCAGCGGACGGAGCATCTGGCTGAGGATCTGGTACTGCTGCATGACCTGCTGCTGAGCACGCTGCGGGCCGGACAGGCGCGGCAGATGCTCATAGTTGGCCACTTCGCGCGGGGCGAATGCCTGGCCCTGGTTGTTCAACAGCGCCTCGTTCCCCCAGCGCGCGATCGGCAGTTGTTCGTCCAGGCGGATCACCACCTGATCCGGCCATACACGGCGCACCTCGGCGTGGGCGATCCACGGCATCTGCTCCAGCTCCTGGCGCATACCGGCCAGGTCGATGGTGAAGAAGCTGGCCGACACGTAGGGACTGATCCGCTGCTGCACCGCAGCCTGGCTGATGTAGCTCAGATCACCTTCCACGCTGACCTTGGCGATCGGCCGATCCGCGTAGGGCAGCACATATTGCGCGCCGTAATAGGCACCGACACCGAGCACGCCCAGCACCAACGGCCACAGCAGCACCTTGAGGAAGCCGAAACTCGGCTTCGGCACCCGGGCACTCAGCGGTTCCTTGGCCACCAGGCGGCTGGCGCCGCGCGGCACCGGCTTGCGCGCAGGTGCGCGGCCGATTCCGGGTTGCTGGTGACGAAGCGACGCGCCGTTCATCTCTTACCCCCTTGCCTCGACGCTGTCGGCGAGGATGGCCAGCACCAGTTGCTGGAAATCCAGGCCGGCCGCGCGCGCGGCCATCGGTACCAGGCTGTGGTCGGTCATGCCCGGTGCGGTATTCACTTCAAGAAGCCAGAAGCGCCCTTCGGCGTCCTGCATCACGTCTGCCCGGCACCAGCCCTGGATGCCAAGGGCGTCGCAGGCACGAGCGGTCAGGTCCTTCAGTTCCTCTTCCTTGGCGGCATCGAGGCCGCACGGAATCTGGTACTGGGTATCGCTGGCCAGATACTTGGCGTCGTAGTCATAGAAGGTGTGCGGAGTGCCCAGGCGAATGGGTGGCAGCACCTGGCCACGCAGCACGGCAATGGTGAACTCCGGCCCGCTGATCCACTGCTCGACGAGCACTTGCGAGTCGTACCGGGCGGCGCTCTCCCAGGCGGTGATCAGCTCTTCCACGCTGTTCACCTTGGCCATGCCGATGCTGGAACCTTCATGGGCGGGTTTGACGATCAGCGGGAAGCCCAGTTCCGCAGCGGCGGCACGGCAATCGGCTTCGCTGCTCAGCACGGCGTAGTTCGGCGTCGGCAGGCCGAGGCTCAGCCACACGCGTTTGGTGCGCAGCTTGTCCATTGCCAGCGCAGACGCCAGCACGCCACTTCCGGTATACGGAATCCCGGCGACTTCGAGCAGACCCTGCATGCTGCCGTCTTCACCGCCACGACCGTGGAGGATGATGAAGGCACGGTCGATCTTCTCGCGGGTCAGCCGCTCAAGCAGGTCGTCGCCCACGTCGATGCCGAACGCATCCACTCCGGCGGCCTGCAGTGCCTGCAGGACCATCGCGCCGGACTTCAGGGACACCTCACGCTCGGCGCTCTTGCCGCCGAACAGCACAGCGACGCGCCCGAAGGCACGGGGGTCGAGCTGGGATTTGAGCACGTCACTCATTGCGGCTTCCTCTCGGCGCCTGCTTCAACGACAGCACCGAACATCGGGTTCTTGATCAATTGCGGAGCCAGCCCTCCGATATCGCCGGCTCCTTGGCAGAGCAGGATGTCGCCGGGACGCAGCAGCGGCTTGAGCAGCGAGGCGAGATCGCCGCCGCGCTCCAGGTAGATCGGGTCGAGTTGGCCGCGCTGACGGATGCTGTGGCACAGATGTCGACTGTCGGCACCTGGAATCGGCTCCTCGCCGGCCGGATAGACTTCCATCAGCATCAGTACGTTGGCTTCGCCCAGCACCTGCACGAAGTCGTCGTAGAGGTCGCGGGTACGAGTGAAGCGATGAGGCTGGTAGACCATCACCAGGCGACGCTCCGGCCAGCCACCACGCACAGCCTTGATCACCGCCGCGACTTCACGCGGGTGATGGCCATAGTCGTCGACCAGCATCACGCTGCCGCCTTCGACCTGCAGTTCACCGTAGACCTGGAACCGCCGGCCAACGCCCTGGAAGCCGGACAAGCCCTGGACGATGGCCTCGTCGGAAATACCCTCGTCGGTCGCGATCACGATGGTCGCCAGCGAGTTCAGCACGTTGTGCAGACCGGGCATATTCACCGAAACATCCAGCGGCTCGCGCTCCGGACGCAGCACGGTGAAGTAGGTGCGCATGCCTTCCTGGCGGATATTGATGGCGCGAACGTCAGCGTCCTCGCTCAGGCCATAGGTAACAGTCGGGCGCGCAACCTGCGGCAGGATCTCGCGTACCACCGGGTCATCGACGCAGAGCACGGCCAGGCCGTAGAACGGCAGGTTGTGCAGGAAGTCGACGAAAGTGCGCTTGAGCTTGTTGAAGTCGCCGCCATAGGTGCTCATGTGGTCGGCGTCGATATTGGTGACGACCGACACCATCGGCTGCAGATGCAGGAAGCTGGCGTCGCTTTCATCGGCCTCGGCCACCAGATAGCGGCTGGTGCCCAGTTGTGCATTGGTACCCGCGGCGTTCAGACGACCACCGATCACGAAGGTCGGATCCAGCCCGCCGGCAGCGAACACCGAGGCGATGAGGCTGGTAGTGGTGGTTTTGCCGTGGGTACCGGCAACCGCGATGCCGTGGCGATAACGCATCAGTTCAGCGAGCATCTCGGCACGCGGCACCACCGGGATACGGCGGTCGAGCGCAGCAGCCACTTCCGGGTTCGCCTTGTTCACCGCACTGGACACCACCAGCACGTCGGCGCCGTCGGAGTTCTCCGCGCGATGGCCGATGAAGATCTCGGCACCGAATTTTTCCAGACGCTCGGTCACGGCCGATGCCTTGAGGTCGGAACCGGAGACTTCATAACCGAGGTTCAGCAACACCTCGGCGATACCGCACATACCCGCGCCCCCGATACCGACAAAGTGGATGCGGCGGATGCGGCGCATGGTCCGGGTCACACCGCTGGGTTCTTTAACCACGGGCCACCTCCAGACAGGCATCGACCACCGTGCGGGTAGCGTCGGGTTTCGCCAGGCTGCGCGCGCGCGCGGCCATGCGGGTCAGGGTTTCGGGATGCATCAATACCTCGGACAACTGCGCGGCCAGATCGGCGGCGCCGGTAGATTTCTGCGGCAGCAGGTGGGCGGCGCCCTCCCGCACCAGGAATTCGGCATTTTTGGTCTGGTGATCGTCGATCGCATGGGGCAATGGCACCAGGAAAGACGGCAGACCAGCGGCGGTCAGCTCGCTGACAGTCAGCGCGCCGGCCCGGCAGATCACTAGATCGGCCCAGGTGTAGGCGGCAGCCATGTCGCTGATGAAGGGCGCAACCTCGGCTTCGACTCCTGCCTCGCGATAACGCTCCGCGGTGACCTGATCGTGCTGACGACCGGCCTGATGGCGAATCGCCGGGCGCACCTCCGCCGGCACTTGCGCCAGGGCTTCGGGCAGCAGCTTGTTCAACGGCTCGGCGCCCAGGCTGCCGCCCAGCACCAGCAGGTTGACGCGACGGCCAGCCAGCGGCGCGCGGGCGCTCTCTTCGACGAACAGCTCGGCGCGCACCGGATTGCCGGTGGTGAGGCGCTTGGCGCTGGCATCGAAGGTATCCGGGAACGCCTCGCAGATGCGCTTGGCCAGCGGCGCCAGGCTACGGTTGGCGGTGCCGGCGACGGCGTTCTGTTCGTGGATCACCAGCGGCACGCCGGACAGTTTCGCCGCCAGGCCGCCCGGCCCGGTGACGTATCCACCCAGGCCGAGCACGCACACGGGCTTGAGCCGGCGCACCACGCCGAATGCCTGGAACAGTGACTTGAGCAGGTCGAACGGGGCGCGCAGCAGCGACTTCACGCCCTTGCCGCGCAAGCCGCTGATATTGATCAGATGCAGCGGCAGGCCCGCCTTGGGCACCAGGTCGTTCTCGATGCCGCGCGGTGTGCCGAGCCAATGCACGCTGTAACCGCGCGCCTGGAACTCGCGGGCGCAAGCCAACGCCGGGAACACATGCCCGCCGGTGCCGCCTGCCATGATCAGGACATTACCTTTCATCGGCAAAGTCCTCTTCGGTGAACTCATACTCTTCGCTACCCATTACGGTGCGGCGCTCCCACTCGATGCGCAGCAGCATGCCGAGGCACGCACAGCAGATCACCAGCGACGAACCGCCGTAACTCAGGAACGGCAGGGTCAGGCCCTTGGTCGGCAACAGACCGACGTTCACGCCCACATTGATCAGGAACTGACCGATCCAGAGGAATGCCAGGCCATAGGCCACGTAGGCGGAGAAGTACTGCTTCGCCTGCTCCGCCCAGATACCGATGTACAGGGCGCGCAGACTGACGAAGACGAACAGCCCGACGGTCGCCATCGCGCCGACGATGCCCAGCTCTTCGGCCAGCACCGCGAACACGAAGTCGGTGTGCGCTTCGGGCAGGTAGAACTGCTTCTGGATGCTGTTGCCCAGCCCCATGCCGGTCCAGCCACCACGGCCGAACGCGATCAATGCCTGGCTGAGCTGGTAGCCCGCGCCGAACTGGTCGGCCCAGGGGTCGGTGAAGTTGGTCAGACGCGCCATCCGGTACGGCTGCGTCTGGATCAGCAGAACCACGGCGCCTACGGCCAGTGCGACCATCAGCCCGAAGCGGAACAGGCCTACGCCCCCCAGGAACAGCATCGCGGCGGCGGCGCCCATCATCACCACCGTGGCGCCGAAGTCGGGCTCGCGCAGCAGCAGGCCGGCCATCGGCAGGAGCACCACGAACGGCTTGAAGAAGCCGAGCCAGCTTTCACGCACCTCTTCCTGGCGACGCACCAGGTAGCCAGCCATGAAGATCACCACGAACACCTTGGCGATCTCGGACGGCTGGATGTTGAACAGGCCGAAACCGATCCAGCGCATGGAACCGTTCACCTCGCGGCCGATGCCGGGGGTGATCACCATCACCAGCAGCACGAAGGCGACCGCCAGCAGCTTCCAACCCAGCCGTTGCCAGGTTTCCATCGGCACCATCATGGTCAGGCCGCAGGCGACGAAGCCGATGGCCAGGTAGATCAGGTGGCGGACCGAGAAGTACAGCGGGTTGCCGGACTGCGCCGCCGCAACCTCGGAAGAGGCCGAGGTGACCATCACCAGACCGAGGCCGAGCAGCGCCAAGCAACCCGCCAGCAGCGGGAAGTCCAGGTCGATGCCGTGACGGCTGATCAGCGGGGACGGGTATGGGCGCAGGAAGGAGAACATCAGGTGAGCTCCTCCACGGTCTTGGCGAAGAGGCGGCCGCGCTCCTCGTAGTTCTTGAACATATCCAGGCTCGCACAGGCCGGCGACAGCAGCACGGCATCGCCCGGCAACGCCAGTTCGGCGGCGTGCTCTACGGCCTCGGCCAGAGTGCTCACGCGCACCTTCGGCACAGCGTTGCCGATGGCGGCGCCAACCAGTTCGGCATCGCGGCCCAGCAGCACCACGGCGCGACAATGCTGCGCCACCGGGCCACGCAGATCATGGAAATCGGCGCCCTTGCCGTCTCCACCGGCGATCAGCACCAGCTTGCCGTCGATATCGGCCCCCAGCCCCTCGATGGCGGCCAGCGCAGCACCGACATTGGTAGCCTTGGAGTCGTCATAGAAGTTCACGCCGTTGCGCTCGCGCACCCACTGGCAGCGGTGCGCCAGACCGGCGAACTCACGCAGGGTGTGCAGCATCGCGTCGAACGGCAGGCCAATGGCATGGCCGAGCGCCAGCGCCGCGAGGGCATTGGACTGGTTGTGCGCGCCGCGGATTTTCAGCTCACGAGCCGGCATCAGCTTGTCGAACTGGAATGCCAGCCACTTCTCACCGTCCTCTTCGATCAGGCCGAAGCCCTTGAAGTCCGGCTTGTTGGTACCAAAAGTCCAGCATGGCACGGTATCGGCGATCAATGGACGGCTCAATGCGTCGGCACGATTCACCACGACCTGGCGCGCGCCACGGAAGATGCGATGCTTGGCCAGGTGGTAGTCGGCCATGCCGTCGTAGCGATCCATGTGGTCTTCGCTGACATTCAGGCAGGTGGCGACTTCGGCGTTCAGACGCTCACAGGTTTCCAACTGGAAGCTGGAAAGCTCGACGACGTAGAGCTCGATATCATCGGCCAGCAGATCCAGCGCCGGCGTACCCAGGTTGCCGCCCACGGCAACGCGCTTGCCGGCCGCCCTGGCCATGTCGCCCACAAGGGTGGTGACGGTGCTCTTGGCATTGGAACCGGTGATCGCCACGATCGGGGCCCTGGCGTTGCGGGCGAACAGGTCAACGTCGCCGGACAGACGCACACCACGCGAAGCAGCCTCGGCCAATGCCGGAATGCGCAGCGACAGACCGGGGCTCACGTAGAGCTCCTGAGCGCGGCAGAGGAAATCGGCATCGAGTTCGCCACAGCGCACCTCGACCTGCGGATACTGCTCGCGCAGGGTCGCCAGCTCCGGCGGATTCGCGCGCGTATCGGCAACGGCAAATGGCACGCCCTGGCGCGCCAGATGGCGGACCAGGGACATGCCGCTCTTGCCGAGACCGACAACGATGCGGAATTGGTCGGAAGCGATCAGGCTCATGCTCGATCAGTCCTCAACGCAGTTTCAACGTAGCCAGGCCGATCAGCACGAGAATTACCGTGATGATCCAGAAGCGCACGATCACGCGCGGCTCCGGCCAGCCTTTGAGTTCGAAGTGGTGGTGAATCGGCGCCATGCGGAACACACGTTTGCCAGTCAACTTGAAGGAAGCGACCTGGATCACCACCGACAGGGTTTCCATCACGAACACGCCGCCCATGATGAACAGCACGATTTCCTGGCGGACGATCACTGCGATGGTGCCCAACGCGGCGCCCAGCGCCAGCGCGCCGACGTCACCCATGAAGACCTGCGCCGGATAGGTGTTGAACCAGAGGAACCCGAGCCCCGCGCCGACGATGGCGGCGCAGAAGATGATCAGCTCACCCGCGCCCGGAACGCTCGGGATCAGCAGGTATTCGGCGAATTTGATGTTGCCCGACAGGTAGCAGAAGATCCCCAGTGCACCGCCCACCATCACGGTCGGCATGATCGCCAGGCCGTCGAGTCCGTCGGTCAGGTTCACCGCGTTGCTCGAGCCGACGATGACGAAGTAGGTCAGCACGATGAAGAAGATACCCAGCGGGATCTCGATGTTCTTGAGCAGTGGCAGGATCAGTGTGGTTTCGATCGGCGTTTCGGCGGTCATATAAAGGAAGATCGCCGCGCCCAGGCCAAACACCGACTGCCAGAAATACTTCCAGCGGCTCGGCAGCCCGCGGGAGTTCTTCTCGATCACCTTGCGGTAGTCGTCCACCCAGCCGATGGCGCCGAACAGCAGCGTCACGGCCAGCACGACCCAGACGTAGCGGTTGGACCAGTCCGCCCACAACAGGGTACTGATGGCGATGGCAGTGAGAATCAGCGCACCACCCATCGTCGGGGTGCCTTTCTTCGACAGGTGCGATTGCGGACCATCATTGCGCACGGCCTGACCGATCTGGCGGATCTGCAAGGTGCGGATCATCCACGGGCCCAGCCACAACGACAGGACGAGCGCGGTGAGCACGCTGAGGATGCCGCGCAGGGTCAGGTACTGGAAGACGCCGAAGCCCTTGTAGAACTGTTGCAGGTACTCGGCGAGCAGCAGCAGCATTTAGTGACTCTCCTCGGAGGAACCGCACAGCGCCGCGACGACTTTATCCATCGCCGCGCTGCGGGAACCCTTGATCAGAATGGTTGTTGTCGACGGTTCGGCAGCCAGGGTATGGATCAGGCTCGCTTGATCGGCAAAGTGTCGGCCCTCGGAACCAAACGCCTGCACGGCATGGCTCATCAGCGGACCCACGGCATAGAGCGAGGCGACTTTGCCCACGGCGTAAGCTCCCACTTCACGGTGGGAAGACTCAGCCCAGGCACCCAGCTCGCCCATGTCCCCGAGGACCAGGACGGTCCGGCCGGAAAAGCCGGCGAGTATATCAATCGCCGCACAGATTGAGGCCGGGTTGGCGTTGTAGCTGTCATCGATCACGCGCATGCCGTTCGTCGCGAGCTGGGCTACCGCGCGCCCCTTGACCGGCTGCAAACCCTGCAGGCCATTGACGATCCCGACCAGCGGCACGCCCAGAGCATGTGCGGCGGCGGCGGCGGCCAGCGCGTTGGCGACGTTGTGTTCACCCAGCAGGTTCAGCTGGATGCGTGCTTCCCCGGCCGGCCCCTGCAAAGTGAACCCGGGGCACCCACGTGCATCGCGCTGGACATCGGTTGCGCGGAAGTCAGCACGCGCATCGTGCAGGCCGAAGCTGGAAACACGGCGACCGGCGGCGCGGGCCTGCCAGGTGTCAAACGCAGCATCGTCGCGGTTCAGTACCGCCACGCCATCCGCCGGCAGGCCTTCGAGAATCTCGCCCTTGGCCAGGACGATCTTGTCCTGGCCGCCGAACTCACCCACATGGGCGGTTCCGGCATTGGTGATGATGGCGACCTGGGGACGGGTCAGACCGACGGTGTATGCGATTTCACCAACGCGCGACGCACCCAGCTCGATGACCGCGCTCTGGTGCTCCGGCGCCAGTTGCAGCAGGGTCAGCGGCGCGCCGAGGTCATTGTTCAGGTTGCCGCGCGTTGCCAGTACCTCACCGCGCGTGCGCAGGATACTGGCGAGCATTTCCTTCACGGTGGTCTTGCCGCTGGAGCCGGTCACGGCGGCGACGGGACCGCCGAAAGAGTCCCGGTTCAAGGCGCCAAGCTGGCCCAACGCAACACGCGTGTCCTTCACTACCAATTGCGGCAGCGGTGCGCCGACAACCTCACGCTCGACCAGCGCGGCGACAGCGCCCTTGGCGGCAACCTCGGCGAGGTAGTCGTGGCCGTCGAAACGCGGGCCGGTCAGTGCAATGAACAGTTGTCCCGGCACAATGGCGCGGCTGTCGGTACTCACGGCATCGAACGTAGCATCGGCACCAGCCACGCGACCGTCGAGCGCCGCTGCGACCTGATTGATCGACAAGGGCTTAAGCACGTTTCACCTCCCAGGCGGCCAACGCCTCGGCGGCTTGATCAAGATCGGAGAACGGATGCCGAATGCCGTCGATCTCCTGGTAATCCTCATGTCCCTTGCCAGCCAGCAGCACGACATCGTCGGCCCCCGCTGCGGCGATCAGGCGCGCGATGGCCTCGCCCCGTGCACAGATGAACTCGACGGATTCGGGCCTGGCAAAACCGGCACGGATATCGGCGATGATCGCCTCGCTCTTCTCGGAGCGAGGATTATCGTCGGTGACCAGCACACGATCCGCATGCTGCTCCGCGATCTGCGCCATGATCGGCCGCTTGCCGCGATCACGGTCGCCGCCGCAACCGAACAGGCAGAGCAGTTGGCCACGCACATGCGGACGCAGCGCCAGCAGAACCTTTTCCAGAGCATCCGGAGTGTGGGCATAGTCCACGACCACCAGCGGCTTCTCGCCGCCACCCAGGCGCTGCATGCGACCTACCGGCCCCTCCAACTGCGGCAGTACGGAAAGTACATCGCCCAGCGGATAGTCCAGCCCCAGCAGCGCACCGACCACCGCAAGCAGGTTGCTCAAATTGAAACGCCCCAGCAGCGAACTGCGCAGCAGTCCCTCCCCCTGGGGAGTTACGATCTGTGCCTCGACGCCGTCATCGCCGAACCGTGCCTCGCGGCAATAGATATAGGCCGACGGGTCTTCCAGGCTGTAGCCCATCAGACGGGACTCGTGCTTCTCGCCAGCCAACTGGCGGCCGAAGTCATCATCCAGGTTGATTACCCGGCAGCGCAGCCCGGGCCATGCGAATAACTTGGCTTTCGCGGCGCCGTAGGCCTCCATTGAGCCGTGGTAGTCCAGGTGATCGCGCGACAGATTGGTGAACACCGCCACGTCAAAACCAAGCGCGGCCACCCGTCCCTGTTCCAGGCCGTGGGAGGACACCTCCATAGCGACAGCCTTGGCACCGCCCTGCTTGAGTCGCGCCAGCGTCGCCTGAACGGCGAGCGGGTCGGGCGTAGTATGGCGGCCGCTTTCCAGCGAGCCGTAGAAGCCCGTGCCAAGGGTGCCGACGATACCGCAACGCTCGCCCAGCAGGTCCAACGCCTGAGCCACAAGCTGGCTGACGCTGGTCTTGCCATTGGTGCCAGTCACGCCGACCAGATTCAGGCCACGGCTGGGCTCGCCGTAGAAGCGGCCAGCAATCGCCGACAACTGGGCAGCCAGCCCCTTGATCGCCAGCATGGGCACATCGCTGGGCGGCAGCTCGGTCACGCCGTCGGCTTCGTATGCCACGGCGGCAGCGCCCTGGCGCAACGCATCCGCAATATGCACGCGGCCATCCTGGCGCCCACCGGGAATAGCAAGGAACAGGTCACCCGGCTTGACGGTACGGCTATCCAGGGTCAGCTCGCGGATCAGCTCGCCGCTCTCGGCCTGGGGCAGCAGTTGGTTCAGGCTCATCGGCATCAGCCACGCCCTCCTTTTGCGGGCGCAGCATCGGCGGCTTGCTGCGGAGTAGTCGGCAGATTGTCTGGCGGCACATTCATCAGGCGCAGGGTGCCGGACATCACCTTGCTGAACACCGGCGCGGACACCAGGCCACCGAAGTAACCGGCCTTGCTGGGCTCATCAATGACGACGACGATGACGTAGCGCGGGTTGCTCATCGGCCCGAAGCCAGCGAACAGGGAGCGGTAGGAGTTTTCGGCATAGCCCTTGGTGCCGGTCGCGGTCTTGCGCGCAGTACCGGACTTGCCAGCCACGTGATAGCCCGGAACCTGGGCACGGAACACGCCATTCGGCGCTTCGACCACCTGCTGCAACATGCCCTGCATGGTCTTGGCCACCGGTTCGGAGATGACCTGGGTGGAATCCGGCTGGCGATCGGCGCGAACCATCGTCAAAGGTACGGTGCGGCCATTGTTGGCCAGTGCAGCGTAGGCATGCGCCATCTGTATCGCGGTCACGGACAGGCCGTAGCCATAGGACAACGTGGCGGTTTCCGCCTTGCGCCATTCCCGGTAGTTGGGCAGGTTGCCGACGCGCTCGCCCGGGAATCCAAGACCGGTGTCCTGCCCCAGGCCGACGCGCTGCATGATGCTATAGATGGCTTCGCCGCCGATATCGAAGGCTACCTTGCTCATGCCCACGTTACTGGAGCGGATGAGGATCCCGGTGAGGTCCAGCACCGGCCCCTCGGTGCGGGAAACGTCCCGAATGGTGTAGCGGCCGATCTGCAGCGTGCCGGGATATACCTCAACCTTGTCGGTAGGCTTCCAGCGGCCGGTTTCCAGCGCCGCGCTCATGGAGAACGGTTTCATGGTCGAACCGGGCTCGAACACGTCGATCATGGCGCGGTTGCGCATCATCGCCGGCTGCAGGTTACGGCGGTTGTTCGGGTTGTAGGTCGGCTGGTTGGACATGGCCAGTACTTCGCCAGTCTTCACATCCAGAATTACCAGGCTGCCGGCCTTGGCGCCGTTCTCTACCAGCGCGTTGCGCAGCTCGCGATTGGCCAGGTACTGCAGGCGCAGATCGATGGACAGAGCAAGAGTCTTGCCGGCCTTGGCGTTGCGAGTGACCTGCACGTCGCGGATCAGATGGCCGCGGCGGTCCTTGAGCACCTGACGCTTGCCCGGCACACCCGCCAGCCAACTGTCGAAGGCCAACTCCACGCCTTCGCGGCCACGATCGTCCACGTCGGTGAAGCCCACGACCTGGGCGGCCACTTCCCCCGCAGGATAGAAGCGGCGGAACTCCTCGACCGAGTACACGCCAGGAATACGGTGCGTCTTCACCTGCGCCATCACAGCCTCGCCCTGCTCGGGAGTCAGGCCCCGGACGAGATAGATGAATTCCTTGTCGGCATTCGCTTCCAGACGCTCGGCGAGGGAGGACTGCGGCTGTCCGAGAGCATCAGCCAGGAAGCCCCATTTTTCGCGTTCGAGCACCAGTTCCTTGGGGTTGGCCCACAGCGTGGCGACCGGCGTACTCACAGCCAGCGGCTCGCCATTGCGGTCGGTTATCAGGCCACGGTGTGCAGGGATGGAAATGTGCCGCACGCTACGCGCGTCGCCCTGCCCCTTGAGGAAGTCATGGTCGATCACGTGCAGGTCGACGATCCGCCAGGCGATCGCCGCCACCATCGCCAGCAACAGAGCGATGACCAGGCGGAAACGCCAGGGATAGCGGGCGCCGGCCAGATCCCTCATGGTGCCACCATGATGATTTCGGTCGGATCGGGAACGCGCATCTTCAACTGGTCGGTCGCCAGGGCTTCGATGCGGCTATGGGCGGTCCAGGTGCTCTGCTCCAGGATCAAACGGCCATACTCGGCCTGAGCCTTGTCGCGAATGCTCAATTCAGCATACAGGGAGTTGAGCAGCTGACGATTCCAATAGGCGCTATAGGACACGGAAATTGCCGACAGCAAGACGCCGATGAACAACAGCAGCATCAGAAAGCTGCCGGTCGGCAAACGCTTGGAGTAAAGGCGGCTCACCGCAGTTTCTCCGCGATGCGCATGACCGCGCTGCGCGAGCGCGGGTTGGCCTTGAGCTCGGCCTCGGAGGCGTAGACCGGCTTGCCGATCAGCCTCAGGCGCGGTTCGAATGGCTTGACCTGGATCGGCAGGTTACGCGGCAGGTTGTCCGCCTCGCCTTTCACCTGCTTGCGCATGAACTGCTTGACGATGCGGTCTTCCAGTGAGTGGAAGCTGATCACTACCAGACGACCGCCCACGGACAGGCCATCCAGGGCGGACTCGAGCCCGCGCTCCAGATCGCCCAATTCGTTGTTGATGAAGATCCGCAGCCCCTGAAAAGCACGGGTTGCCGGATTCTTGCCCTTTTCCCAGGCCGGGTTGGCCTCGGTGATCACGGCTGCGAGATCCGCAGTCCGCTCGAAAGGCCTTTCCGCACGACGCTGGACGATGGCGCGTGCCATACGCTTGGCGAAGCGCTCCTCGCCATAATCCTTGAACACGCGGGCGATCTCGTCTTCGGCCGCGGTTGCGATCCACTGCGCCGCGCTCACGCCCTGTGCGGGATTCATGCGCATATCCAGAGGACCGTCGTTGAGGAAACTGAAGCCGCGTTCCGGGTCGTCGAGCTGCGGCGACGATACGCCAAGGTCGAGCAGGACGCCGTCCACCTTGCCTTGCAGGCCACGCGCGGCGAACTCTTCCGCCATCTCGGCGAAGGACCTTTGCACAATGACGAAGCGGCCGTCTTCGGCCGCCAGTGCTTTTCCAGTCGTAATTGCCTGGGGATCCTTGTCGAACCCGAGCAACTGACCGCCCGGGCCGAGTTTCCCAAGCAAGGCGCGACTGTGCCCTCCCCTGCCGAAGGTACCGTCCACATAGCGCCCGTCGCCGCGCGGGGCCAGTGCTTCGACTGCCTCCTCGAGAAGAACGGTGATGTGTTGGTAGGTGCTATTCACTGGCAGGCTCACAGAATAAGGTCGCGCAATTCGTCCGGCAGGCCGCCGGGTTCTTTGATGGCTGCGAGATCGGCCTCGGCAACCGCATTCCACTTGTCTTCGTCCCACAACTGGAACTTGTTCAGTTGGCCCACCAGCATCGCCTTCTTGTCCAGGCCGGCGTACTCGCGCAGGCGCGGCGGAACGAGAAAGCGCCCGGCGCTATCCAGCTCCAGGTCTACGGCATTGCCAATCAGCAAACGCTGCAGGCGCCGCGTTTCTTCACGCAGCGACGGCAGCTCACGCAATTTGGCTTCGATGATTTCCCATTCAGGGAGGGGGTATACGGTCAGGCAGGTATCGACGGCATCGATGGTGACGATGAGCTGGCCATTGCAACGCGAAACGAGCTCGTCACGATACCGACTCGGCATCGCGAGGCGCCCCTTGGCGTCAAGACTGATGGCGTTAGCTCCGCGAAACACGTCAGCGCTTCCCCTGTGGTTGGCTATCCATGCCTGTTGATCCCACTTTTACCCACTTCATACCACTTCCGCACACTATAGAAATCCGCGCTCCCCACCGTCAAGGCGAGTCGGAGGCGAAAAATCCTTACAGGACCGAGATTTAGCGTGCTTTCAGGAGACTTCGGGAGGGTTTTTGACGCATGCAGAAAGAGAAAAGCCCAGTGTTTTCAAAACACTGGGCTTTCATACTTAAAGTGATTTCTTAAGTTTTTAACTTCTTCCGATCAGCGACAAATGGTCATGTGGGAAGAAGTGGAGAAAAAGTGGAGAAAAAGTGGAGAGAGTCGATCTATAAGCCGGGTTCTGTCGAGGACAGCCATTCCTCTGGGACATTCATCACTGAATGCCTCAAGCGACCTACCCGAATCCAACGCGGGCCGCGCCAATGGATTCCTATTTGGTCTTGCTCCGAGTGGGGTTTACCTAGCCACGAACTGTTGCCAGCCGTGCGGTGCGCTCTTACCGCACCTTTTCACCCTTACCGGCGCTGTTGCGCTTAGGCGGTTATTTTCTGTGGCACTTTCCGTAGGCTCACGCCTCCCAGGCGTTACCTGGCACTCTGCCCTATGGAGCCCGGACTTTCCTCCACCCCGTGATGGAACATCACGGAACAGCGACTGTCCAATCGACTCTCAGTCAACAAGGTTAGCGGCTCAGGGCGCTCAGGACAAGCTCAAGCCTTGCCCTGGCGCTCCAGCGCGAGCTGGTAAAGCTGATTCTTGCGCGCACCAGTGATCTCCGCCGCCAGCGCTGCCGCGCGTTTGACCGGCAGCTCCGCCAACAGCAGGTCCAGCACCCGCAAGGTCTGTGCATCCACGGCCTCATCACTTTCCGGCGCGGGCTTGCCCGCCACCAACAGAACGCACTCACCACGCTGCTGGTTGCCGTCGGCAGCAACGAACTCGCGCAACTCGCCCAGTGGTAACCCCTTCAGCGTCTCGAAAGTCTTGGTCAGCTCGCGGGCCAGCACTGCGGGACGCTCTTCACCGAAGATCGCCGCCATATCCTCGATGCACTCCAGAATACGGTGCGGTGCCTCATAGAAGATCAGCGTGCGCGGCTCATCCACCAGACCCTCCAGGCGACCGCGCCGACCGGCAACCTTGGCCGGCAGGAAGCCCTCGAAGACGAAGCGATCTGAGGGAAGCCCTGCCGCCGACAGCGCGGCGATCAGCGCACAGGCGCCCGGCACCGGCACCACCGGAACGCCTGCCGCACGCGCCTGGCGCACGAGGTGATAACCAGGATCGGATATCAGCGGCGTGCCAGCGTCGGAAATCAGCGCAACATCCTCGCCGGCCTGCAGCCTGACCAGAAAGCGCCCGCCCTGCTCCCGCTCATTGTGCTCATGGCAGGGCGCCAGGGGCGTCTCGATGCCGAAATGCTGCAGCAGACGGACGGAATGCCGGGTGTCCTCCGCCGCAATGAGCGACACGTCGCGCAATACCTTGAGCGCTCGGGCGCTGATGTCGTCCAGGTTGCCAATAGGTGTGGCAACCACATACAGAGTGCCGAAGGTCACGCGGAAGAACCTCGCCGGAAATATCCAAAAAACGCATTGTATCCCGTTTCAGGATGCCGCCATCGCGTCACCCTCGCCGCTTGGGTACAATCAGCGGCTCTTTGAATGCGTCACGAGAAGCCCGATATGATCGCTCGCCTGCGTCCGCTTTCCGCCTTGATCCTGGCCGGCATGCTCGCCGCCTGTGCGTCTTCCCCGTCGTCCAACCTCGGCGAACTGCCTCGCACTCCGAGCGCCAGCATCGAGCAACTGCTCCAGCAGGCATCCACCGCCAAGCCCGAAGATGCCGCAGTGCTGCGCCTGTCGGCCGCCGACCTTGCCTACAAGCAGAAGGATTTCGGCCGCTCCACGCAGATCCTCGAACAAACCCCGATGGATAGCCTGAAACCGGCCCAGCAGGTCTTCGCCAGCACGCTGCGCGCACAACTGGAAATGGCCCGCAACAAACCCAAGGCGGCCCTAAAGGCATTCGACAACCCGAGCTTCCAGCGCCTGGGCGAAATGCCGGTAGACCTGCAGGCTCGCGCCGGCATGGTCAAAGCCCTAGCCCTTGCTGCCGACGGACAGGCCATGAGCGCCGCACGCGAACGCGTATTCATCGATCCGCTGCTGAATGCCGAGGCTGCCAGGGCCAACCATGAGGAAATCTGGAAGCTCGTTTCCAGCCTGCCGGTCGAGCAGATGCAGGCCAGCAGCAACGAAGGCGATCTGAACGGGTGGCTCGCGCTGGCGCGCATCACCAAGACCTCGTCGACCCTCAAGGAACAGCAGTCCAACATCGACACCTGGGTCAGCCAGAACCCGGATCACCCAGCAGCCAAGCAGCTCCCCAGCGCTCTCGAGAAACTGAAATCCCTGGCAGCCCAGCCGCTGAACAAAATCGCCCTTCTGCTGCCGCAACAGGGACAGCTGGCCTCGGTCGCCCGCGCCCTGCAGGACGGTTTCCTCGCCGCCCACTACCAGGCCCAGCAAAGTGGTCAGCCGCAGCCGGCCATCAGCCTCTACGACAGCAGCCAGGTGCGCTCGCTGGACGACTTCTACCGTCAGGCCCAGGCCGACGGCGTACAACTGGTCGTCGGACCACTGGAGAAAAATCTGGTCAAGCAGCTGAGCAGCCAGCAGCAATTGCCGATCACTACCCTCGCGCTCAACTACAGCGATGGGGCCCAGGAGGGCCCGGCCCAGCTGTTCCAGTTCGGTCTCTCCGCCGAGGATGAAGCCCGCGAAGTAGCAAACCGCGCCTGGAACGACGGCATGCGTCGTGCCGTGGCGCTCGTGCCGCGCGGCGAATGGGGGGATCGCGTACTCGCATCGTTCAGCCGCAACTGGCAAGCCGCCGGCGGCACCCTCATCGCAGCCGAACATGTCGATCAACCCGTCGAACTGGCCCGCCAGATCGCAGACCTTCTGCAACTGCGCCAGAGCGAAGGCCGCGCCAAGCGCCTGCAAGGTGTGCTCGACAGCAGCGTCGACACCCAACCCTCGCGTCGTCAGGACATCGACTTCATCTTCCTTGCCGCTACCCCGCAGCAGGCCCGCCAGATCAAGCCGACCCTGGCCTTCCAGTACGCTGGCGATCTGCCGGTCTACGCGACCTCCAACCTGTACACTGGCGTAAACAACCCTGCGCAGGACCAGGATCTGAACGGAATTCGCTTCTGCGAGACACCCTGGCTGCTGGAGCCGAACAATCCGCTTCGCCAACAGGTAACCGCACAATGGCCTCAAGCTTCCGGCAGCCTCGGCCGCCTCTACGCGATGGGTGCCGACGCCTACCAGTTGGCCCCCCGGCTACCTGAACTCAAGGCGGTACCGAGCATGCAGGTCGACGGCCTGACCGGCACTCTTAGCGTCAACGCAAGCCAGCGGATCGAACGCCGCCTGCCCTGGGCCGAGTTCCGTAATGGCCAGGCCCAACCTCTGGAGAACAGTGGTATTTGATCGGCAACAGCCCCACTCAAAAGGCCGGGCGCGAGGCTGAATCAGAGGCTCGCGCCCACCTCGAACGGCACGGCCTGCGCCTCCTGGCGCAGAACTGGTCCTGCCGGCGAGGCGAGCTCGATCTGGTCATGCTGGACGGCGATACAGTAGTATTCGTCGAAGTTCGCTCCCGCCGGCATGACGCATGGGGAGGAGCGCTGGAAAGCGTAGACTCGCGCAAGCGTCAGCGCCTGACCGCCTCCGCCGAACACTTCCTGCAACAGAACGCCCGCTGGAGCAGACACCCCTGCCGGTTCGATATCGTCGCCATCGACCATCGCACCCCAGGCTCCGCAGGGCAATTGAACTGGATTCCCAACGCCTTTGACACTTGATCAGACGCCCGACGAAAGGTCATCCCTGATGGACATGCAATCCCGTATCCGCCAGCTCTTCCATGCCAGCATCGAGACCAAGCAACAGGCCACCGAAGTGCTCATCCCGCATATCGAGCAGGCGAGCATGGTCATGGTCAACGCGCTGCTGAACGAGGGAAAAATTCTCTCCTGCGGCAACGGCGGCTCCGCTGGCGATGCACAGCACTTCTCCTCCGAACTGCTCAACCGTTTTGAGCGCGAACGCCCGAGCCTGCCGGCCGTCGCTCTGACCACCGACAGCTCGACCATCACCTCGATCGCCAACGACTATAGCTACAACGAAGTCTTCTCAAAGCAGATTCGCGCACTGGGCCAACCCGGCGATGTTCTGCTGGCCATTTCCACCAGCGGCAACTCCGCCAACGTCATTCAGGCGATCCAGGCCGCACATGATCGAGAAATGGTTGTCGTAGCACTGACCGGCCGCGACGGTGGTGGCATGGCTTCGCTGCTGCTGCCCGAGGACGTGGAGATCCGCGTCCCGGCCAAGGTCACCGCACGCATCCAGGAGGTCCACCTGCTGGTCATCCACTGCCTGTGCGACCTCATCGACCGCCAACTTTTCGGGAGTGAAGAATGACCCGTACCGCTCTGATCGCGGCCGCCCTGACCGTGACCATGGCTCTCGGTGGCTGCAGTAGTTTCCTGAGCGCCACCCGCGACAAACCAATCGACGACGACAAGGGTACCCGCACCATCGGCAGCAAGATCGACGACTCCCTGATCGAAACCAAGGTAGCCGTGAACGTCGCCAAGGCAGATCCGGCGCTGGATCGCGACTCGCATATCGTCGTAATCAGCTACAACGGCGTAGTGCTGCTGGCGGGCCAAACCCCGCGCGGCGACTTGAAGAACAAAGCCGAACAGGCCGCCAAGGAAGTGCAGAAGGTCAAGACTGTGCACAACGAGCTGCAGATCCTGCAGCCATCCTCCCTGGCCGCTCGCAGCAACGACACCTGGCTGACCACCAAGATCAAGAGCCAGATGATTGCCGATGCCAATGTACCCTCCACCCGGATCAAGGTCCTGACCGAGAACGGTATCGTCTACATGCTCGGCTTGGTGACCCGTCACGAAGGCGACCTGGCAACCCAGGTAGTGCAAAGCGTGGACGGTGTACAGAAGATTGTCCGCCTGTTCGAGTACATAGACTGACCGGCGAAACAGAGGCATAGAAAAGGCGACCTCCGGGTCGCCTTTTTCATTACTTCACCACCTTCAGACTGGGGCGCCCGCTTGGACGCGGCGGCTCGTCGGAAGGACCATCATCCGGCAAATCCTCGTCATCGGTCGGCACTGGCGGTTCGAGATCGAAGACCATGCCCTGCCCATTCTCCCGAGCATAGATGGCCATGACCGCCTGAGACGGAATGTAGAGCCCCTGGGCAATACCACCGAAACGCCCTTCGAAACTGACCGCCTCGTTATCCATCTGCAGGTGGCGCACCGCCGTCGGCGAGACATTGAGCACAATCTGGCCATCGC